>JAHDQM010000019.1 GCA_018433835.1 Methanoculleus sp.
CGGGATGCCGGTGGAGCCGCCGGTGGTGACGTATTCGAAGGCCGCCTCCGGGTAGTTCCGGGCTTTCAGGTCGGGGAGGTTGTTCTGCAGGTCTTCCCGGGTCAGGAAGGGGAGGAGGACAAGGTCTTCGAGAGTCTGGATATCCCCGGGCACGAGCCGGCGCTCCCGAAAGACCCGGCGGTAGTAGGGGACGTTTTCGTAGGCGTGGTCGAGCAGGCGCGAGAGCACCTGCGCCTGGTAGGCTGCGAGTTCCTCAGGGCTCCACTGCCGGGACTGCTTGAGGAGGGTGTAAGTCTTTCGATAGACGTTGTAGGAAGGAAGGATGCCGAGGGCTTTTGCCGTGAACGACTCCCTGCCGCAGAATCTCTCTCCCAGGCGTATCAGGATCTTCTCTCCCTTTCTCATGTACTCTTCTGCCATACGTATCGAAACGGCACTGTTATACCGCTTTTTCGCCTCACCGTTTCACGTTCCCGGGTTTCACCGGTTTGTCTCTGGCCGCTTCCCGGGCGGTCTGCCGGGGGCACTGCCCCGCGGGCGACGCTCCTCCCGGTGCATCGAGGTAGTATACCCCTGAACAACGTATATAAAAATTGGCATGCTGTCATCTGCTCCATTTGAGATCAGGGTTCTATAGCTGCACGGATAGCCCTCCGGAAGAAATACAGCGGAAGTGCGGATCCGGCTCTTTTCGGCGTGCGGTCTGATTTCCTTGATTTCCCGCAAAATAATGCCGTTTGGCAAACATGGCCCGGTGAAGTGAGTATTTGGATAAACTATAAATATGCGAAAGCCTATCAGGGGTATGTCTTAGCACGATAAGGCGACAGTCACCGGAACCGTGCACACCCGACGTGACGGTGTATATCCGGGACAGGGGGGATAATCATTCTTCAGAAGGCCGTACCTGATAGCAGTAGCAATGCGGAGATCCTTACGGGTCTCCCAACAGAGAATGACGTTCTGGACGAAATACGGGCACTGGCCGGCGAGTTGCGCAGGCAGAACGGGAACGCCCCGCAAAACCTCGATTTTACGGTTCCCATCGGCTGGGAGGAGCGGGTAGGCTACCTTGACGGCCAGCCCATCAGGCGGTTGATCATCTTCCTCCGCTCCACGGGTTGCGAGTGGGTCGAGAAGACCGGGGGATGTACCATGTGCGGGTTTTACTGTGCGACATCCCGGGGCAGGGAGGTCTCGGCCGAGGAGTACGTCGCACAGTTCGAGCACGTGATGAACGCCGTCGATCTCGGGGATTACCCGATCGTCTCGATATACAACGATGGAAATATTTTTAACGAACGCGAGATGCCGGTTGCCGCCATCGAGAAGATCTGCTCGTATATCGACGGCTACAGGAACATAAAGAAGGTGGTCGTCGAGTCGAGGATCGATTACTCGCCGGATGGACATGTAGCAAAGATGAAAAAAGCCTTAAACGGGCGGCAGCTCGAAGTAGCGTTCGGATTCGAGTCCGCGAACTCCCAGGTGATGAACCTCTGCATCAACAAGGGGTTCTCGGCCAACAACTTCGATCTCTTCCATTCAAGAATGCTGGATATGGGCGTGCTGACAAAACCGCTTCTCCTCGTAAAGCCGCCGTTTCTCACCGAGGCGGAGGCGATAGACGATCTCCTGCAGACCATAGCCTACTGCGCCTCCCGTGGAATCGACTACGTGGACCTCGAGGTGACGACGGTCGAGAAGAATACCGTCGTGCACGAGCTCTGGAAGAACAACCTCTACCGTCCGCCGTGGCTCTGGAGTCTCGTCGACCTCCTGCAGCGGTGCCGGGAGCGGTTCGGGGACCGTGCCCACGTCTACGTCAGCCCCTGGAACTACTCGGTCGAGTCCCTCGACTGGGCCCGGAACTGCGGGAAGTGCGATGCCGAGATCACCGGAGCAATCGAGCGCTACAACTGCCACTTCGATACGGCGGAGTTCGACGGGCTGGATTGTTCGTGCCGGGAGGAGGGGTGGAAGGAGGCTGTTACGGAGGAAGACTCCCGCACGATCCCGGAGAGGATCCGCGAGCAGCTGGCGTATGTGCGTTCATCCCGGCTCTCGTCTTCGTAAACACCTTTCACACCTACTTTTCCATTGTAAACCTCCCGATGAGTCGGGTGCAGATGAGGCCCGGGCTCTCCCCGGGTGTTTTTTTGACGCGACGGGCGGGAGCGTAGCGAGCGGCCGGAGCGGGAGCACCGCAAGGTGCGACTTGCGACGGTTCGTAAGTGCGACTGCCAGGATGGCAGGAGTTTGAGAAGACCGAAGGTCTTCGAAGCACGAATGCAGTGAACCGTGGAGACATCGCCATTTGGGGGAGGGGCTGACGGGGAGTGCGATGTTCCTACAGGAACGGAGCACGAGAAGGCCAAAGGCCTTTGAGGGGGGATGCTCCCCCCTCGAAGAACTTCGTTCTTCTCGTGTTCGCTACGCTCACACCTCGAAACCCTCCGGGTTTCTCATGCTCGCTGCGCTCGCACTCCCCTTTGTCCCCACCCCCCTCATGGCGATATTCCCACGGAATCCGTGTCATGAATCTGGCCCGGGATACCGCTTAATTCCCCTAGATGGCACGTAAGGGCGTTCTAAATCATGTGGATCTCGGCCATGACGTACATTCGGGACGACTTCTCTGACAAAGGGATCTTCGGGGAGTGGCCCCCTGTCCAGTCCTACAACCCGACCTGCCCGAGATCGATCTCCTGTGGGGTCCCGGTATCGATCGACTCCCATGCCGCAAACGTCGCAAGTGTCGTCGCGACGCTGCCGGCAAAGTCCGGCTCCTCGCCCTTCACGAACGCCAGGAGTTCCTCGGCAAACCCTTTCTCCTGGGCGAGCCACCGCTTCTCTCTTGATGCCTTCCCGTCCCGCCGGAGCTCGAGGTCGCGGAAGTCGGTGATCCTCCCGACAGCGTTGTCGCAGAAGACCTCGACCGTCTCCTTGGCGTAGGATCGATCACCGAGCGTCGTGTAGGTGACGGTGCCGATCGACCCGTCGTCGAAGGTCAGGGTCGCCTGAAAGTTGTCGTACTTCCGGAGTGTCCCGGTCGGCTCGATCGCCCGGGCATAGACCTGGACCGGCCGTGCCCCGGTGATGTACTGCATGAAGTCGATGAAGTGGCAGCACTCCGAGATCAGCATGCCGCCGCCCTGCTCGTCGTCATGCACCCAGTGCCCGGGCGGGATCTGCCCGGCGTTGACGCGGTAGTGGAGGACCGCGGGGGTTGCCCTGTTCCCGAAAAACTCCTTCATCTTTCGCGCAAGCGGAGAGTGGCGCCGGTTGAACCCGACCATCAGCCGCTGCCCGGACTCCTTCCATGCCCCGATGATCCGCCCAAGGCCGTCGATGTCGGTAGCGAGCGGCTTCTCGACGAAGACGTCTTTTCCGGCATGCAGCGCGTCGATCGCCATGGGCGCGTGGAGGTCGTTTCTGGTCGCGATCATCACCGCGTCGATATCGGGGTCATCGAGGATCCTGTGGTAGTCGGTGGTGCAGTAGGAGAACCCGTACTTCTTCGCCACAGCGTGCGCCGAGAGCCCCGTCGCGGTCGCAAGGCCCCCGAGGCTCACCGGGAGTCCCGTCAGGTGGGGGTAGAGGGCGCTCTGGGCGTGGACTCCGGCACCGATGCACCCGAGTGTCCGGGCCCCGGCCGGAACCTTCCGCCCCCGAGCATCGGGCTCGGGGAGGCGGGTGACGGTGCCTGAAGCACCTGAGCCGTTCGGGCTGTACTGCAGGAGGACCCCGATAAACCGTTCTTTTCCGGTGTTGATGAGGTTGTAGGCTTCCGGCGCGTCGTCGAGCGCGAAGGTGTGGGTGATCAGGCGGTCGAGGTCGATCCTCTTCTGCCGTACCAGTTCCAGGAACGCCTCCATGTTTCTCCGTTCCGTCCACCGGACGTAGATCGGGTAGTCGATCCCCCGCTCCTCGTAGTTCCGGTCGTAGCGGCCGGGGCCGTAGGACCGGGAGACGACGACCTCCGCCTCCTTCTCGTAGAAGATGTCGCGGGGCACGTTCATCCCTATGTTCCCGACGACCACGACCCTGCCCTTATCCCTGACCAGGCGGCCGGCGGCCTCGATGGGAGCGCTCGACCGGGTAGCTGCGGTGATGACGACCGCGTCCGCCCCGAACGGCGAGAAGGCGTTCATCCTCTCGGAGAGACCGTCGTAGTTCGAGACGACGTCGGCACCGAGGCTTGCTGCGAGCGCAAGTTTCTCCCGGTCGATATCGATCCCGATGACCCGGCACCCCGCGGCTTTGAGGATCTGCACGGAGAGGAGCCCGATCAGCCCGAGCCCGATCACCGCGACGTTCTCGCCCACCGTGACTTCTGCATTCCGGACGCCGTGCATCGCGATCGATCCGACGGTCGTGAACGCCGCTTCCCTGAAATCGACGCCGTCGGGGATCCTGACGCAGAGATTCCTGGGGACCGCGACGTATTCGGCGTGCACCGCATACCCGGCCCCGGCGCAGGCGACGCGGTCGCCGACCTCGAAGTCATCGGACCCCGTCGTCACAACTGTCCCGGCACAACTGTAGCCGAGCGGTTCCGGTTTTGAGAGGCGGCTCATCGCCTGCTGGTACGCCGAGAGCGGGCCGTCCGTCCCGACCTTCTGGAGAACTTTCTTCACGTCGTCGGGACGGGCTTTTGCCTTGCCGACGAGCGACTGCTGTGCGAGGTTGATCAGCGACGACTCCGTGCCGGCGCTGATGAGGGAGTAGGCGTTTTCGACGACAACTCCCCTCGTTACGGTGGGAACGGGGACGTTCTCCACCTGGATAGACCCTGACTGCAGGTCGAGTAATACCTGTTTCATACATGTTCCCCCCATACTCCCGACTGGCTGAGGCAGTCGAGCATCTCCGATGTCATGAAGAGATCGGGGAAGTTATTCGACGGCTCCACGGTCGACGACCGGATCCCGAGCAGCCGGCAGAGCGTCTCGAAATACTGTGTCTCCGCGGTCTCGCCGTAACGCCTGCGGGCGATCTCGCGGTACATGCCGTAGCCGAACCGGAACACCCGGTACCGTAGCGGATACCCCCCGAGCGTTGCCGTCTTCGCTGCCGTGGCGACGGACGGGACCAGATCGATCCAGGCCGCCGGCTCCCACCGGGGGGCGAGCCCCCGCACGTCTTTCTCGAGCCAATCGAGGCAGAGATTGGCGTGCTCCCGGTAGCGATCGTCCATCCGTGACGCGTAGACAAAGGAGGCCTGGGCAAACGCATATGCCCCGGAAAGGCAGTAAGCGAAGGAAAGGCCGCTTCTTGACCAGTCGAACCGCCCGTCGTGGCGCTGGGCGGCCGCGAGCCACCGGGCACCCTCCGCGAGGCTCCGGTCGATCCGGTCGTCCCTGAGCACGTCGTTTGCCTTTGCGAGGTAGTACATCGTCACGCCCTGGTAGTGCACGCAGGGGAGGTCGAAGACGTACGGGTAGGTCCCTTTATCGACGGCGTAGGGGTAGACGCCGTCGTGGCGCTGGTGGTGGACGACGTTCTCTGCCGCCCGCAACGCTGCCGCATGGGCGTCCCTGTCATCGTAGCGCTCCGCATACCGGGCAAGGAACGCCCCGCACGAGGCGTCGACGTTCAGGTGGTCGGCGGTATATCCCGAGGACTTCAGGAAGTATCCCGGCCTCTTTTCGGATGCAATGACGAAGTCCCGGGCCTTCCGGAGTGCCTCCTCGTGCGGATACCGGTCCGCCGCCTCCAGGAGCGCGTCGCCGATAAACGCGGTGATCAGGGCCGAAGGCTCGTCGTAGTTGACGTGGATCTCGTTGTAGGACCCGTCCGGGTTCTGGCACGCCGCGACATAGTTCAGGATCGGGCCCACGAGCGGGTCGTCACCCAACCGAAGCATCGCTTTGCAGACCTCGGCGTGCACGCGGTTCCGGATGATTCCAAAGACAGGGTCGCGGATGTACGCGGACGCGGTCTCGTCGTCGACGACGGCGAGTTCGCGGACCTCCCCGGTAACCCGGGAAAGAAGCGATGTCAGGCGCCCGCCCATGTCATCCTCTCGATATACTGTTTCAGTTTCAGGGCGACCGATCGCCGGTCGTAGTGCTCCGCAACGTACTCCCGGCCCCGGCGGCCCATCTCCTCCATCCTCTCCGGATCGTCCAGGAGCGCCGAAAGCGTCGCGGCGATCGCCTCCGGGGTGTTATCGGCGATGACCCCCCCGCCCGACTCCTTTGCGAGATGGGCAATCTCGCCGCTTCCGCAGCCGACAAAGGGTATCCCGCATGCCATGTACTCGTAAGCTTTGGTCGGGGCGGCGTACTCGAGGTTCGCGAGCCTCTTTAAGGGCGCCACCCCCACGAGCGATTCGGAGAGCAACTGTGGGATCTCCTCACGTGGAAGGGTGCCTGTAAAGACGATCGAATCGGTCAGGCTCTCCGTTTTCACCAGCCTCTCAAGGTTTTTCCTCGTGTCACCGTCGCCGACGATGAGGAACTTCAAGTTATAGGTGCCGTTCATCGACTTGACGGCGAGGGCCACCTTATCGAGGTCCTGGGCATGCCCGACGTTGCCGGCGTAGACGATCTGCTGCTTCTTTTCGCCGTTTGTGGGGCGGAAGACGTCGGTGTTGACGCCGTTCGGGATCAGCTCCATCGGAGCCGTGACCCGGTAGCGCGACGAGATCCTCCGCCCGAGCTCTTCCGTCGTGACCCCGACGAGATCCGCCTGCGAAAGGCACATCTGCTCGAACCTCCGGCTCATCCTCTCGTAGATGCTCCCCTCCCGGATGAAACCGAGACTTATCGATGCGTCGATCCAGAGGTCGCGGATATCAAGGATCCACTTTACGCGCGACGTCCGTTTCAGGACGTACCCGGGGATCCCGGTGAAGAGGGGCGGTGCCGACGTGACGATCGCATCGAACCGGCTTCGGGTGGTAAGGAGCCAGAGTGCGGCGTGGAGCGGGAAGAGGAGATAGTAGGCCATCCGGCTTGCAAACCCCGGATCCCCTGAGCCCGGCTGCCAGGTCCAGAGATGTACAACCCGGATTCCGTCGACCTCCTGCACGTCCGACCGTTTCCAGGTGCGGGGGAACGAGCCGGTGGGAAAGGTGGGGTGCGGCGCGAGCACGGTCACGCCGATACCCAGTTTTGCAAGGTGTACGGCGGTATCATAGATGCGTGATGCGTTTCCTGACTTTTCTGGTGGAAAATGTTGTGATACGATGCATACCTGTTTCATGCAACTCCTCGTGGTATCTGGATGCGGTTGTCGGAGGCCGGCTGGTTCTTTCCCTGCCAGACCGTGTGCGGGGGCTAAAGGAAATCCTCCCGCCCGTTCGGAGAGAGCAGGGAAATAGACGGTGGTAATGGGGATGCGATCGAACGCGCAGCACCTGCGGGATACAGGCTTGCGGGAGGCGCGATCTCGTCCAGCGGTGCCGGCTGCACCGACGAACCGTCACCCAGTACGCGGACGGCAAAACCCTGTTCGGTCCACTTCTCGTGGTCGAGGATGTTCCGGGCGTCGATGACGAACTTCGTTCTCATCCGAAGCCCTGCCGGTTCGATCGTGCGGAAGCAGTCGTGATCGGTGAGGATAACGATACAGTCGCTCCCGGCCGTTGCGTCCCGGGCGTCCATGAGCGGGTGCGGGAATTCCGCCACGTGCGGATCGTGGCACCTGATGGCGTATCCCTCGTTCTCGGCGAGCTGGATGAATTTGAATGCCGGGCTCTCCCGCGTGTCGCCGATATTGCCCTTGTAGGCGACACCGAAGATGCTGATCGTCGGGTTTCTGATGCCGGAAAGCAGGCTGCGGGTGACGTGCAGAACATAATTCGGCATGGAATCGTTGACTTCCCGCGCCGTGGAGACCATCCTGCACCGCGTTGAGTTCTCGGTCAGGAACCAGGGGTCGACGGCGATGCAGTGGCCCCCAACGCCCGGGCCGGGGTTGAGGACGGTGACCCGGGGGTGCTTGTTCGCAAGGGTGATGGCCTCCCAGACATTGATCCCGCACTCCTCCGCGAGCTGGGCGAACTCGTTCGCGAGCGCGATGTTCACGTCGCGGCAGGTGTTCTCCATCAGCTTGACGAACTCCGCCGTCCGCGCATCGGTCTGGTATATCTGTCCGCGGACGAAGGTCTGGTAGATCGAGGTTGCCCGGTCCGTGGAGTCCCGGTCGTATCCGCCGATGATGCGGCTGTTGCCCGCCATCTCCTGCAGGGTCCGCCCGGGAATTGCCCGCTCGGGACAGTGGGCGTACAGGAAGTCTCCGACGGCAACACCGCTCTTCTCGAGTCTCGGGATGACGACCCGTTCGCTGGTTCCGGGCGGAACGGTCGATTCGAGGATAACCAGGTTTCCCCCGGCAAGGTGGGGGGCGATCATGTCGGCAGCTTTCTTGACGTACGAAAGGTTCGAGACTTTTGTTGCCGGATCCAGGGGTGTCGGCACGGCAATCAGGAATACGTCCGCGGCCTCGGGCTCGGTTTTCGCGCAAAACCGCTCTTTAGCCTCGCGGTGCAGTTCCTCCAGCCCCGGCTCCCTGAACGGCAGGTTCCCGTGATTCAGGTAATCCACCACGCTCTGCTTCACGTCGACGCCTACAACATCCGCTCCGTGAGTCGCAAACAGCAGTGCGGTCGGCAATCCTATGTATCCTAATCCCATCACGCAAATCTTCATGTGCATCTTCCTTGAGCAGTCATTGGGACCGTGCGGCCGCACAGACCATGACAATCATTTTTCCGGCGATTCCGTCGCCATAGGGGTTCTTCCAGCCGGACTTCCAGGCAGCTATCGAGCGGACCCCTTCAAGGATCTTCCCTGAGTCGGCCCCTACCAGGATGTTCGATCCGACGTCCAGCGTCTCGGGCCGCTCCGTGTCGTAGCGCATCGTAGCGCAGGGAACGCCGAGAACGCAGGTCTCCTCCTGGACGCCGCCGGAATCGGTCAGCACGAGTTTCGCCTGCGACTCCAGCTGCAGGAACTCCAGGAACCCGAAGGGTTTGGTGAGGTTCAACCCGTCGACGCCGATGCCGAGTTCCTTGATCCTTTTCTCGGTCCTCGGGTGGACCGGGAAGACGACCGGCAGGGAGAACTCTTTCTGCACCCCCTCGAGCCCTTTCAGGATCTCCTTGAGCCGTGTCCGGTTGTCCACGTTCTCCTGCCGGTGGGCGGTGACGAGGAAGTACTCACGGGGCTCGAGGTCGAGGTCTTTTAAGACGTTGCCTTTTTTCTTCGATAGATCGAGGTTCTGGTATATCGCATCGACGACGGTGTTGCCGGTCACGCAGATCTTCCGGTCCATGATGCCCTCTGCGAGAAGGTTCACCCGGGCGCTCTCTGTCGGGGCAAAGAGGTAGTCCGAGATATGATCGGTGAGCACCCGGTTGATCTCTTCCGGCATCCAGCGGTTGAAACTCCGGAGACCCGCTTCGATGTGCCCCACCCGCACATGCAGTTTCGATGCCGCAAGGGCCCCGGCCATAACGGTGTTCGTGTCCCCCTGCACCAGGACGACGTCGGGGGACTCCTTTTCGAGGACGTCCTCGACGCCGGTCATGATCTTCGCCGTCTGGCCGGCGTGGGTCCCGGAACCCACATCGAGGCTGTAGTCCGGGTCCGGGAGTTCAAGTTCCTCGAAGAAGAGCCGGTCCATCTCGTAGGAGTAGTGCTGCCCGGTATGAAGGATAAAGTAATCAATACTCCTGCGTTCGCACTCCCTGATGACGGGAGACATCTTGATGATCTCCGGCCGTGTGCCGAGTATCACTCCGATCATTCTACACCTCTCCTCTGCATCGCACCTTTCACCCCTGTTCACTCCCGCATTCTTGCAATGAGGGCAAGCATCAGGCCCAGCATGAGTGCGACGGTTCCCGGGATCAGGAGGAACGATGCAAGCATGCCCTGCTCGATCGGGACGAGGCCCGTTTTACTGAATCCCTGGAGAAACTGAAGCAGGAAATAGATCCCGGCAAGCATCGCGGCGAGCCCCGGCAGGCCGATGTGCAGGAGAGGTCTCTTCTCCACGGCGAGCCAGAATATCGATCCGAGCACCTCCATTCCGTGAGACAGGGGGTTCTTTGTTGATGTGTCGAAATCACCGTATCTGCAGTTAATCGGCGTCTCCCCGATACGCAGGTGCTTCTCCTGGGCGATCCGGAGCATCTCGGATTCGGTCGAAAAGTCATCCTTTCGTAGCGTGCCGAGCATCGATTCCATGGTCTTTCTGTTCAGTGCCCGAAAGCCGCATTGTGAGTCTGTTATCGAACTGCCGGTACTGGAGGCGATATCGAGCACTGCCCGGCCGAACCGCCGGTAGAAGGGCATCTGGCCGAAGGTCCGAAAGCCGATGACGAGGTCGGCGGTATCGGCGAGGATCGGCTCAACCAGGAGAGGTATCTCCCCGGGGTTGTGCTGGCCGTCTCCGTCCATGAGGACCAGACAGTCATAGTTGTGCTCGACTGCATACTTAAGAGCGCTCTTTATCCCCTGTCCCTTCCCTTTCCGGGCTCCGTGCGAGATGACGGTCGCCCCGGCATCCCGGGCAACCTTCACGGTGTTGTCCGTGCACCCGTCATCGATCACCAGAACCTCGTCGACATGCTGCCGGGCCCGGAGAACGACGGAACCGATCGCAACCTCCTCGTCGAAACAGGGGATCGCCGCAAGTGTCCTCATCGTGCCCGGCCGGCGAGACGGGATGGCGGCAGCCTCGGCGGTCTCGCTCGCCATCCGCCGTTTCCCCGGAGCTGTCGGCGTCCGTAGAGGATTGATCTGCTCCTGGACCTCGTAACGGAGGGCAGGGACGTCTATCGGGCTCTCCTGTCCGATGCTCCGGGGTACATGCCGTTCAATCCATCTGTCACTCTCTGCATCTATGTACTGCGGCAATGGCACAGTTGTTTCTTCGGCGAACCACCCCTCTACGTGAGCGGGCGGCCTCGCCCGAACCGGATCCTTGTCGTACATCCGCTTTCCCCTCTTGACGTACTGAAACGGGACTGTGCTGGCATATATTAATAGGTTATTATTAAACTTAACCAGTTAACTATCTGGGTAATAGATCTAATTTGGTTAACAAATGTGCGCTCAAAACTGTATCTGAGTATTTAAGCATTTCTGATTGGGAAAGGGAGTCTATTATCCTGCAGTATGAATGGATAAAGTATCCATATGTTGCGATTCCGGCGATGTTCGGTCTTATCGGGTATCACCATCCGGAAGCATTAAGTTCAGCAGCCCCGGATGGTGGGCAGAACGCCTGATTTCTCCTGCCGCACCCCGTTTGGAAGATCTATTGCCTGCGGCCTGATCCTTTCGAAAACAGAGGTAATAAAGAGGGTCTGTTTCCCTATCCTCTCAGAACGCCATTGCCGTATCAGAAAGTTTTATATTTGGGTGTGTCCGGCGCAAGGCGTGCGGCCACCTCCGCCATGACGGCGTGGTAGCGGTGGCGGTCGGCAAGGTGCCGGCGACTCTTCTCATCGATCGGGAGCGGCGTAAAGGAGACTCCGCAATCGATATCCCAGAGGACCAGTCCCTCGGGGGGGGCTGCAGGAATTCTCTGCTCCACCGGCCCCCTAAAGAGCCGTGAAATCTCTCCGGCGCCGGCCTCGCCCCTCCCCGCCCGTTCGAGCGCTGTCGCCATGCACCGAACCATATTCCAGAGGAAACTCTCCCCCGTCACCTCGAAGACGGCAAACGGCCCGTCCGCAAAGACCCGTGCCGCAAGGATCGTCCTCTCCGGGTTCCGGTCGCTTGCGCGGGAAAACGAGGAGAAGTCGTGCCGCCCGAGAAACTCCTGCGCCGCTTCGTGCATGGCGGCGGTGTCGCCCGGGGCAGGGAAGAAGTCGTAGCGGTAAGTCCTCGATGCGGCGCTGTACCGGGGGTGGAACCCGTCCGGCACTCCGGCCCACGCCGTACACCAGATGTCGGCCGGGAGCACCTCGTTCAGCGCTTCGATCGCCCGCTCCGGCTTATCGGTCGAAAACGAGCAGACCTGGCCCCGGGCGTGCACCCCGCGATCGGTGCGGCCGGCGGTGACGAAGTTTGCCTCCCGCCAGTCGTCGAAGAGCCCAAGAAGCCTGCAGGCCTCGATGAACTCGCCCTCCACGGTGCGGAGCCCCGGCTGCATCTGCGAGCCGAAGAAACGGTCCCCGAAATACGAGAAGCGGAATGCCAGATTCATTGGTATACCGTTCGCCGTATCCTGCGGAGAGCGCCCCTGATAGACTGGCGGGTGTAGGTGTGGAGCGGGGTCATCCTCCCCCCCGCCATCGTCCGCCCTCCCCGGATTGCGGAGAGAATAGAGGCCGCATCCGGTTCGGCCGTGACATACGTTACTCCGAACCCGACGTAACGCGCGTTGTGGGCGTCGCTCCCGGCAACGCCGGGTTTTCCGAATCTCCGTGCGATGACTGCGGCTTTCCTGTTCGCCGACCCGGTGATGTAGCGGCTGTTGAAGACCTCCACCGCATCCACCGCTCCGATACCCGCTGCGAGTCTCCTCCCGACGCCGTGGCGCCAGCGGTGGTAGGGGTGGGGGAGGATGAGGAGAGCCCCCCGGGCACGGGCCAGGGCGACGGTCTCGAAGAAGTCGCGCCCTGCCGGCAGGGGTTCGGTGACCCCGAGAGCGAGCAGGTGGCCCTGTCTTGTCGATATCTCGGTGCCCGGGATCACGATCACGGGGGTGTCGCACTCGAGGGCGTAGCGGGCGCCTTCCACCGTGTCGTGGTCGGTGATCGCGATGGCATCGAGGCCGACCGCCTCCGCTCTGCGCAGGATCTCCTCCACGCTACTCTCTCCGTCCTTGGAGAACCTTGTGTGGACATGCAGGTCGCACCGCAGCATGAGATCAGATTATTTGTCATCCTCTGAATAATAAGTGAAGTGTTATGCGCATTCTCCTCCCGACCGGATCGGCAACAGCCGGAATCGTGAAGGCGGCGGCTGAGCTGTTCAGCGACCGCTACGAGACAGATGTGGCGATCACCGGCGAGATCGCGTCGTTTCTTACCCCCGGCGAACTCCGCAGGCTGCTTGGTGGCGGCAACTACGATATGGCGATCGTCTCCGGGATGTGCACCGCATCCTTCGCCGACGTCGAGCGCGAGACCGGCATCCCGGTCTACCGGGGCCCGCGGCATGCGGCCGACCTCCCGCTGGTCCTTTCGGTGCTTGACCGCATCAGGCTCTCAAAGACCATCCCCGCCGACGAGTTCCTCGCACAGACCCGTCGCGAGGAAGCCTGCCGGCAGGTGGCGCTCCGCGAGGCGGAGGCGGAGGCGGAGTTCATTATCCGGGGCACAAAGATCGGCGGGGGTTCGAGGATGAAGGTGCTCGCGGAGATCATGGACGCGTACAAGCGCGACGATCTCCTTGCCGATGTCCGGCGGTTCTTTGCCGACGGGGCCGATGTCGTCGACCTGGGGTTCGGGTTCGACGCGACCCCCGACGACGTGAAGAGGTGTTTTTCGGCCCTCGCGGAGGTTGAAGGCCCTCTCGCCGTCGATACGCAGGATCCCTCCCTCATCGCGGCGGCGCTCTTCCGCGCCGACCTGGTGCTCTCCCTGCACGAGGGAAACATTCCCGTCGTCGGGGAGGCGGTTGCACAAGCCGGGGCGGCCGCGGTCGTGGTGCCGCGTGAGCGGACGCTCTCCGAGAACCTTGCGGCCGCCGAGGCGGCCGGGATCCGCTGCCTGATCGCCGATCCTCTCCTCCAGCCGGTGGGGTCCGGGCTGACGGGATCGCTCGCCGGGTTTTCGGAGGTACCGCGCCCGCTCTTCTTCGGGGCGGGCAACGTCGTGGAGCTGCTGGACGCCGACTCCCCCGGGGCGAACGCGCTGCTCGCGGGGATGGCGCACGAGGTCGGGGCCGCCGTCGTCTTCACGAGCGAACACAGCGACAAGACGGTCGGGTCTGTCGCGGAGATGCGGCGGGCGACAGAGATGATGGCCCTCGCGACCGACCGCCCGTACCCCAAAGACCTGGGGCTCGACCTCCTGATTCTGAAGGAGAAACGGCGGCGGCGTGAACCTCCGCTGGAGTACGGCAGTATTGTGGATGCGCACCCCGTGCCGGACGAGATCGTCTACGACCCCCTCGGGTGCATCCGCATCGGCATCGAGGAGGACTGTATCGTCGCGATTCACAAGGATTGTGCCGTACGGGGGAGGCGCTGGGAAGACGTCTTTTACACGCTCCTCGAGAACGGGAGCCTCTCCCGGCTCGACCACGCCGCTTACCTCGGAAAAGAACTCTTCAAGGCGGAACTCGCCATCCGGTACAGGAGGAGTTTCGAACAGGACGGGCCGTTCTGAACGGCCAGCTCCTGTAGATTTTTCATGATGGAGGGGGCCGGCCCCGGTCCGGGGATTTGGGCTCCTGGAAATATAATAATATTTATATATTTATGTGGTTATTTTCCGGTCCGTGGCAGCGGCGAGCGGTGCCGAACTCTTCGGACGGTATCATGAACCACCGGAGATGAGAAGTGTGTTCAGGGTCCGGCTTCGGGGTGCCGGCCGTTCTCCCTGCCGTGGTTCATAAACGTGGTGAGACTGCATGAGAAGGAATTCAACCATACTCGGGCTCGTAGCGGCCCTGGCCATCGGACTCGTTGCCCTGCCGGTTCTCGCGGCGACCGCCGACGTCGATATCCGCGGCGGTGCATACATCCCCGCCTCGCTCACGGTCGAGGGCAATACAACGGTAACCTGGACGAATTACGACGAGGTAAGCCATACCGTCACCAGCACGGGAGGGCTCTTCGACTCCGGGCCGATAGAGCAGAACGAGACGTTCGATCACACGTTCAACGATACGGGGACCTACCCGTACGGCTGTACGCTCAACGCCTCGACGCAACGGACACCCATGCAGGGTGTCGTCATCGTCGTCCCCGAGGGGATGATGGTGGCTCCGGACGAGAACGTGACCCCCGGGGAAGAGCCGGCGAACATGACGCTGGCCGATCTGGTCGCCGGGAGTGAGAACCTGACCTCCTTTGCGGACGCCGTCGAGGATACCGGTCTCACGCAGACGGTGCTCGCCGCCGGAGGGCCGTATACGGTCTTCGCCCCGGAGAATGCCGCCTTTGAGGCTCTCGGCAACGAGACCCTTGCCGGCCTTTCGAACGATACGGAGACGCTTGATGCCCTGCTCATGCACCATGTGGTGAGGGGGAACTATACCGTAGAAGATCTGGTGACAGAGGCGAACGCCACCGGAAACGAGACGGTTCTTGAGACGCTCGCCGGAGACAACCTCACCGTCGATGTGGCCGACGGCATCCTCACGGTAGGGAACGCGACCGTCGTCGCATCCGATATCACGGCCGACAACGGCATCGTCCACATCATCGACACGGTTCTTGTGCCGCCGGGTCTCGTGCTGCCGGAGAACGTGACCGCGGCAGAGAACGTGACTTCCACTGCCGAGGCGAACGTCACCATCGCGTCGCCGGAGGAGGGCGCCAACGTCACTGCCGGGAACGTCACGGTGAGCGTGAACGTCACGAACTTCACGCTGGTGGAGCCGACCGGGCAGGCGAACGCAACGGGCGAGGGGCACCTGCACTACTACCTGGACGCCCCGGTGCCGACGAATGAGAGCGCTCCCGCCATCCCGGAGACCGGGGACTACGTCGTCTCCGCGAACACCTCCTACACCTGGGAGAACGTGACGGCGGGCGAGCACAACCTCTCGGTCCAGCTGGTCAATAACGACCACACACCGGTCACCCCGCTCGTATTCGAGACGGTGAACGTCACCGTTGACGGGAACGTGACTCCGGCAGAGAACGCGACCCCGGAGGCCTCGCCGGAAGGAAGGGTCATCCCTTAAACGATCCCACTTTTTCTTTCCGGACTCCCGCGGGCCGGGCACGCATGCCGAACGCGAGGGCTTATGTTGCCTCCTCGCCTACCATTCAGTAGAATGGCCATATGCGGGATCAGCAGGGATCTGCTTTCGATGCTCTTCGAACTTGGGCGGGAACATCATCCGAACGAGTTCGTTGCCGTGCTGCGAGAGAGGAACGGCATTATCCGGGACCTCGACCTGGTGCCCGGCACCATCGTCGGAGAAGAGAGTGCTTCGTTCTTCCTCGATATGCTCCCGCTGGACATCCACCAGGCCGGCAGCGCCCACAGCCACCCGAACGGCGTCCTCTCCCCCTCACCGGCGGATCTCAGGTTCTTCCCCACGGTGGGGCGGTACCACGTCATAGTCGGGTACCCCTACACGGAGAGGGACTGGCGGTGCTACCGGGCGGACGGCAGCGCGACACTTCTTGAGGTGGTCGAGTGATCCGCGTGGTCGCAACGGGGACGTTCGATATCCTCCACCCCGGGCACCTCTACTACTTTGAGGAGTCCCGGAGGCTTGGCGACGAACTCTCCGTGATTGTGGCGCGGGACGCGAACGTGAAGCATAAGCCAAGGCCGATCCTCCCGGAGGCGCAAAGGCTCCGGATGGTGCAGGCATTAAAACCGGTCGACCACGCGCTCCTCGGCGACCTCCACGATATGTTCCGGCCGATAGCAGAACTCCGGCCCGACATCATCACGCTCGGGTTTAACCAGCATTTCGACGAGGAGCATCTCCGGCAGAGACTCCGGGACCGCGGGCTCGACGCGGACGTCGTCCGGATACCCGGGTATCCCGGCTCGCTTGCCAGTTCGTCAAAGATCATCGAGCGTATCCTGAACACCCGGGCCCCTGCCGGCCCTGCCGGTGAGGAGTGACTCCGGCCCGGGAAGCGCGGGTGCTCACCCGCAGGTGACGGCGATTCATGCGGCAGATCGGTTTATGGGACGACGATGGCGCTGACGGCCGGGCGAGCTGGCTGAAGGTCACGGTTCCGTTCCTGCTCTGCGTGCTCTTTCTTGCAGTCGTATGGTTCCTCCTCCCGGCTGAGCAGTGGCTCCTGCTCTTCGGGATGATGGTAGCCTATATCGTTCCGCCGCTCGGCCGGGAGACGATCATCCCGGTCTGCATCCTTTGCGGGATCCCCTGGTGGCTGGCCGCGTTTGCCCTGGCGTTCCTGGACTTCGCCGGCGGGCTCTTCATGGCCTGGAATTTTCCGCTGGTCCTGCGCATCCCCTACATCGGCCCCTGGGTCAGCCGCTTTGTGGCGGCAGGCAGGACCTTCCTCGACCGGCGGCCGTGGCTTGAACGGCTCTACTTCGTCGGCCTCATCGCCTTCGTGAGCCTCCCCTTCGACGGATCGGGGAGCATCGTCGGCTCCGTCGTCGGGAGAATGCTCGGGATGACGAAGACGGAGGTTCTCTCCTGTATCACCATCGGCGGCATCATCGGCAGCTTCGGGATCGCTCTTGGCATCGACTACATCGTGAACCTCATCCCGGCGGGGGCCGGGTTCTGGGTGTCGCTTGCCGTCTTCCTCCTGATCGGCGCCGCACTCCTGGTGATGTACCGGAGATATTCGCGGAGACCGGAGGCGGACGTCTGATCCTGCGAGGCCAGGGCCGGCGGTTTTGCCCTCTTTTCCGGGACGCGCCCCGCGATCCCTCTCCCGGGCCGGGAGTCGACGCATCACAAACAGAAACTCTAATACGCGATCCGGGGGATTGATTATCCTAACCAGTCCGGAAAACCCGGAAGATAGATCAGGAGACGGCAGTGCGCGGCCGCTCCGCAACGGCGATGGGCGGCTCCGTTCTGCCGCCCGGGACGATCAGGGTATGGATCCGCATTCAACGAACCGTTTGGGGGCAGGCGTTCCTCCGGAGCAGCACGGCGGCAATCCGGACCGCCAGGAGGAAGGAGACCCCGCCGCCGGCGAGACCCCGGCCAGAACGCCCGGCGTTACTACCGCGATGCTGCAGCAGGTGATCGAGACCTCGCTCTCCGGGATCTGTATCGTCGATCGGAAGGGCTGCATTGCCTTTGCCAACGTTCCGCTGCTTACCATGTGGGGGTATGCGCTGCAGGAGGTAGTCGGAAAGCCCGTGACCCTCCTCTGGCTCTCCCCGGAGGAGGGGCGGGACTGCATCGACAGTGCTATCTCCGCCGGGCGGTGGGACGGGACGGTTGCCGCCCGGCGGAGAGATTCAGCGTCTTTTGACGTCAGGATATCGCTCAGTACCGTCCGCGACCCCTGGACCGCCGATGTCTGGTTCTTCCTCTCCTGTATCGACGTTACCGTGCAGCACAGGGCCAAAGATGCACCCGGTCACCGCCGCAGCCTCGAGCAGGCCGTTGCGGCGATGCCCGCACGGTTCATGGACCCCGCGCAGATCGATCCGGCTATCGACGAATCGCTTGAGGACCTCGGCCGCGCGTGCGGGGCGTGCAGGGCCTATCTCTCCCTGTTCAACGATCCCCGGACGCTGCTTGGCACAACGCATGAATGGTGCCGGCCGGAGCAGAATCCCCGGCGGGGGGAGTCCCGGAAGTTTCTCGCGACCGACCTCCCCTGGTGGGCCGTGCGGATCTTCGAAGGCGAGACCGTGCTCGTGAACGGGGCGTCCGCGAAAGGGCTGACGCGCGGGGAGGAGCGCGAGTTCCTGAAGCGGCACGGCGCTACCGCGACGCTGATGGTTCCGCTCCGGTTGAAAGGGGCGGTCGTCGGCTTCGTCGGCTTCGACCTGAATGCCGGCGATGCCCGGTTCGAGGACGAGGATGTGGTGCTGCTCTCTGCGGCCGTCCATATCATCGCGGGCGCACTCGACCGGAAGCAGTCCGAGTACCTCTTCCGGGAGTCGGAAGGCCTCTACCAGATCGTCCTTGACGCCATCACCGATACCGTCACCGTCGTGGATACCCGGCTCACCCTTCTTCTCGCGAACGACGCTTTCGTCGCCTGGTGCGAAGACCTGGGGCTCGAAACGAACGTCGTCGGAAAGGATCTCTTCGCCGTCCTGCCGTTCCTCTCTCCCACCACCAGGCAGCTGTACGAGCGCGTCATACGGACCGGTCGGCCGCTGACCTCGGAGCGGTCTCTCAAGTGCGGTGACCGGACCATGTTCCTCCGGGAGATGCGGATCCCGATCTTCGAACACGGCGAGGTCGAGAGAATCGTCACCGTCTCCCGGGACATCACCGCCCAGAGGGAGGTTGAGGACCTGAAATCAAAGGCCTACACTCAAATCGAGCGGAACATGGAGCAGTTCGCTCTCCTCGCCGACCATATCCGGAACCCGCTCCAGGCGATCATGGGGCGTGCCGAACTGCTCGACGATACCGCGACGAGGGAACAGATCCGGCAGCAGGTGCAGCGGATCAATGGTATCATCGACCAGCTCGACGGGCGGTGGGCGGAGTCGAGGAAGCTCTCCATGTTCTGGCGGAAGTACTCCTGATCCCCTCTCTCACCTAGTATCGCGTAGCGTTCCCCATACCCGGTTCCGTTCGAGGATGATCCAGTAGCGCCGCAGCTCGGCTTCCGCCGCCCGGTATCCGGGGTAACGGTCGCCGACGAGACGCCAGAACCTTTTTGAGTGGTTCTGTTCGCGGAGGTGGGCGGCCTCGTGGACGACGACGTACTCCCGCAAGGGGTCGGGAAGGGCTACGACGCGCAGGTTGATGTTGAGGTTGCCGAGCGTCGAGCAGCTCCCCCACCGGGTCTTCTGCATCTTCACCGCGATCCTTCCTGGCCTCCGGCCCGCAAGGTCCGGGCAGGCCTCCAGGCGGTCCAGGACCTCCTCTTTCAGCATCCGGGAGAGGCTTCTTTTGAGGGCGGGAACGGACGGGCAGGCAACGGTCCCCGGGATCTCGTCGATCGCAAACCGCGCGCCCGGGACCAGGCGGTGGAACCGCCCGTGCAGGAGGAGCAGGTCCTCCTTTCCGCGGCCTTCGGCGGCCAGCCGGTCGAGTTCCTCGCGCCGCTTCTCGATCCAGGCCGTGTTGCGCTGCAGGAACCCCCCGATATCGAAGGAGGGGGGAGCGACCACCCGCAGGGTCCCGTCAGGCTGCACCTGAAGGCGGGCAGACCGTACCGCCTTCCGGACGACGGTCGTGCCGTCCGGGACGCTCTCTTTCGCTCCCCTGTTCATTGTACCAGTACTGGGACGGCGGCAAGAAAAACCCCGTGATCCGGCACGCACCTATACCTGATGACGACAAAGAGTTACGGTAGGACTCCCGCTCGAGCTCCAGAGCGGGTGCAGAGGACGGTACCATGACCGAGAAGGAACTGAAGATCGGGGACATCGCGCGCCTCACCGGGATCTCCGAGCAGGATGTCCGGACACTCGTCCAGACCTACGACAGCCTCTTTACCTACCGGACCATCGGCCGGGTCAGGCTCTTTCCGCCAAAGGCGGTCGGAACTGTCCATGAACTTATAGAGCTCTCGGGGAGGGGCCTTTCGCCGGACGAGATCGGCGAAGAGGTCAAATCCGGCAGAAAATCGGCCGCACCGGAAGAACCGGCGGGCGAGGTCGGCCGGACCGCCGTCCCGCTCCCGCCCGAGGTGGCGATCGATCTCGGGGTGATGCGGGATACACTGGCCCGGCAGGAACGCCGGATTGCACGCCTGGTCGAGGACCTCGAACGGGAGCAGGAATTGAGGATTGAGGAGATCGGCCGGCTCCAGAAGGCCGTCGAAGACCTGCAGGAACGGCTTTCCGGGCAGCAGAGGGAGCTCGGGGTCGTTGCGGAATGGGTGGACTACTTCGACCGGCAGATGGACGAGGTCACCCGCCCGGTGCTTGAGAGGGTCCGGCGAACCGTCGCGAAGAAGAACGATCCCGGGCAGCTGTCCGGCCGCTCCGGCTGATCCCGCCCCTGCTCTGCCGGTGCGGCTCTCCTCCCGGGCCATCCCCGGAAACAGGATGCACGGTCGCCTCCTCCTCACTACGCGTATGGCGCATCTGTAGCAATATATACTATTGAGGAGCATGAACTTAGCAAAATTTAAATAAGATCCCCGCCACCGGCACGCGAGGTGATCGAGATCTCAGAGCAGAAGATGGCCCTGGTATTGACCGTCGTCATTCAAACCCTGGTTGTTGGCGGGTTGATAGCCTGTATCATCGTTGGAACACAGGACCGGCCGTCTTCGGTGGTGTCACCGACCGATGGGGGCCGGTATGAAAATTACCAGCCCGAGAGCGCCTCTCCGGCCGCGTATCCCGTCGTCGGCCACCGGCCGGAGGACGTGCCGGGCGCCGGGGAGAAGATCCCCTCTTTTTTTGTGCAGGACCATTCCCCCCCCTAGCCCATCATGATCTGCACGACCGTCGGGTACCTGTTCATGATGGCGTACACGAGAGGTTTCGCTATCCAGAGCCTCCCGCTCTGCATCCTCCGGAGAGGGCTGATCTCCCGGAGGTTCTGGAGGGCCTGCACCGCAGCCTCGTCCGCGAGGAAGAAACTGTCCGGGACCGTGGAGTCAAAGTAGAAGAGGATCGGAAGCCTGAGCCGTCTTTGCAACTCCCCCGGGGTGGCCTGCTCCAGCCGGAGGAGGACGTCCCGGTCGAAGTCGTACCGGCTCCCGCCTTTCGTGACCGACGACGGGTGCTCCTCGGAGAGGAGCCGGGAGAGACGTTTGCGTTCCGCGACGACGCCGTCGTTGATCCTGCCGATCTCAAGCCGCATCCACCGCAAAAGGGTCGACTCGTCACCTGCTGATGGTCGGTTAGGCATGTATGCTCCGGTGGTGATCAGTCCCCGCATCGGGCTGAGAAATCTGTCTTCGCCATGGGATATATACCTGGCCCCGGGAGGCCCTTCTCCGGTAACAGGTGCCCGGGTGCTATTTCGGCGATTCGAGCCGGAATGCGCCCCTCTCCCGGATCGCAAACCTCTCACTGCCCGGGCGAAAGTATATATCTTCACTCCTCCTTTCGGCATCTTCTACGTGATCATGCATGGAACGTGATTCAGCGCACGACAGGTACACTCGACGGCATGCCCGCTTCCGGGGGATGCTGCTCTGCGTTCTGCTGCTCGCCGGCGCAACGGTTCTCCTCACGGCCGCTCCGGCGGGCGCAACCGGCACATCCGGGGAGGGGTACGATCCTGCCGTCGCCGCAATGCTCGCAGAGATCAACGAATCCGAACTCCGGAACACGACATACGACCTGCAGAACTGTTCGACCCGGGCGTTCGGCTCCGCCGGTAACCGGGAGGCGGGCGAGTACCTCTCCCGGAGGCTTGCCGACATCCCCGGCCTCGAGGTGGAGTTCCAGGGGGGGGAACTCAACAACGTCGTCGCCACGCTCCCCGGGAGCGGCAACGCCTCCGACGGGGTCGTGGTGGTGGGGGCGCACTACGACAGCACGTCCTCGGACCCCGCCCGCGCACCCGGGGCTACCGACAACGGGTGCGGCGTCGCGATCGTCCTGGAACTCGCCCGGGTAATGAGCCGGCACTCGTTTGACCGGACGGTGCAATTTGCGTTCTGGAACGCCGAAGAGATCGGCCGTTACGGCAGCGCCGACTATGCCGCCAACGCGACGGTCCCGGTCGTGCTCTACTTCAACTACGACTCGGCCTGCTACGATCCCATGAACCGCTCGGTCCTCGATATCGTCTACGACGAGCGTTCCACGGATATCGCGGCGCTCATGGCAGATTATAACACCCTTTATGCCACGAACTTCACCCTGACCGGGAACATCCACTCCTGCGCCTCGGACCATGTTCCCTTCCGGGATCGGGGTTTTCCGGCCGTGACGACTCACTGCGAGGAGCACGGCCCGGCCCATACCCCGGACGACACCATCGACCGCGTGTCGTTTGGATATGCGAAGAGGAACGCGCAACTGGGCCTCCCGGTGCTCGTCGAGGTGGCCGGGCTCCGTGACGACGAGGAAGATGCCGACGTCCCGAAGGTCCCGGTGATGATAGTATGGAACCTCTCCGGAAGACTGGACGGGGCGGGCTGAAACCCCTTCACCGGCAGCCGTCTGGCATTATCCGGACCGTACCGGGCATAGCCCCTTTTACCGCGAGCTGCGGCACGGGGCAAGGTATTATTAGGAGGGTGCCAAGAGGAGGTGGCTCCCGGGAGTGGGACGGGTTCCCCGGCGAGCGGAGGATGCGGCCTCTCGTCATCCCGGGGGGCCGCGCAGAACCGCGAGGGCCCGCGCACGTCCGGGTGATGAGGTATGCGTATGAGAGGCGAAGCAGAAGAGAAGATGGCGGAAGGATCGGGACCGGTCACGTTTACATGCTATCGTGTCACCCCGGGGGAGAAGGAGGGTGCCCCTGAAGAGGATATGAACACCTACAGCGTCGTGGTGCTGCTCCCCGACGGGGATGTCAAGCACCAGGTCGTCTGGGCGTCGGCGCCCGAGGATATCGGCGACGCGATCCGGGTCCCCCCCGGTTCGAGAGTGATCATGACCGAGATGAAGAGCACCCTCGTCTGGGACAGCGAGGAGGTGGGGGCCGCACCGGCCCCCTGACTTTTTGGAAGCGGCAGCCGGGGCGCGGAACATCGGCGTAACGGCGTGCCCATTCCAGTCATCCTGTACGCAGGGGGTGCGGCTCTGCAACCGGGGAAGGCTGTGTAGTTTTTGGAAAAAAAGGTATTCAGGGGAACGCTGTATCCTCCCCGGTGATCTCGCTCAGGTAGACGCCGGAGCCGACCCACCAGGTCTCGTCTACCGGGAGGACGTAGCCGATCTTGAGTTCCTCGCGGTTATCCTGCTCGGGATTCGGCCAGACGAAGACGATGAACCCCCCTCCCGACTGTGCGGTGTCCCTGAGCGCCCGGATGTTCTCCATCCCGAACGGGTCCTGCCGCTCGATCAGGCTCGTGCCTATCGCGGCCTGCAGGTGGGGATGGGCAAGAAGCGTTCCGTTGTAGTCGTAGGCGTAGAGGTAGTGCCCCGCCGGATCGACAAACCTCCCGGACGCATTCGAGATCTCGGAAAACGCCGCCTGCGCTCCCTGTTCGCGGCCGTAGGCGGCACCGCGTTCGACGAGGTCGATCATCGCCGATACGGGTTCGGGATACGGCTCCCGGCCGGGACCGGCCGCCTCAGAGAGGTAGACGCCTGAGGCCACCCACCACGTCTCCCCTGCAGGGGCGACGTAGCCGATCTTCGGAACGTAGGTATCCCCTGCCGACTCATCGATGGACCCGTTCTCCGGCGCCGGGTAGAGGTAGGCGATGTAACCGCCGCCGTTTGCTGCCGTATGCGCACCGATGCGGATCACCGGGAGTCCCCGCACGTCGGTCCAGTTCCCCCTGTTCGTTCCGACCGCATCCTTTTCGTAGGGGTGGGCAAGAAGCGTCCCGTCGTAATCGTAGGCGTAGATGTAGACGGCCCCCTGTGAGAACCGGCCGGACTCGTCGTTGAATTCGGCGAGAGCTGCATCTTTCCCGGCAGTCTCCGCGTAGGCGGCGGCGTCCCGGACGAGACCCGCAAGATCTCCGTAGGTCATATTCTCTTCCACGGTCTCCTGTTCGGCAGGGCCGCTGCACCCGGCCGCGAGCACCAGAAGGCAGACCATACCGACGAGATAGCATCTTTTCATACCCTTTTGTGGGATGGAATACCAAAAAAACACGCCGGAACCTTCCTGTTCAAAGGAAACGATGTGACCCCCGCTTTTCCCGGCATGGAAGAGGGCATTCGGGGTGCCGGCCGGGTTCTCCCTTCAGCATGCACCCCTGGGATGCTTTTTTCCGTCGCCTGAACAGAGAGGTGGCAACGTGCGCAAGATCGACCGTGAGCAGCATACCCGAACCATGGGACGATCTCCTGACGGCCTGCCCGGTGCGACGGTCACCGATATCGCGACGGCATTCGGCCGGGTTCTCCTGATCTGGGTTCACGAGGCACCGGGGCCGAGGGTGCAGAGAATCATCCTTCCCGGCGACCCGCGAGCCGATGCGGTGATGTTCGGGAGTACGTCGTCCGTTCGAGAGCCCCGCGACGAAGCCATCAGAACGCTGATCGCCGGGATTCAGTCCTTCCTTGCAGGGCACGACGTGCAGTTCGAGATCGATCTCCTCGACCTTGGTCGGTGCCCGCCCTTCCAGCGGCGCGTGCTCCTCGCCGAACACGGCATCCCCCGGGGATATGTCAGCACCTACGGACGCATCGCCCGGTATCTCGGGAACCCGTGCGCTGCCCGGGCTGTCGGCAACGCCCTCGCCCGGAACCCGTTTCCTCCCGTCATCCCCTGCCACCGCGCCCTGCGTTCGGACGGGCGGCCGGGCGGATTTCAGGCGGGCCTGGATCTGAAGAGGAGACTGCTCGATATGGAGGGCGTCAGGTTCCGGGAAGACGGTCGGGTGCTCATGGAGCGTGTATGGTAATGAAGGCCCTTGCGGAGAGTGTAAGTTTTCCCCGCGGTTCTCCATTACAGGCCTGATGCCGTCCTGCACGGCCTGTTCATAGAGAGGTATATGTGGGATCGCATCTCCCGTCCCCGGGGTGATCGGATGGCGAACATTACCCAGCAGATGGCGAAAGCCACGGAGTACAGTGCGGTCAACCTATTGAAGGATGCCGGGGTGGATGCGGAACGATGGAGCCGGATGCCGGACGACGCGACGATCGAGAGGACGGTTGCGGCGATCGAGGCCCGGAACATCAGGGTGTTCCTCGTGGATACGGTAGAGGATGCACTCCGGACCGTCGTCGACCTGCTGCCCGAAGGAGCGGAGGCCATGAACGGCTACTCGACGACCCTGATCGAGATCGGGTACGACCGGGCGCTCAAGGAGAACCGGAAGGGATGGCGGGACTATCACGCGGTCATCACGGCCGAGGACGATACAGAGAAGCGGCACGCGCTCCGCCGCAAGAGCGTGGCCGCCGACTACTTCCTCTCCGGGGTGCAGGCGATCGCCGAATCGGGCGAGGTCGTGGGGTGCGACAAGACCGGGAGCCGGACGGGGGCGTGGCCTCACGCGGCGGCACACCTCATCCTCGTCTCCGGGACGAACAAGATTGTGCCGACCATCGCCGACGCATTCCGGCGGTGCCGGGAGTACGCCCTGCCCCTCGAGAACCAGCGGGCGCAGCATGCCTACGGCACAGGGAGCTATATCGGCAAATACGTGATCCTCAACAACGAAGTTACCGACGGGAGGATAACCCTGGTCCTGATCCGGGAGCAGCTCGGCTACTGAACGGAGGGCGTCCCCTCCCTCACCAGGTGCGTCCGAAGTCGATGAAGCCTTTGTACGGGTCCGCCGCCATCAGGCGGACGCGCACCCTCTGGCCGACCCGCAGACCCTGCTCGCCCAGCACGACCCTTCCTTCGGCCGGCGGGTCGATCAGCCTGACGTAGGTTCCCTTCTCCGAGGCGCCGGTGACGAACGCCTCGAACGTGTCGCCGATTCTGTCCCGGAGCAGGACCGCGGCCGCCGCCTTCCGGACGAAGCGCTCGACCTTCTGGGAGGCTTTCTCCCTGTCGGTCAGCCGGACGGCGAGGTCGTCGAGTTCGGCGGGCGCGTAGGGGGGGCGGGGCTCGGCGTCGACGACCGATTTTACCAGCCGCAGGATGATGAGGTCGACGTAGCGCCGGTTCGGGGCGGTGCCGTGGGTGTAATCGGTGACGGCGAGGGCGAAGTGGCCGACCGGCACGTCGCCCGGCTGGAACGCCACGTACTCGCCCGCCCCCATGAGTTTCACCACCGTGAGGGAGAGGTCGGGGAAGCGGTCGGGGTCGGCCGCCTTCTGCCGGATGAGGAACCGGGTGAGCGCCTCCGCATCCGGCTCGGCGGGTAGCGTCTCACCGCGTTCCGTTGCCTCCGCAACAATCCCCTCCCAGTTCTTCGGTGTGCGGACGACCCGGTGAATCATGGGGAGACCGGCGTTCTCCAGGAACGCCGTCAGGCTGCCGTTCGCAGCGACCATGAACTCCTCGATCAGGCACCGCGCGCGGTTCTGCTGCTGGATGACGAGGGCCATGACCCGACCGTCCGTCACGACCGGTTCGGCCTCGATCGTCTCGAGGGCGAGCGCTCCCCTCTCAGTCCGTCGCTTCTTCATGCGCATCGCGGCCTCGTCCTGGAGGAGGATCTGCTCCGCGAGGCCCGGCGTCTCCCGAACCGTCCGGGGAACGGGCCCGCTCCCCTCCAGCCAGTCGCCGACCTCTTCGTAGACGAGTTTTGCCCGGTTCATAACGATTGCCCGGTAGATGTCGCCGGGTATCGTGCTCCCGTCAGGGAGGACGGTGTACTCGATGACGACCGCCATCCGGTCCCGTCCGGGTAGGAGCGAGGTGATGCCTGCCGAGAGGCGGTCGGGCAGCATCGGGAAGGTCTTAACGCCGGTGTAGACCGAGGTCCCGTTATGGGCGGCATGCCGGTCCGTCTCCGAGTCTTTCGGGACGTAGACGTCGACGTCGGCGATTGCAACCCTGACCCGGATCTCACCGGCCGGCCCTTCTTCGCAGACCTCGATCTGGTCGAGGTCCTCTGAGTCGTGGTTGTCGATCGAGGACCAGAGGAGCGAGCGGAGGTCGCGGGGGTCTTCGAGGGTGTCCGGGAAGACTTTCGCGGCGAGAGCCTCGACTTCCCTGAGGACGGCCGGCGGGAACCCGGGGATAAAACCGTACTGCCGCATCGCCTCCCACGCGATGGCGTTCAGGTCGACGGGCTGTTGGTTCTGCATCTCTGCAGAGATTCGTTTGCGGGCATATAAAGTAGGAGAGTCGCCTCTCCGGCACCACTCCGGTGAGTGGTCGCTCCCCGTCACCTGCCCTCTTTCTCCCACCAGACCGCCGCGGTCGGCCTTACCGTCGTCTCGACATACTTCCCGGATTCGTTCCTGCGGAGCGTCCGGGCGAAATACTCCCTGACGGGGGCGAAGTTTTCCATGCCGGGGTTGTGCATCGCCGCCCAGGTCCGGGCGGCCTCCTCGACGGAGTCGTAGACCGCGTCCCAGACGGCACGGTATATCCGGACGTTCGGATAGATCCCGGCGTCGTGGAGGATGTTGACGGGATAGATGTAGTCCGGGTACCCCTTCCGCATGGCCGCTTCTTTCCCGAAAACCGCCCGGTACAGCGCCATCTCCTCTGGACTGCGCCACTCTCCCGCGTGCCAGAAGACGTAGGCCGCCCGGAGAGCCGCGGCGTCGAGTTTCTCCAGGGCGGCGGCGAGGTCGTAGAACCCGAGCGAGAACGCTGCGACGACCACGTCGTGCGGCTCGATCTCCCTGCCGATCACGGTATCCTCCCACCGCATCTTAACACAGGAGTAGTTCGTGAGCCCCTCCGCCGCCATCCGCTCGCTGAGGACGGCGAGCATGCCTCCCGACGGGTCGAGGGCCGTCACGTGGGCGACGGTTCGGGCAATCGGCACGGCAAGCCTCCCTGTCCCGGCACCCATATCGAGCACGGTGTCGCCGGCCGCGAGGTCCAGGATCCCGAGTTCATGCTCGGTCGCCTTCTTCTCGTCGCGGGTGACCCGGCGGTAGGCTGCAGCGCGTTTGTCCCAGACGGCGGCAGGATCGCGGTCTTTTTCGACGTGCTCGGACGAACCCGCGTGGAGCGCTTTCCAGAGCTCGTTCCAGTCGATGATCCGGTGCATACAGGTTCGTCTCTCTGCAATGGTATATACTGTCCGCCTTCCACGGAGCGGACCGCTGTTCTGTGTTCACTAAATGATTCGAGATCGGACGAGGGGAAGAGCACCGACCGATATGCCTTCGTCGGTGCGACTGTCGGGATCTCTTCCAGGTAGCACGATGCGAGGCGTGAGGCTGCACCCGGTATCGCCGGGCACGGGCAGGTGCAGGAACCCCCGCAAAGGAGCGAGCAGAAATGGCGGAGTATGGCTGAATCGGCGTCCGATGCCTGAGCCTGGACACGGGGTTGCGTCTCCACGCACGCATTGCCAGAACGGATATATAGGATGGATATCAGTGGGGGTTCCCGGTAGCGGCCTTGCGGATCCTGTCCCGCGGGTATCCTCAGGAAACGCTTGAGTATCTTCAGAATACGTTTGGGCACGTTCAGGAAATGTTTGGGCTGCTGTCAAGGAGAATTGACTATGAGATTATTTCATAGCCTGGTTTTGGTAACGGTCGTTCTTCTCTTCTTCGGCGTTGCGGCGTCGGCACAAGAGACCGGGAATGCGACCGAATCAGACAGTGTTGCCCCTGCTCCCGCCTCCGTCGGAGCGGATGTGCCCCTGACTTACTTTGGTCCTGCACCGTCGACGTTCGATCCCCGGCTTGTTGGTCCCAACCAGCTGCTGCGAGCCGGGCCGATTGACCTGGATGCCGGCACGATCACCCTGCCGCTGTATGAGGGCCAGCTCGTAGACGGCAGAAAAGTATGGTACATACTCACGGATACGGACGATAAAGGGAATGCGGACGCTCTGGGTTTGAACTGGGCACCCAAACTGACGTACACGGACGTCGGCCGGGGGGCGAGGACGGCAACGCTTGAGGAGAATGCAACACTGACGTTCGAGAGCGGAGCCGTGGATTTCCAGCCTGAACGCGAGGTTGTGCCCGGGCCTGCTCCGAATGCTTTCCCGCCCACGAATGCCACGCCCGGATCGATGGGTGACGAAAACTACAGCCCGCTGGTCCGGGTTGAGAATGCCGGCGGTGCTATTTACAATGCGCCGATGATCGCCTTCGATGTCGACCGTGCGGCCCTCAATTTCTCCAACGGAACCCCCGACTACGGCATCGTGCACGACAAGGTGGTAAGCATCGATCCGACCAACAATACCGTCACGATCGCACTCACGCAGGGGTTCAGCTTCGCAAAACCCGTACTCTACCTGAGCACCGACGCCAGCGATACCCTTGCAGCTGCCCTCGAGGGCGCGACCTATGCGCCGGCGCTTAACGACATCCCGGTCGGAGGGGACGACAGCGCTTTCAGCGGCATAGAGAGGATCTTCGTATTCATCAACGGACCGACCGGTCCGGACAACCCGCAGCGACAGGGCCTGAACAGCGCTCTGATAGACGGCCGTTCGCCCCTGAACGTCTTCGGCGGTATCCCCTCCGTTGCCAACGACTACAGCCCCCTGTGGGACATGAACCTGGGCGAGTGGACGAACGCGTCCATCGAGAACGGATATCGGTCCCGGTTGACGGAAGAGTTCCAGATCCTGGGATTCGTCGAGGACGGGTGGATCACCGGACCCGCCGGGGCACCGTACGGCTCGGTCGGCATCATCGTGAACTGTCCGATTGCGCACCGTTTCCTCTGAGCCGATATACCCGGATCCCTCTTTTTTTAATCTTTCGTACGGCAGGATCGCGGTCTTTCTCGGCACGTTCGGACGAACCCGCGTGGGAGCGCTTTCCAGAGTTCGTTCCAGTCGATGATCCGGTACATAGGTGTTCCTCTCACGCGCAGCAGGAAGCGTGGACACCCGGAACCCTTATTCGCCCGCTCGGAGAGATCCGATTATGAAAGTGCTTGGCATCAGCGGAAGCCCGAGGGCGAGGGGGAACACCGCCCGCCTCCTAACAGAGGTTCTCCGCGGGGTCTCCGACGCAGGCAGCGAGGCGAGCGCCGTCAGTCTTTCCGAATATACCATCGAAGGCTGCATCGGTTGCGAGCGGTGCAGGCTCGATAAGACCTGCACCCGTTTCAACGACGGCATGACGCTGCTTTATCCCCGTATCAGGGAAGCTGATGCACTCGTTCTCGGCTCGCCCGTCTATCACTACAACGTCACCAGCCAGATGAAGGCGTTCATCGACCGGCTCTACGCTTTTTACGACTTCACCGACGACCGTCCCCGGGGCTACTCCAGCCGTCTTGCGGGCAGAAAACGCAAAGCCGTGGTGTTTGCGGTAGGCGAACAGGCGGAGCCGGCGGAGCTCGGCGTTGCGCTGGAGGCGCTCTCCCTGCCGCTCCGGCCTCTCGGCTACGAGGTGATTGCCAGACTGCCGGTCCTCAACTGCTTTGAGCCGGGCGTCGTCGGGAAGAACGGGGGGGTGCTCGGGCAGGCATACCGGTGCGGCCGGGAACTTGCGGCGGCGCTCTCCGGGGCCTGAGGCGGCGGCCCGGGCGGCGACGTGCGCGATGCCCCGGGCGAACCGGAGCGGCGGCCGGGGACCCTATTCTTTCATATAAAACCGCCATTTGCAGAAGATGTTCTCGGGATGCGGATCCGGGGGAGCAAAAAGACACTCGACGCAGATCCGTTCGTCGATCTGCCGTGAAAAATTTGTGAACTCCGCCCGGTGCATCTCGCGGCAGACGTACTCCCCGAGGCCGCGCCGCAGCCGTGCTTCCTGGCTCGGGCACGAGGGGACGGTTATGATAACCTCGTCGTCCCGCTCCTCGATATCGTAGTCCACGATGATCGCCCAGGGGAAGAGTTTCAGCGCTTTCACGAAGCCGCGCAAACCTTTCTCCCGGATATCGAACCTGGCGACGAGGTCTTTTGCGGCCATCGGGGCGACGCGGCCCCAGACACGTTCGTTGATCGCCTCCGCGGTCGGCTGGCCGAACCCCTCGGCGATATAGATGAACCAGAATGCGTCCACCACACGATAGTGCCAGAGGAGGAATGCAAGGTATTCCTTGAGCTCCTCCGGGGTCATTCTGTCGAAGAGATCGCTGTTCGTAGCAATCACCACCATCTAAGCCCGCCCCCGTCAGTCGCGCCGGGGCGTCTTGCGGTAGACCATCCCCTGGAAGATGGCGATCTTTTCCGCGGCATCATTCGTTATCCTGACGGTGTAGGAGGCCAGTTTCGGCTTCGCGGCGTACTCTTCCGCCTCGGCGTAGAGGGGCCCCGCCCGTGCGGCAGTGAGGTAGGAGATCTCGGCATTGATCGCCGCTGCGGGAATCCCGTGGGAGTTCGATGCGAGAGCGAAGGCCGCATCGGCGAGGGTAAAGAGCGCTCCGCCGTGGACGGTTCCGTGGCTGTTCAAGTGATAATCCCGGACTTCCATCTTCACCACCGCCCTGCCGGGTGCGACCTCAACGCACTCCATTCCGTTGTGTCCGGCAAAGGCATCGGCGGCGAAGAACCGGGCCGAATCTTTGGGTGCGACCATATACGGTAGTCTCTTGCGGGCGGGCGTAATAAGCCTGTCAGTCCGCCGCCGGTGCGGATGAAGGGGACCTCATCCCCTCCACCTGCCGGAACCGTCCCGTCGATCAGTTCTTAAAACTGTGAATCGGTGCGGGAATCCGTCCGCCACGGTTTATGAAGTCGGCGCAGCCGAATCTGCTTATCCTCTGCACCGGTGCATGGCCCAACAGTCCGCCGAACTCGACGGTGTCGCCGACACCCTTCCCAATCACCGGGATCAGCCGAACGGCGGTCGTCTTATTGTTGATCATCCCGATCGCAGCCTCGTCCGCGATGATGCCGGATATCGTCGAAGCGGGTGTGTCGCCCGGAATCGCGATCATATCGAGGCCGACCGAGCATACGCAGGTCATCGCCTCGAGCTTTTCGAGCGTGAGGGCACCGCGGTTCACCGCATCGATCATCCCCTGGTCCTCGCTGACCGGGATGAACGCGCCTGAAAGTCCGCCGACAAAGGAACTCGCCATAATCCCTCCCTTCTTCACCTGGTCGTTTAAGAGAGCAAGAGCGGCCGTCGTCCCCGGTGCACCGACCGATTCGAGCCCCATCTCCTCGAGGATCTCGGCGACACTGTCCCCGACGGAGGGCGTGGGGGCAAGAGAGAGATCCACGATCCCGAACGGAATCCCGAGTCTCTCCGACGCCTCCTGGGCGACGAGCTGCCCTGCCCGAGTGACCTTGAAGGCCGTCCTTTTGACCGTCTCGCAGAGGACCTCGAAATTCTTTCCCCGGACGCCCTCGAGTGCGTGCTTGATGACCCCCGGGCCGCTTACGCCCACGTTAATAACCGCATCAGCCTCGGAGACACCGTGAAATGCCCCGGCCATGAACGGGTTGTCGTCGGGGGCGTTGCAGAGGACGACCAGTTTCGCACAGCCAAGGGAGTTGTTGTCCTTCGTCGCCTCGGCCGTCTCCCGTACGATCTCTCCCATCAGTTTTACGGCATCCATGTTGATCCCGGTCTTCGTCGAGCCGATATTTACCGAGCTGCAGACCCTTCCGGTCGAGGAGAGAGCCGCCGGGATCGAGCGGATGAGGTCTTCATCGGCCGGGGTCATTCCCTTCGAGACGATGGCCGAGTATCCCCCGAGGAAATTGACTCCCGTATCCCTTGCGGCCCGATCCAGCGTCTTTGCAACCTCTACAAAATCCTCCGGGGACCTGCAGGCCCGGCCGCCGATGAGTGCGATGGGGGTTACGGATATTCTCTTGTTGACAATCGGAATCCCGTACTCGAGTTCGATCTCCCTCCCGGTCGAGACGAGATTCTTTGCCGCCAGGGTGATTTTATCGTATATATTCCGGTTTAAGGCATCGAGATCGGCGTCGCAGCAGTCGAGAAGGCTGATGCCGAGCGTGATGGTTCTCACATCGAGCTTCTCCTGCTCGATCATCTTGTTCGTCTCGTTTACCTCGAGAATGGTGACCATGAAAACCCCTCAGATGCGGTGCATTTTTGTAAAAATATCTTCCCGCTGGCACCGGATTTTAACGCCGATCTCATCGCCGAGGTCTTCAAGTTCGGTCGCCATCTCGGCATACGGTTTTGACGATCCGCCGGTGTCGACGATCATCATCATATTGAAGTATCCCTGCACGATCGTCTGCGAGATGTCCTCGACGTTGACCTGGTTGCCGGCAAGATACGTGCAGACCTTCGCGATAATTCCCACTGCATCCTTCCCGACGACGGTAACGATTGTCTTGCTCATGCTCTCTCCCGTCTTTGCATGTTATTGGCTCTCTTCCTGCATTAATCCGATTACACAATATCGGGGGGACAGAGGTCTCCCGGGACATTGAGGGGTGACCGGAGCGCGATCGGTTCCAAATCTTCATCCCTCGTTGCGGTGTACGCATAGTATGGCACCATCAGGTGAGATCACAATTTGCCGATGACGAAGGCGAAGTCGGGATCGCGGTCGACCCGAAGGCATTCTTCGCGGTGGTCCTCGACGGCCGCCTGGTCGGCTCGTTCTCGATCATGGTCAACTCCGACGAGTTCGCCTTCGGCGGGTTCTACATCCTGGACCCCGAGTACCGCGGGCAGGGGATCGGCCTTGCGATCCTGGAGCACATCGACCGGCTCGCCGAGTCCTACAACTTCGGGATCTCCGCCGCCCGGTCGCCGGTCCTGGACATCAAGCCCTATCTCCCGGCGACCGAGCGAATCCGGGACGTGAAGGTGCCTGCCTGGTCAGCCCACTGACCGCAGTGATATGAAGACAACCGGGGATTTAACTGGGCGGCAGAGTTCTACCGGGAAAGAGGAGGCGGACGATCCCCGGCGTTCGACCGTCGCCCGGTCCTGCAGCAATTTTGAGCGAAATATTATTTATAGCAATGAATAATAGTGCGTGGATTGAAACGACAGAGAACATGCCTAAAATGTGTTAGAATCTCTTAATGCCCGATTACTCGAAAGACATCCAGGCCCTTTTTATTGAGGTTGTCCCAAAACCTCTATGCCGGGAGGGGGACATCCTTTCGCACCTATCGGTGCTCATGCACCCGCCGTTTCGCCGGGTGCACCTCCCCGGACCCTCCCCCACGTGGCGATACCCAATGGAAAGCCGTTCCATCTTTTTAACCCCGGATACGGTTCGGATAGCGGGTCCCATAAGCGTAAGTTTTCTAATCAGGGTGCAGTAGAGGTTCACAGATCTTTTTGGGATGAACTCATTATATGGCCGTATATTAGAACAATGGTTAACACTGCATTTGAATGAAGACGGGTGTGATCTGCGTGGATGATCAATCGACATTAGAAACAGACAACCACCATCTGCCGCATGGCGGACCCGGAAGAGTTGTTACGGGATATGGACGAAATCGCCAGGACCAAGTGGTTCTAAATATCCTACCGATGATAACTATATCGTGAAAAGAGCGTCGCCATGAAGAAGATTACTTTCTATCTTTTGACTGGTATAATCGCCGCGCTCGAGATTATTTATTTCGGGTGGTCGGTCGGTACCGGGCGGCCGCTACCGTTTACAGCCGGACTGTTCATTGGGATTGCGGTCATCTACATTGCACGTCTGTATATCGACGATATAGTGGAGGATGAACGGACTCAGCGGATCCGGGAAAGGACCGCGCTGGGGACCCTGCAGATCAGCTTGATAGCCCTGCTCGTCTTTTCGCTCTGGATGATCATAGAGGGAGCCGGGAGCCAGGCACATGCGGAAATCCGAAGGCTTGGACTGTTTGGCATCGCGCTTTTTCTGGTCGATACCGGCATGATCGTAGTATTCATCCTGCTCTCTTTCTACTATAGGAAGCAGTTCGGGGAGTGAGTCGGCGGTGAAGAACCGGATAAAGGTCTTTCGCGCCATGCATGATCTCACTCAGGAAGAGCTTGCCCGCCGCCTCGGTGTGACTCGCCAGACTATCCAGGCTATCGAGACGGAAAAGTACGATCCTTCGCTTCCTCTTGCCGGGAAGATTGCCCACTATTTTCATACCACTATAGAAGAAATTTTCATTTTCGACTTCATTGACGAACCTTCCGAGTGATATCGGACTCTCTTTTGGGTTACTTGAGGACGGCAGGTTTTTGAGGACGGCAGGCTCTTGCCAAGCATACATGACATTTAGAAAAGCATATATGGTATATTGTAAAAGGTACATTACATCCCCGGTACGCCTGAAAGGATCGCGTATCTGGAGGTATGCTGTGAGGAAGAACAATGGCAAATCGATCATTCCTGTTTGCGGGCTCAATGCTCTGCTTGATTGGTCTCCTGGTGGCACCGGCCGCGGCCTTCGCTCCCGAAGTGCCAATGACCATATCGGAGAACACCCGGATTGATCCGGGTCTCAAAGACGAACTCTGGACAATCCATGTAGACCACCGCCTTGACAAGTACGACGCGAATGTCCGGGCTGCCGGTGAGGTCATCGATGCACTGGATTCGTACAGCTACGATACTACCGCTGTCACGGGCATCCTCAATGATATCCGTGGCGAACGCGATGCACTGACGGACGCCCTAGAAGCCCGGGATCGCGACGCGCTATGGGACGTCAATCAGAATCTTTTAGATCTCGAGAAGAGTTTCCGCCAAGAGGTGCGGCAACTTCTGAGAGAGGTATAAAAACCCATTTCTTTAGATTTTTTTCCGAGATAGGCATTTCTCTCGCGCTCGCCAATCCCGCCTTCAAAGCCTTCACCCTGTGCAGGAACCGAGATCTTAGAGGATGAAGATGTTTTGAGCGGAATGCTGCCGAAGGGACGGTATGCTCACGCTCCCAGGCTGGATCGGGTGGCGTGTCCAGAAGTCTGCAATCGCGAGCACCATGCACGGTCGGGGAGCATCGATTCCGGTCGAGCGGTGGAGGTAGCCGACACACGTGACGCCGCCGGAGTCGAAGTGTACCCTGGTCTGCTCGATCATACGGGTATATCTTTCTGGAATTGGTGTTTTATCGCACCGGATGATTCAGGGGAAGCGTCTATTGTGCGTTCTCGTCCGGCTGCATCATGCCGAACGTGTTGCCCTCGGTATCCCTGCAGTACGCCAGCCAGCCGATGCCCGGTACCGCCATCCTGGGGAGGACGAGGTTCCCGCCGGCTTTGAGCGCCGCATCAACGGACTCGTCCAGGTCGGCAACGCCGATCGTGCAGACGTACGCGTTCGCGGGTTGCCCTTCGGCAGGTGCAGGGCCCTGGCGGAACATGAGGCCGCCGTTGATACCGGGCTCGGTCTCGGGTCCGGTCGTCACCATCCAGTACCGATCTTCGTCTTTCATCTCGACGCCGGGCATGACCCATTCTTCTATCTCCCGGCCGAACACGTCCCGGTAAAACTTCGCCGCCCGCTCGGGGTCGCCTGCATGGATCTCGAAATGTACTATCCGGTTCATGCGATTCATCCTCCTTCTGCCACCTGGCAGCAGAATTACTTATGACCCCCGACTTATCCGGGGCGGGGATATACCTTTCCGGTGGAACGGTACATTGCCGTGCGCAGGGCGGCTTCCCCCGGGCCCGCGAGATGCGTCCCCATCCGGTCTGGGACGTTTGTATAGCCTATCCCGGCGGGGAAATCCGGTGGGTGTACCGGTGGTTCAAGACCTGGTGGGGCGTGAGCGGGGCCCTGGTGGTGGGTGCTGTATTGAGAGGGGTTATCGACCTGATCATTAGCAAACGAAAGTATCGGTTTACGTCAACGTAAGTTGACTTAGGGTGGTGCACTGATGCTACGTCAATCCATGTTGACGTATACTCCTGTGCGGATTATAAGTTCCGTCTGGTTGACTTAGATTACGTAATCGCGTCTATGTCAACTTGTGTTGACTTGTAAGGCAATTTATATTGTTCTAGATTGAAGTGTCTTGTATGGAGAGGTATCCCGATAATAGAGCAGGTGTCTTCGTCCGCCAGGAAGGCGGATATGACGCGTTTATTCCACATCCACTACCACCCCCTGATCTGGTCTTCGATGAGAGAATTTTGTATCTATTATCGAAAGCAGACGGTGCCCTGGCCCGCCTTGACGGAGTCACCCAGGTGCTTCCAAACCCGGACCTTTTCGTGGCGATGTACATTAAAAAGGAGGCGCTGTTAAGCTCGCAGATCGAGGGCACGCAAGCATCCCTTCAGGGTGTTCTCGAATTCGAAGCCCATATCCGGCCCAAAGACGACATCAACGAGATACAGGAGGTCTTGAACTACATCAAAGCGCTCCACCACGGCATAGCGAAACTGGGATTCTCACCCCTGTCCCTTGATCTGATGAATGAAATTCACCGCTTTTTAACTCAGGGGACGCGGGGATCGCATAAACTCCCAGGCCGGTTGCGGCATGTCCAGAACTGGATCGGTCCACAGGGAGGGACCATTCAGGATGCAGTGTTTGTGCCACCGCCGCCGGAGCAGGTTCCGGGGCTTATGAAAGACCTGGAACAGTTTATCCAGAGCCACGATAGAACGCCGACGCTTGTGAAGGCCGCTCTCATCCACGCTCAACTGGAAACGATCCATCCGTACCTGGACGGTAACGGCAGAATGGGTAGATTGATGATCACGTTTTATCTCTGCTTTAAGGACGTCCTGGCGAGGCCGTTGCTCTACCTCAGTTACTACCTGAAGAGAAATCGAGAGAAGTACTATACGCTCCTCAATGGTATCCGGTACCAGGGAAATTGGGAGGCCTGGTTGGAGTTCTTCCTCCAGGGCGTAATTGAGGTATCCAATAACTCCATCGAGACGGCGAAGAGAATTATCCAGCTCAAGGAAACGCTGATTGAAAAGTTGTTGGAGAACAACATCAGCGGCGTCAATGCGGTAAAACTGATCGATACGCTCTTTGACCGACCCATCATCACGATAGGGCAGGTGACGGAGGAATTGCGAATCAGTCGCCAGGCTGCAACCAAACTTGTGGGAAGATTCGAGGATATCGGTATCGTGGAAGAGATCACCGGGAAAGAACGATATAAGCAGTACATGTTTGTAGATTACGTCAGGATTATCGAGGAAGGCACGCGAATATAACTGATTATCCATGAGGAAATACAGCAAGCGGGACCAGGTATCGGTGGCGGCCTGGGCCGCGGATTGCGCCGAGCGGGTCCTCCCGCTCTTCGAGAAGGCGTGCCCGGAGGACGACCGGCCGCGCAAGGCCATCGAGACGTGCCGGACGTGGGTCAGCACAGGCGTGTTCAGGATGGCCGAGATCCGGGGGGCTTCTCTTGCCGCCCATGCCGCCGCCCGCGATGCGAAGGAGAACGACGCTGCCTGCTTTGCCGCCCGTGCCGCAGGCCAGGCGGTGGCGACCGCACACGTCCCCCAGCACGCCTACGGGGGTGCGTACTATGCCCTCAAGGCCGTCGCGGCGGCGGACCCGGCGAACGCCGTGGATAATGTCGCCCGGGAACGGGAGTGGCAGGCAGGAAGGCTTGCCGAGGGGCTGAGGGAGGAGATCATGGAGAGGATTGTCGTTCTGGAGCGCGAGGGCGGGGTTTCTGTTAAACTGAGGAAGGGGGAGGGGTTTTGATGACTTCTTTTTTGTTTGCTATGATACAGGGGCTGTTTTGCCGTGGTGAGATCGGTGGGGGAAATAACCAAGCATTACTTCCTCGCAGCAGGTAGGCAGCGTGTCTTTGTTACAAGGACTGAATGACTTCGGAGTACTGTAATGAAATCACTCTGAAAAGAAAGGAACATAGTGCTGTGTTGCATAACTATCCTGGTGGTTGCCCTCCCGCCATTCACCTCCCGTCAGGCCCCCAGGGCAATCAACTTGTTGTAACAGTTCACTTTTATCCGTAACTCGCGAAACATCCCCTCCCGGGACGTTGCTCGTACCC
>JAHDQM010000001.1 GCA_018433835.1 Methanoculleus sp.
ACTCCGCTCCTCGCACCTTCGGTGCTCGAACTCCGCTCCTCGCACCTTCGGTGCTCGAACTCCGCTCCTCGCACCTTCGGTGCTCGAACTCCGCTCCTCGCACCTTCGGTGCTCGAACTCCGCTCCTCGAAACCCTGCGGGTTTCTCGAACTCCGCTCCTCGAAACCCTGCGGGTTTCTCGAACTCCGCTCCTCGCACCTTCGGTGCTCGAACTCCGCTCCTCGAAACCCTGCGGGTTTCTCGAACTCCGTCCTTTCAGGACGTTGTTCTCCGGAGCGTCGTTCCCCCAATGGCGATATCCCCCGGAATCCGTATTTGTGATGCAATCAATGACTCTCCAGAGGGCTTGAATCTGGATTCACGCCCAATTCAACGAGGTCGGTGTATCCTTTTTCGGGATTACTGCTTTTCCTCCCGCAACGATAACCCGATGAAAGGACCGCGGCAAAACTGTTATTCAAAAAAGAGATATCCTTCAGGCGAACATCTCGCCGAAGGTGGTGTGGAAGTGGTGGCGATCAAAGTCCACCGCGAGCTTGTCGATCGCCTTCATGAAGTCGTCGGTGTTGACCGCGTCGCGCTCCATCCTGATGGCGAACATGCCCGCTTCCATGCATATTGCCCGGAGGTCGGCACCGTTCTTGCCTTCCGTGAGCCGGGAAACCTCCGAGAGGTTGACGTCCTCGCCGAGGTTCATGTGCATGGTGTGGATCTTTAAGATGGCAAGCCTTCCCAGGTGATCGGGGAGCGGGATCTCGATCATCCGGTCGAACCGGCCCGGGCGGAGGAGGGCGCGGTCGAGGATATCGATCCGGTTCGTCGCCGCGACGATCTTGACGTCGCCCCGGTTGTCGAACCCGTCCATCTCGGCGAGGAGCTGCATCAGCGTCCGCTGGACTTCGCGGTCCCCGGACGTCGTCGAGTCGTTCCGGTGCGCCCCGATTGCATCGATCTCGTCGATGAAGATGATCGACGGCGCCCTCTGCTTCGCGAGGTCGAAGAGCTCCCGGACCAGGCGGGCGCCCTCGCCGATGTACTTCTGCACCAGCTCCGAGCCGACCACGCGGAGGAAGTGTGCGTTCGTCTGGTGGGCTACCGCCCGTGCGAGGAGCGTCTTCCCCGTGCCGGGCGGGCCGTAGAGAAGCACGCCCTTCGGCGGGGAGATGCCGACCTTCTCGAAGAGTTGCGGCTTTGTCAGGGGGAGCTCGACGGCTTCCCGGATCTCCTCGATCTGCGGTTCAAGGCCGCCGATATTCTCGTAGGTCTCCTCCGGGGACTCGACCAGTTCCATGCCGTAGATCTGCGCGTCGTAACTTGTGGGGAGCACATCCACGATGGCCAGGGACTGCTGGTTGAGCGTGCACCGGACACCCGGTTTGAGGAGATCGGGGTCGATGAGCTGGGATGTACGGACGAGGAATCGCGGTCCTGCACTGCTTCGCACAATCACCCGGCTGTTGTCGATGACGTCGGTAACTGTCCCGATCACGAGAGGAGGGCTTCGGAGCTGTTCGATCTCGCTCTTCAGTTTTCGCAGCTCGCGTTCGTAGCGGATCTTCTGGGTTTCAACGTATCGTTTCTCGGACTCCATCTGGCGAAATTGTTCGCGTAGCTCCAGGTTCCGGTTTTCGAGGTTCGTAATCCGTTCCAGGAGATACTGGTAGATGTCTTCACCGGTATCCTTGTCTGGTGCCTGCCGAACGATATCTCCCATGGGGTCTCCTCGATTAATTATATAGGTTAAAATGAATATAAAATTGTTTGCGAGACTTATGCAGTGCGAACTATGCGGCGCTCCTATAGTGGGACCGTCGAAAACCATCCAGATCGAAGGTGCAGAGCTCTGCGTCTGCGTTCGATGTGCGAAACACGGTACGGAAGTCCAGCAACCGCGACGAAAAGGTGCCCCGCAGAAGAAGCCGGGACTCGCCGCCCCGCAGGCCCGGAGAAGGCCCCGGGACGTCTTTGACCTGATGGAAGGAGAGATCGTCGACGATTATGCCGACCGTATCCGGGCCGCCCGGGAAGGGAAGGAGTGGTCCACGCTCGACCTTGCACAGGCGATCAAGGAACGTGAGCTCCTGGTCAAGAAGATCGAGAAGGGAGACCTCATCCCCGAAGACGACGTCCGGAGAAAGCTCGAGAAAGCGCTCAGTATCAGGCTGATCGACTCGACCGAAGACAGCACCTCCACAGGTGGGCCGGGCCGGGTGACCATGACCGTCGGCGACGTCATATCGTTCAAGAAGAGCCGGAAATAAGCCAATCGCCATACTTTTTCCCCCGGGGGGCCGGCCCTGAGCCTGATTCATCTCTCGCGCGGAAATCCGTCATATTTTTATACAAGAACGCGTAACGGTATAGACAATGCGTGGTGAATGTTTTTTCGCCGGTGACCGCTTTTACCTCGGTTAACGGAGTAACCACCACTTGCGCAGGAGCGACTCGACAGTTTTTGACCGCCGATACCCGTGATGACGGAGCGGCAGCGTTCTATCGCTATTTTATCTGGTTTATCCAGTTTTAATTATTCCCGGAAGATTGTATCATCAAGATCCGGGAGGACTATGGTTATGAGAGGAAAAGAGATTCGTCTGGAACGTATCATGGATCGGAACACCGGCAAGACCATCATCGTGCCGCTCGACCACGGGGTGACGCTCGGCCCCATCCCGGGACTGGTAGACGTCGGAAGGACCATCGACCTCGTAGCAGAGGGTGGAGCAAACGCGGTGATCGGCCACGTGGGGCTTGCGCTGCACGGGCACCGGGGGCATGGGCGGGACGTCGGCCTTATCATGCATCTCTCGGCGAGCACCAGCATCGGCCCGGACCCGAACGACAAAGTGCTCGTGAACACCGTCACGAACGCCCTGAAGATGGGCGCCGACGGCGTCTCGGTGCATATCAACGTCGGCGCCGACTCAGAAGCAAGGATGCTCGAAGACCTGGGCAGGGTCGCGGTCGCGTGCATGGAGTGGGGGATGCCGCTCCTTGCGATGATGTACCCGAGGGGCAGGAAGGTCATGGACGAGCACGACCTCGAGAGCGTCAAGCTCTCGGCACGGGTGGCGGCGGAGCTCGGCGCCGATATCGTCAAGACCGTTTACACCGGGGACGCGGACTCGTTTAAGGAGGTGACCCGGGGATGCCCGGTTCCGGTCGTGGTCGCCGGAGGCTCGAAGACCGACGAAGCGGCGATCCTCGACCTGGTGGAGGGCGCGATGGAGGGGGGTGCCGCCGGCATATCGATCGGGAGGAACGCCTTCCAGCATTCGGCGCCAGACCGCCTGATCCGTGCTGCTGCGCTGATCATTCACGAAGGGCGCCCGGCAGAGGAAGCGATGGAGATTCTCCGGACGTGATGAATATGATAGGAAAAGAGATCCGCCTGGAGCGGATTATGGACCGGAACACCGGCCGCGCCGTGATCATTCCCATGGATCACGGGTTCACGCTGGGCCAGATCGAGGGGCTCTGCAACATGACCGAGACCGTCAACGCGGTGAGCGAGGGCGGGGCGAACGCCATCGTGCTCCACAAGGGCATGGTGAAGGGAGGGCACCGGAAGCACGGAAAGGATATCGGCCTCATCGTCCACCTCTCCGCAAGCACCTCCTTAAACCCGGACCCGAACGACAAAGTGCTCGTCTGCACCGTGGAGGAGGCGGTCGCGCTCGGCGCCGATGCGGTCTCGATCCACATCAACCTGGGTGCCCCGAACGAGTCGCGGATGATCGAGTCGGCGGGCGAGGTGGTGCGGGACTGCAACCGCTGGGGGATACCGCTCCTGATCATGATCTACCCCCGCGGCAAGGGGATCGATCCCACCTCGCCGCAGGCGATCGGACACTGCGTCCGGGTCGCCGAGGAACTCGGGGCCGACCTGATCAAGACAAACTACACCGGCGATGCGGAGACGTTCCGCCGGATCACCGCTGCCTGCTCGGTGCCGGTGATGATCGCGGGCGGCGAGAAGGGCGGGGACCTCGAGACGCTCACCACCATCCGGGACGCGATCGGTGCGGGAGCGGCGGGTGTCTGCATGGGAAGGAACGCCTTCCAGCGCGGTGACCCCGCCCGGTTCATCCGGTCGATCTGCCGGGTGGTGCACGAGGGAACGGATCCGGCCGGGGCCCTGGAGACGGAGCGATGAAGCAGTTCTGGGTCGATCTCAGGCAGTGGAGGAAGGATCTCGCGACCACCGCGATCGAGAGCGGTGCCGACGCCCTGGTGACGGACGACGCGGAACGCGTGCGGGAACTCGGCCGGGTGACGACGGTCGCGGCGAACGGCGACCTCATCCCCGGAAAAGACGTCTTCGAGGTCGAGATCGTCGATAAAGCGACCGAAGAGGAGGCGCTCCGGCTCTCCCGCCAGGGTTATGTTATCGTCAGGACAGGAGACTGGACGGTCATCCCGCTCGAGAACCTCGTCGCGCAGTCGAACCGGATCATTGCCGCGGTCACGAACGCCGATGAGGCGAAGGTCGCCCTGACCGTCCTCGAACGCGGTGCGGCGGGCATCGTTCTTTCGACCGACGACCCGGCGGAGATACGGCGGGTCGCGAAGACGATCGCCGGCGCCGGCGCAGAGGTCCCCCTCGTCCAGTTCGAGGTGACCCGGATCGCCCCCGTCGGCATGGGGGACCGGGTCTGCGTGGATACCTGCTCGATCCTCGCCGACGGGGAGGGGATGCTCGTCGGCAACACCTCCTCGGCGTTCCTGCTGGTGCATCCCGAAACCCTGGAGAACCCCTACGTGGCGCCGCGCCCGTTCCGGGTGAACGCCGGGGCGGTGCACGCCTACATCCTCCTTCCCGACAGAAAGACTGCATACCTCGCCGACCTCGCGGTGGGCGATAAGGTGCTCGTCGCGGAGCATACCGGCCCGACCTCTGAAGCGGTCGTCGGCAGGGTGAAGATCGAGCGCCGCCCGCTCCTCCTCGTCGAGGCCAGGTCCGGGAATGCAACGGTGAGCCTGGTCCTCCAGAACGCCGAGACGATTCGGCTTGTCAGGGAGGACGGGACGGCCGTATCGGTCGCCGCCCTTGCGGTGGGTGATAAGGTGCTCGGCAGCGTCGCGGAGGGCGGGCGGCATTTCGGCGTCGCTGTCAAGGAAACGATCCTGGAGAAGTGACGGCAATGCTCGCAGGCATCATCGGCGGCACGGGACAGATGGGACGGTTCTTTGCGGGAGTCTTCGAGGCGGCCGGCTGGGAGGCGATCGTCTCCGGAACGAAGACCTCCCTCACCGCCCGCGCCGTCGCGGAGACGGCGGACCTCGTCATGGTCTCGGTGCCGATCCGCGCCACCGTCGGGGTGATCCGGGAAGTCGCCCCGCTTCTCTCGGAGGAGCAGGTCTTCTGCGACCTGACGTCCCTCAAGGTCGAACCGGTCCGGGCGATGCTCTCCTCCCGTGCGGAGGTTATCGGTCTCCACCCGATGTTCGGGCCGGGCGCCGCGTCGCTCCGGGGCCAGACGATCGTCGCAACCCCTGCCCGGTGCAGCCCGGAGACCCTCGAGGGCCTCCTCTCCGTCTTCCGCGACCAGGGGGCGGCGATCACTCTCTCGACACCGGAAGACCACGACCGGATGATGGCGGTGATCCAGGGGCTCACTCACTTCGGGACGCTTGCAAAAGCGGAGGCCATCCGCCGGACCGGCGCCGATGTCGGAGAGACGCTTCTGTTCACGAGCCCCGTCTACCGGATCGAGATGGGGCTCGTCGGAAGGCTCCTTGCCCAGGATGCAGGGCTCTACGGAGATATCCTGCAGATGAACCCGGCCGTCCCGGAGGTGCTCAGCGAGTTCGAGGAAGCGGTCCGGATGCTCCGGGAAGTCGTGGAGTCCGGTGACGAAGAGCGGTTCCGGGCATTCTTTGCCGGGAACGCCGGCCACTACGCCTCGTACCTGGCGGCCGCGACGGCCGAGACGGACGACCTCATCAACCACGTGGTGAACCGATGATCGTCCTGACGCTCGGGCCGGCCGGGACGTTCAGCCACGAACTCGCCGGACGGCTCTACGGCGACGATGTAGAACTCCTGCCGACTATCCGGTCCATCATCGAGCACGTGGCGGGCGGCTCCGCCCGGGGTTTCGTGCCGATCGAGAACTCGGAGGCCGGTGGCGTGGGGGAGACGCTCCAGGGGCTCGCGGAGTTCGGCGTCGTTATCACCGGGGAGGCTTACATGCCCGTGCGGCACCACCTCGCGGCCCGGGAGGATCCTTCACACCTCGCGGTCATCTACGCCCACCCGCAGACGCACGAACAGTGCTCCGTCTTCCTCGACGGCCTCGGGGTTGAGGTCGTGCACACGAGCAGCAATGCCGCGAGCGCGATGGCGATGCAGAAAGACGAGTACGCCGGCGCGATCGTCTCGGAGACGGCGGCACGGATCTACGCCCTTCCGGTGGCCTGCTGGGACATCCAGAACAGCAGGACGAACACCACCCGGTTCGTGGAGATATCCGCCGTTCCCCGCGAGAATGCGGAATGCACGAAGTGCAGCCTCCTCGTGGACCCGGAGATCGACCGGGTCGGGCTCCTTGCGGATATCCTCGGGGTCTTCGCCCGGCGCGGTATCAACCTGACCCGGATCGAGTCGCGGCCGTCCCGGCGCGGCATCGGGAGGTATATATTCTTCATCGATCTGGAGGTCTCGGAAGGGCTGCAGGAGGCAAGGGAGGAACTCAAAGAAATGACCACCGTCAGGGAACTCGGGTGCTACGCCCGCATGGAGGTGCCGGGGATATGATCGTCAGGGTATCCCGGATCGGCCCGGTCGACGCGACGTTTCCGGCTCCTCCCTCCAAGAGTTACACCCACCGGGCCCTGATCGCGGGGGCGCTTGCCGGCGGCGAGTCGCGTATTGCAGGGCCGCTCCGCGCCGCCGATACGGAACTGACTGTCCGGGGGCTCGAGAGCCTCGGGGTGGCGATCGGGTGGCTGCCGGAGGAGATCGCTGTTGCCGGGTGCGGCGGCACCTTCCCCACACCGGGAGAGGTGACCATCGACTGCGGAAACTCCGGGACGACCCTCCGGCTCCTCACCTCGGCGGCGCTTCTTGCCCGGCACCCGGTGGTGCTGACGGGGAGCACGAGGATGCTCGAGCGGCCGGTCGGCCCCCTTGCCGGGGCGCTCCGGGCTCTGGGCGGCGACGTCGCGTTCACCGGCCGCGCGGGGTTCCCGCCCATCCGGGTCTCCGGCAGGCTCCGGGGCGGGAGGACGCAGATCGACGGGAGCATCAGCAGCCAGTTCGTATCGTCAATCCTGATGGCGGCGCCGTACGCGGACGAGGACGTGGAACTCACGCTCCCGGCAACCCCGGCCTCCCGGTCGTACCTCGACGTGACCGCGGACGTGATGCTCCGGTTCGGCGCCCGGCTCGAGCGGCGGGGCTACGACTGGTTCCGGGTGGAGAGCGGCGTACCCTACCGGGGGAGGGGCTACCGGGTCGAGGGCGATTACTCCTCGGCGTCATACCTCTTCGCGGTCGCGGCCGTCTGCGGCGGGAGGGTCACGGTCACGGGCTTAAACCCGGAATCAGTCCAGGGCGACCGGCGGTTCCTCGATGCCCTCGAAGCGATGGGGTGCCGGGTGACCGCCAGGGGAGACGCGGTGATGGTGGAGCGGACAGGCGATCTCCGGGGTATCGAGATCGACATGTCCTCGTCCCCCGACACCGTCCAGACGCTCGCGGCGGTGGCGGCGACGGCAGGGTCGCCGACGACGATCGCCGGGATTGCGCACCTGCAGTACAAGGAGAGCGACCGCGTCGGGGTGACGTCGGATACCCTCCGGCGGATGGGTGCGGGCGTCGAGGTCACGGAAGACTCCCTCACGATAACGCCCGCTCCCCTTCACGGCGTGGCCGTCGACCCGCACGACGATCACCGGACGGCGATGGCGTTTGCCGTGCTCGGTCTCGCGGTCGGGGGGATGGCGATCCTTGAACCCGGGTGCGTGGAGAAGTCTTTCCCCGGGTTCTGGGAAGCGCTCTACCGGGAGGGACTGCTGTGAAGGTCGTCCTTGTGGGCTTCCGGGGGACCGGGAAGACCTCGGTCGGGCGAATCCTCGCAAACCGGCTGCGGGTGCCGTTCTATGATACCGATGCGCTGGTCGAGCGCCGGGCGGGGATGCCGATCCCGGAGATATTCCGGCAGTACGGGGAGGCGCACTTCCGGGCCCTCGAACGGGAGGTTATCGCGTCGCTCCGGACGGCGGAGGGCGTGATCGGCACCGGCGGCGGGGCGGTCTGTGACCCGGCAAACGTCGCGGACCTCCGGCGGCACGGCACGGTCTTCCTCCTCTCGGCCGCACCCGAGGTCATCCATGAGCGGATCGCCGGGAGCGACCGGCCGGGGCTGACCGATCTGCCCCCCGCAGAGGAGGTGCGCACGCTCCTTGCCCAAAGGAAGAACGCCTACCTCGGCGCTGCCGATGCCTGTATCTATACCGGGACCCGCACCCCCGCCGGGGTTGCGGAGACGATCCTCCGGCAGATCCGCGGGGAGGCGGGCCTCTTCCCGGCCGAGCGGCGGGAGCGGGACGGTCTCCTCGGAAAGTTCGGACTTGAGACGGTGCGGGAGATGATCGAGCGGGACCCCGGCCTTCTGGTATGCGGCATCGCCGGCAACCCCTGCGCCCATAGCAAGAGCCCGCTCCTCTACAACCGGCTCTTTGCGCACTTTGGGATGCACTACCACTACACCCGTTTCGAGTGGCCGGATGCGGGAGTCATCGTCCGCCTAGCAAATCTCCTCCCCACAAAAGGGCTCTCCGTCACCATCCCGTTCAAGACCGATGTGATGGGCCACCTCGACGAGACGGACGATCATGCGGCGGCAATCGGGGCGGTGAACACCGTTGTGCGGTGCGGCGGAAGGATGTACGGCCATAACACCGACTGGCTGGGGGTCCGGGCCCCGCTCGCCCACCGGCAGGGCGCCCGGGCGGTGGTGCTCGGCGCCGGCGGTGCGGCGGCTGCGGCGGTCTACGCCCTCGTATCGCTCGATATGGACGTTACGGTGCTTTCCCGGACGCCGGATGCGGCGCAGAGGCTCGCAGAGCGATTCGGGTGCCTGTGGGGGAGACTGGAAGAGTTCAAGGGGGTTGATGCCGATGTAGTGGTACACGCAACCCCGGTCGGGATGGAGCCCGACACCCGAAGCCTGCTTGCTCCCGGCGACCTTGAGCGGGGGACGACCGTATTCGACCTCGTCTACACGCCGCCGGAGACGCCCCTTATTCGGGCGGCGAGAGAGGCCGGGTGCGAGACGATACCCGGCACGGAGATGTTCGTCCACCAGGCGACGGAGCAGTTCCGGCTGATAACCGGGATTGCGGTCTCGCCCGCCCTTGTAAGGGAGATGCTTGCATGAACACGTTCGGGAGAAACTTCAGGTGCACCACGTTCGGCGAGAGTCACGGGAAGGCGGTGGGCGTGGTCGTCGACGGCTGCCCGCCCGGCGTCCCCCTCACGGAGGCGGATCTCCAGCCCTTCCTCGACCGGAGGCGGCCGGGGAAGAGCCCGCTCGAGTCCGGGAGGCAGGAGTCCGACCGGGTGGAGATCCTCTCGGGGACGTTCGAGGGGAGAACGACCGGCGCCCCGATCGCGCTCGTCGTCAGGAACAGGGACGTCCGGTCGGAGGATTACGACGCGCTCCGGGACGTCTTCCGGCCGGGGCATGCTGACTACACCTGGCAGGCGAAGTACGGGTTCCGCGATCACCGCGGCGGTGGGAGAAGTTCCGGCCGGGAGACCCTTGCCCGGGTTGCCGCCGGAGCGGTGGCGGTGCGCTGCCTTGCACCCTGCGGTATCGCGATCCGGGGGAGGGTCGTCGAGGTGCACGCCGCGACGGAGCCGGAAACGATGGAAGAGGAGATCCGGGCCGCCCGGGATGCGGGCGACTCCGTGGGCGGCATCGTCGAGGTGACGGCGGCCGGGTGCCCGCCGGGCCTCGGGGACCCGGTCTTTTCGAAACTCGACGCCGCCATCGCCGGGGCGATGATGGGCATCGGTGCGGTTAAGGGCGTCGAGCTTGGCGAGGGGTTCGGCGCCGCCCGGCTCTTCGGGAGCGAGATGAACGATCCCATTACCGGAGCCGGGTTTGCAAGCAACCATGCGGGCGGCGTCCTCGGCGGGATCAGCACCGGGCAGGATATCGTCGTCCGGATTGCCGTCAAACCGACGCCCTCGATACGCAAGGCACAGCGGACCGTCGATACGGTCGGGAAGGAGCGGGAGATATCGGTCGAAGGGCGGCACGACCCCTGCATCGCCCCCCGGATCGTCCCGGTCGCCGAGTGCATGCTTGCACTCGTTATTCTCGATGCGATGCTCGAGCAGGCGAAGTACCGGGGATGGGACGGGGAGTAGATGGAAGGGCTGCCTCATTAAAGGGGTTTCTCAGACATCCTGCCTCTGTGAACATCGCCATTCATGATGATCGAGACGGCCCGGTCACCGAATATTGGGAAAAGCCTGATACGGTGGACCGTGGGGGTATCGCCACTGGGGGTGGGGCTGACGGGGAGGGGGGAGCATCCCCCCTCCCCTGTCTCCAACTTGCATTAACTGTGTTTGAACTCTTGTCTTTAGGCAGTTGACCCCCACAAGTTGACAACTACAAACCCCCACCCCGCCCGGCCTCCGGCCTCCTCCTCCGCACCTGCGGTGCTCAAACTCCTGCCGTCCGCTACGCTCCCGGCAGTCGTTCCCCGCCCCAAGGGGCGGGGGCAGTGCATGGCGATATCCACTAGTAAGCCGTTGTACGGGACATGAGGGAAACCGTCTTTCGGTTACGTAAAACAGGTGTGAACGTACAACGGTCAAAATCGTGGCGGGCACACCCACGCCTCCAGCGCTCATACATTCACCTTTTTGCCTGGTACGATTCGACCCTCGCCTCCCCCAAAACCGACAAAGACGTCCCAACCCCCTCTCACTTCAGCAGATCCGCAATCTGCCGCATCTCCCGTATATGGTACTGCCCTTCGGCCGTCGGGGTGCCGGCATGGCTGAAGGTGAACTCCGACCCGAAGAGGGGCAGGATTGCACGGGCGTAGCGGAACTCGGCGCCCATGATGCTCGTGCAGATGGGCTTCTGGGCACGGAAGGTAAACATGACGAGTTCGAAGAGGTCCTCCCGGGTCCGGGGCTTCACGACGATCTTCGGGATATCGCCGTAAGACCTGAGCATCTCCTCGATCCTTCCGAGCTCCGGCGGGGTGGGCATCTCGTTCGTGTGCAGCGACGCGAGGATCTGGACCCCCTGGCTCTTGATGAACGGCGCGTGATCCCGGTAGCGTGCCTCCACGTCCACGATATCGACGTATCTCGCGATCGGCCCGACAATCCTGGCCCAGAGGTCTGCATCGCCGACAAACCGCCCTCCTTCCTCTCTGCTCCTGAGCGTGGCAATCAGGGGGGTGACGGTCTTCTCCCGGATAGCACGGACCTGGTCCAACGGGTCTCCTTCCATCCGGTCGAGCCTGACCTCGATGAATGTCGGGTTGTACTCCGCCACCTCATCGATAACGCCGGCATTCTCCACAGAGACGACGATCTTCATACTTACCGGATGTATTCCTGCCCTATCACTTAAAAGTCTGCCTGCGGTCGTTACGGATCGGGAGCGGCTCCTGCCACCATCACTTTCCCACCGCACCGTAGCGCTCCAGCATGGCGGCGACCGTCCCGTCGAAGACACCCGGGAGCCGTTCCCGGAGCCCCTTCACCCCGACCTCCGTGACGCCGCCGCTGGTCGCGACCTCCTCGACCAGGTCCCGGGGTGCCTCGCCGGTCTCCCGGAGGTAGGCGGCCGTGGCCGCGACCATCTCCGTTGCGAGCACAAGCGCCCGGTCCGGCGGGAGTCCGCTTGCACGGGCCGCCGCCCCGGCCAGTTCCTCGACGATGGCGGCAAGCAGCCCCGGGCCGCAACTCGAGAGAAGGGTGGCCGCCGGGAGGTTCATCTCGTCGACAGGCACCACATTCCCGATGGACGAAAAGAGCCCTTCCACACGGAGAGCATCGTGCATGCCCACCTGCCGCCCGTGGCAGACCAGCGTCGTCCCCTGCCCGACAGCGGAGGTGACCGTGGGCACGACCCTGGTGACCGATCCCGTGAACAGCCCCTCGAGGTCCCCGAGGCTGATGCCTGCGGCAAGCGAGACGATATGCTCGTCCCCGTCCATCACGGAGACGATCTCGTCGAGGACGCCGCGCGTCTCCTGCGGCCTGACGGCGAGGATGATGAGCCGGCACCGCCGGGCGAGTTCCCTGTTCGATGCGGCGATGCCTATTCCCGGCCATGCTGCGGCGCATGCGTCCCGGCTCTCCTGACTCCTGGACGCGACCACGACCTCATCGGGGCTAAGCGTACCGGATGCGAGAAATCCGTTCGTCAGCATGCTGCCCATGTGCCCGTAGCCGATAATCCCCACACGGTCCATATCAGGCCTCCTCTTCACATCGCTCTCCTGCCCGAAAAGGATACCCACCCTCGCCGGGGTGGAGTATATAGGCCGGCGGGGCGAACGGTACGAAGCAGATGCCGCACGATCACCATCAGGGATCCGGGTCGCCGGAACTGCTTGCCCCGGCCGGGTCGCCGGAGGCCCTGACCGCAGCGGTTGCCGCCGGCGCCGACGCCGTCTACCTTGCCGGGAGGCGTTTTGGGGCCCGGCACTACGCGGCGAACTTCTCCGACGAGGAACTCCGGTCGGCCGTCGACTACGCACACCTCCGGGGGGTCAGGGTCTACGTCACTGTAAACACCCTCGTCCGGGACGCCGAACTCCCCGATGTGGCCCGCTACCTCCTCTGGCTCTACGGGATCGGGGCGGATGCCGTCCTGGTGCAGGACACCGGGGTGGCGTCGCTCGCCCGGGAGGTGGTCCCGGACCTCCCCCTCCATGCCTCCACCCAGATGACGATCCACAACCGCGACGGCGTGGCCCGGGCTGCAAGGGAAGGGTTCTCCCGCGTGGTGCTGGCGCGGGAACTCACCCTCGCGGAGATCGAGGGGATCGCAGAGGACGCGGAGGCACGACGGGTCGGCATCGAGGTCTTTGCCCACGGTGCGCTCTGCTACTGCTACTCGGGCCAGTGCCTCCTCTCCTCGGTCATCGGGGGACGGAGCGGGAACCGCGGGATGTGCGCCCAGCCGTGCAGGAAGCCCTACCGGCTCGTGATCGCCGAGACGGACGATTACGGGCGCCCGCAGGACCTCCGGGCCGTTCCCGCAGGGGGCCGGTACCTGCTCTCGACGCGCGATCTCTGTGTATACCCGCGCCTCGACCTTCTCGCGCGTTCACCGGTGGCGTCGCTCAAGATCGAGGGGAGGATGCGCTCGGCGGAGTACGTCGCCACGGTGACGAGCATCTACCGGCGTGCCCTCGATGCGATCGCCGCCGGGGAGGCCTGGTCCCCCTCGCGGGAAGATATGCGGGACCTCGCGCTCGCGTTCAACCGGGAGTTCACGGAGGGTTACCTCCTCGGCGCTCTTGAGATCATGGCCCGCGACCGGCCCGGGAACCGGGGCATCCTGCTCGGCACGGTCGCCGGCTACGACCCCCGGAGGCAGGAGGCGACCGTGCGCCTCACCGGCGACATCGTGCCCCGCCCGGGAGACGGACTGGCCTTCTGCACGGACGACCCCGACGAGGACGTGGGGGCGGTCGTCCGCGGCACCCCCGCCGTCCGCCGCGGCACGGTGCGACTCAGCGTCCCTGCGCCGGTCGGGGTCAGTGCCCGGGTCTTCCTGACGAGGAGCGCGGACCTCGAGGAGCGGGCAAAAAGGGTCATGGAGACGCCTCCACAGCCGTTGCCGCTCGACGTGACGGTCGTCTGGGAGGACGGCACGCCCTGCCTGGAGGCGGTCGTCGACCCAAGCGGCGGCGAACCGCTCCGGGTGCGCTACCGCCCGGACCTCCGGATGGAGCCGGCGCGGAGCCGGCCGCTTACCCCGGACCAGATCGCAGAGCAGCTCGGAAAGACCGGGGGAACACCGTTTGCGATACGGAGGATGGACCTCCGGTACCCGGGCGGGCTCTTTGCGCCGCTTGGGGAGTTGAACAGGGTCAGGCGAACATTTCTGGAGCGGGTCGAGGATGCCGTGCTCGCCGCACGGCGCCCGGGGCCGGATGCGGTGCGTGCTGCCCGGGAACGAACCGAGGCGGCGATCGCCGGGATGGAGCGGCCAACAGGGTTGCACCCGGAACCCCGGCCCCCGTCGGTCTCGGTCTACACCGACTCCCTCGAGGGTGCCGTGGCCGCCGTCCGGGGCGGGGCCCGGACCGTCTACCTGGAGCCCTGCACCCCGGCGACCCGCGGCCTCCTCGAGGAGGCTGCCGCCGTCTGCCGGGAGGGGGGTGCGGACCTGATCTGGAAATGGCCGTCGATCACCCGGCGCGGGTTCCTCGATGCGGCGGCCCCACTCCTCCCGTCGCTCTACGAGGCAGGCGTCCGTGGGGTGATGGTGAGCGGGCTCGGTGCCGCGGACGCGGTGCGGCGGGCCGAACCCCGGATGAACCTCTACGGCGCCGCCGGGCTGAACCTCTGGAACCGCCGCACCGCTGCGGAATTGGCAGGGCTCTTCCTGCGGTGCACGGCATCCCCCGAACTCCCCGCCGCCGACCTTGCAGGGCTCGCGGAGTCTGCCGGGAGCACCCCTGAACTCGAGGTGCTCGTGCAGGGCAACATCGAGGCGATGGTGACCGAGGACCGGCTGGCGACGGCGGTCGCCGGGGAAGAGTTCCTGGGTCTCCAGGACCAACGGAACCGCGTCTTCCCGCTCCGGTGCGACGGCGAGGGGCGGACCTACATCGCAAACGCGGTCGAGACCTGCCTCATCGACCGCCTTCCCCGGATTGCCGGGATGGGGATCGACGCCGTCGCCATCGATGCACGGGGACGGGGACCCCGCTACGCCGGGGATATGGCCCGCCTCTACCGGGCGGGGATCGACGCCGTGGCCCGGGGAGACCCCGGCATACTCCCCGGGCTCAAGGACGAGGTGAAACGGCGGGCGCTCGGGGGCATCACCGGCGGGCATTTTGTCAGGGGGATTGAGGAGTGAATCTGGCTATGAGAAACCTATGCTGGACTCATCCATGAGGGATCCCAGCACAGTATCATTTTTTGGATCCCCATCCAAATCCCTTGGAACACCGTATGTGGACAGGGATTCGTGGAGATATCGCGATTGGGGGAGTGCGACTGGCCGAAGGACAGGAGCACGAGCACCGTTAGGTGCGAGGGGTTTCAGGGGAGGGGGGAGACCCCCCTCGAAGAACTTCGTTCTTCTCGTGTTCGCTACGCTCGCACTCCCCTTTGTCCCCACCCCCCGTGGCGATTCTCTCACGGTCCACTGCACGGGGACTTTCTCATGTCAGGCCGTTCTGTTATTTTCAACTGAAAAGCTTCAAACTTGCCTTGATCACTTAAGCCAACGCTTCTCAAATTCCGCTGGACACAAGTCGCGGACATCCAGCGCTCAGTCTGCTGCAAAATATGGCAATTATCAGGCGACAACAATAGTCGAGGCAAAAGACCACGTCAGGAGGCCAGTCACCAAGCGATCCACCCTCCCACCGCCCTCCCTGTCCCCACGCCCGGCATCAGAGTTAATATCAGTGGGAGCAACCTATCAGGCAGACGTGATGGATATGGTTTCACCGTTTGTTCTGGTCAATCTCAAGACCTATCAGGAGGGTATGGGCAGCAACGCTCACCGGATCGCCGCTGCGGCCGAGACCGTGGCGAGAGAGAGCGGCGCCCTCATCGGCATCGCGCCGGTCTTCACCGAAATTCACCCGATGAGCCACCACTACGCGATCCCCGTCTACGCCCAACATATCGATGCGATCACCCCCGGCGCCCATACCGGCCATATTCTCCCTGAAGCCGTCAGGTCGGCGGGTGCACGCGGCACCCTGATCAACCACTCCGAGCGCCGCCTCACCCTGGCCGATATCGACGCCTGCGTCCAGGCTGCTCGAAGGCTCCATCTCGAGTCGGTCGTCTGCACGAACAACGACTCCACCAGCGCCGCCGCCGCAGCGCTCGGGCCCGACTACGTGGCCGTCGAGCCCCCGGAGCTGATCGGGAGCGGGGTCTCGGTATCGAAGGCCGACCCGGGGATCATCGAGCGGTCCGTCAACGCCGTCAGGGCGGTGAACCCGGACGCGAAAGTCCTGACCGGGGCAGGCATCCAGTCGGGCGAATGCGTGAAAATTGCCCTCGACCTCGGGACCTGTGGCGTCCTCCTCGCCTCAAGCGTGGTCAAGGCCGACGATCCCGAAACGGTTCTCCGGGACCTGGTTTCGCTGCTCTAAAAATTACGTAATCAGCGATATCAGGTCGTGCTTGGTGATCACACCCTGCACTTTCCCCTTTTCGAGCACGACGATCGCGTGGCTGTGATGCAGGAGATGGACGACCGTATCGATGGACGCCGTCGGAGGAACCGTCGGGAAACCGGGCTCCATATAATCCTGCACCAGTTTCCGGTGCGTCTGGTGGAGACCCCCTTCTTCCATGGCGTTCATGATTGCCGACTCGGATATGCACCCGACCGGCACCCCGTTCTCGAGCACCGGCAGCTGGGAGATACCGTTGTGACCCATGATCTCGACGGCACGGCTGACGGGATCGTCCGGGGCAACGGAGAGCACGGGCGCGTTCATCACGTCGGCCGCCGTGATCGCCGAGTTTTCGGCTGCCTGCAGGACTTCCACTATCCTCGCAAGCGTGCTCACCCTCGGGTCCACACTGCCTGCCTCGATCCGCGCGACCATGGACTGGCTGATTCCGGCCATACGGGCTACATCTGCCTGCTTTAAGCCCATACAAAGCCTTTTCTCCCGCAGCTCGGCCGGGGTGGGTATCTCCATATTATTACTATTGGTAATTTTTCCACATATATATTTGCCTGAAGGCACTCCCGGACCAGTGCCGGGGAGGCACCGGCAGCGGCGGTACTGCGGCCCACCGGGCCCCCTCCAGGAGGGGTTATATACCCCGGGGCGCATGAGAGGGTATGGTCGTGAAGGAGGAGGAGCAGCAGAACGTCCTTGCAAAGGTCAGGGATATACTCTCGACCTACCACACCCGGGACGCCGTCCGGAGCGAACTGGAGGCCCTCGGTTTCGACGTCAGGGCGGAGCACGGGGACGTCGTATCCATGGAGAACGCACCCGCCGAGATCTTCGTCCAGCTCTTCGTGAATGACCGGGGCGACGTCTTCGACTCGCATGTCGTGACGTTTGCAGAGATCGAACTGAAACCAAAGGGTGGCTGAGATTCTATAAAAACGTTCCATCAAGAAGAACTTCGTAATGTGAAGAGTGGGAGGAGTAAGCCTCCTTCTGTTCTGTGCGGCATTCAGCTACGCGCCATACCTGACAAGAGAAGCGTAAATCAAGAAAGAGGGTCAAATTTAGGCCAAATCACACTCCAATTTACACATGCAGAACTGATGGAGTATGCCAAAGAAAGAGAGCGGGGTTTAAGCCCCAAATCACTTTACTGGATCAGAAAAAGCGCGCGAGTAATATGGGAACAAACAGAAGGGATCATCAGCCAAGAGACAACAACCAGATTAAAGAATCACATCTTGACAAATTCCCGCAGTAACAGCAACATCAACAAACAAATCTGTTTTGGCAGAACATTCCTGAAGCATCTGAGTAAGTTGTATCTGAATGCGAATTACCAAGCCTTTGAAATGTTCTTAGAGAAACCAAAAGCAATTAAAGAGCGTAAGGTGGTTACGGACCGTATCATTGCTCTTGATGATGTAACCAACCTCTGCAACCATGTAGTGAATGACTATCGCGCAGGTAAGATCAAGAAATCCAATTGCATCAACTATCTTGCTTTGGTAGGGTTTGGGTGCTATACTGCACAGCGCGCAGAGGCAACAATTGAAAAACTAACGGTCGGTATGTTTAGAGATGCCTTGAGTAAAGAGCATCCAGTGATTCTTGTTCCCCCATCACTCGATAAAATCCGATATGAACACTATGTACCCTTACATCCAAACCTCATTCCAATCCTCACAGAAGCGATTAAAGGCAGGAGCGATGATGAGTCTATGTTCCGCTATATTGCCTTTAGATCATGGCTTGTAAGAAACCCATTGCCTTTGACAAAGGTTAACAGTAATTTCCTTCCTGGCGATATGAGGAAATTTGGAGAACAATTTGGCGATCAAATAAATTGGGATACCGTGAACAGGGCGCACATCATGAGCCATGATATCTCATCTATCAGTTTTTCACACTACAAGGCATTTACATCTGAAGTAGTGCATCGAATATACTTGAATGCATGGCAGAATATTGATTTAATCCCTCAATCTTGCAGTTTAGAGGCAATTGAAGGAAGAAACTGCTAAAGGCCTATCGATTCAATTTTTAATATTATGGAGCCGTTTCAAGGCTCTCTTACCGGAGAATGTGTATGGGAGGTATATGGAGCGTTGGAATGGTGTAAGAATACTTTAGAGAGAATATAGGGCTCTGTATCATCTTTAGGATATAATTTATGGAGAGGAGAGTTATGGGACAAATAAAATCAGGAATGATAGTTAGTAAAGTTAATAACTATCACCTTTGAATGTTCACATAATGGCTGAAGTAGAATTGCCCTTTACTCTTTATAGTGGAGAAGAACTCATTGGCAATGCTCACATAAAGTATGATGGTCCGGCTTTTGATCCAAAAGATTTCGGAATGGGGTATAAAGCACTAGAGGCCGTACTTGATAACTCCAGTGTGGAATACGATAAATTAATTGAAGAAAACATAATATCAGGGGAATATGCCGTTTATCTCACCAACAAACGGCTGTTATTCTATAAACCTAATTGGTGGGAGTGTAAGGACAAAGGAATCTTCTGCCGCATACCCTTTGAATCCATTGTAGGGATTGATTACAGTCTTGAGTATGCATCGGTTAAAGTGTATGTCAAACCGTTAATTGGAAAAATAGGGGAGATAACAGTCACATTCACTTTTGATCAGCCTGACGATTATAAAGAACTCTTAAAATGGGTTGACACTATCAAAAGCGGTTCAATGTCATGCAGAGCCAATTTGTTAAACGCCTCCTATTTTGAGCCCAAAGTAAAGAAGTCTTTTCGCGATCCCATCCTAGATTTCACGAAGAAGGCAACAGATTTACCCTGCATACTACGTAATGGTGAGAAGTTGCTCAGGGAGAACTATTGTGCCTATTATGGAGAACGTGAGACTTTTGCAACCACAGGCAGTGGAGTCGGTTTAATTGGGAAAAGTGGTTTTGCCTTTGGGATGAATAGATCCAAATCAGTGCAGAGGACAGAAGAGGATGGCCTTTTAGATTCTAAGCCGTGTATAGCGTATTTAACGAATCAACGGATAATTCTCTACTTCCATTCTGAGAATCGATTTGTCCAGTATCCGTTAGAAAAACTGATCGGGATCGATATTCAAGAGGGTGGTTGGATCCATTCGCGGAAACTGAAATTTTCAATAGACGACACCTCAGGCCAAGGAAATTCGTTCAGACTAGGATACCTCTATCCGGCCCTTGCTGATGATTGGATGCAATGTATCAAGTTGCTGATGGCGAAACAATCCACTAACGAGTCAACATCTGATCAAAAGGAAATAGGGGCAAATATTGAGCCAACTATTGGAAACCCTCTTCAGGTTCTAAAGATGAGATTTGCAAGGGGAGAAATCTCAAAAGACGAATATTTAGAGATGAAAGAATTACTTGAGGACAGTTAATATGTAAGGGAACTATGTAAAGCAGTCATACATAGTCATGGATAGTCTACTGTCCCAAATCTAACGGAGCGTTTACAACTCATTATTCTTTTAATCGACAGGTACCATCCCATGATAAAGCCGTATTTTTCAAGCGCCAATATCGCATAATTTGAGCAGGATGGAACATAGCGACATTTAATTTTGTTTGTCTTGTTGAAGGTGCGGCCAAATTTGCCATGCCATATTGTCTTTATCAAAAATATTGAACCTCTGACCCAGACATTGTGTTCATTCATTCCTCAATCCCAATTATTGTTAAATTATATTATATTGTCTATGTGGTTTTGGAAAAAATCAGCACATATATATTGGGTTATCTCTAATTACCATTTATGGCTGAAGAAGACGCGCCACAACAGGGAAATGATGCCAATAAAGGCTGCTCTGGTTGTGGGGATGGATGTGGCGATGGCTGTAGTGCAGGCACTCAAAAACTTCTCTTGATTATTGTTGGTCTTGTAGTCGTTGCATCTGTTCTGGTTGCTATAACCAATCCAAATGATTTTGAAACTGGTGATTCATCTGCTGTGGCAAAGGCAACCTTAGCAACGGCAACCCCGACAGTTGTGAAACAAGTTTCGTTTGAGGAAAAACTTGAATCCGAACTTAAGAAAGCGAATCAAATGACGGGTGTTGACATTGAGAGTGTTACTTATAATGAGCAGACCAAAGGAGTTGTGATCTGGCTCTTTCAAGAAGATGTCTGGGATGAGAAACATCTGAGGAATTCTTTTGCATACACGACATTCGACATAATGGGCGTTCTCGTCAAGTACCCTGAAAAAATAGATTTCGTAACTATTGCCGGAAAAACGCCGATGATCGATAGTAAAGGGCATACATCTATCGATAAGGTATACCAGGTTGAAACAACAATAGATGACGCCAAAACTGTAAATTGGGACAATCTGATTAATTACAACAAAGATGTTACAGTTGCTATCAAAAACAACTTCGAATCGGTTTGGTGGCATGTGGCCGTAAGGCCTTAACAGCTCTCATTTTATTCAATTAGAATAAGTAGTTCTTACCGGAAAATGTGTATAAGAGGCATATAGAGTGTTGGGGAAAGGTATCCTTTTGACCAATACCCTTCATGTTCTCTAGCGCTCTATCCCCAATCCCCTTTCCTTCACGAATCTATGTCCCATTGGCAATAGACCTAATATGCGCGCATTTTTCCTAAAAATATTTTATATTTCCCTAAAACCGCCTGAAAAAATGAGAAGGGATAAATATAGTTTCCACATGATCTACGTCTATGCGTAAAATATTCTACTTGCTATTAGTGTTTGTGTTAATCTTATTCGCTTGTAGTGCGGGTTGCACATCTTCCACATCTGAAATGAGTGCTCGTGCTGCAACACAAACCCCGCTTGCTCCCGATTTTAAGTATTCGGTTGGAGATGTAATTTCTAATAACAAGGAGACACTTTCTGGATTTGTTGTTGTCGAATATCGGTCAGAAACTGATAAATATATATTGAGCGAAGTTCATAAAGATTCAATTGATGGACCTTGGTCGAATACTGTAAATGGTAAAATATCGGGGATTGGCAGAGTCGAAACTCATGGATTCTTCAAATATCACGTTGGTCACGTAAACATAGCGGTAAAATGGACAAGTCCAACAACTGTATCAATTAGAATTACAGACCCAACAATCGAACCTGTGGCCAATCCAACCGTAAAGCCAACAGTCGGTCCTACCGCTCAAATAACACCTCAAAAAGATCCGACTGCACGTGCAACACCTGCTATATTGAGAACAATTCCCGCTTACGGAAGGCATTTTCTTGGGGATGTGATTAGTTCATCACCCAATGGTGACTGTTATACTGCATGGGTAGTTGTCGATTATAAGGACTTGACCGATGAATATTACATCCGGACCATAAGCAGGGATTCAATCAATGAACCTTGGGGGAAAGTGAGTGCTTCAAATCCCCCTAAGTGGAGTGATAGGGTAAGTGTTAACAAACAGTATCCCCACCGGGTTGGACAAGTAGAGGTTCCAAGTTCATGGCGCACAACATCCAATCCAACTGCAACCCCTGTGCCAACTGTAACTTACCAGAATGGTGACTTGTGGATAGACATATCTCAATCAAGGAACAGGGTTGGAAACCTCGCGTTAGCATTGGCAGATGATATAGATTATATGGATTTTCAATCGATGAAAAGCAATGGCGAAAAACTAGAACAAACTGCACAAAGGGACTATAATACTATATCAAAATACCGTGTTTCCTCCGATTACCAAAATTTAAAAACTAAATATCTTAGTTCACTGGATAAGGTGAAATATGCTGGTAAATACTGTAAAATGGCGGCAGACGAGTATCTTAACGGAAATGAGGATAAAAGCACTGAATATTTATATAAGGCTCAAGACTACCTCGACAGTGCAACTCCGGATCTAGATGCAGTAGTAAAAGAAATGGGCTGGTAAAGCCTCTTCTAAAATTTTGTAAAATTTTTTTGAGCCACTTAACCGGGGTGTGCAAAGGCCGCCCCCCTCACCACATTTTGGAAACCGATTCTAACATCAAGAAACGTGTAAGGCAACCATATCGCACATTACACCAATGAGGAGAGTGTAAGAGGAAGAGTGTAAGCAAGATCACTGAAGCGGTTGTATTGGCTTGATGTGAAGCCCTGTGCTCATGTTGTTACACAGGTAAGGAATCCGGCTTACAAGTTCATCGCCCATAGTAGGCGATGCTTACACATTTGTTATTCTTACCTTACGCTCCATTGCTCGTATCAGAGATCTTTTGATCTCTCGAATTTGCTATCCGTTTATACACTCCAGCATCCTGCTTTTGAGTTGAGGCATGTTACTGTGTAACCACGCCTAATAGCGGTGTGATTTCCTTTCGATATTGCCCCATTGTTCTTGCTTACCGTTTTAGACCGCAATAATCTGTTTGATTCAATGATTGCTTTGTGTGAGATCTCTTCAATATTTAACGCTGAACTATAGGTATCATATCTCATTTTCTTCTGAATTAAACTTCAGTGCCGTTTTTTTGAACGGGGTGAGTTATATGCATGTGTAGGATAGTAAATCTGATTTTAATCCCCTGATTCATAAGAAGAAGCAAGTATTTCACCCCCTTATTGAATCTGTTCCAGTATATGGGTATTTTACATTTCAAAAATAATATTGATGTTATATAATATATTGATAGAATTATATAATGCTGAAATACTCTGTTAATTTGCAGAAATCTCCTCTAATTCTTGAGATACCCTAATACCACTTGGCTGAGATCCTGAAGTGGCTCTTTTTAATCGGGCCGCAACAATATACTCTATCTGTTCTCCCCTTGATCCTATTCTCTTCGTATTAAACCCGTTTTCATTGAGTTTCCCTCTGAATTTGCGTTTACTTGTAGGTCCTTCGTTTGCTGCCATACAATCTGTAAGGTAAAGTTGATAGGTGTCTTCAAAGGGGAGTATATGGTTGTAAATCTCAATTGATTCCATGTCGTCGCTGATTTCATCATCAAACTCAAGATTGGCAGAGATGAACCGGTAACAACTATCGGACTGGTTCTGCCATACCTCCCTTGTTTCATCCACATTTTTATCTTTAATGAGGCCTTGTTCAAGCAAAATATCAATGCTATCCAGGCATAGATTCAACATAGCCGAGAGATTTTCTTCGGTTGTTAATTCCTCTAGGAAGCCGATCTTTACTTTAAACTGATTCGGGAACTCAATAAGATAAAGGCGCTCGTAGAAGGGGCTACTATTCTCACCTATCTCCGGCAACTTATTGCACCCGAAGACCAAGAGGGCACGATTTCTTAATGAATATGGGTCTTGATACTTCCGTTCAACGGTAATTGTGTCATCACCTGTTAGCGTTTTAAACAGTCCTATGTCTGGGATGTAATTACCGGGTAAATCTCCGTAGATGTTGGCAATTTTCCCATCAATCTCCGCAAGCCTGAATCCTCCCTTGCAGAGGTCTTGCATACTCACGTGTGAAACATTTTCCTGCCCAAAGAATATGGTTGAAAATTCAAGGAACGTAGACTTTCCATTACCCCCACTCCTGTTATAGAGTATATACGCTTTCTTCATTGGTTCATGGATGAGGGCTTGTGCATGCATCTGTATGAGCAGATCAACGCTACCTGCGTGAGTGAGTGACTTGAGGTAATCGAGTACTGTTGTGGGGTCCGCATCGTGCTTGTATGATGGTGTAATGCAGTAAGTAAAACCAAACACTGGGGAATGCTCGAATAATTCCCTGGACTCAATATGCAGAGTGCCATTTCTTACGGGTATAAACTCCTTACAATGATTGAATGGGTATTCACTTACAGACGTAGATTTGATAAGCCTGAAGAGAATCTCTGCCACAAGGCTGTGAATCCCCTTTTTGCGAGTATATCCCTTTGATTTAAGAAGATTGATGATGAATCGTTCAATGTTGTTGTTGTCGGGGCGATACTTCATCGAATTCCAGTCATAGACATAGGGAACACCATTGAAAGTTACTATGGCTAGAGTTTTAGCTACATGCTCTTCTATTGCATCGAATATTGGGTGTTTCTTGTTGTTATCATCAACTTCAATGAAGTCAAGGGTCGGTGAATGCTTTCGGTATTGTTCAATTGCTTCTGAAAGAGTAACCATGTCGCCGATGCTGATTTTATCAGAGTTTTGAACGATATCTGCGTTTAAATATACTGTACTGAGATGAGTGAATAGTGTGCTCATCGAATTATCAATTATAATTTTATTTTCGAACATTATGATCATCCGAATTTTTTTGATTGAGCAATCATTATGGGAAAGTAGGCGGATAGCCACAATTTAAAAGAGCAATTTTCCTACAATAACTGCATATAATAATTTAATGTATTTACTATTATATCTTTCGATATAATCAGATTGATATTAGGTGAGATAAATAAATTACCGTGCGTTTGGGGCGTCATATTGCCTTTTCCTACAATCAAATTATTGCCCCTAAATCCTATCAAAACTATATGGTTTAACACCCTATCTTTCTTCAGATGATGTTTAGTATAGGCTGAAAAAGTTAGTATGATTTTCGTGCAGTTTTACTCAAAGGAAATGGCTTCTTTTCTTTATCGATTGAATCAGGCACATTGAGCCTATCAACCTCCTCGAATGGTTTTAAATAACCATAAACCGATCACCCATTATGATCTGCGAGTGTGAGTTTATCGCAACGTCCGTTTTCAAGAAACTCCAGCCGAAGCCAAATTATACTGCTCCCTATGTTCGCTTACCCTGGAATACGCATCGCGGCATGATCGGTCAGGCCGTAAATATCTTCAAAACAGGATGGGGCTTTGCTGTCGTAACTGATATGCACAAATTTAACGAGTTTAAACCATTAGAATTCCAATCAAGTGATGACAAGGCATCTTCTATAGAAAAAGACGTAGAATATCAGGTTCAAACCGAAGAAAGCCTTCGCATTAGTAAGAGTGGGAGGAGTAAGCCTCCTTCTGTTCTGTGCGGCATTCAGCTAAGCGCCATACCTGGGCGGATACCAGACGATCCATATGCCCGATTCTGGCTTGCACCCGCAGGGATTCACCGTTTCATCGTATCCCGCCGCTACGTTCAACGAAGTGCGCGGAAACCCGCGCCTCTCGCCCTCCGGACGGAGGGCTCGGTCGTTTCATCACTGACGGCGGGCCGTGTCGTTTCTGTGTCATTGCCGTGACTCTCGCCACCCGCACTTGCATGCGGCTGCGTATCTGGCCGGTGGGAGGACTTTCCTCAGCAGCACAGGATGTGCCACCGTCGGCCGCACTCTCCCTCTCCCTTATAATATTTTGCCGTGCGAATATAAAGCCGTACGGGTATCCCGCCCGGGTTCTCCCCCCGCCGCCGGGCGCTGCGGACCTCTCTGCGAAGGCCCCCGAACCAGCCGCGCATAACCTCTTCTGTGGGATAGATATATATACTCGTTCCCGGGTCTTACCATTGGCGTTACCATGGGGGGGAGCGAGGCCTATACACACCTGGAGCTTGCGGCGATCTTCGCGGCGTTCGTTGCCGTTACCACACTCTTCTCGCTCGTCTCGCTCGGGGCGAGCGCTATGGACACCGGGCAATTGCCCGGGGCGAGTGCATACCCGGTCCTGACCGCGGGCGAACCCCATCTTGCGCTGGTCGGCGAAGTCACCGGTTCTTCATCGGTCCCGGGCCTCCCCGGTACGTATATCGATACCATTGCTTTCCGCATCACCCATACCGGGGAAGGCGGGACCGTCGACCTCTCCCGGGCCACCGTGACGGTCATGGCAGGAACCTACCTCGAGATCCTCACGCTTTCCGGGAACTCTTTTCAGGGACCGGGGACGTGGTCGGCAGCACTGCCCGGGGGCGGCACCCTCCTTCCCGCCGGGGAGGAATGTACGATCCGCCTGTATCTCGACCGCCCCGTCCCTGCGGACGAGGCTCTGACCGTTCTGGTGCGCCCCGAGGGCAACGCACCCTGCTCGATCACCGGACCGGTCAGGATTTCTGCGGCCGACGCTAACGCTCTCTCTTCTCCTGATAAAGACTAAAAGTATTCAATATCATACGACCCATTTTGATGGAAATGCTGACCCCGGAAGAAGGCAGAACGGCAGTTCGTCTGGCACGCAAGGCCATCGTGAACGCCGTCGACGGCAAACGGACGGAGCTGCCCGCGCTCTCCCCGGTCTTTGGAGAGAAGCGCGGCGTCTTCGTCACGATCAAGCGGCAGGGACGTCTCCGCGGATGTATTGGCCTCCCGTACCCGATCAAACCGCTCGGCGACGCGATCGTCGAGGCGGCCGTATCGGCTGCTATCGAGGATCCCCGGTTCCCGCCGGTATCGCTGTCGGAACTCACCGACCTCGACCTCGAGGTGACGGTGCTCACGCTTCCCCGGCCGCTCGACTGCCCGCCGGAGGAGCGCCCCGGCTGCGTCGAGGTCGGGACGCACGGCCTGATCGTCAGCAGCCTCGGGACCGGAGGCCTCCTCCTCCCCCAGGTCCCGACCGAGTACGGCTGGAACAGCAGGGAGTTCCTCGACCAGACCTGCGTCAAAGCCGGGCTCCGGCCCGGGTGCTGGAAGCGCGACGATGTCGCCGTGCAGACTTTCGAGGGGCAGATATTCGAAGAAAAGGCGGTTTAACCCGAATGGCAATTACTTTTGAGGTCATACACAAAGATATCGCGGGAAGGGTCGGCAGGCTGAGGGTGAACGACAAAACGGTCCGGACACCTGCGCTTCTCCCCGTCGTCAATCCCCACCTGCCCCTGGTAACCCCCCGCGAGATGCAGGAGATGGGCGTCGAGGCGCTGATCACGAACGCCTACATCTTCAGGCGGAGCACGGAATACCGCGACCGGGCGCTTGCGGAGGGGCTTCATCGGGTCCTCGACTTCGACGGCGTCATCATGACCGACTCAGGATCGTTTCAGCTCTCCGTCTACGGGGAGGTCGAGGTGAGCAACCGGGACACGCTCGAGTTCCAGCAGGCAATCGGGAGCGATATCGTCGTCCCCCTGGACATCCCCACCCCGCCGGACGCAGGTCCCGAGAGGGCGGCACGGGAACTCGCGGTCACCATGGACCGGATCCGGGAGGCCCAGGAACTCTTCCCCGACGCGAACCTGGCAGCGCCGGTGCAGGGCGGCATCTTCACCGACCTCCGCGAGGAGGCCGGACGGGCCGTCCAGGACCTCGACTTTGCCTTCGCTCCCATCGGCGCCGTGGTGCCCCTGATGGAGAGCTACCGTTACCGGGAACTCGTGCAGGTCGTCCTTGCGGCCAAGCGCGGCCTCTCCCCGGCGACCGCCGTCCACCTCTTCGGCGCAGGCCACCCGTCGATGTTCGCCCTCGCGGTCGCCATGGGCTGCGACCTCTTCGATTCGGCTGCATACGCCCTCTTTGCCAGGGAGGGGCGCTACATCACCCCCCACGGGAGCCTCAAGATCGACGAACTCGCGGAACTCCCCTGCCCCTGCCGGGTCTGCCGCTCGATGACCGCCGACGAACTCCGGCAGTCCGAAGACCGGGAGCGGCTGCTCGCCCTTCACAACCTGCACGTCACCCTCGCGGAGATCGCGCGCATCCGGCAGGCGATCCAGGACGGGACCCTCTGGGAACTGGTCGACGAGCGGTGCCGGAGCCACCCGCGCCTGCTCGACGGCTACCGGGAACTCCTCGGCCACGCTGCGATGCTCGAGCGCGACGATACGGTCTCCAAGCGCCGGTTCTTCTACCGGGGCTCGGAGAGCTGCCGGCGAACGGAAGTGCTCCGGTTCCATGAGGTCATCCCCCGCATCCCCCTCGGGGACAGGGTGTTGATCTCGTTCGACGGGCGGGCAATCCCCGGGTTCGATCCGGTGCTGAACTTTAAACCCCCCTTCGGGCCGTATCCCGTGGAACTCGCGGAGACGTTCCCGGTAGGGCAGAGCGAAGTCCCGGAGTGGGACGACGATATGGTCCGGTCGGGATGCGCCGGGATCCGGGCCCTGATGGAGGCGCACCCGGAGAGCCGCTTTGCCGTCCGGTGCGGCGAAGAGTGGGGCCCCCTCGTCCTCGAAGAGGTCCCCGATGCGGAGGTGTTCCATGAGCAGGTATGAGGCGGGGAAGCGCGACGGCCTCGCGCGGATAGGAACCTATGAAGAGGGTGAGAAGAGCGTGTCGCTCCCTGCCGCCCTCGATGCGGACGGCCTCTTCCCGGCGCTCCGCGAGCGTGCAATCTCGAACGTCCCGCTCTCCGCGGACCCGGCATTCGTCAGCAACTACTTCTCACCGGGGGAGGGGCAGCCGGTGACCGTCCACCCGCTTGCCCCGCAGGCAGCAGGGTCGGGCGACTGTGTCCTGGTCGCAAACTGGCACACGGCGCTCAAGAACCCCCGGAGTTACGCGGCATGGCTTGCTGGCTTGAAAGAGAGCGTCCCGCCGGACACGGCGTGGTACGCCCCGGCTTCGGCGCTCCCCTCGACCGCCTGCCTCCTCGTCTACTCCGGCTTCGACCTCTTCGACTACCGGGCCGTCGACCTCGCCTCTGCGCAGAAGAAATTCTGCCTGCCTGAAGGCGAGTTTCCCGCCTCATTGCTGGAGACCGGGGTCTGCGGGTGCGAGGGATGCCGGGACGGCGACCTCCGGCAGCACAACCGCCTGGCGCTCGACCGCGAGCTCGCCCTCGTCCGGCACTACATCGAAGCGGGAAGGCTCCGGGAACTGATGGAGGCCCGGTGCCGCGCGGACGCTGCACAGGTGGGCATCCTCCGGCTCCTCGACCGGAACTACGCTCTTATGGAACGGTCGCTCCCGGTGGCGCGGGCGGTGCCGATGCTCGCCGCCACCGCCGAGTCGCAGAACCGCTCAGAGATCCGGCGGTTCGCCGACCGGGTGATCGAGCGGTTCGTCCCGACCCGGACGGACGTCGCGGTCCTCCTTCCCTGCTCGGCGAGGAAGCCCTACTCGCTCTCCCGGAGCCACCGGCTCTTTGTAAACACGGTGAACCGGCGGGCGCACGAACTGATCGTCACCTCGCCGCTTGGCCTCGTGCCCCGGGAACTGGAGCGGGTCTACCCGGCGGGCCACTACGATGTGCCGGTGACCGGCTACTGGGACCGCGAGGAATGCGCCTTCATCGCCGATATCCTCGCCCGCTACTTCGCCGCGCACCCCTACCGCCGGGTGATCGCCCACCTCGATGGCGGCGCGCTCACCGTCGCCCGGATGGCAGCAGAGGCCTCCGGGCTCGACCTCGAAGTGACCTGCCACGGGCACCCGACCTCCCCGGGATCGCTCAAGGCGCTCGACGACGCTCTCGCGGGCGAGCGGCGGATGCAGACCGACACCGTCAGGGGCACGGTCTCCTGGCAGTTCGCGACCGATATCAACACGAAAGGGCTCCAGATCCGGGGCAGGAGCATGCAGATGGCGGTGCTCCGCGGGAAGCAGCAACTCTTCAGCATCGACCCCGGGACCGGGCTCTTCCGCCCGACGTTTGCGGGGTGGGACCTGATACCGGAGGGCTACCGGGTCGGGATCGATGCGTTCGTCCCGCAGGGCGACGTCCTTGCCCCCGGAATCACGGACTGCGACTCCCGGATACGGGAGGGCGACGAGGTGCTGGTGGAAGGGCCGCTCGCGATCGCCACCGGGCGGGCGATGATGGGAGCGGACGAGATGCTCCGGTCGAAACGCGGGGTTGCGGTGAGGGTGAGGAAGGTGAAGAAGATCGAGGAGTGAGCAAGTCGAGGTGTTTAGTCCCTCCGGGACTCACGTTTTGCGGTGGTGAACCCTGAGATCGCTGCAGGGCGTCGTTTTTTGTGCCTGCGACATCAGGTAACACAGTCAAGCGAGTATAGAGCCCGGTACAGTGGACCGTGGTGGATATCGCCATTGGGGGTGGGGCTGACGGGGAGTGCGATGTTCCGGCAGGAACGGAGCACGAGAAACTCGAAGAGTTTTGAGGGGGGGAGCATCCCCCCTCCCCTGTCTCTATCCCAGAAGGCTATATCTGTGCCCCCACCCCGCCCGGCCTCCGGCCTCCTCACTCACACCTTCGGTGCTCATGCTCCGGCCCTATGGCCCGTCGCACCCCACACCCGAGGGCGGGGGCAGTGCGTGGCGATACCCGGTGAAAATCCGCGTATGGGTCTACACAACACCCCGCGGTCACTTTATCTCCGGCCTCCTTGCCACAAAGATAGTTACACCTACTAAGGAGTCATGCGCCTTCCTGCTACACACGGCCTCAAACCCACGCTGCAAACCCCAACCAAAAAAAGAAAGACAGGATCCCCTGCCCTGAAAAACCCCAAAACCCTACTTCTTCGGGACGAGCTTCACCGCCGTCCCGTAAGCGAGGAGTTCCGCCGCCGACGCCATCGTCTGGGACGTCGTGAACCGTATGTTCACCACCGCGTCGGCTCCGAGATCGCGCGCGGCGTTGACCATCCGGTTGTATGCCTCGGTCCGGGCGTCGGCGAGCATGGAAGTGTACTCCTCGAGTTCACCACCGACCAGGCTCTTTAAGCCCGACATGACGTCTTTTCCCAAATTCTTCGTCCGTACCGTGTTGCCGAAGACCACGCCGAGGACCTCCCCAACGGCGTAGCCCGGTACTTCTGCAGTCGTCGTCAGTATCATTGTTCACTCCCTGATTGCGTCGATAATCTCCTCGCGTCCCTGCCAGATGATCAGCGCGAGGCCGATCGCGATGAGCGGGACGCCGTATATGAGGAGGAATGGGATTACCAAGATCGCTATGGCTGCGATCGCCGCGCCGATGGCGGTCAGGGCAATCCCCCAGAGGACCTGGCTCCGCATACCTATCTCTTTGACGGATTAATGGATAATCGTTCGCGTTTTTTACACCAAATCCGTGCTCGCTCTGGCCGGTCAGGGGATACAGTTCCAGGTTGAGTAGCTGCAGTAAAGAGGCTGGAGCCACAATATATACGAAGCGTTAGATGCATTTTGACGTTGAGACGACCAACATCATCAGGAGTGAAGCGGTTGTATAAGGTGGAATTGGCGACCAAACTCGCCGACCGGGTTTATGAATACTGGATACGTGCGCCGCAGGTGGCGCAGCATGCACGCGCAGGTCAGTTTATCATTCTGCGCCTGCACGAGGCAGGCGAGCGGATACCGCTCACCATCTCCGCGGTCAGGGGAGACACCGTCCGGGTGATCTTCATGGCCGTCGGCAAGACGACCGAGGAGCTTGCGACGCTCGGTGCGGGCGACAGCATCAAGGACGTTGTGGGGCCGCTCGGCAAGCCGAGCGAGATCGAGAACTACGGCACCTGCTGCGTCATCGGCGGCGGTGTCGGGATCGCGAGCACGCCCCTCATCGCAAAGGAACTCAAGGAAGCAGGCAACCACGTCATCGGCATCATCGGGGCGCGGAACGCCGACCTTCTCATCCTGGAGGACGAGATGCGGGAGGTCTGCGACGAACTCTACATCACGACCGACGACGGGAGCAAGGGCGTCCACGGGTTTGCAAGCGACATCCTCAAGAAACTGCTCGATGAGAGACAGATCGACCGGGTCTGGATCATCGGCCCCGCCATCATGATGAAGGTCACCTCCGGGGTGACGATCCCGTACGGCGTGAAGACCTACGTCAGCCTCAACCCGATCATGGTCGACGGGACGGGGATGTGCGGCTCCTGCCGGGTGACCGTCGGCGGGGAGACGAAATTCGCCTGCGTCGACGGCCCCGAGTTCGACGCTCACCAGGTCGACTTTGCCGAGCTGATGCAGCGGCAGCGGATCTACACCGGACAGGAGAAGGTCTCGCTCGAGCGGTTCGCGGAGCACCGGTGCCGGTGCGGCGAAGGAGGCCACCACCATGAGTGACCGGCCGGCCGACGTCCGGATCCACGACTTCAAGGAGGTAGATTGCGGCCTCTCTCCCGCAGAGGCTATCGCCGAGGCGGAGCGGTGCCTGCAGTGCAAGAAACCCCTCTGCGTGAAGGGCTGCCCGGTCTGCATCGACATCCCGGCATTCATCCGGGAGATCGCGGATGGGAACTTCCCCGCCGCCGCACGGGCGCTCAAGGAGCAGAACATGCTCCCCGCCATCTGCGGGCGTGTCTGCCCGCAGGAGACCCAGTGCGAGGGCGTCTGCATCCTCGGCAGCAAGGAGACCCCGATCCGTATCGGCGCGCTCGAGCGGTTCGTGGCCGACCGGGAGCGGGAGAACGATCCCAGTCTCCCCGAGACGGCGAAGCCGACCGGGAAGCGCGTGGCGGTCGTGGGGTCCGGCCCGGCGGGGTTGACGGCTGCGGCCGAGCTCGCTCGTGCCGGCCACGCCGTCACGATCTTCGAATCGCTCCACGAGGCCGGCGGCGTCCTGACCTACGGCATCCCCGCGTTCCGGCTGCCAAAAGACGTTGTCAAAGCGGAGATCGACCAGGTGCTCGCCCTCGGCGTCCGGTTAAAAAAGAACCACCTCGCAGGAAGGAGCGTCGCGACGGACCAACTCCTCGGCTACGATGCGGTCTTCCTTGCGACCGGGGCGGGGCTCCCCGCGTTCATGGGCATCCTGGGGGAGAACTTAAACGGCGTCTACTCGGCGAACGAGTTCCTCACGAGGGTGAACCTGATGCACGCCGACGCGTTCCCGGAGTTCGATACGCCGGTCCTGCACGGGGCCCGCGTCGCGGTGATCGGCGGCGGCAACGTCGCGATGGACGCAGCGAGGGTGGCACGCCGCCTGGGTGCGAAGGTCTCCCTGATCTACCGGCGGGGCGAGGAGGAGATGCCGGCACGGAAGGCAGAGGTCGGGCACGCGAAGGAGGAGGGGATCGAGTTCCTCACCTGCACGAACCCTACCCGGATCCTCGGCGAGCAGTGCGTCACGGGGATCGAGTGCGTGAAGATGTCGCTCTGCGGCATCGATGCAAGCGGCCGCCCGTCCCCAAAGCCCATCGAGGGGAGCGAGTTCACCCTCGACGTGGACATGGTTATCCAGGCGATCGGCACGAGCCCGAACCCGCTCCTCGTCTCCCTGATCCCGGGCCTCGAGCGCGGGCGGAAGGGCAACGTCGTCGTCGATAATGACGGCCGGACCTCGATCCCCCACGTCTACGCCGGAGGAGACATCGCCACCGGCGCGGCGACGGTGATCGAGGCGATGGGCTCGGCGAAGAAGGCGGCCGCGGCGATCGACGCGATGCTGAAAGGGGAATAAACTCTTTTTCCCCGGGGTTGGCCCGGAGCTTCTGCCGGGACAAGACCGGGTTCAACCGATTCTTCAGATGTGCCGTCGGAGCGTGAGCACCATGTATGCGAGTTAACTCTCCGCAGGACGGGAGTTCGGAAGGGACACAGATCTTTGGGCAAGATGCTCCCTCTTGAGCCGGAAGGAGCGCGGACATACCTGAATGGAGGACGCATTCTCCTGCAAAAGAATAATTCATGCAGGGGAGTCTCTCACCCGGGTTGACGGATATGGGTTCGTCTTACGGCAAAAGTTTCTCAAGTGTGAATGTGGCATTTGTTTCGGGCGGAACGTATGTGCCGATATAGTGAATTTCGATAGGAAGACATGACGATTCCGGCACGCTACCGTTCTCCGGAATGACCCCCCGGAAGCCTACCGCCATGCCATCTACCCGATAGGCTTCGTCCAGATTAACAGGAGCGTAACATGTTCCGTTTCCCGCCTGTATGATATATACTCCACTGTCATTTTCGACGTGTACGACTGTTCCGATGACGGTCTCTTCATCGGTTTTTCCTGTATCGGTGCAACCGCTTGAGAGCAATGTTAAAATGAGGATGAACATGCTTCCAACTACTTGACCTACGTTTCTTGTTCTGCTCTTTCCCTTCATTTGCTTTCCTCCTGTGGTTCCCGGAAGCAGAAGAGGCACAGTCCTTAAATAAAGGGAGTGCAAACCACTCTTTCGCCTCCGGGCAGTGACGGGGGTTCACCCTGCCCTGGTCGGATACGGGTGAGCCTCCGCGGTTTTGCGAACGCGTTCCGGGCATCCGCACAATGATCTGAACGTTCTAGCGTTTGTGTTTTCTGTCGCATCTCTCTACACGTCAGCCGGCTGTTTTTGCAGAAGTAAGCAATCCATCCCGTCCCGGGGGATACGGACACAGGAGAGAGGCGGTTCTTGCGGTGAGGGAGATCGTGCAAGGTACAACGGTCCCGGCAACCGACTGTTACAGACACCCCGTACCGGGACGAAGGCCGCGCGATTTACCCGTTGACCGTTCATTCCCGTTGGGAAGCGATGGAAGCAATACAGAACCGGATGCCGGTCGATCCGGGTGGATGGCCATCTTCGGATCCGGCAGCGTTTACCCCCAGAAGATGAGCCAGAGCCCGAATCCAATCAAAATGACCCCGCTGGCGGCCTTGATTAGATCCCGGTATCCTCTTATCCTGCTTGATGAGGCGTATCCACCGAGGACCCCGACGCCGAGAAACGGCGTGAGCACCCCGGCTCCGAAGACCAGCAGGAGCGATAAATCCTGCACGGTGCCGTCGATCAGGATTCTGCTCAGCAGGACGAGGAGCATCGGTGCGGCGCACGGGGCCTTGACGATCGAAAATATCATGCCCAGAATGAACAACCCGGCAAGGGTGGTCGAGTGCCTCCGTATAGCGGACCGGATATAACTGTCCGCGGAGACCGGGAGCCGTATCAACCCGAGCAGGTTCACCCCGGCGAGTATCGTGATCAGTCCTGCCGCGACGGCGAGGTACGGACCGAAACCGCCAAGCGACATCCCCGCCAGCAGGAAGCAGCACCCCATGACGATATACGCGGCGACCAGCCCAAGGCCGAATATCAATGAGTTCAGGAGACTGCTTCTCAACCCTTTACCCGACCCGGTGACGTAGACCAGAATGAACCCAAGTATTGCCATCAGGCAGGGTGAAAACCCAGAGAAGAGGCCTAACGAGTACGCAAATGGGATGTCCCAGTTTATTGCGAGTAGGCCTGCCTCCGGTTCGGTTCCGGAAAGGGATTGCTCGATCGCCGCCCTGATGTTCTCTTCGGTGATCTCCTCTTTGGGAATTCGAACAGCACCGTTCACAACCACGGCCGGGACTTCGGTAAATCCATGATGTCGAAAGCGCGCAAGACCTTCGGGCGTACGAACGTCGAGATATGCGAGAGAGACAGACTCACCAAGATCGCGCTCGATCTCGGTTATCAAAGGCTTAACGTGATCGCAATCGGAGCAGCCTTCCAGGTAATAATACTCGAGGGTTATGGGAACCGCGCCTGCATGCGAAACCAATCCGATCAAGAGCAGGATGATGCACGGCGCTATCACGTCGGTGTGAATATCCATTCTTCTGTAGCCACCCGGTTTTTTCAAGATGTATCTTCAGGGACACCACGTCTTTACGCTCTCCGTTCACGGCTACCGGACATTATCACGGCCTTCCAGATCACTGACACGCTGCTCAATCATCTCAACTCTAAGTCGAATTGATTCAAGTGATTCCTCCAGGTTTCTCATGTCGATTATTTTGGATTCTTGGCAAGATTTGACCATTTTTGGACGTGATTTGATCCACTGCGCGAGCTCCAGGCCGATCAGAACCATTACTATAAGTGCAACAGCAGTGATCATCAAAAACCACTGATAGGTAATTGCTCCATAGATACCTGCTATAATGCCAAGGATCATCAGAATAATAACGTGTTTTCGTTCCATACTGTCACCTGAAAAAGATAAGAGAGTATTTCTATCCGATGCATCCATCAGGGGATAATGACACCCAGCGATTCGTGTTACCACCGTCATCAGTAGTTAACCATGCATTGCAGCTAACCCATATATCCATCTGGCAACGATCAGTAAAGCATCCAAACTTGAAATGTGTAGAGTGTTTGCCTAATGTTGTATACATTCCAGTATTTTGAGTGCTATACTCACATTGTCTCCAGCCAAGCATTGCTGGATTAACCCACCAAGTGCTGTGATCCTCTATCGAGGTTATGCTGTTACCGTAATCAACATAAAACCAGCCTTCCGTATGAAGACTAGCGATTACATCTTGTACTACATTTCTGAACTCATCGGTACGGCTTACTTTCACCAAATACGTACTTAAAATCGTATAGGACGAATTCGGGGACTTAACTGGGATTGAGTAGAGCTGATACTGTAGTTCAGTGCCTAATGAGTACTCATTGGCGTTTTGCTCATCCAGTGCTACTCCTCTTGGACTGTATGATACTTTCTTTTCGCCCAATAACTCAGGAATGAGATCATATGTTGTTACAGATTCTCCGTCATAAACCGCTTCAAGCACGACATCTCCCCGACCGATGAGAAGGATCTGATACTGCTCCAGATCATAGAGACCTATAATAGCGTCAGTGTCATCATCCAATTTTGCTTTTTCCATAATCTCGTTAACGAGATCTTTGCATTCACTGTAGGGAATGAGCAGGATCTGGTTGTCGGAAACCTTTGGTTCGTCGATACCGAATTCCATCAGCAAATTAGTCTCTGATCCGGATACATAAGAGACAACGCCACTTTCAGGGATGGAACACGAGGCACACGTTTGGTTCTGATCGCCAATGATCGCTTCTCCGGAAGTAACACCCTCCGCAGCCGCGAAAGACATCACCACCGATACCATAAGAAGCAGTCCAAGTAAGACTACTCCTGTTCTTTCCAGTTTCATAGGTTACTCTCCTCTAGTTTTACGTTCCCGGGGGCACAGAACCACAACGGCTATCGCTCATAAGCACCAACAGCCCTGTTGCCTCCGGGCATGCGGGGCGCGTCATCCGGTCGTCAACCAGGGATGGGCGGCCCCACACCTTTTGCAGACGCCGTTTCAAAGCATCCACACAATGACATGAACGGCGATCTATTTAGAAATTCTGTCCAATTTCTTTACACGTCGGCAGGTTTCTGCCAAAAGTAAGGGGTTTGATCCCTTTTCTGGAGATGAAACCCTTATCACGGCGCCGCCGTACAGGGTGCACTATTGTCCACCATCGGCAACGGTGCCAGTAGTGCCCCAAGAAACAACTGATAGTAGGAAAAACTCCCCAATGTGAGCTTTTGGTATGAACGCAGGGTATTGCTCAACGTAATACGGTCAGATTCTATGAAAAACTTTTTCAGTTATATTCCGGGACACTACCCTTTTTTCGCGTGGAGCGCCCCGTCTGCGCTGCTGCCGTAGCGCATCCGCACACGGAAGCCGCAGCATGCCTGTGCTGCCGTTACGCTCACACGAACTCGAACTCCTTGGCGTAGCCGCCTTCGTACCAGATGCAGTGTGTCCCGGGAGTGAGGTTGTCCGCCACCATGTATATGGTCTCACTTCGGTTCGCCCCTGAAGTATCCCAACGCACCGTCCAGTTTTCTCCGGGGTCGAGGAAGCACACCACGGTCGGAGCACATCCCGTATTGCCGACGAGCTCCCACGTGCCGCCGGTGCAATTGCCCGGCATGCATCCTGATTCGTTCGTGACCCATCTGTCAATCCACCATGGGCGCGGGTTGCCGAATTCCACCGGCTCATCGCCGCAGTTGACGATACCGAACTCCACCACCTCCCCGATATGGTAGACGTTTCTGTCCGTGAAGACATAGACGCCGTTCACCGGCTCCCCCGGGCAGACCGCGGGCGGGCCGCAGAATCCTTCGGGGACGGTGCAGGTCTCGCAGGGTTCCGGTGTCGGTTCTGGGGTGGCATTTACGGCAGTATCGGCCGGTCCCAGGCACCCGGCGGTCGCGAGGACGGCAATGAGAGTTACCATCGCGATGCATGGGGGAATACGTGACTTCATTGTGGTTTCTCCGGTTGCGTGCACATCCTTACCCCTCCTGGTGAACGGGACCCACCGGGCTGCGCGCTGGCACGGGGCCGCCTGCTCAACGCCATCATACGAATGCGAACTCCTTGGTGAAGTTGAGGTTGCCCTCTACGTAATGTATCCGGTCCCCCCGGGATATCCCGATCCAGGGGTACCGTATCCGGTATGTCCCGGGGGTGAGGGTGACGTTGTCGTTCATCGGCCGTACCTCTCTCCCCCACTCTGGAGTATTCCACCGCGTCGTCTCCGTCTCTCCGGGATGAAGAGGCCATGCCATTGTTTGAACAAATCCTGCAACATGGCCGACCATCTCCCACGTACCGTCGGTATCGTTGTCCGGTGTGCCCCTGGGTGCGTTTGTGATCCATCTTTCAACCTGCCACGGAGATGGGTGAGCAAACATTATGCGTTCATCGCCGCAGTTGACGATGCCGAACTCCACCACCTCCCCGATCCGGTAGACGTTCCTGTCCGTGAAGACATAGACGCCGCTCACCGGTTCCCCCGGGCATACCCCGGGCGGGCCGCAGAATCCCTCGGGGACGGTGCAGGTCTCGCAAGGCTCCGGTGTGGGTTCCAGGGTGGTATTTACGGCAGTATCGGCCGGTCCCAGGCACCCGGCGCTGGCAAGGACGACGAGGATTATCGTCACGACGCATGAGTAAATACGTAATTTCATTGCAGCCCCTCCGTTGACGTGTATACAAAAATAAGTGGGTTCAGGGGTCGCTGATGCTGTAAGCCAGCGCGAGACGCTCGGATGCGCCTTCGAACCGGTATTTAACAACCCTCGCCTGATAGTTCCCGCTCATTTCCGTCTCGAACTGGCCGATCTCGTAGTTGTTGTCGTAGGACGACGAGACTTCGACCTGCTCGCCGTTCGGATCGTAGATGACAAGATCGAAGTCGGATTGCAGCGGGTCGTTAATCGTGCCGTAAGGGGGATGCAGGTCCGGGGGATGCGAGTCCCACGAGGCGACGACCCGGACCTTCTTCCCGGCGGGGATGCCGCTCAGGACATAGGTCTTCGGGAAGTCGCCGTAGGTCACGGTATTCGCCCACCAGCGGTTATTCACGATGGTGTCATCGGCGATCGAGCAGTCGATCCCGCCTGCACCGTCGCGGTCGCTCAACCTGCTGGCACCCTCGATGTTGTGGATCGCTCCTGCCATGATGGCGGCCTTGACGGCTTCCGGCCAGGACGCGAGCTGGCTCTGCCGGTGCATCAGCAGGGCGGCCTCGCCGGATACTGCCGGTGCGGCGAGACTTGTTCCTGAGGCGCAACTGACGAGCCAGGGACTGGCCGTCGAGGTGGATGTTATCCCGCACCCGACGGCGACCACCTCCGGCTTCTCCCGATCACCGTGCGGCGATTCCGGATCGTTATAGCCAGAGTATTGCCACATGGTATCACCTGTCCAAGCTGATGAATCCCGATCATCAAAAGCACCAACAGTAATGACGTTATAGGCAAGGCCCGGACACCATACATTGCCACTGTTGGGTGGGTTACCTGCAGCAACAACGACGGTCAGGTGGTTGCTCCAGACGACATGATCGAGGTACTGATCCATATCGCCGAGGCTGCTTCCAGTCTCTCCCCCAAAACTGCAACTGATGACCTTTGCGCCCTGCGTTATCGCCCACTCTGTTGCAGCGACAATATCGGTATCGTCCTCGCTGGGGGCATTTGCAGAGAGCAGCGCCGGTACTCCGTAGGAGATGCCCTTGTGCGTTGAGTGGGTGCTCGCAACGACACCCGCGACTTCGGTTGCATGGGAACTCGCGGGCAGATCGGGGCGGTACGACGATCCGTCAAGTAAGTACGGATTTGAGAATTCTATTCTTGAACTTGTACTCAACTCTGACTCCGGCACTTCCACAATCGCGACCTTGATGCCGGTGCCGGTCTTTCCTCGGCCCCAGACGACATCCGCCTTCACGGTCGGCGCTGCACTATTGAGGCGCAGGTTCGTAGCTCCGGGTGATGTCCAGCGATACGACGTCCGACCGCTTGCTCAGGTCCTGGATCGCCTCCCTGGAGACCTCCGCGAAGACCACCGGGGCGTACTGGCTGGCATAGACCACGGTCGAGTCCTGTTCCTTCAGGAAGTCGATCACCGGCGCCTCGTGGGCGGCATACGCGGTCCTCTGCAGGCTCAGTAGTTCCTGGTGCTGCTCCTCGCTCAGGTTGCCCTGGAACCGCGACCGGTCCATGGAGGGCTCCGTCAGCCATATCCAGACGACGACCTTCTCGTCGGATCGCATGGTTGAGACGCGATCCGCAAGTTCCGGGTCCAGTTTTCCGTATCGTTTGCTGCTTTCAGCCGCTTCGGCCTCTCTGACAGCATCGATATCGGCAGCCTTCCCCTCTTCGTCCAGATAAATCCCGTAGATAGCGGACGACTTTTCGTCCAGTATCTTTGTCCCCCAGAGGGTCCGGCCCGTAAGGGGGAACGTGGCAAAGGCTTCGTTTATGATGGTTAACTCTCCTGCGGGAATGCCCTCCCGCGTGGAGACATGTTCGAGTGCTTCCGCTCGGTAGGTCTGCAGATCGAACGAACTCTCGATACCCGTCTGTGCGCTCACCGCTGGCATGGTTACCATTCCCACGAGAAGGAGTGCCAGAACTACGGGCAATCCCCTGATCTTTTTTGGTTGCATTGTTCACCTCCGTGTAGATTGGTGGAGGCACGACGCAACGCTTTTACAGTTCAAAAGCCCAGATCGTCATGCCTCCGGGCATGCGGGGCGCGTCATCCGGTCGTCAACCAGGGATGGGCGGCCCCCCACTTTTGCGGACGCCGTTTCAAAGCATCCACACAATGGCTTGAACACAGAGCTATTTAGAAATTCTGTCAGATTCATTTACACGTTCGCAGATATTTGCCGAAAGTGAACGGAGAGAACCCTCCCCGGAAGACGAGAGCACAGGAGAGAACCTATTCTCAAGGCGGTATATGCCGTACAGGACGCAGCAGCCTCTGACTGCCGCACTTGCGCGCGCCCTGCACCCGAAGTACCGGGTTCTTTCGATGGACGGGCAGGCCTGCCGGCCGATTGCATAAACTATATCAGCCATGATCGACAGTACCTTCAACCCGTACAAAAACCCGTCGAAACCAGAATGCTCCTATCCGGAGGTCCCATGAAAAAGAGCCAGATTGTCATCTGGAGCATCCTCATCGCTCTCGTTTTCGTGCAGTATTTTTACATGCCCAAGCAGCCCGAGGTCACCAGGGGAGAGATGCATGTCTCTTTCGACTCCCGGGAGTGCCGACCCGACCTGGTTGACCTCTGGAATACGCTTGTACAGGAGCAGGCGTTTTCGAACGAGTCGGCCGTGCTCATCCAGCTGAACCAGTATATCGACAAAGACGGAACAGTGCAGTGCACCGAACTCCACTGGATCGGCTACGTGGACGGGGAGGAGCACGCGTACGAGGTATATGCCCACCAGAATGGCAACGTATATTATAACGACCAGATATTTGACTTCCCCATGCAGGGGGTACATCCCCTCGCCATATTACGCGAGGTCGACAGGATCGAGTTTGACGATCTCACTCGCGGAGAATACAATATAACGCTCACGACGTTCAAACACGACGGTCCAATGACCTACAACAAAACCAACGGCGACCTGTACGCCTTCGCGGACGGATCGCTCCGTCCCCTGAAGGAGGCCGCGTTCTCTTCCGAAGCCTCCTGGCATACGATCGAGATCTTCCCGGAGATCGGGCAGTCGGGCGGGATTACGACCGCAGAGAGCATATCGGATCACATCATCCTCTTCCCCGAGCAGGAGATCGCCCGGGCCGACTCCGTCGTCCATGCATGACGTGCAGGCGGCGCCCGGAGACTCTGAACGCATCCTCGATAAGCCGCGGGGTGATCAGGGAAAAGGGGCAAACGGTGCAGTTATGGAGAACTGTCGAACGGCAATCAGATGCCGGTGCCGGACACACGCCCCCCGGCGATCGCGGGCTTCCACGATTCGTGGGCTTGTACACACTCTTTCGCATCGGCGTAGAGGTAGTAGCGTACGAACCGTCCTTTCTTCTCGTCTCTGACAATACCGTCCCGGAGCAGCGGTTTCATATGCCAGGTGACGTTCGCGCCCGACATCATGAGCCGGGACGCGATCTCTTTTCTCGTGCTCCCCGGGTGCTGCAAAACGATATTGAGTATCCGACTCTTTGACTGCTCGTTGAGATATCTCGCCACCTTTCGTTCCAGACCGGGACAGGCGCCCGTGGCGACGTAATATCTCATGCCTCTGCAGTTCGGCTCGGGGACGACCGTTCCCATCCTGCATAACATCTCTACGTGGTAGCGGAGGGTTCCGATATTCATCCCGAGCAGCCGGGAAAGAGAGCTTGTATTGATTCCCGGATTATCGCGTATGCACAGGTACGCTGCATTCCGGGTTTCGCTCTCAAGGACGTTATTGTGCAGGACCCTCTTATGGCCGAAATGCAGCCATGCGAGCAGCGAGAATACAAGCTGCATCGGGACAAAAAGCGCCGGAACGAATACGGATACGAGTCCGAGAATAACAATATCCAGGGGGATATTCCAGACGTACACCGGCATCAGATCCAAAGGCACCTTCTCCGGATCTGCGTCCTGAACGGCAGTAGCCCATGCGGCAGACGGCAGCAGTGCAAGGCAGAAGATGATCAGAGCGATTCGGGCAATCCGCACCCGCGTGACCATGGATTTACATAAAACCGGTAGCAATAAAAATATTTGGTTTGGTAGGAGTTCGGCTTTGTTGAAAGCGTGTGAGCGGTAATCATTTAAGTATAAGCATTGCAATTCAGAGCATACGGAATGGTTTCTGTCACACTCTCGCCATACACGTTAAGTCTCCAGGTACCTGATGCAGGGCTGCTTATATCTACGCGGATCCGTCCATCCAGACGTCCGCCATCATTGTCATGGTACGAACCATACAGGCTCCCATCCGGTCTGTAGATCTCCAATCTCAGGGAGTGGTCCGGGGTAAACCAGTTTAAGTCGACATTCAGTAAGGACATACCGGCTGGTACGTTGAACAGATGAGTATCGGTCTCCCCCTGTGTGATCGTAAAATACTCACGGGTTCCATACCCGTCCGCCTGCGAGAGAAGTCCCGCGACTCCGTCATTTTCGTTTCCGATACCTGTAGCTGAAACCACCGGCACGATGAAGGCGACGACGGCCAGAAGTCCTATAATGCGGCTGATCTTCATCAGAATCCACCGATGAGACATCGGAAGACCTCCGTATAAAAATTCTGTCCAATTTCTTTACACGTTTTATATACGCAAGCAGTACGTCGATCTCGGCGCATGAGAGATCACCCGAGCGTCTCCGGAATAGCACGCAGGATCACGGGCATTTCGCCGGGAATCGTCCACTCCGCACCATTCTGAAGGACAGGCGCAGTGCGGGAAAGGTGTTGCGCGGAATAGTAAACCCCACCTCAAGAGGTTTTTCCGAAAAATAACCGTTGAAGCAAGAGATCAGTCGTACCGCCGTGCGCAACAAGGTCAAACCCCGGACCTCGAACCCGCAGCCAATGATCCGCTATCTCTTTGCGATCCTCCCGTTTCTCCTCAAAACCTCCGGACGACTGTCCTTCGAACACGGATTCCAGCCTTCAGGAACCCGGGGCCGCCGAAAAAAAGCGGGGAGGTGTGACGAATGGCAGGAAAGAGGAGGGAAGTCAGCGAAGTGCCGGGGATAACGGTTGACTGTCCGCGAGAACCTCCTGTCACGCCGGAGTTCCGGTTCCGGGAAGTTCGTCGACGGTGCGGCCGGGAACTCGTTGGTCCGCGCAAATTGGTTGAAGAGCCACCTTTTTATAGGTGACAATCCTTAACCTTATTGTTGAATAGTCAACTATCCGGAAATTTTAAAGGCTGGAAGATCGCCGGGCTGTACCTGCCCGGCCCGCCTCGCGCGAATGAAACCTAAGAAAACGGAATCCGTACCGGAAAACGGTGTACCATGAACATGATTCAGAGAGGAAACGTATGAAAGTCATCGGACTGATCGCAAGTCCCAGGGGGGAGAAGAGCAATACGCTCCGGCTGGTGGATGCTGTACTTGCCGGTGTCAACGACGAGGGTGGAAAGACGGAACTCGTGGATATCTATTCTCGGGATATCAAGTACTGCACCGGCTGCCTGACCTGTTACGCGACCGGGGATTGCCCGCTCATCGATGATTTCCCGGACATCTTCGATCGGATGGCATACGCCGATGGTATCGTTTTCGGGGCTCCCAATTACATCAATTCCGTTCCCGCTCCGATGAAAGCGCTCTTCGATCGCCTGTCCGACGCCATTCATTGCCAGACGCTGACGGGAAAATTCGGCTGCTCCGTGTGTACCGCCGGGGGAAGCGGTGAGTCCGAGGTTATCGGATACATGAACAACGTTCTCGCTACACTCGGTGTCACCGTCGTCGGGGGAGTCGGCACCGCGGTTGGCCGGGACGCGTCGGCGCTCGGAAAAGCAGAAGAGGACTCCCGGGAACTCGGGAAGCGGCTGGCCCGGTCGATCCGGGGAGAGATTGCCTACCCCGAACAGGACGAGGCCCACCGGCAGAGACGGGAATATTTCGGCCAGATGATAAAAAACCACAGGGAAAGCTTTGCTCATCAGTATGATTGGTACGTCGGGATGGGCTGGCTGAAGGAAGAAGAGGAATGAGAAGTATCGTCGCACAAAAAGCCGGCCTCCGCTACGAGCCGGTGGCGATTCTCTGGAGCAACACAAAGCCCGAAGGCGCCCTGCAGATCCGCCCGCACGTGCAGGCCTGTATCATGCCGTTTTTTGCCCAGGTTGCAGTGAAAGGAAAGACCGCCGTATTTGACCGGGAGACATACGGCTGCCCCGGTGCCCGTGCCGGCCTCGGCTTTGGTAACGGGTACTACGACGCGTTCAAAGGTGCGGGTGTCGAATTCATGTCGGCTTTCTTCGCGAAGGGTGCGCAGAGCAGTCAAAATCCGGAAGCCTACTGCGCCGCCGTGCAGCACGTTCCCAAAAGGGAACGGGCCAAGTTCATCCACGGCGAACGCCTCCACAAGACTCCGGAGAAAGCAAAGCGGTTCATGACCTCAGATCTGCCGATCACGGACATTGCCGAACAGTACGTGATCTTCACGCCCCTGGGTAAGGTAAAACCCGGCGAACGTCCGGTCGTCGTTGTGTTCGTGGCGGACCCGCTCCGGATCACCGGGCTCGTGACGCTGGTCGGGGCAATCATCGAGGGCACGGATCCTGTGCGGGTTCCCCCTATGGCCGCCTGCCAGCAGATAGGGGCATTCGTATACGACGAAGCAAGGAAGGAGCACCCCAGGGCAGTGCTCGGGTATACCGATCTCTCCGCACGGGAGAGTGTGGGCAAGACGATTCCCGAGAACATGTTCACCTTTTCCGTGCCGTTCTCCCTGTTCCTGGAGATGGAAGCGGAGGCGGAGGACGGGGTATTCGACGGCCCGATCTGGAAGGATCTGACCGCAGATGCGGCGCGGTGAAGCGAATATGGAGAGAAGGAATTTCGGGGGGGTGGCGGCACGAATGGCAAGCAACCTCGACGCCTCGTTCGTCGTCCGCCGGCCACGGGTGGCATTCCCCCGTCACGGACAATGATTTGTCCCGGCTATTAGCCGGGGCACGACGTGATTGTGGCCGAAGTCCGAAATGTCGAGTGCAAAACCATTTTTTCATGGAGAAATTATGCAGAATCCGGATCCCATATCTGAAACAACCGCAAATGTTCCCGCGATCTGCCATACGCCGGATGTTGCCGTAACCCGGGCCGGCAGGCGTATTGTGCTCCTGATCGCTGTACTCGCCGGTTTTCTCACCCCGTTCGACGGCTCGGCAGTCAACATTGCGCTGCCGGCGATGGGCACGGAATTCCACATGGATGCGATCTCGCTCTCCTGGATCGCGACCGCCTACCTCCTTGCAGCTGCTCTTTTTCTGGTACCGTTCGGGAAGATTGCCGACATTTACGGAAGAAAACGGATCCTCCTGTACGGCATAGCGGTCTTCACCCTCTCGTCCTTTGTGATGACGATGGTGCCGACAACGAACCTGCTCATCGCGGTCAGGATCCTCCAGGGATTCGGCGGCGCCATGATCTTCGGAACAAGCGTTGCCATCCTGACATCGGTCTTCCCCCCGGGCGAGCGGGGAAAAGCGCTGGGGATATACACCACTGCCGTGTACCTCGGCCTCACGATCGGGCCGTTCTTAGGAGGCCTGCTGACCGAGTATCTCGGCTGGCGGAGCATCTTTTTCATCAACGTTCCCATCGGGATCGTCGCCTGTATTCTCATCCTCTGGAAATTCGAGGGCGAATGGGCGGAATGCGCGGGCGAGCGTTTCGATCTTATCGGCTCGGTCATCTATGCCTGCGCCCTGATTGCAGTGATGTACGGCCTTTCCATCGTTCCGGATGCGACGGGCATTGTACTGATTGCGGCCGGCATCGTTATCGGGATTATCTTTGCCCTGTACGAGATGAGGATTCCCATGCCGGTTCTCGACATGCAACTCCTGACAAAGAACCGGGTCTTTGCGTTCTCAAACCTTGCCGCACTCATCAATTACAGCGCAACGTACGCCGTGACCTTTCTCCTGAGCCTCGATCTCCAGTTCACGAAAGGGTTCTCCCCGGAATATGCCGGGCTGATACTCATCGTCCAGCCCGTGGTAATGGTAGTGCTCTCACCCATTGCCGGCCGGCTGTCGGACCGGATCGATCCGCAGATCGTGGCATCGACAGGAATGGCATGTACTGCCTTTGGTCTTTTCCTGCTTTCTTTCCTGACGGAATTGATCCCCCTGTGGTACCTGGTTGTCTGCCTGGCGGTGCTGGGTACGGGCCTGAGCCTGTTCTCCTCTCCGAACACCAATGCGATCATGAGTTCGGTGGAAAAACGCTACTACGGTGTTGCGTCGGGCATGAACGGGACCGTGCGCCTCGTTGGCCAGCTGCTCTCGATGGGTGTTGTGATGATGCTGTTCTCCTTCACTATCGGCAGGGTGGAGATAACACCGGAGTATTATCCGCAGTTCATCCGCAGCCTGCAGTACGCATTCGTCCTCTTCACGATCCTCTGCCTTTTCGGAATAATAGCGTCCCTCAAACGAGGAAAACGCCAGCCGGTCCCCCCGCCCCGGCCGGGAACTACGGCACTGGAAAAATAATCCCTTTTTTCAGGGATGGCTTTTCTTGACCGGGGCGTAATAAGCGATCTCCTGTAAGCATCCCGCAGGGCAGACATACCGCAGAAAAATCTGCCGAAGAGCAGTGTGAAAATAGTAAGTATCGACAGCCCTGTTGCGCCTGCAATAACAGGACTCCGATTGTTGATCGTTCAACAATGTCGATTCAATCTTGTATAAATAGATGACAATGCAACTAATTAGAAGGTCTGAAGATGGTGAGCCCAACCAGAGATAATCCGGTCACCCAATGGATTCAGGAGATAAAAGTCCCGGCGGCGTTGATTTCGTATACCTACCGGGCGATTCAGAAACGATTTGCGAAAGATCTTGCGCCGTATAATATCGGATGGGGGCATTTTGCGATCCTCATGTCCCTCTACGACGAGGAGGGACGAAGTCAGGACAGCCTCGCATTGTCGCGGGGTTTTGACAAAACCATGATTGCAAAATCTGTTGTGAAACTTGAGGAAGAAGATCTCATCAGGCGCCGGACCGATCCGGCGGACAAGCGGGTAAAACGACTGTACCTGACGGAAAAAAGCAGGAAACTCCGGCCCGAGATGGAACGCATCGGCTATGAAATAAACGAATTCCTCGTCAAGGATTTCGATGAGAAAGAGTCGAAAGTTGTCCTCGAATATTTACGCAAGGTCGCCATGAACGCATCGGAACTGGAATCCCCTCTCTCCGCTTCTCCCCGGGATCGGTAGTTCGCTGAATTGGAATGGGCGTTTATGCGGCTCAGATGGTTGATTTGAGCACCCACATGACCGCTTCAGCACCATAACAGTTACTTTTATGCCCGATTTCTTTCCATGTCCGCGGGGTGTTTATCAAAAATGAGGAGAGACCTCCCGCCTCGGAAAGACGAGAGTGCGTGAGGGTTTCGTGTTTCAGGGGGTGTCTCGTGCCTGCGATTGCGTATCGTCATCGCGAGTCTGAATAATCGCCTGACCTCTGCTGTTCGGGTTGCGGTTGTAGGTGTCTCATGGCCGCAAAAACAGGGCGAACGCCGTATCACAACCCTTTACTCCCCGGCCGCCCCAGTTCCAGTAAGTACCAAGAAAGGAACCCCCATGCCCACCCCCGATACCGCCGAGCGCCGAACCGTCCTCATCATCGCCACCCTCGCCGCGTTCCTCACCCCGTTCATGGGCTCGGCGGTGAACATCGCGCTCCCGTCCATCGCCGCCGAGTTTGCTCTCGACGCCGTCTCGCTCAGTTTCGTGGCCTCCTCGTACCTCCTCGCGACTGCGATCTTTCTCGTCCCGCTCGGGCGATGCGCCGATATCTACGGGCGCAAGAGAGTCTTCACACTCGGCGTGACTATCTTCACCGTATCGGCCCTGCTCTCCGCGCTCGCACCGTCGGGGCTCATGCTCATCCTCTTCCGGTTCATCGAGGGTATAGGGAGCGCCATGATCTACGGCACCGGCATCGCCATGATCACGTCGGTCTTTCCCCCCGAGGAGCGGGGGCGGGCGCTCGGGATCAACGTCACCGCCGTCTACGTCGGCCTCTCCATCGGACCGTTGCTCGGCGGCTACCTCACCGAGTTCCTCACCTGGCGGAGCATCTTCCTCACCAACATCCCCCTCGGGATCTACATCGTCTGCCAGGTCCGCCGCCACCTTGCCGGGGAGTGGGCCGACGCGTGCGGCGAGCGGTTCGACATCGTCGGTTCGGTCTTCTACGGCGCGATGCTCTTTGCCGTGGTGTACGGGTTCTCGAACCTCCCGGATCCTGCCGGCATCGCAGCAATCGTCGCCGGCGTAGCGCTCTCCGTGGTCTTCTACGCCTGGGAGACCCGGACGGAAAGCCCGGTGCTGAACGTCCGGCTTCTTTCGTCGAACCGGGCGTTCGCCTTCTCAAACCTCGCTGCCCTGATCAACTACGGCGCGACGTTTGCCGTCGGGTTCCTCCTCTCCCTCTACCTCCAGGTGGTCCGGGGGCTCGACCCCGGCGCCGCGGGACTCGTCCTGATCACGCAGCCGGTCATCCAGGCGCTCTTTGCCACCCCGGCCGGGAAACTCTCCGACCGGGTCGAGCCCCGGTACGTCGCTTCGGCCGGGATGGGGCTCACCGCCGTCGGCCTCGCCCTCCTCACGCTTCTCACCGCAACCACCCCGATGACTTACATCATCGCGAGCCTCGGCCTCCTCGGGTTCGGGTTCGCCCTCTTCTCCTCCCCGAACACGAACGCCGTCATGAGTTCGGTCGACCGGTCCCTCTACGGCCTCGCCTCGGGGATGCTCGCCACCATGCGGACGACGGGGATGATGTTCTCGCTCGCGATCGCTACCGTCACGTTCGCCCTCTTCATCGGCAGCACCCAGATCGGGCCGGAGGTACAGGAGCCCTTCATGACGAGCCTCCAGGTGGCGTTCTCTATCTTCGCCGCCCTCTGCACCGCGGGCATCTTCGCCTCGCTCGCCCGCGGCAGGGTGCGGAAGTGACCGCCGGCCGTCACTCCCCGATGCAGTAGACGTGATAGACCCGCTGGCTGTCCCTCGTCACGACGTCCACCCCGTGCACCTCGTTCTCGAATCCCGGAAAGAGCGTATCGAACTCCTGCAGGGAGACGAGGTACTCCACGATCCCCCGCGTGGCCGGGCCGCACCGCTCCCCCGGCATGATGACCGGGATCCCGGGCGGATAGGGGACGACCATCACCGCGACCGTCCTCCCTTCGATCTCGTTCGCGGGCACCGCCGTCACCTCGCCGCGCACCAGGCGGCGGTAGGCCTCCGCAGGCGTCATCGCCGGTTCCGGCAGCGTCGCGTAGACGTTCCGGAGAATGCCGGCGATCGATTCGTCCCGCAGGTAGCCGTGTATCTCCCGGCAGAGGTCGGCGAGCCCCCGCCCTGCATACCGGGCGGGGTGCCGGCGCACCAGGTCGGGGAAGACCTCCTCGAGCGGGCTGTTGCCGTCGTAGAGGGCCTTGAACCGGAAGAGCTCGGCGAGCAGCGTCCCGGACTTGCCCCTGGTGATCCCGAGCGTGAAGAGGACCAGGAACGAGTAGTATCCGGTCTTTTCGACGACGATCCCGCTCTCCCGGAGGTACTTCGTGACGACGGCCGCCGGTATCCCGCGGTCCTCCATGCTCCCGCCCGGCCGGATCCCGGGGGTGAGGATGGTCACCTTGACGGGGTCGAGCATGGCGTAGCCCTCCTCGATACCGTCAAAGCCGTGCCACGTATCGTGGGGGTTTAAGAGCCAGCAGCCGGCATGGTCCCGGAGCAGCAGGTCGTCCGCCTCCCCGAGTGGCCGCTCCGTCTCCTGGTCCATGATGCAGTCGGGCTGCCAGACGGTGAACCACCAGTAGTCCTCCCCCCGGGAGGAACCTGCCCGGATCTCTTCGGCCACCGTCACCATCTTCTTCCGGAAGACGATCGCCTCCTCTATCGCCTCCTCGATGAGGAACTTCCCCGAGTGCCCGGCCATCATCCTGGTGGCGACGTCGAGGGACGCTATGATGGTGTACTGCGGCGAGGTGGAGGTGAGCATCATGAACGCCTCGTTGAACCGCGGGTGGTCGACCGGTCCCCGGCCCTGCCTGACGTGGAGCATCGAGCCCTGCGAGAAGGCGGCGAGGACCTTATGGGTCGACTGGGTGGCAAAGACCGTCGGGCCGACCGTATCCGCTGCATGCATCCCGAACCGCCCGGCATAGAGGGGGTGGAATCTGGCGTAGCCGGACCATGCCTCGTCGAAGTGGATATACGGGACCACGTCCCGCAGGCTCTCCTCGATCCTCTCTGCGCTGTAGCAGATCCCGTCGTACGTGGAGTTCGTGACCGCGGCCATCCTGATCGCCTGCGATGCGGGGTCCTTGACGAGCGTGCAGTCCCGGACCTTCTCTGCGATGACTTCAGGACGGAACTCGCCGCTCCGGACGGGGCCGATGATCCCGTACTCGTTCCGGGCAGGTACGAGGTAAACGGGAACGGCGCCGGTCATGACGATCGCGTGCATCACGGATTTGTGGCAGTTCCGGTCCACGAGAACGACATCGCCACTGGTGACGGTCGAAAGCCAGACGATCTTGTTCGCGGCCGACGTGCCGTTGGTGACGAAGTAGGTCCGGTCGGTCCCGAAGACCTCCGCGGCCTTCCGTTCCGCCTCCCCGACGACGCCGGAGTGCTCCAGGAGCGACCCGAGTTCCGGCACCGAGGCCGAGAGGTCGGCCCTGAGAGCGTTCTCGCCGAAGAAGTTGTAGAATATACGGCCGGCGGCGCTCTTGAGGAACGCGACACCGCCCATGTGCCCCGGCGTGTGCCAGGAGTAGCGGTACTCCTCGACGTAGTCCATCAGCCCCCGGAAGAACGGCGGGAGGACGTCGGCGAGGTAGTTCTTTGCCGCCCGCTTGATGTGGCCGGCGATGAAGCCGGGGGTGTCCTCGAGTTTCCAGATGTAGCCGTCGATCCGGGATACGACGCTCAAGGGTATGGCGGAGATCGCCAATTTTTCAGTGTTTAAGAATATCGGGACTTTCGGGTTCCTCTCCCTAATGAGGGTGATGACGTCTCGCGCGGTGAGCACGCCGCCCGCGGCCTCCGGCGTGAGTTCCCAGTCGATGACGATGCAGCTCGCATGGGGGTGCGAGAGGAAGGCGTGGATTCCGTCGCGGGCGGTCAGCGCCTCGATGACGGGAAAATCCTCACGTTTTAGTTCTTTCACGATCTCCCGCGACGCCCGGCCTTCTGCGGTATCCGAGTGCAGTTCGTCGTCGATGACGAGAACGGGAAACTCCTCCAGGTAGTCCATGCGGCCCCACTTCCCGGAGGATGATCGGGAGAGGTCTCTTTAGAATGGTGTGGTCAGGGGTAGGGAAGCCCGTCACCCGAGCTCGAACGACGTCACGCCGAAGATCTCGCCGAGAGGCAGGTCGGGGATCGCCTTCGTGTAGATCCGTGCCGTCTCAAAGACGGGGACCATTCCGTGCCGTCGGGCGAACGCCACGGCGGCAGCATTCGGTTCCGGCGTATCGAGGTAGACCGGCTCGCCCGGCGCCTGCAGAGAGAGCGCGAAAAAGATATCCTCCGCAATTCCAGGCGTGTCCGCAAAAAGCGGCCCGATCTTATAGCCGTTGCGGCACTTCCGGATGACGCCGTATCCCGCGATCTCGCCGTCGTCCGCGAGAACGGCCCGGCCCAGGGATCCTTCCTGCCGGATCCACGCTTCGAGGAAGCGAGGACGCGGTGCCGGGAAGTGCCGGGCATCGTATGCAGCAAGCCGTTCAAACGGCACCAAGGCGAGATCGACCGTGCCTTCGGGCTCGCTGCCCCCGCCGGTGCCCTCGAACCTGATGCTTCTGTAGGCCAGAGTGAATCCCGACCGCGTGCGGTACTTCTCCTGCATTTCGACGACGCCGTCGGCTCCGATGTTCCTGCCCCCGGCGTGGCTCCAGCCGGCGGCACACAGCCTGCTCCCGTAGCCCCTGTCCCGGTATTCGGGCATCACGACATATAGGCCGGCGAAAGCGAACGCCTCGTCGTAGTTGACGACCGAGACAGATCCTATCGGCTCGCCGTCGAGTTCCGCGACGAAGAACCCCTCCGGATCGGCGGCATAAAAGGCCTCTGCGTCGTGAATCCCCGGGTTCCACCCCTCCTGCTCCGCCCAGTCGACGGCAACTCGAACCTCCTCCTGCCTCATCGTTCTTACAAGAAATCCATCGCTGCTCACGCTGTTCCTCATTATGCGGTACGTGCTCCTCCCATTTGATGATATCCGGAGGAGGCAGCGACGGCGGCAGGCATGGGGTTGTTTCGATCGTTCCCGAAGACGATATCCACCCATCATCATGGCATCGGGATCCTGTACAATGCGAAAGACCGGCAGGTACGCCGGGTCGACGACATTTATATACGGAAACTGCCCACCTACCACTGATGACGGGCGAGGGCTCAAATCCACCGGAGGTCTGCCTGGGATTCGATATACACTATCCCTGCTATCTCAATCCCGGGTTTCAACCTGACGTGGTAAAGGGAAAGAGAAACGCAAAAGACAGTTATTTTAACCCGGGCGCGAAGGAAGACCTTGGAGGGGTCATCGACCGCTCTTTTCGGCCGACGACGGAGCTCCTCCTCGAACTTCTCGATGGGGGGTTTACGTGCGCCTTTAATATCTCCGGAACGGTGGTGGAGCACCTTGATGCGTGGTACCCGGAGATGCTCGAACTCCTGCACAGTGCGGCAACCCACCGGAACGCCGAACTCCTTGCCCAGACCTACTACCACAGCGTCGCCGGACAGTTTGCCGATCTGCTCGAGTTCACGGACGAAGTCCTCATGCACCGGGGCCTGATGAAGGAGCGCTTCTCGGTCGCGCCGACCACATTCGCGCATACAGACTACCCCATCACCCCCGCCACCGCGGAGGCGCTTATCGGGGCCGGGATCGAGGCGGCCATCATCGAGGGGGGCGAGGGGCCTGCTCTGGAGAGGGATCCGAACCTCATCTACACCTACCGGGGCCTCCCGGTCCTCGTCGCCCACTGCGATCTCTCCGACGACATTGCCGTGCGGTTTCCGTGGCGGGGATGGGACAAATGGCCGCTCATGGCCGACCAGTACGCAGGATGGCTCTCCGCATCCCCCGGCGACTGCATCACGCTCTTCTTCGATTACCGCATCTTCGGGGACTTCATCGGTCCTGAGACGGGCATCCTCGAGTTTCTGCGGGCGCTCCCGTCCGCTCTCGCCGAAGAAGGGATCGAGACCATACGCCCCTCGGAGGCCGCCAGCCTCGCCCCGCACGGGGATCTCGGGGAGACAGCCGGACCCGGACAGCAGAGGACCATCCTGCAGCAATCCGCCATCGAGGCGCTCGAGGAGGCCGGCGGTCTGGTCGCGGACCCTGCGGTCTGGCGCTGCCTTCTTGAGACCGAGCACATCCGCAGGATGGCCATGCGCTCGCCCTCGTGCGGAAAGCCGCTCCACGCCGTCAGCCACCAGGCTACCTACGACTACTTCGCCTCCTTTATGCGGATCCTCTCGCACGCCGAGGTGCGATCCGCAGCCAACGCACGGTCGCCGAAAGCCGCTCTCTCGCTCCGGTGCGTCCCCCCCGATATGGCGTTCTCCTTCTCGTCCTACGACCGGCCGGCGGGGTACGCGGCCCACAGCCTCCAGGAACTTGCAAATATGCTAGAGTTTGCTCCGGACGACGTCATCCGGTACCACGTGGAGCGGGAAGACTTTTGCCGGTGGATCGACCAGGTCATCGGCGATAAGAGACTGGCAGAAAAGATCCGGGGCGTCTCCGACAGGAACGAGCTCCAGTCGACGATTCGGGAGAGGATCGAAAAACAATGGAAACGCTTAAGTTAGCATTCTTCTGCTGGGAGTCGCTCCACTCCACGTTCAAGGTGGGCGGCCTTGCGCCGGCGGCGACCCATCTCGCCGAGCGCCTCGCCCGGAAGGGGCACGAAGTCCACTTCTTCACGCGGGGAGAGGGGGACGATGCGTTGATCAACAACGTCCACTACCACTACTGCCTGCCTTTCGGCGGCAACGTCATCGAGTACTGCAGGACAATGAGCAACATGCTCGTGGACGCTTTCCGCGCTTACGACACCCCGCCGTTCGATATCCTCCACTTCCACGATTGGCACCTCGTTGAGGCGCTGCACACCCTCCGCGGCCGAAACACCGTCCTCTCATTTCACTCCACCGAGTACGGGCGGCACGGGGGGAACTTCGGCGGCTGGTGGGAGTTCCAGGAGATATCGGGCAAGGAATGGTACGGGGGCTACATCGCGAAAGCGGTCACGACCGTCTCGAACTCAACGAAGACCGAGGTTATGTGGCTCTACAACGTCCCCGAATGGAAGATCACCGTCATCCCGAACGGGATCGACCCCGACGCCTACCGTATCCGGCTCGACCCGGGCGAGGTGAAGAAACGCTACGGCATCCACCCACTCGCGCCCGTCGTCCTCTTCGTCGGGCGCCTCACCTACCAGAAGGGGCCCGACCTCCTGGTCCAGGCCATACCCGAGATCCTTGCCAAACGCTGGGACGTGCAGTTCCTCTTCGCCGGCACCGGGGATATGCGCGACTACCTGGAGGGGATGGCGCACGGTCTTCCCGTGCAGTTCCTTGGCTACATCTCGGATGCAGACCACATCAGGCTTCTGAACGCCTGCGACCTCGTCGCCGTACCGAGCCGGAACGAACCGTTCGGGCTCGTCCTCACGGAGGCCTGGAGTGCGGAGCGCTGCGTCGTCGCGACCGATGTCGGGGGGCTCTCCGAGAACATCGATAACTACAAAGACGGCATCAAGGTTCCCGTCCGGCCGGACTCGATCGCCTGGGGGATCTGCCACCTCATCGACGATCCGGCCTACATGCAGAAACTCGGGAGGGCCGGCCGCAGGAAGGTGGTGGAGAAGTTCAGGTGGGATGTCGTCACGGAGAGGACGCTCGGCGTCTATAGAAAACTTCTCGCCGGCGGTTCACGATGAGACCCAACGAGGGGGATGAGACCATGCAGCAGGTGTTACCGGATATCACGAAGACCGGGAGCCTCATCACCAGTTACGACGTCTACCTCTTTCGGCAGGGGAACCACTCCCGCCTGCACGACAGGCTGGGGTCGCACCCCACTGTCGCCGATGGTGCGCGGGGGACGTTCTTTGCGGTCTGGGCGCCGAATGCCGCGGAAGTCTCGGTCATCGGGGATTTCAACAGGTGGGCGGCGGGCCGGCATCCGCTCCAGGCACGGGGCGACGATTCCGGTATCTGGGAAGGATTTATCCCGGATATCGGCCACGGGATGCTCTACAAGTACCACATCAAAAGCCGGTACAACAACTACTCAGTGGAGAAGGGCGACCCGTTCGCGTACTTCTGGGAGGTCCCGCCGAAGACCGCATCCGTCATCTGGGACCTCGCCTACGCCTGGCGGGACCGGGCGTGGATGCGGTCCCGGGAGGAGGACAACACCCCGGACGCCCCGATCTCCGTCTACGAGGTTCACCCCGGTTCGTGGCGGAAGGTGCCGGAGGAGGAGAACCGGTCCCTGAACTACCAGGAGCTGGCGACCGAACTCGCCGACTACCTGCTTGACGCCGGGTTCACCCACGTCGAGTTCCTCCCCGTCATGGAACATCCGCTCTACGCTTCCTGGGGCTACCAGTCACTCGGCTACTTCGCCCCCACGAGCAGGTACGGCACCCCGCAGGACTTCATGTACCTCGTCGAACACCTCCACCAGCGCGGGATCGGGGTCCTTCTCGACTGGGTGCCGTCCCACTTCCCCTCCGACGGCTACGGGCTCTCCTACTTCGACGGCACGCACCTCTACGAGCACGCTCTCCCCGGCCAGCGCTACCACCCCGAGTGGAAGAGCTACGTCTTCAACCTCGCGAGGGACGAGGTCCGATCGTTCCTCCTGAGCAGCGCCATCTTCTGGCTTGAACGCTACCACGCGGACGGCCTGCGGGTGGACGCGGTCTCCTCGATGCTCTATCTCGACTACGCGCGGAGCCCCGGGGAGTGGGTGCCGAACGTCTACGGCGGGAGGGAGAATCTCGAGGCGATAGGGTTCCTCCGGAAGGTGAACGACACGGTCCACGCGAACTTCCCGGACGTGCTCGTCATCGCCGAGGAAGCGACCTCCTGGCCGGGGGTGACCGCCCCGACAGCGACCGGGGGTCTCGGGTTCGACCTGAAGTGGAACATGGGCTGGATGCACGACACGCTGGATTACTTCACGCTCGACCCGGTCTTTCGGAAGTACCGGCCCGATCTCCTGACGTTCAGCATCTGGTACGCGTTCCGGGAGCGCTACATCCTTCCCCTCTCACACGACGAGGTCGTTCACGAGAAGAGTTCGCTTGCCGGGAAGATGCCCGGTGACGAGTGGCGTAAACGGGCGAACCTCCGTCTCCTCTACGGGTACATGTTCACGCACCCGGGCAAGAAACTCCTCTTCATGGGCGGAGAGTTCGGGCAGTGGTCGGAGTGGAGCCACGACGCCGGGCTTGAGTGGGACCTCCTGCAGTATCCTCCCCACCGGGGAATCCTCCGGTGGGTCACCGACTTAAACCGCCTCTACCAGCGGGAGCCCGCTCTCCACGAGCGGGACGCCGATCCGGCGGGGTTCGAGTGGGTCGACTTCTCGGACGTGGAGAAGAGCATCGTCAGTTACCTGAGGCGGGGGCTCTCGGCCGACAACGTCGTCCTCGTCGTCTGCAACTGCACCCCGGTGCCGCGCTACGGCTACCGGGTCGGCGTCCCGTTCGGCGGGTTCTGGGAGGAGGTGCTCAACAGCGATGCGGTCGAGTACGGCGGGAGCGGTGTCGGGAACCTCGGCGGGGTGGAGGCGGAGCAGGTTTCCGTGCACGGCCGGCCGTGGTCCCTCCCCCTCACCCTGCCCCCGCTCGGCGCCGTCATCTTCGCTCCCGAGGGGGCGTGACGGTGGACCGCGCCGTCTGCATCCACGGTCACTTCTACCAGCCCTCCAGGGAGAACCCCTGGCCCGGCGATGTCGAGGTCCAGCGATCCGCCGCGCCGTACCACGACTGGAACGAACGGGTGGCCGCGGAGTGTTACCGCCCGAACACCGCCGCACGCATTCTCGACTCGGACGGTATGATCGACCGGATCATAAACACGTACTCGAGGATCAGCTTCACGGCCGCCCCGACGCTTCTTGCCTGGCTTGAGCGGCACTGTCCGGCGGTCTACGGGGCGATCGTCGAAGCCGACCGGGAGAGCCGGGAGCGCTACGCCGGCCATGGCTCCGCGATCGCCTGCTGCTACAACCATCTTATCATGCCGCTTGCGACCCGGCGGGACAAACGGACCCAGGTCGTCTGGGGGGTCCGCGACTTTGCAGCAAGGTTCGGCAGGACGCCCGAGGGGATGTGGCTCCCGGAGACGGCGGTCGATATCGAGTCCCTGGACCTGATGGCGGAGGCCGGGATCCTGTTCACGATTCTTGCCCCCCACCAGGCCGCGAAAGTGCGGCCGATCGGGGCGGAGGCCTGGACGGACGTCTCCGGCGCCCGTGTCGAAACAACGATGCCCTACCTCTGCCGCCTCCCCTCCGGACGGAGCATCGCGGTCTTCTTCTACAACGGGACTATCGCCCGCGACGTCGCGTTCGGCGACCTCCTCTCCGACGGGCAGCGGTTCGCCGGGCGGCTGCTCGGTGCGTTCTCACGGGAGAGAGACCGCCCGGAACTCGTGCATATCGCAACCGATGGGGAGACCTACGGCCATCATCGCGACTTCGGGGAGATGGCGCTCGCATACTGCCTCGAGACCCTCGAGGCGCGCCGCGACGTCAGTCTCACGGTCTACGCCGAGTACCTCGCCGCCCACCCGCCCACGCACGAGGTCGCCGTCTGCGAGAGGACGTCCTGGAGCTGCACCCACGGCGTCGGGCGCTGGCAGGGTGAGTGCGGGTGCCACAGCGGGACGCATTCCGGGTGGTCGCAGACATGGCGCGGACCGCTCCGGGAGGCGGTCGTCATGGTCCGGGACGCTTTCGCCCCCCGATCCGCGGAAGCGCTCGCGGCACTCGTCCGCGACCCCGCGGAGGCACGGGACGACGCCGTCGGCCTCGTCCTCGACCGGTGGTCCGACGAGGCCGTAGCGGCGAACATTTCCCGGCACGCGCCCGGCGCCCTCTCTCCCGACGATCGGTGGCGGGTGCTTGCGCTCCTCGAAGCGGAGCGCCAGGCAATGCTGATGCAGACGAGTTGCGGCTGGTTCTTCGACGATATCACGGAGCCGGGGAGCGTCCAGGTGATGCGGCACGCAGGCCGCGCGATGGAACTTGCCCGGCAGACGCTCGGGCTCGACCTCGAGCCGGCGTTCATCGATATCCTCCGCCGCGCCCCGGTAAATGATCCGGATTACGAGACCGGTGCGGAGGTCTACGAGGTCCTTGCCCGGCCGGCGGCGGTCGATCTTTCCCGGATCGGCGCAGGGACCGCTCTCTATGCGCTCTTCGGCCTCGAACCGCCTGCAGTCGCATCGGGGATGTACGCCGTCCGCGGAGACTGGCGATACCGGTCGGATGCCGGGGTGCAACGCCGCATCCTCGGGACCGTCCGGGTGCGGTCCCGGGTGACGGGGGAAGAGGCGCTCTTCGATGCGGCCGCGTTCTTCGCCGGGATGGACCGGGTCGTCCTCGGGGTGCGCGAGCCCGGCGGCGATGAGGCGCTCCGGGCGGCGTGGGAGGGGATGGCGAGTCCCGACCCCGCAGGTGCCGTATCCGGGGCCTTCACCCGGGTCTACACCGCGTCCGACAATGAGCGGTGGGCGCTCGCCCGCCGGACCGCGCCCGAGATCGGGCAGGCAGTCTGCGCGGTCTACCGCGATGCGGCGGCGCTGATCGACGCGTTCGACGATCTCGGGATCCCTGCACCGGGAGCCGCCGTCCATCTCCTGACGCACGCCTGCACCGAGCGGCTGCTTGCGATGCTCGGAGAGGGGTGCCCCGACCCGGACCGATTTTTCGCGCTCGCGGAGACGATGAGGGCCCGGAACCTTGCGCCCGATCTTCCCACCCTCGGGGAGGCGGCGAGCAGGCGGATCGCGCTCTCTCTCCGGGCGGCGGCGGCCCGGCCCGGTGACCCGGCTCCACTCGAGGAGATTGTCCGCACCGTCCGGTGTGCAAAGGTATTTCCGTTGACGCTCTCCCTCTGGGAGAGCCAGAACCTCTGCATCGAGATGCGCGGGCTCTATCCCGGAATGCAGGAGCATGCTGGCCGGGGTGATGGGGATGCACAACGGTGGGCGGAGGCCTTCAGGAGGGCGGCGGCATGCCTCGGCGTGAAGGTGGCGTAAGGAGGGGCGGAGCATGAACCGGCGGGGCAGCGGGGTTCTCCTGCACATCACGTCCCTGCCGTCGGCGTACGGCATCGGCGACCTCGGGCCGGCAGCGCACCGGTTCGTGGACCTCCTTGCCGGAGCAGGACAGCGTTTCTGGCAGATCCTCCCTCTCAACCCGACATGCCCGGTATTCGGCAACTCCCCCTACCAGAGCACCTCGGCGTTTGCCGGAAATACCTGGCTCATCAGCCCCGAACAGATGGTCGCAGACGGTTTCATCGCCCCGGAGGATATCGGGGACCCACCCGGTTTCCCCGAGGGCCGGGTCGACTACCGGGCGGTCCTGGACTACAAGAACGGTATCTTCGACCGGGCGTTCGAGCGGTTCAAGGAGCGCGGTCCCGACTTTCGCTACAAGGATTTCGCGGCCGATAACGTCTCTTGGCTCAACGACTACGCCATATTCGTAGCCCTCAAGGAGGAGTTCTCGGGGAAGGTCTGGAGCGACTGGCCGGCCGGGATCCGGGACCGGCGCGAGGAGGCGTTGCACAAGCACGGTACCGAACTTGCCGACCGGATCTTCCGGGAGAAGTTCCTTCAGTACGTCTTCGACCACCAGTGGGGGGTGCTCAAGAGCCACTGCCGCGAGCGCCATCTCCAGATCATCGGGGACACTCCCATCTACCTCACCCACGACAGCGTCGATCTCTGGGCGAACCCGGGGCTCTTCAAACTGAACGAGCAGAAGAAGCCGGCCGTTGTCGCGGGCGTCCCCCCGGATCTGTTCAGCGAGACCGGGCAGCTCTGGGGAAACCCGGTCTACAACTGGGATGCGCACCGGGAGCAGGGATTCGCGTGGTGGGAGAGTCGGATCGACCGCACTCTCGCTCTCGTCGACAGGCTGCGCCTCGACCACTTCCGGGGGTTCGCGCAGTTCTGGGAGGTGCCTGCCGGTGAAGAGACCGCACAGAACGGGCGCTGGGTCGATGCGCCCGGCAGGGACCTCTTCACCCTGCTTGCGAGTAGCAGGTCGTGCCTCCCCATCATCGCCGAAGACCTCGGCTACATCACCTCCGATGTCCACGAGATGATGGGCCACTTCGGGTTCCCGGGGATGAAGATCCTGACCTTCGGTTTCGCCGGCGACGTCGCAAGAAACCCTCACGCGCCCCACAACATCACGAAGAACTGCGTCGCCTACACGGGGACGCACGACAACAACACGGTCAGGGGGTGGTTCGAGCACGAGACCTCCGAGGAGCAGAAGAACCTCCTGTTCCGCTACATCGGCGGATCGGTGAGCGCCGACGAGACGCACCGGATCCTCATACGTCTCGCGATGCTCTCCCCTGCCGATACCGTCATCATCCCGATGCAGGACGTCCTCGGCCTCGGGGAGGAGGCGCGGATGAACCGGCCGGGCACGACGGAGGGGAACTGGGAGTGGCGGCTCCGGCCGGAGCAGGCGGGGGAGCAGGTCATGCAGGAGTTTGCCGAGGTTACGGGGATCTACGGGAGGAGGTGAAGGGGGGAGAACTTTGGCTTGAAGCGTTTGAATTCACTCTGGCAATGCAATACTGAAATCCGCTAGGTTTCCCGAAAGCCGAATTTGATAACAGTAAACATCCCCGTACACGGATTCCCACCGGATATCGCCATTGGGGGTGGGGCTGACGGGGAGGGGGGATGCTCCCCCCTCCCCTGTCTCCACCTCATAAGGAGGTACATGTAACCCCCACCCCGCCCGGCCTCCGGCCTCCTCCTCCGCACCTGACGGTGCTCGAACTCCTGCCGTTCCGGCAGTCGTTCCCAGCCCCTTGGGGCGGGGGCAGTCACGGCGATTCTCCCACGGTCCAGTATGTCGGACTTTTTCATCGTTTCTTGGCTGGTGCATCTAACGGTACTCGAAACCCATTTTTCGATCACAGTTCCATATCTCACACCTACCATTCCAGTGATGGATCCAAATCACCCCATTCACCCATCTCTGCAGAAAGACTGCTCCACTCCATCGCCCGGACATCCCTGCGATAACAGCCACAACGGAAGATGATTGCACGGTTTCATCACCCCCGGCCCCCTCCCCCCTCCTCTCTCGGGTATCCCGCAAACGCCCGGCACACCGTATGCTGGATCGGTCAATCGGACATCCACACCCATCAAATAACTCCATATTATCACTTATTTTTTATTTACTCAATATTTTGCAAGAATATAGAAACATATATAATAATTAACACGGACAGTACACCGTCAATTAGGGGACAGGACTCATGGATGATTCCATACGCAATCAGTTCGATCACGTCCCGGAGCGGATCTCCGGGCTCGTCGACCTGGCATACAACCTCTGGTGGAGCTGGAACCCGGAGGCCCGGATACTCTTCAAGCAATTAAACCATCAGGCATGGAAGGCAAGCGTCCACAATCCTATCCGGATGCTCCGCGAGATACCGGCCGAGTTCCTGAACCGGGCAGCTGAGAACCCCGCCTACTGTCACCGCTACGACATCATCATGCGCCGGTTCAGGAAGTACATGAGCGCCACCGGGACCTGGTTCTCCGAAGAGTACGCCGACCGTCCCCCGCTGACGGTCGCCTACTTCTCGGCGGAATACGGGCTCCACCACTCGCTCCCCATCTACGCGGGCGGGCTCGGGTTCCTCGCCGGCGACCACTTAAAAGAGGCGAGCGACCTCGGCCTCCCGATGGTCGCCGTCGGGTTCCTGTACTCACAGGGCTACCTGCACCAGCAGATCAACCCCGACGGCTGGCAGGAGGACGTAACCGAACCGCTCGATCGCGATGCGGCGCCCGTCACCCGGGTGCTCGACTCCGACGGCGAAGACCTGGTGGTCCGGGTCCCGCATATCGACCCGCCCATCTACGTCGCCGTCCGGAAGGTCCAGGTCGGCAGGATCCCACTCTACCTCCTGGATACTGATATCCCCTGCAACGACCCCCAGAACCGGGGCATATCGTCCCGGCTTTATGCGGGTGACCAGGAGCAGCGCCTCCGGCAGGAGATCGTCCTCGGCATCGGCGGGAGGAAGGTGCTCCACGCGCTCGGCATCGAGTACGCGGCGGTGCACCTGAACGAAGGCCACCCGGCGTTCGCGCTGCTCGAGAGGGTCCGGGAGCGTGTCGAGCGGGGGATGGACTTCGAGGCGGCACTCGAAGAAGTGCGGGCGACGTCCGTCTTCACCACGCATACGCCCGTCCCTGCAGGGCACGACGTCTTCCCCGTCGACCTCATCGACCGCTACTTCGCGCCCTACTACCAGGCGCTCGGCATCGACCGGCTCCGGTTCCTGCAGCTCGGGGTCCACCCGGAAAGCCCCGCCTCGGGCTTCAACATGACCGCGTTCGCCCTGCGTGCGTCGGCGCACCACAACGGCGTCTCGCGCGCAAACGGGGCCGTCGCCTGCGATATGTGGAAGTGCCTGTGGCCGGGCCCCGGGAAGCGGCGGTGCCCATCGACTACGTCACGAACGGCGTCCACGTCCCGACCTGGCTGAACACCCGGGTGAAGGAGCTTTACGACCGGTGGATCGGGCCGACCTCTCCCGACTGGCTCTCGGAGCACGACGATCCGGTGTTATGGGAACTCATCGACGAGATCCCGGACGCCGAACTCTGGCAACTCCATCTCTGGCTGAAGGCGAAACTCCTCAACCGGGTCCGGGAGCGGGAACGGATCAAGTGGGCGACGCACCGCGGCGCGTCAAACCCCACGGCTGAAGGAGCGTTCCTCAACCCCTCCGTCCTGACGATCGGGTTTGCCCGGCGGTTCTCGACCTACAAGCGGGCGCACCTCATCTTCGAGGATCTGGAGCGGTTGAAACGCATCTTAAACAACCCCTGGTACCCAGTCCAGATCATCTTCGCCGGCAAGGCTCACCCGTCCGATAACGAGGGGAAGCGGGTGCTCCAGCAGATCTACCGCTACACGCAGGATCCCGGGTTCGCTGGAAGGGTCGCGTTCATCGAGGACTACAACGACCAGGCGGCGCAGTATCTTGTGCACGGCGTCGATGTCTGGTTAAACAACCCCCTGCCCCCGATGGAGGCGAGCGGCACGAGCGGCATGAAGGCGTCGCTGAACGGGGTGCTGAACCTCTCCATCCTTGACGGATGGTGGACCGAGGGCTACAACGGCAGAAACGGCTGGGCGTTCGGGGACGAGACTGCCGCCTGCGACGGGAGGAATGCCGTCGATGCCGCGGCGATCTACGACCTCCTGGAGAAGGAGGTCGTCCCGCTCTACTACAACCGCTCCATCGACGACGTCCCCCACGGCTGGGTGAAGATGATGAAGGAGTCGATCAAGAGCAACGGCCCCCGGTTCTCGTCCCGCCGGATGGTGAAGGAGTATGTCGCCCGGTACTACCCGTTACTCCTGAAGGGCGCGGCGGCGGAGTATGCCCGCCGCACGGCGGCGGCGAAACCCCGGACTCCGGCCTGGAAACCACAGGCGCAGGGAGAAGCGGAGGGGTGGAGCGAATGATCTCCACTGAGAAGGTGTGAAGCGCCGGGAGGCTCCCGGCCTACGGGGAGCGTTTCGAGCCGGCTGAAGCCCGGTCGCCCCTTCGCGAGACCCTCAGGCGGGTCTCCTCGGATGCAGCCTGGAGTCCCCGCTCTTCGTGCGGGGACATTCCACCGGCCCGGGCAACACGCTGCCGGGTTTCAGTGCTTGCGGCCTGGAGCCCTCTCACATCATGCGGGGCCCTGCCCCCGGCACGCGCGACCCGCCGCCGGGTCTCGCGGGAAGCGGCCTGGAGCCCCCGTTTCGCGTGCGGCGCCACCCCGCCGATCTTCGCGACACGCTTCCGGGTCGCTTCGTCCGTGGAGGCGAGGCCGCGTCTCGTCTTCTTCTCCCCTTCACCCGGTCGACCCTGTTCCGTCATGCTCCGTCATGCTCCGTCATGCCCCCTGGCACGCCAGCCATGCGCGACAATTATAAAAATATTGTTCTTTTAATGGCTATTCGGTTTCTTTCGCGCATCCCCTCTGTTGCGGAGATTGCAGGATTGGGTTAAGTGGGCGACTTAAACCGGTCTCCGGGATACAGGGAGGGGTACAACCGTACCTGGAAAAAAGTCGTTCCGTCCGGGCGGTATCGCGCGGGCCGACCACCCGGTACGCAGGACTGGATCCTGCCTGCTGCCTACATAACCTCGCCGAGGGCCTTGCTCAGGTCGGCGGCGGAACGGAACTCCCGGTCCCGGATCCTGCCGAGGATTTCGAGCACATCGCCGGATGCGTTGTTCTTCTGCGCCTGGCTGGTGACCTCGCTTATGCCCGCAGGATAGTGCATGCCGCGGAGGTACCGTTGCACTTCGACCACACTGACGGCCGTGGTTCTGCCGCCCGGTGCCTCCCCCCGCTCGGGCGCAAGGCCGGCTCCTTCACCGGACGACGATCTCCGCCTTGACGCGAACTCCGACCCGGCCATCGCCTTACTGACGTCTATTGGCGAGTGGTAGGTCTGGTCGGGCAGGCTGTCGAGGGTATCCATGACATCCCTGTCCGCATTGTTCATTCTTGCCCGGTCGATCAGGTCCTGCCTGTTCGCCGGGTAATCCATCCCGGCCAGGTACTTCTCGACCATCGCCGGGTTCACCTTGAACCTTGCCTCTGCCATCGTGTCACCTCCCGTGACGGCCGGTGAATGGAGCAACTATTATAAAATGGTTGTTCTACCGTTCACGACGGCAGAAAATCGTCCGTTCAGGTAATACGGTCTGATGGCTGGATAGAATCTTCAGGGGCTCTGTACAGGATACGTTCATACCCCGCTCTGCAGTTCCCTGATCATCCGCCGTATCTGGCCGAACTGCACCTCCGGCGTGGTAAAGATGCAGAGATACTCGTCCCCGTAAGGAGCGACGATGACGTTTCCGCCGCGATAGAAGAGTGTCATCTGTACGAATGCCCCGCTTGCCGGGACAGCCGAGTGCAGGCTGAGCGACCACCGGAGCAGGTCTTCGGCGAAGGCAACGGTATAGTCGGCATCGATATCCCCGGCGGAAGAGATGCAGAGACCATCGGCGAAACGGGCAACTGCGGTCACCCCCGGTTGCTGCAGCACCACCCCGAGCAGTTTGGATTCCGGTTCGGGAGGTGCATCGTGGGAGTTCTCTTTATTACCCTCCACGGTTTCGCTCACGAGGCTGCGCCTGTCGTCCTTCCCGGATGCGTCGATCACGGGGATTTCACGGTCGGGATGCAGGAGAGTCTGTGTCTCTGCCGCCAGGGCGAGGGCCTCCCGCATCTCGTCGGGCTCGTACCTCCAGAGACCGAAGTCGAGGATAGGCTGACTGCTGAAGTACTTCAACGCCGACGGCCCGCTCAGGGATTTCAGCGGGTGCCTGAACTGCGCAGCGAGGGGTTCCCCTTTATGCACCAGCACAAACCCCTCTCCGTCCTGCATCGTGATCCGCACCGCCCCAATAAAGCGGGCCGTATGGGAGAAAATCCACCGGAGCGGTGCCTGCATCTCTCCGATAGCCGTTCCCTCTGGTAACTTATCCATCATCCGGATTCCTGCCTGATCGCGTCGTTTGTGTCGAAAGCAAGCGTCCTTCCCGGCCGCGGCTCCTACTCGGCGTCGTCCTTTGCAAGGGTATCGAGGATCCTGTAGGAGTTAATCAGGCGGTTGAACGCGACTGCGAGTTCGCCGATCTCATCGTTGCTCGTCACCGTGATCTCGGTGTCCGCGAGGTCGCCCTGGCTTACGCTGGTCGCAACCTTCGACAGCTGCTCAATGGGGGTCGTGATGCTCTTGGCGAGACAGAAACTCCACATCAGGATCACGGAGAGCGTGAGCAGGGTCATGACGATGATGCTGTTCTGCAGACCGAGTACGGCGATGACGCTCCCGGTATCTCCTGCCGAGACGATCCCCAGCAGGAAGATGGGGATGACTGCAACGGTGAGCATGCTCGCCATGAGTTTGTAGAATATCGGGATCTGGATGGCGAGTCCATCCTGCAGTATCCCGACTTCTTGCGGGAAGATTTCAGTCATGGAAGAGTAATTTCTTATTTTAATATATTAATTTATCCTTTACTAAATCTTGATGTTAGGGTAAAATATTAAAATCTAAGGATTCTAAAAAGGTTATACCCGATTCAGGACATTTTTATGTAACTTTAAACATAATATACATAAATCAGGATAATTATACCGACCCTGAATCGAGGTATATATGCACACGTGACTGATGTTCACGCACCCGCTGCAAAGCGTGAATGTTTTTTCACACGCAGGTGCCCCGCCGCTGCCCAAAACGGCTTCCGGGAGACCGTCTTCGGGCAGCGAAAGCGGCGGTAACCAGCATCCGGATTGGCATCAACATATTGATACGGGATGCGGGAGAGTGGGGGTGAGCGCAACTCCCCGCTCCGTGCCGGGGGTTGGGGGTTCACCGTATGACTCTTGTGATGGCATTCATCGGAAAACAGGGCGCCGTGATGGCGGGAGATATGCGGGAGATTGCATTTGGGGGGGACGATTCCTGCATAGAAGAGTTGGAACACGAACTCTACAGCGGCTCGATCGTTTCCGACACCGACCTCGCAGAGCGGGCGGACGAGATTGGCGTGACAATCCGGGTCAGGGATGATAAGGCCAAGGTCTCGCAGCAGGACGGGGTGCTCATCGGCGAGGTGATCGAGACGGAGGGGGCGGCAATCGCAAGGAGGAGACTGTACGCTACGACAGGCAGTTACGCAATTGCCGAGGTCTCCGATTCCCGACTGCGGGTAATGCAGAGGGGCAGGGCAAGCAACTTCGTGGTGCTGGGAAACGATATAACGAAACGGATCGCGAACGAGTGCATCCAGGAGATGTGGGAAGGGGGAACGATTCAGGATGCCCTGCGACTCATCATGCCCACCATGCAGATAGCGGCGAGCGTGACGGCGTCGGTGAGCCGAACGTTCATACTGGTGCACACCGATCTCGCGGCCAACCTGGCCGATGCCATCGATCGGGATTCGCAGAGAGGGTGAATCACGGATTGTGCCCACCTCCGCTCAGGTACGGAGGCCGGCGATGGCGCAGAAACGCGAGAATTACTGACTGAGATAGTTGTGCTTCTTGAGCCAGTCTACCTGAGGCCTGATGTAGCGGTAGACGATATCGCACTTCTCGTCCTGGAAACTCCAGGGGACGACGATCAGGAGGTCGCCTTCGCGTATCCAGAGCCTTTTTTTGATCTTGCCCTTGATCCTTCCCGTGCGCGTGACGCCGTCCTCGCAGCGGACACGGATGTGGTTTGCCCCGAGCATCAGGTCGGCCCGGGCGAATATCTCCCGGTTTCTCTTCTTCGGTAATCGTACGCGTACGATCTCTTCACTTTCGTTGTTCTGTGTTCCTCGTGTATTCGTCAGTTAATCAACCCCGTAATAGGCGGTGGTGCGATCCACCTGAATATTTACTAGAGGTCTATACTAATGATCCGAGCCACCATTAAAGTATCTGTCCCGGGGAACACCCGCGCAACCGCAATCCGGTGAAGAGAGCCCGGAATACGCGGGGTGCTCCGGGCGCTGCCGGGGTATCGGCAGCGGTGACCGGCCCGGACCAATCTGCCGGACCTGAAGCAGGACAACGTGAGCTGCCTCCCCGGCCCCCACGCCGGTTGGCGGACGGTGCCTGCCACGTCCGGGGCAGGGCAGCGAGTAGCATACCCGACGCAGCATGCTCCTGATGCAGCTTCCAGTTCAAAGAGTTATCCTGCCCCGGATCCTGGATCAGGGTGTCAAACGGCTTCCGGCCTGGCGCAACTCCATCAGCAGGTGCGTCCCCGCATCAGGGGAGTTGCCCCCAAACCGCCGTCCGGTTTTCCACCCGAAGGATAATTAAGGTTTGAGCGTATATGAGTGAAGAGGATCTTTGAATGGAAAGTAGCAAGCTGTACGTCGGCAACCTCACCTACTCGGTAAATGAAGAACAGTTGAAGGACTTATTCAGCCAGTACGGGACGGTAAACGACGTCAGAGTCATTGAGCGCAAAGGGTTCGGGTTCGTCGAGATGTCCAGCCCCGAAGAGGCTGAGGCAGCAAAGGAAGCCCTGAACAACACTGTATTTGAAGGCCGCACCTTGAAGATCGACGAGGCCCGGCCTCCGAGACCGAGAAGCGACTTCCGGCGGTACTGAACACTTCCCGGAAGAACAGCAATCCTAATATCCCACGTTTTTCAAGAGTCGGGGTTCAAGGGAACCTCACCTCTGATTATCCGGCACGTACGTCCCCGTTTACCGGTTCCCCTGTCCGGTTTGCAGCCACTCTGCCGCGCGTGACGGAACCGTGCCGATGCGCCGCCGCCGTCGACCGGGTGAACGGGCCGGGGAATCTCCTCCCGGGAAGAGGCCGTCCTGCTGGCCCGGCGCAGCCGCCACCACCTCTGATCCGGATCGTTCCCTCGTCGAATTATGCGTATTTTTACCAAAACGGACAGCAACATTTTTATTCAACTAGAGCTATTGGGCGGCCTTGTGTCCCGCATGCGGGATGCAGTTGAAATGGTGGTGAGAAGTATGGCAGAAGAGAGACCTTCAGTTAAAGGTGGAATGGCCTCTGCGGCCCAGGCGGCCTCCGTTGAGGAACTGAGTGCATCCGCATTCCAGAAATATCTCGGCGGTATGGACTACCCGGCCGGCAAGCAGGACCTGATCAACCACGCACGGAAGAACAACGCGCCCGATGCGGTGATCCAGGTTCTCGAGATGTTCCAGGACAAGACCTTCCAGTCCGCAGCAGACGTGAGCCAGGAGTTCGGCAGGGTCAAATAACTCTACCTATTTTTGAATGCTTCGGAACCGCCCTGGCGGAGAACCGCCCCGGCGGCAACAGCAGAACGAAGAGGGAATGCGAGGGGAGCGATTCGAACGCTCGAACTCCTACGAGACTGGGCCCTGAACCCAGCGCCTTTGACCTGGCTTGGCAACCCTCGCACGAAAGTGCGGCGAACCTCCGCCGTTGACGTGACACGGCGCTCTTCGCGCCTAATACACTAGTATCTCCAACAAAATAAATGTAATCACTCCCCGCCCTCCCCGATGGGAGGGGAACTCCGGGAGTTGCTGTCCATAAACCGTTTCATCTCCAGTTCGCGGAGTTCGTGCCGCTTGATCTTGCCGGAGATAGTCTTTGGGAGAGACTCCACGAACTCAATCACGCGGGGGTACTTGTAGGGTGCCGTCACCCGCTTGACCTGCTTCTGGATATCCTTGACCAGGGACTCCGTGGGCCGGTATCCAGGCTTCAAGACGATGAACGCCTTGACGACCAGCCCGCGGAGCACGTCGGGCGATCCGACGACCGCTGCCTCCTGGACGGCGGGGTGCTCCATGAGGGCGCTCTCCACCTCGAACGGCCCGATCCGGTAGCCGGAGGACTTGATGACGTCGTCGTCGCGGCCGATGAACCAGAAGTAACCGTCCTCGTCCATGTACGCCTTGTCGCCGGTATAGTAGTACCCGTCTGAAAAGACCTTGCGGTTCTCCTCTTCGTTGTCAAGATAGCCGGAGAAGAGCCCGACGGGGCGCGGGTCGAGTTTGATCGCGATGCGCCCTTCCTCCCCGGCGCCGACCACCATTCCGTCGTCGTCGTGGAGCTCGATATGCCAGCCCGGCATGGGCTTCCCCATGGAGCCGGGTTTGGGCTTCATGCCGGGAAGCGTCCCGATGCAGAGCACCGTCTCGGTCTGGCCGTAGCCCTCGTAGATCGTTCTCCCGGTTCCCTCCTGCCATGCCCGGATCACCTCGGGGTTGAGGGCTTCACCGGCGCTGCAGCAGTGGCGCAGATCGGCAAGGTCGAACGTATCGAGGTCGGCGAGGATCAGCATCCGGTAGATGGTCGGGGGGCAGCAGAACGTCGTGACCCCGTACTTCTCCAGCAGCGGCAGAATCTCGGTGGCGTGGAACCGGCCCCGGATGTCGTAGACGAAGATGCAGGCGCCGACGATCCACTGGCCGTAGAGTTTCCCCCACGCGCTCTTCCCCCATCCGGTGTCGGAGAGCGTCAGGTGCAGGTCATTCGGCCGCAGGTCGTGCCACAGCTGTGCGGTGACGATGTGCCCGAGGGGGTAGGAGTGGTCGTGGACCACCATCTTCGGTTCGCCGGTGGTGCCGGAGGTGAAGAAGATCAGCAGCGGGTCCGTGGATTTGGTCCGACACATGCCGGGGAGGTTCACCAGTTTGTGCGAGCAGGGCGCGGGGTAGTCGAGCTCGACGGGATAACTGACCCACCCGTCCCGCACGCCGTCGATCATGAGCCGGACGGCAAGCGTGGGGCAATCTTCCCGGACCTCCTCGACCTTGTCCGCCTGCTCGGCCATGGTGATGATCATCCTGATGTCAGCTGCCTGGATGCGGTACTTCAGGTCTTTGGGGGTCAGCATCGTCGTTGCGGGACAGTATACGGCGCCGAGTTTGATGAGGGCGATGGTGAAGATCCACCACTCGGGTGTCCGGGGGAGCATCAGCATGACCCGGTCGCCTTTCTTGATGCCATACTTCAGGCAGATGTTGACCGCCTGGTTCGAGAGGCGCATGAGGTCGAAGAAGGTGTATTTCTTCTCGTTTCCTTTCTGGTCCACCCAGATCATCGCCAGTTTGTTCCGGTCCTTCCTCGCCCATGCGTCGATCACCTCGAAGCCGAAGTTATAGTATTCAGGGACGTCTATCGTGAAATTTGCGCAGAGGTTTTCATAGGACGCTGGTTTTTGCTCATCATCCGCCATAACGCGATCAATAGAAAGTTGCGCGTTTATGGTTTAAAGCATTCACGAAGTTGAAGGGCGCTCCGTATCCGGAATAGCCATAAAGATTACCCATTAGTATTATGCTTCAAAAAATAATACTCATATCAATGGATGAGAAGGGATACGAGTCACTGAAAATTGAGAACATCGTTGCTTCCGGGGTGATTGCAGACTCGATCGACCTCGAAAACGTATCGGATAAAATAAAAAACTGCGAATTGAATACAAAGCGGTTCCCCGGAGCAGTCTACCGCATCGAGAGACCCAAGATCGCATCCCTGATATTCTCCTCGGGCAAGGTGGTGCTCACCGGTATCAGGAACAAACAGGACCTGCATGACGGCCTCGAGATCATCATGCATTCGCTCAAGGATGCCGGTGTCGATACCTATGATGAACCGCAGGTCGCAGTCACGAACATCGTCTGTTCTTACGACATGGGCAGGTACATCAACTTAAACAAGGTGGTCATCACCCTTAACCTCGAGAACATCGAGTACGAACCCGAGCAGTTCCCGGGGCTCGTCTACCGCATCGAAGATCCGAAGATCGTCGCCCTTCTCTTCAGTTCCGGCAAGATTATCCTGACCGGCGGGAAGAACATCGAGGACATCAAGAGGGGGCTTGATTTCCTGGAGCAGCGGCTCGAAACTATAATGTAGTCCTGTTTTTTTCCGTTGCGTTCTTTTTACCGGGGGATGGAGAGTCTCCGTTTCTTTTTTGTCCGGGCGACGGGCCGCAGGACCGGAGCCTGAGAAAACGCGAAGCGTTTTCGAGTGGCAACAGTTCGCCTGGCCACGGGTAATCTGGGTTGCATAAGCCCGCCGATTTCTTCAGGACAGAAGAAGGCTTGTTGCTTGGATCTGATTGCGCTCGTGCTGCGGCACTCAATCTCGGTTCCTACGGAACCTCACCACTCGCACCTGATGGTGCTCAAGCTCCGGCCCTTCGGCCCGTCGTCCTTCGAAAACGCTTCGCGTTTTCTCGAGCTCCGGCCCTTCGGCCCGTCGCTTACCAGTACCGATGCGTCTTCACATAATTCCGCTCGGCCTTGAGGATCTCCCGGTAGAATGCGTCCCCTTCGGAGAGAGTGGCGAGGATTCGGGACGCCGCCTCCGGGCCGACGCCTTTTGCCGCGAGGGCGGTCACCGCCTTCTTTCCGCTGGAGAGGACGATGTTTGCGTTCCGGAGGAACCTGACCTCGATCGCCCGCTCCTCCTCGGACCTGTCCTTCTTCCTCACTGCCGGGATGAGCTGCTCGTCCCAGGGTTTCAGCGCCGCGATGAGGCGGGCGCTGCAGAGGGGGCACTGCGGCCGGTCGGGAACCCGCTCCACCACGGTCCGGCTCTTCCACTTCCGGCAGTGCATGCAGAAGAGGACGACGTCCTCCTTCTCGAGGCGGCGCATCAGCGTCCCGATAACCGCCTGGTCGACCATCGGCGGCGGGATCATGTCCCGGGACGACGAGAGCCCCTCGCTCCCGAGCGGGCTCAACCGCCCGGTGGTGACGGCAAGTCGGCCGTTGCGAAGGCCAGAGAGGATCTCCTGCGCCGCGTCCACGTCCATGTAGTTGCTGAAGAGCTCCCGGTAGGCCTCGGCCGCGATGACGGTCTCGTCGAAGAGGTCGATGAGCCGGTGGATGCTGAACCGCTCGTAGTCGGCGTCCGCATCGATGGCGCCGAATTTTTTGGCCACCTGAACCAGTTTCCACTTGAAGAGCGCCGTCCGCTTCAGGGCGAGTTTCAGGATCCCGGGAAGGTGTTCGGGCTCGAGCGCGGCAAGGGTCTCCTGCACCTCAAGCGTCCGGACGTTCTCGGGCAGGCGCAGGAGGAACCGGTAGGCGCCGACCTCGATCCCGACGGTCGTCCCGTAGCGGGCCGAGAGGAGGACCGAGAGTGCCCGGGCCAGCGCCTCGTTCGCCTTGTGCCCGCCGCAGACGTTGCAGACAACCCCCTCGTCCGCGTTCTCGAGGGTGACAAGAAGGTCCGAGGGGACCGGGTAGTTCCCTTCGTCCATCCGCGCGATGAACCGCTCCGCGTAATGGATCGCCGCCGGGAGATCGGAGTAGCGGCCGAACGCACGGGTTCTCCGGAGCGCCCCGACCTCCCGGGCGACGGCGAACGGCACCGGGATCTGCTCGCCCTCCCACGACGGGACCTCCCCCTTCGCCCGGGTGGCCGGCTCGACCGTGATCCTCGTGCCCTCGATATCGAGCACCCGCCAGAGCTGGCCCTTCGTGATGAAGACCGCGCCGGTGTGCATCCAGCCGAGGACGAACGACTCGTCCAGGGTCCCGACCGTGCGGCGCGAAACGATGTCGAAGATCTCCATCTTGCGCTCGTCGTGGATCATCGAGAGGTTCTCGACGAGATAGCGCCGGGCGCGCCCAGTCCGGACGATCCGGGAGCCGTCGAGCCGGATCAGCCGGTGCTCCGCCATCTGGCTGCAGACGGAATCAAGGAGTTGCCCGCACCCGGCAAAGACGCTCGACCCTTCGATCATCTCCCGGACGCGGGAGACCTCGATCTCGGCGTACTCGACCGCGATCGCCGCCACCTGATTCGCGAGCACGTCGGCGGCGCCGGCAGGCGGGACGATCCGCTCGCATTCGTTGGCCTTCGCGCGGCGGGCGATCACGAGCGATTCCAGAAGGTCGTCAAACCCTGTCGCAAGGACGGTGCCGTGCGAGACGGCGTCGAGGTGATGGCCGGCCCGGCCGACCCGCTGCACCAGGCGCGAGACCTGCCGGGGGGAGCCGAACTGGACGACGTGCTCGATGTGCCCGATATCGATCCCGAGTTCCATCGACGACGTGGCGATGAGCGTCCGGACCTCGCCCTTCCGGAACCGCTCCTCGGCATCGACCCTGACGTCCCTCGAGAGCGAACCGTGGTGGACCTCGACGTCCCCGCGGGGATAGAGCTGGTGGCCGAGGGCTTCGGCGGTCACCCGGGTGTTGACGAAGACGAGGGTGGAGCCGGGCAGATCAAGGCAGTCCCCGACGGCCCGTGCCTGGGCGGCGAAGTCTTCCCCGGCAAACCGGACGCCGATCTCAAGGTGGCTCGCCACCGGCACCTCGACGAGCGAGAACGGACGGGTCCCGCAGAGGAACCGGCCGATATCGTCCGGGTTCCCGACGGTCGCCGAGAGGCCGATCCGCTGGAACCCCCCCGCGTAGGCTGCCAGGCGCTCGAGCGCCACCGCGAGCTGGGCTCCCCGCTTGCTGTCGGCGAGCTCGTGGATCTCGTCGATAACAACGTATTTTACGTTCTTCAGGTGTTCCCGGAGGCGCTTGCCCATGAAGAGCGCCTGCAGGGACTCCGGAGTGGTGATGAGCAGATCGGGCGCGTTCAGCGCCTGTTTCCGCCGTTCGTTCTGCGGCGTGTCCCCGTGCCGGACGCCGACCGAGAGGCCGAGCTCCCGGCACCACCACTCCATCCGCGCGAGGATATCCCGGTTTAAGGACCGGAGCGGGGTGATGTAGAGCGCCTTGAACCCCGCACCGGCGGTCTCGAGGAGCCGGTCGAAGACCGGGAGCATCGCGCTCTCGGTCTTTCCCGTGCCGGTCGGGGCCACCAGGATCAGGTTCTCCCCCGAAAGAAGCCGCGGGATGGCCTGCTCCTGGGCCTCCGAGAGCCCGGTAAACCCGCGCCTCCGGACGACCTCCCGCACCCTCGGGTCGAGGAGGTCAGCGGTCGCCTGCGGGGCAGAGCGTGGCCGGGGAGCCGACGTACGTGCCATCTGCCAGATACACCTCCGCGTTCTTCTCATCTATACATCGGGAGAGAGGACCGAGCCCGCTCTCCCGCAGCCGCCCGACATCGATCCCTCCCGCGAACTCGTTGAAGGCCGGGACGAAGAGGAGCCGGGTGCGGTCCCCCGACGGCCTTTCGAACCCCGAGTAGAGGTAGGCCGGCCGGGCGCGGGCGGCGCACCCTACGGTATCCACGAGCGAGACGACCGGGTGGTGGTGGCCGAGGACGACGAGGTGGCCGGGGAGTTCGGGGGCGGGGTGGGTGTGGCCGTGGAGGTAGCCGACGCCGTCGATGAGCGTGCCCTCGGGGGGAAGGAGTTCGCCGGCCTCAAGGAACCGGCCGATGCCGCCGTCGTGGTTGCCCGGGGCGACGGCGATCGGCACGCGGTCCCGGAACGACCGGAGGACGCCCGGGAGCTCCCGGTACTCCTGCCTGCTTGTCACCGGGACGTTGTGCTTGACGTCCCCGAGGAGGAGGAGGAGGTCGGGCTGTGCCTCCTCGATGCAGGCGATCACCCGGTCGGCCCGGGCGGCGCTCCGGCTCGTGATGTGGACGCCGTGACGTTCGAGGCCAGATTCGATGCCCATGTGCAGGTCGGCGACGACCAGCACCCGCCGGTCCTGCTCGACCAGGAGGGCCGGGCCGTTCTCGATAAAATGAAGGCGCATTATCGTGTCAGATCAGTTTAATCATGCCCGATGCAGGCTGGTAACATTCCCCTGCGGCGAGGAGCTCTTCGAGCGCAGTGCGCGCTTCCCGGGCGGAGAGGCCCGACCGCACCCCGGCAGCGACGGCGTCGTCGAACCCGATGCCCCGGGCGCCGCCCCCCTCCTCGATCGCGGCGAAGAGGAGGTCGCGGCCGACGACGGGCGCGATCTCGCCGACGGCGAGATCGGAGCGGACGCTTGCAAGCGCTGTGCGCACCATCGCGGCCATCTCGCGGATATCCTCGGCCGTGGTCCCGTAGAGCCGGACGGCGGCCGCGGCCCGTTCGCCATCGCCGTCCCGGAGCGCTTCGAGCCGATCGAGCGTCGCGCCGGCGGTTGAGAGCACCCAGATGTCGCGGACGGTGCGGTCCACCACGTTGATCGCTTCGGCGTCCACCGTTGCGTGTGCTCTCTCACCGGTTCCGGTGAGCGCCGCCCGGCCGGTGACGGCGACGAACGCGGGCGGTTCGATGCAGCCGAGCGTCTCGACCGCGTCCGGGCTCTGCCAGTCCGCCGAGACCCGGAATGTGCCGGTGGGGTCGGCGATCCGGGCCTGCACGATTTCACCGCTCCCCCTGCGCTCGGTAAGGGCGCCGACGATGAAGAGGCGGCGGCACCAGGCGCCGGTGGGCGTCACTACGTACGAGCCGTCCCGGCCGTCGCCTGAATCCGCCGTCTGCCGCGCGGCGGAGAAGTCCCGCGCAAATACCCGTTCTGCAGGTTCCATGAATCCGTCCGTTTCAGGAAGGGTGCTGTTATACCGGCGCAGGAGAACCGGCCGGATCTCCACGCGAACTCCCGGTATTTCCGTGACGATTCCGTACCTACCTGTTCGCCCTCAACCCTCTAAAAAGGATCACCGGAAGGAATGACGATGCTTTTACGATGCACGAGCACCAACACCTATGCAAATGGAAGGCAACCACACCATCTGGATAGAGAAGTATCGGCCCAGAAGACTCGACGAGATGGTCGGACAGAAGGATATCGTGGTGCGCCTCCAGTCCTACGTGAAGACCGGCAGCCTGCCGCACCTCCTCTTCACGGGCAGCGCGGGGATCGGGAAGACGACCGCCGCCGTGGCGCTGGCGCGGGAGTTCTTCGGCGACTCCTGGCAGACGAACTTCCGGGAGATGAACGCCTCCGACGAGCGCGGCATCGACGTCGTCAGGAACCAGATCAAGGAGTTCGCCCGGACGTCGCCGCTTGCCGGGGCGACGTTCAAGATCCTCTTCCTCGACGAAGCGGACGCGCTCACCACGGACGCGCAGGCGGCTCTGCGGAGGACAATGGAGACCTACGCCCGGACCTGCCGGTTCATTCTCTCGTGCAACTACTCATCGAAGATCATCGACCCCATCCAGAGCCGGTGCGCCATCTACCGGTTCAGGCCGCTTGATGCGGAGGCGGTCACTGAAGAGGTCAGGAGGATTGCCGCAGCCGAGGGCCTCACCGTCACGGAGGGGGCGCTCGACGCCATCGTCTACGTCGCCTCCGGGGATATGAGGAAGGCCATCAACGCCCTGCAGGGCGCCGCCATCCTCCGGCCCGACATCGACGAGGAGACGGTCTACGAGATCACCGCGACGGCCCGCCCGGAAGAGATCGACGAGCTCCTGGACCTTTCGATGGCAGGGAGGTTCGACGAGGCAGAGCGGGCGCTCTCCGATCTGACCCGCGGCAGGGGCATCGCCCCGAACGAACTGATCAACCAGTGTTACCGCACACTGGTCCGGCGCGACATCGACCGGACGCTCAAAGTGAGACTGATCGACGCCCTCGGCGAGACCGATTTCCGCCTTTCGGAAGGAGCAAGCAGCGATATCCAGATGGAGGCGCTGATCGCCCGGTTCGTCCTCGCCGCAGAGCAGCACCGATGAGGATTCTGCCGTGACCGAAGAGATAACCGTCGAAGTCACCGACAACGTCGGTGAGTGGACGAAGTTTCTGAAGAAGCAGTACAAGCGGGAGCTCGCCGAACTCTCCCGCGAGTACCCCCACAACCGGTCGCTCGTCATCGATTACCGGAAGATCCTCAACAACAAACTCGCGTTCGAGCTCCTGCGGAGCCCGGGGAAGGTCCTCGGGGATATCCGGGACGCGATCGTCCAGAACAAACTCCTTAAACTCAAAGAAGGCCAGGACCCGGACCAACTCAACATCCGGTTCACGAACCTGCCGCAGAAGACCGACGTCCGGGATATCAGGGCCGACCAGATCAACACCTTCGTCAGCATCGAGGGGATCCTCAGAAAAACGACCGAAGTGCGTCCCCGGATCGTGAGCGCGGTCTTCCGGTGCCGTTCCTGCAACAAGAACACCGATCCGGTCCCCCAGGGCTACGGGCGGTTCGACGAGCCCGACTTCTGCCCGAACTGCGAGCGCAAGACCCGTCTCGACCTTGTCATGAACCGGTGCCGGTTCGTCGACGCCCAGAAACTCCGGATCCAGGAGTCGCCCGAAGGCCTCCGGGGCGGCGAACAGCCCCAGACGCTCGATATCGACGTCACCGACGACCTCACCGGGATGGTAGCGCCGGGCGACCGCGTGGTGGTGAACGGCATCCTGCGGTCGGTGCAGAGGGTCAACTACGGCCAGAAGAGCACGCTCTTCGACATCTATCTCGAGTGCAACTCCATCGAGGTCGCCGAGAAGGAGTTCGAGGAGGTCTCGATCACCGAGGAGGACGAGGCGAAGATCATGGCGCTCGCCCGCGACCCCGTGATCTACAAGAAGATCGCCCGGTCGATCGCGCCGACGATCTACGGCACCGACGACGTGAAGGAGGCGATCGCGCTCCAGCTCTTCGGCGGTATCGCGAAGGACATGCCGGACGGCTCCCGCCTCCGCGGCGACGTTCACGTCCTCCTGGTCGGCGACCCGGGTATCGCGAAGAGCCAGATCCTGCGCTACGTCGTGAAACTCTCGCCCCGCGGGATCTATACGAGCGGCAAGTCGTCGACGTCCGCCGGGCTGACGGCGACGGCGGTCAAGGACGAGTTCGGCGACGGGCGCTGGACGCTCGAGGCCGGTGCGCTGGTCCTCGCGGATATGGGGATCGCCGCCGTCGACGAGATGGACAAGATGCAGAAAGAGGACCGGAGCGCGCTGCACGAGGCGATGGAACAGCAGTGCTACGACGACGAGACCGAGGTCCTCACGGAGAGCGGATGGAAACTGTTCCGGGACGTAGTCCCTGAGGACCGCGTCGCGACGCTTTCTCCCGACGGCAGGCTCGATTACGCATCCCCGTCCGGTTTCGTGACCTTGGAGTACGACGGGGAGCTGTACTACGTCAAATCGCGGCAGGTGGACCTCGCGGTCACGCCGAATCACCGGCTGTACGTCAACCTGAACCGGCGCGCCGACGAGTGGGAGGGGTTCCGGCTCGTCCGCATGGACGAGGTCCCGCTCCACAAGCGGATGCGGTTCAAAAAGAACGCCGTGTGGGCAGGGGAGCGGCAGGAGACCTACGAGATCCCGCCCGTCGTCAAGTTCGCGAACCAGAACGCCGAAGGAAAACTTACCGAACCCATCCGCATCGGGATGGACGACTGGCTTGAGTTCCTGGGTTACTTCCTCTCAGAAGGGTCGGTCCAGCGGCACTACCGGACAGGCGTCCCCTACCGCGTGATCGTATCGCAGACGAACCCTGAGTCTGCTGAAACAATCCGGCGGTGCCTCGGACGGCTGCCGTTCCGCTTCTCCTACGACGGCAAGAACTTCGCGATCAACGCCAAGCAGCTTGCAGAGCACCTCGCGCCGTTCGGGAAATGCCACGAGAAGTACGTTCCCGGGTATGCCAAGCGCCTCCCCCCGGAGCAGATCGGGATACTCCTCGACGCGCTCATGCTCGGGGACGGCTACGCCAACAGGACGACCGGAGTCTCGATATACACCACCTCCTCGAAGAGGCTTGCCGACGACGTCACCGAGCTCCTGCTGAAGAAGGGATGGTCCGGGAACGTCTATCGCATGCGGGAGGCCGGAACCGTCGTACCGAACCCGCGGGGCGGGACCTCGACCGTGACCCACGATATCTTCCAGGTGACCTTCATCCGCGACGGCCAGAACGAGCCGAACGTCAACACAAACGGACAGCGGCATATCGAGACGCGGCCGTATAAGGGCACGATCTACTGCCTTGAGGTCCAAAACCACATCCTCTACGTCCGGCGGAACGGCATCCCGGTCTGGTGCGGCAACTCGATCTCGGTCGCAAAGGCCGGCATCACCGCGACCCTGAAGTCCCGGTGCGCGCTCCTGGGCGCGGCAAACCCGAAACTGGGGAGGTTCGACCAGTTCGTCCCGATCGGCGAGCAGATCAATATGCCGCCCTCGCTCCTCTCCCGGTTCGACCTCATCTTCGTGATGACCGACCAGCCCGAGGTCGAGCGCGACGGAGCGATCGCCCGGCACATCATCAAAACCCACAGCGTGGGCGAGCTGATCAAGCAGCACGCCTACGAGCCCCTGCCCGACGTCGACGAGGACTACATCGAGCGGGAGCTTGCGCCGGTCATCCCCGACATCGACCCGACGCTCCTGCGGAAGTACATCGCCTACGCGAAGCGGACCTGCTTCCCCATCCTCTCCGACGGGGCGCAGGAGGCGCTGATCGCCTACTACATGCGTCTGCGGAACCTCGCGAGCGGGAACAAGCCCGTCCCGGTCACCGCCCGGCAGCTCGAGGCGCTCGTCCGGCTTGCGGAGGCAAGTGCCCGGATGCGGCTCTCGAGCACCGTCGATACGGAAGACACCGACCGGATCCTGAAGATCGTGGACGCGTGTCTCCGGCAGGTCGCCTACGATGCCGAGACGGGGAGTTTCGATATCGACAAACTCGTGACCGGGGTCACGAAGTCGCAGCGTGACATCATCCGGTCGGTGAAGGAGGCGATCAGGAACGTCTCGGGCGACTCCGGCGGGCAGGCGAGGGTCGACGAGGTCGTCGATATCCTGGTGCAGCAGGGCTTCTCCCGCGACAAGATCGAGCACACCATCGAGCAGCTGAAACGGGGCGGGGAACTGCTCGAACCCCGGCACGGGCTGGTGAAGCTGATCGGGTGAGGGACTGCTGCCGGTCGGGATCAATTGAATTTTTTTCGGGCAGCCAGCTCCGGGTGAGATCAGGAGTCTCCTCGACCCACGATCCCGAAGTTAGAGAATAAACCCGTCTTCCGTAAGGATCTTCTTTATCGTGTTCACCAGGGCTTTTGCTGTGGCAAGGGCGCCTTCTGCATCGGTATGGGTGGCGACAGAACTGAGATCATACGTGACCGTATGCCGTTTCCTCCGCATCCGGTCAAAGGCGGCAACCTCATCCGGGGTGAGGTAGAACTTCAGGAACTCCTTCACGGAAACGTGCCCTTCACCACCCTTCGGCCGATAGCCCCTGGAGAAGATCAGTGCCCTTCCTGCCGAGAGAGCAGCGTTGTAGGAGATGTTATACGCCTATTCGTTGCTGATCTCAAGGTTCATCTCGGCGGCACGGAGATCCCGTTCCGCGATATTGATCGCTTCCCTGACCGTGTTCGGATCGATGGGTATCCTCTCAATCTTCCCTTCCATCTCCAGGCGTTTCACCATAGCAACCCTCACCCAGGATCATAACTTTTGGCCTGTTCAGAACATTGGTGACGAACGGATCGGCCCTGTCGATGCGTTCCCGTAATTCTTCTTTCTTCACCAGCGTATAGTTAATTTCCCGCTGAAGAGTCCTCTCACTCTCATTTATCAGGGGAATCAGTCGATCCTCATCGACCTCCCCGACGATGAAGAGATCGATGTCGCTCGTTGCACCTGCCGTTCCGGAGGCAAATGAACCGTAGATGAATATACACTCGAGATCGCCGAGTTCGTTAAGTCGCTCTCTGAGAACCTGAGCGACTCCCTCCGTCTTAAGAACCAGTCTCTGCAACTCAGGGTAGAGGAAAAAATCCCGGTCGACAGAGTAGTATGTCTGGTTCCCCTTTGTCTCCGATCTCAGCAGGCCGAATGTTTCGAGGTGCGCGAGTTCCTTCCGGACAAGAGCGTAGTTCTTCCCGACCAGCCGCTCGACCTGGCGGATGTAATACTCCTTTTCGGGATTCAGGAGGAACAGGGTGAGTACCTTCACTCTCGTCTCCGAGGATATGAGAGCCTCAAGCATGCAGGAAGAGTGTCGCCAGTTGATTATAAAAAGTAATCGATTGATTACTAAATGTGTTCAAATGATTGTATAATATAATCAATACGCAACGGCGATTGTCCGTGTGGGAAGAACGGGTCCGGCGGCCAGCCGCAGATAACCCGGACGGCACATCGCGGGCGGCAGGCCATAGGCTTCCGGGCAGATGTTGATGAACCGCTTCCGGCGATTCGGATCGTCTGCCGAAGACTATCATAACCCGCATAGCCTGCCTCACCGTGAGAAACGTCCGTCTCCTCTACTCTCCGCCCCAGGGGGGATCCGCCGGCTCACTTTCACGAACAGCCCCCGGACGTGTAGATGATTGTGAGAGAAATGCTATATAGACCCAGGTCTATTCCCTTATGCGGATGCCCAGAACGTATTCGCAAAACCGCGGAGGCTCATCCCATCCGTCCAAGACCGGGTGAACCCCCCACTGCCCGAAGGCAAGAGAGTGGTTCGCATTCCACGTACTTAAAATTACGCCTCTTTTGCCTCCGGGAATGTTACAGGAGGAAAAACAAATGAACGAAAAGATTGGAATGCGGGCACTTTCCATGCTCCTTGCTGCATTGCTGGTGAGCGGAACGATGGTGCCGGCGGTGAGTGCAGAGACTGAATCAAGGGGCTGGCTCGATACATTCGACCAGTGGGTTGAGCCAAGGGATATGTCGAAGTATACTCCGGTCATTGAAACCCCGCAGAGGGTTCCGATCACTGAGGAGATCGCACGGCAGCACCCCGGAGTAATCATTCTGGATCCGAAGAGAGAATCAGAATTCCAGGTAATCGATGCAGACATAGTTCCAACCTCTCCCGGTAAAGTATCATTGACGCTGCAAACCGAGAGCAGCGACCTCGGCACCAGGGATTTAATGCCGGACGTGAGAATGACCCAGGGAACTATCTCCTGGTACTGGACACAGGACACATTTGTCTACCACGAAATCACGATCCATAACTATGCTTCTTCTGCAGCGAGCGGGATGGTCATCCTCTGGTCGCTTGAGGATGGGTATGGGTGTGGCGTACCCTTCTCAGATCTTGCAGCGGGGGCAGACCTCACTGTGACGGTTCCATTCGAGGTTCTCCCACAGCATAGCTCCATCGGAGTAAAACCGATGGCGGTCGAGATCAGAGTTGATCCGACCGGCCTTACGTCATGGATGGCAAGAATGCCGATCGATGCCGTAGAGAAGTATAACAACGATGCGTCGCATCTCCTCGATCCTGACGGCGGAGAAAACCTCGAGACAAGTGATCTATATCATTTCCCGTTCAGTGAGGGATATAGAGTGCTACTCGAAGCGGCGCAGGCGGCTGATGGGACGACAGAGCCATATCAGTCTGCCTATGAGGTAATGCAACGGGTTCATGATATAATGGAGTATAACAACGAAACAACGTACGTTGAGTATATATTTTCCGATCTGTATACCCTGGATCATCCATCTCCCATAAATGGAAAATACCAGGGGGTCTGCGATGAGTATGGGACCCTGTATACCGCCTTCACCCGCGCACTGGGAATCCCGACGCGGTTCCTGTCGTTCACCATGGAGCTGCCTTCCGGTAACATAACAGGGCATGCTATTGCAGAATCGTGGAACGGAAATGCCTGGATACACTCGGATCCGACATGGAATGTATTTGACAATCCCCAGGTTTACAGGACGGCGGGAAACACTCACATCAACATCACCGTCTACGGTGACGCCGATGACTCCTATTACACGCAGGACCCCAACGACCCGACCGGCGACGGCATTCTCAGGTATGAAGACTTCAGAACGCAGATTCTCCTCGGAGAGGTTCCGAGGTACAACTAACCCATTTTTATGTCGAACGGTATTGTCCTTCTGGCGCTCGGTCTTGCCGTTGCGATGATCGTCTGCAGCATCCCTGCAGGTGCGGTAGTGACACCCCTCCCCGGACAGGGGAACCAGACGGGCATCCTGTTTGGGGTCCACCCGAACGCGAAGACCAACGAGACGATCACTGCATTCATCGCCGAACACGGGGAGATCCGGTGGCATGAGAGCACGTACAACCACACGCATGAGTACGTGTACATCGTGCCGGCGAACGCCTGCGAAGAACAGCTTGTCTATTTAAACAAGATTAGAGCCGACGAGCACGGCGGCGAACAGTCCATCGAGCAGATCTGGATCATCGGCTGCGACGAAGCGATGCCCCTGGCCGCGGAGCTCCGGTTCCCGGAGATCTTTGCGAAGTACCCGGCGCTCAGCAACGATGCAGAACTGCGGTCGTACATTGAATACCAATCCCCGAACCGCTATGAGGTGGTTACGGCCAGGCCTTCGCGGGCGCAGGTCTATTTCATCAACGATACCGGCGTGTTCACAGAGTACATCGTCCTCCTCTCTGGAGGAGAGATTGTCTCCACCACCTACGTCTCGGAGGAGAACCTCACGGTCGGGAGAGCCGAAGCGGAGGCGCAGGCCCTCTCCGGACGGTCTCCGGACGCCCGCGTCGAGAATGTCGTGCTGAAGGTCTACGGCGGCGACCGGATTGTCTGGGAGGTTACCGTCCGGGCCGGTCGAGAGACGGAGATCGTGCAGGTCCCTTCAGACCTGGCGCCCGGGCAGTCGCTCCGGACGACGACGCCGGGGTTCGGGGCGGTCTTCGCGGCTCTTGGCGTCGGGCTGAGTTTCGCCCTGTACCGGAGGCGGGGATAGGACCGGAACGACGGATAGACCCTTTGTAGGGCTTTGTTGAAACCCCATCCGTTTGTTCCAGATGACCTCAATCAGGGATACTCCGGGGTACGGCTTTCCATCGGGCTGCGCACCTGGCGGTGCTCATGCTCTGGGCGTTGTTCGTCGCACTCACAAACCGTCGCAAGCCGCACCTTCGGTGCTCCGACTCCTTCCCCGAAACCCTTCGGGTTTCTTAAGCTCCGGTTCTACGAACCATCGCACCCTGCGGGGAAGTCGCACAGCGGGCCTGGCGGCTTTTCGAACTTTCACTCCTAACCCATTGCGCGGTCTCCACAACGTGGACCACACGATCTCCCTCGCCACGAGAACGGCTTCTCTCCTGTATCCGCGTCCCTCAGGATGGGATCGATCACCCCACTTCTGCAAACAGCCCCCGGACGTGTAGATGATTGTGAGAGAAATGCTATATAGATCCGGGTCTATCTCCTTGTGCGGATGCCCAAAACGCGTTCGTAAAACGGCGGAGGCTCACCCCATCCGTCCGAGACCGGGTGAACCCCCCCACTGCCCGAAGGCGAAAGAGTGGTTCGCATTCCACGTACTTAAGGTTGAGCCTCTTTTGCCTCCGGGGATGTTACTGGAGGAAAAACAAATGAACGGAAACATTGGAATGCGGGCACTCTCCGCGCTCTTCGCCGTGCTGCTGGTGAGCGTGGGCGTTGTGCCGGCGGTGAGTGCAACTACCGGCCCTCAGGTAGTATCCCATAATGAAACGCTTCGGTTGGCTGACAACGTCCAACCCCCTCTCTTTGATTGGAGTGGTGTCGAGCCAGCGTCGCCAATGACAGGATCTGAACTAACGACAATCATTCTATCCGAAGCATACGTTGCAAAACAGGTGGGGCTGCAATCCCCCGGGATCGTCAAATTATCTCTTCCATTCTCCGCATTCGGAGAAGCTGGTTGCTCTGTAGAGAAATCTCCTGACTATCTAATACAGGTGGGAATTGCTGAAGACGAACCCGTTGTGGTTTTAACAATACCTGATACGATGTTTAGGTCATTGAATGAAGACCCTAATCGCATTGACCTGAGTCTTCTGCATGAATACTTTACACACTACCCAAATCTCAGTTCTTACTACAGACCGCACCCGGAGAATATCGCAGACAGTTCTCGATCCAAATTATCAGATAATGATCTGGCAGTGATTAATTCGCTTGAAGCGGATATGGAGCGTGGCGGGCAGCAGTACCTCTCCAGAGTAAGGTTTATGGCCGATTCAGGAAACGAAGTTACGTATCTTACAGGAAAAATCAAGCCATACTACTACTCAAATTCCGGAGAGAGATACACGATTTTTCAGGAGAGAGAAATAAATTTAAACCGTTTCGATGCATCAGGAGAGCCCCTTGACACAATTGAAATTGTTATCGAGTACGAAGATGCCCTTCATGGAGGGGACATTAAACTATATCCAGTAGTCTACGACGAAGGTTCTCTGATATATCCAGGTCCCGACCCGTATATCGACGTATCCGGATCATCCCTTCCTCACGAGTATAATTACTACGTACTGATCGGTAGTGGCTCCACATAGGGGGAATACGAGATCTGGCTCCAGGATACGACAACAGAAGAATGGTTGGGGTACTATTATTATGATGACGATAGCGATCCAAGTCAGTTCATCAAACGAAGTGTAGGATCGTCGGAGTTATTGCTCTGGGATGGCTCGACCTTTTCCTTTGATGCACGCACATCGCCGATAATGGATGAATGGTGCAGGCAGGGAAGTACCTGGGACAGACCGGCAGACGTATTCTCATACTACAATCGACAATACGATTCTTATGTGAGCACGTCGTATTCAACCGGGTCGGGTATAATCTATACACATGCCTACTGTAGTGGAAGTGGTTCATCTTAGATTATATCTATTTTTTAATTTACGGAGGGAAAAATCACGTGAAGCCCCACTATATCATCATATTGCTCCCGTTTCTTCTCCTCACCGCGGGGTGCATCGAGCCTGTGGCCACCGATCCCGCAGGGGTTACACCGTCACCCGCAATAGACGCCATAACCAAACTCCCCCCCGATAATGCACCGTCACTCCGGGATTCAGCCTTCATCAGGATCGAGGAATGGGAGGACCCCGCCGAATATACGAGTTTCTCCCCGCCATCATACATCCCCGAGGAGTATACCCTCTACGGCCTCCTGATAGCCACTGTCTGGAACGAGACTTACGGCCACTACACGACGAGCGGCGAGACCCTGTGGTACGCACGCAACGACACAATGCAGAGTGCGTCAACTACCGACATGACGCTGCTCGAAATCACCTGGAGCAGATACGGGTATAGCCCCTATGCAAAAGATCAGATCGTTAACAGAGGACCGAAACCCGTTGACATCAATGGGTATGGGGGGCGGATTTACGAAACCGAAGAGGAACGGCTGATCGTCTGGACGGCGACCGAAAACGCTACGTATCAGGTGCGTGGGTCGCTTGACCGCGACGAATTGATCCGGGTAGCGCGGTCGATCGTTTGTTAAAGTATATCGTCAAACAGGTCGAATACCACACAGATCGCTCTTACGCTGATTGAATACAGGAAGAGATGAGCCTCATGAGGACCTTAAAGATCATCGTCGAGAAACACCCCGACGGCTATGTCGCCTACCCCCTGGGGCTAAAAGGAGTCGTCGTTGCAGAGGGGGATACCTACGAAGAGGCACTTGCCGAAGTGAAATCCGCCATACGGTTTCACATAGAAACCTTCAGGAACGATGCGTTCGAGAACAACGACATCATGGAGACTTTCATTGCCGAAGTCGGTGTCCAGGTCTAACGTCGTGCGATTACCAACGACTTGTTTCATGCTGCCCGCTCCCCCCCCGGATCTCTCCATATCCCGTTGGATCACGAGAAGCCGCGAAAGTCGCGAAGGGGAGTAATAGCAACTCTCTGCTAGTCTTCGCGCTCTTCGCGGCTTCGCGTGAGACCATATCACTACCCTCGCGCAGACCGGGAGTCTCTGAACCACAAAATAAAACCCTCTCATCAGCCCCTCCTCCGGAGCGCACCTTCTTACTCCCATACCCCAAACCTACTAACCATGATCACCGACCGCGAGAAAGCGGCGTTTGAAGCCGGGATCAAACTCGGCGCCCTCTACCACCAGTTCGTCGGGACGCCCATCGCACGCGAGACGGCCGCTGCCGTCGAGGCCGCCATCGAGCAGGCCGTCGGGCTGCAGCCCTACGTGACCAACATCACCGTCCGGCTGAACCGGGACATGATGGTCTCGAACCGGTTCGGCTACTCGGAACTTGCCGGTCGGATGTTCGACGCCGGGATCACGACAGAGGTCGGGGCGACCGTCTGCCGCGCCCGGTTGCACCTCGAGGACGACTACCCCATGATGGAGATCGTCGAGTTCCATGAAACTCCCCGCGACACCGATCACTGACGACCATATCCACATCGACCCGCAGAACGGCCGGGGCGTCGAGGCCGCGAAGGACTTCCGCCGCAGCGGGGGGACGCACATCTTCCTGGTCGCGAAACCCTCCTGGTCGCTTGGGGTCGAACCCTCGTCGGGCGAAGACTACCGGGAGGTCTTCGAGGCGACGCTCCGGGTGGCCGATCTTGTCCGGGAGACCGGGCTCGTCGTCTACCCGGTCCTCGGCGTCCACCCTGCGGAGATGAGCCAGCTCGCGGCGCGGATGAGCCTTGAAGAGGCTGCCGCCGTGATGATGGGCGGGCTCGACCTCGCCGCCCGCTACGTCGAGGAAGGGCGGGCTGTGGCCTTGAAAAGCGGCCGGCCCCACTACGAGGTCGTGCCGGAGGTGCTTGCGGCTTCAAACGCGGTCCTCTTTCATTCGCTCGAACTCGGGGCCGCGTGCGGCTGCGCCGTCCAGCTCCACGCCGAGAGCGGGCCCTGCGCCGACGTCGTCGGGATGGCGGAGCGGGCCGGTATCCCGGTCGAGCGGGTCGTCAAACACTTCGCGACGCCGGACACCCCGCTCATGCCCTCCTTCATCGCGCGGCACGAGGATATCCCCACACTCGCCCGGTCAGGCCGGCGGTTCACCATGGAGAGCGACTACATGGACGAGAACACCCGGCCCGGCGCGGTCATCGGGCCGAAGTCGGTGCCGCGGTTCACGCGCCGGTACCTCGAGGAGGGGCTCATCACCGAGGAGGATGCCTGGCGCATCCATGCAGAGACCCCATCAAGCACCTACGGTGTGGATATCGCGCTTCCCTAGCACAGCAGCGCACCTTTTTGACGACTCCCGTCCAAGAGATCTGAGATGTACCTGAAAGTGCACCACATACCGGGCGCCGGTGAGGTGGTGGCTGCCTGCGACTCCGAGCTCCTGGACGTCACCCTGATGCACGGAGACGTGGAAGTCTGCATCACCGGAGGATTTTACGGCACGGAGCGTGCCGCCGAGGAGAAAGTCAGGAGGGCTCTCGCGAGCGCGGAGAACGTTAACATTATCGGGAAGCGCGTCGTAGCCCTCGCTGTCTCCATGGGGCTGGTTGCCGAGGAAGACTGTATCATGATCGGCGACGTGCCCCACGCCCAGATATTCAGGATCTGACCCATGACCATCCAGACGAGCATCTGCCCCCGCTGCGGCCGGCCGAGCGAGGAAGGACTCTGCCCGCAGTGCCGGGCCGCGGACGTCCGGCTGCTTACCTGCGAGCCGTTCGTGACCGCCGTCTACTGCCCGGTCTGCGAGTCGCAGAAGCGCGGCAAGACCTGGTCGGACCTGCAGATGCCGCGCGAGGACCTCATCGCCGAGATGGCGGTATCGGCGACGAGCATTCACGAGGATGCGAAGGATATCCGGGTCTCCGTCCGGGCCGAAGAGATCGCGCCGAACAGGACGGCCTGCACCGTCGAGGTGGAGGCGACCCTCTACACAGTCCCGGTCCGGGAGACCTGCAGGACCGAGATCCGCTGGCAAAGAGAGTCCTGCGACCGGTGCAGCCGCATTTCCGGGGGCTACTACGAGGGGATCGTCCAGGTGCGCGCTATGAACAGAAAGATCAACGCTTACGAGCGCGAGGTCGCCGCAAAGATCGCGGAACAGGCCGAAGAATCGCTCCAGCAGTCGGGCGACCGTTTCTCGTTCATATCGGATCTCGAAGACTCAAAGGACGGCGTCGATATCACCGTCGGGACGCAGTACCTCGGCCAGGAGATCGCCCGGGCGATCAAGGGAGCGCTTGGGGGGCGGTTTACGACTCACCCGAAACTGGTCGGCGAGAAGGAGGGCAAAGCGCTCTACCGGATCACCTACTCCATCCGTCTCCCCTTCTACCAGAAAGGCGACGTGGTGGTCTCCCGGGGCGGCTACTTCGAGGTGCGCGATATCGACGGGCAGCGCCTCCGGGTCTTCGACCTGCAGAACGGTACGGCCCGGACGCTTGCCGAGGGCGAAGTCGAGCGCCGCATAGGCAACGTCCGTGAGGCCGAGTCAGCGCTCGTCGTCTTCACGCAGCCAAACCTTGTGGGGCTGATGGACCCGAAGACCTACCGGACACGGGAACTCAATACGGTGCCCTGGACGTTCCCGGTGGAGGGGCAGCCGATCCGGGTGCTCCGCGACGAGGAGCAGGACCGCCTGGTCATCGTCGGGTGAGTGCCATGCGTGCGCGGAAGGTGCCGGCGGCCGACCTCGCCGATATCGTGGACGCAGAGTGGGTTGACCCCGCACGCCGGCCTTATGTCGAGGGGGAGACCGCCTGGGTCCCGGTCAGGGAAGGGTATCCGGCCGACGCGGACCTGCCCGAGCGGCAGTCCTACCGGGGCCGGGGCTACCACCTCGTCGGGGATATCGCGGTGCTCCGCGGCGACGCGCCGCCGGGGAAGGAACTTGCCGCGATCGTGGAGCAGTGCCGTCCCCGGGGGGTCATCCGGGTGAAGGGGTTTATCGGCGCAATGCGCATCCCGGACGTCGAGGTGCTCTACGGCACCGCCGGGGAGGTGCGCCACCGCGAGCAGGGCTACACCTTCATTCTCGACCCGACAAGGGTGATGTTTGCTCAGGGAAACCGCACGGAGAAGGCGAGGATCGCCTCCCTCGTCCGGCCCGGCGAACGGGTCGCCGATATGTTCGCCGGGATCGGCTACTTCTCCATACCGGCGGCTTCGAGCGGCGCACGGGTTCACGCGATGGAGATCAACCCGATAGCATTTGAATACCTGAAACGAAACATTATGGCAAACCACGTCGCGGACCGCGTCACGGCAGAGGTCGGGGACTGCAGGACGCTTCTTGCCGGGGTCTACGACCGGATCCTGATGGGGCATTTCGACGCTCCGTCGATGCTTGCCGACGCCCTCGCCCACGCCCGGAGCGGGAGCGTGCTCCACGTCCACAGCATAGGCGATGCTGCGGGCGAGATCAGGGAGAAGGCGGTGGAGGCCGGTTTCTCGGCGGTAATAACCTCCCGCAGGGTGAAGAAGTACGGCCCGCACGCGTGGCATATGGTGCAGGATGTGACGATATCGTGAAGACACTTTCGGGAAAGACGGTGGTCCTGGCCGTGACGGGGAGCATCGCGGCCGTCGAGACGGTGAAACTCGCTCACGCCCTGCGCCGCCGGGGCGCGACGGTGCAGGCGGTGATGACCCAGGCAGCAGCCGGGATCGTCCACCCCGACGCCCTGACCTACGCCACCGGGCGGCCGGCGATCACCCGGATCACCGGCCTCGTGGAGCACGTCCTCTACTGCGGCGAGGGCGGGGAGGCGGACCTCCTGCTGGTCGCGCCCTGCACGGCGAATACTATAGGAAAGATCGCTTCCGGGATCGACGATACCCCGGCGACCACCTTCGCCACGACGGCGCTCGGGCGGGGGATGCCGGTGGTGGTGGTCCCGGCGATGCACGAGAGCATGTACCGCCACCCGGGGGTCGCGGAGAACTTACGAAGGCTCCGCTCCTGGGGCATCGACGTCGTCGACCCGAAGATCGAGGAGGGGAAGGCGAAGATAGCCGATACCGATACAATCGTCCTGCACGCCGAGCGGGCGGTCTCCGGCCGGCCGCTTGCAGGCAAGAGGGTGCTGATCACGAGCGGGGCGTGCACGGAACCCCTCGACGACGTGCGGGTCCTGACCACCCGGTCGACCGGGCGGATGGGGCGGGCGCTCGCGCTCGAGGCCTTCCGGCTCGGCGCCGACGTGACGGTGGTGCACGCCGGCTCGTTCCCGTGCGTGAAGAACGTCCCGATCACGACCGCCGGAGAGATGCGCTCAGCGGTTCTTTCGGTCTGCCGGGACGAAGGGGTCGATATCTACGTCAGCGCGGCGGCGATATCGGACTATGCCCCCGAGCGCCGGGAAGGGAAGATCCCGAGCGGTTCATCCCTGACCGTCCGGCTCGACCCCCTCCCGAAGGTCATCGACGAGGTTATGGCGGCGTGCCGTCCCGTGACGGTGGCGTTCAAACTGGGCTGGGACGAGGAGGAGCGGGCGCGAGCGATGCTCAAAGCCGGTGCGCGGATGGTCGTCGTGAACGCTCCATCGGCGATGGGCGCGGCGGAAGGGGCTTTCCGGATCATGACGGGCAGCGGGACCCAGGACGTGGCGGGGAGCAAGGAGGAGGTCGCTAGAGCGATATGGTCCGGACTGCTGTAGCCTTCTCCCCCGGGCACATATCCGGCTACTTCAGGCGGGTGGAGGGGAGCGACCCCTCGACCACCGGGAGCGTCGGGGCCGGCGTGGTCATAGACGAGGGGGTGCGCTCGACGGTCGAGGAGGCCGCGGAAACGAGCGTCCGGGTGGTCCGGCAGGATCACGCGAGCGCCGGATCGCCGCCGGTCGAGTACGCTCTCGACCGGCTGGGGGTCACGGCCCGCGTCACGACGGAGTGCCGGCTCCCCATCGGCGCCGGGTTCGGCCTCTCGGCGGCGGCGCTTCTCGCGACACTCACGGCCGCAAACCACCTCTTCGACCTTAATCTCTCCGGGGACGAGGTGGCCGCCCGGGCCCACGAGGCTGAGGTCCTCCACCGCACCGGCCTCGGGGACGTCGCCGCGAGCAGGTCGGGCGGGGTCGTCTGCCGGACGGGGCCGGGAATCCACGCGGCTATCACCCGGATCTACCCGGAAGAACCTCTCTACGCCGTGAGCCTCGGCCCGCTCCCGACCGCCTCGGTCCTCTCGTCGGAGGAGGCGATGGCGCGGATAGCCGCCGCGTTTCCCGATCGCTGCCCCCGGGACCTCGCCGACTTCTGCCTGCTTTCGCGGGCGTTCGCCGAAAAAAGCGGGCTCATCGCACCGGAGGTGCGCCGGGTGCTCAAGTTCTGCGACGCCGCGGGGGTCCCGGCGAGCATGACGATGCTCGGGAACGGCGTCTTTGCCGCAGGCGTAGGGGCGGAGCAGGTGCTCTCCCGGTCCGGAGAGGTCTACCGCCTCACCGTCGCACGCCGCGGCGCATACCTGATCGAGATGAAACCATGATCCCGAAAGACCATCCACGCTACCGCTCCCTTGCCGCCCGAGAACGGCTGGCCCGGTGCGCCCGCGAGGGCGTCGTCGCCCTGGAGGGGCTCGCCGCCCACGGGCGCGGGGAGGCGTTCGACTACCTGATCGGCGAGCGGACGACCGCAAGCGCCGCTCTCGCCGCCCGGACGGCCGCCGCCATGCTTCTTTCCGCCCGGCACGCGGTGATATCGGTGAACGGCAACACGGCGGCGCTTGCGGCGGCGGAGGTTGCGGCGCTCCAGAGAGCAAGCGGCGCCGACGTCGAGGTTAACCTCTTCCACCGGACGGAGGAGCGAATGGCGCTGATCGCCCGGCTCCTCGAGGAGCACGGCGTCCGGGTCCTCTCGGGAACACCGGAACGGCTCGTCCCGCTCTCCCACGACCGCGCCCTCTGCCTCCCGGAGGGTATCGGGGACGCCGACGTGGTCCTCGTGCCGCTCGAGGACGGGGACCGCTGCGCGGCGCTCCGGGAGATGGGCAAGACGGTCGTCACCGTCGACTTGAACCCGCTCTCCCGGACCGCCCGCACGGCGACCCTGACGATCGTCGACGAGGTGACGCGCGCCATCCCCGCGATCGCCGCGGCGTGCGCCTCCCTCGAGCCCGGCGAAGGCGAACGGCTGGTCGCCTCACTTGACAATACCTATCTGCTCCGGGCGGCAATAGATGAGATGAGAGAGAGACTGGCCCATGCTCTGGAGTGAGTTGTACCGCCCGAAGGGGTGCGACGATATCATCGGACAGGACGAGGTCGTCCGCCACCTCACGGCATTTGCGGATTCCGGCAGCGTGCCCCATATGCTCATCTCCGGCCCGCACGGCACCGGGAAGACCGCGGCCGTCGAGTGCCTGGCCAAAAGACTCTACGGCGAGAACTGGGAGGCGAATACGACCGTCCTCTCCGCCGCCGACCTTCTCGGACGGGGAAAAAGCGCGCTCGAGACGGACGAGCGGTTCAGCATGGTATACCGCAAAGACCGGAGCCTGATCGTCAACTTCAAGCAGATCGTGAAGTGGTACGCCTCGATGCGCCCGCTCGACGCCGACTTCAAACTGATGGTCTTTGAGGACGCGGAGGGCCTGACGTTCGAGGCGCAGCAGGCCCTGCGCCGGACCATGGAGCGCTACAGCGCCACCTGCCGGTTCATCTTCGTCACCGTCCGGCCCTCAGCCATCATCCCCGCCATCGCGTCGCGCTGCCTGCCGCTCTTCTTCGCCCCGCTCGACGATGGGGTCGTACGCGCCCGCCTCAAGGAGATCCTCGCAGCAGAAGGAGCCGCGCTCCCGGCCGAAGACCTCGAACTGATCGTCTGCACCGCGCAGGGCGACCTGCGGCGGGCGATCATGTACCTGCAGATCGCCGCGGGGTCGGAGAAGGACTTCGACCTTGCGGAGGTATCGCGCTCCGAGACCTCCAATGTGGCAACGTCCGCGTTCGACGCGCTCCGGGACGGCAACTTCGACGCCGCCCGCCGGATCGCCGAATCGCTGATGATCGAGTACGGGCTCTCGGCGCGGGAGGTCGTCCACGAACTCCGGCAGGTGGCCCGGCGCGAGTACAACCACCCGGCCCTTGCAATCGCGCTCGCCGACGCGGACCACCGGCTCTGCCAGAACGCAAACGACTTTGTGCAGATCAATGCACTCCTTGCCCGGATCGCCCGGGAGGTGTTCAGTGAAGAAAGTACAGCAACACTATGACGAGGTCGCGGATATCTACGACGACCGCTACGACGGCAGCCGCGGGAAGTATTACCACGGGCACATCTCCGACCACGTGATGAGCATGCTCCCGAGGGGTGGGCTCCTCCTCGATCTGGGGTGCGGGACCGGGCTCTTCGTGCAGCGCTACGTCGAGGAGGGCGGCCATGCGGTGGGCCTCGATATCAGCCCCGGGATGGTCCGGCACGGGCGGCAGCGCTCTCCCGAGAGCGGGTTCTGTGTCGGGACCGCCGATGTTCTCCCGTTCCGGGATGCCACATTCGACGCCCTTGCAAGCCTGCTCGCCTTCAGCTACGTCCCCGACCCGGAGGGGATGCTCCGGGAGTGCTACCGGGTCCTGAAACCCGGCGGCCGGATCGCGATCTGCACCCTCTCGCGGACGGTCTTTACGAGCATCGTCCCCATCGTCTACCAGATGGGGGAGAAGGTCGGCCTGAGGAAAGTGGGTGTCGGGGACTTCGACGAACACTACTACACCAACGCCGAGATCGCCTCTCTCTTCCGCGAGGCCGGATTTACGGATGTTTCGGTCGGCCGCTGCTCGTTTGCGCACTTGAACCTTGCAGACCCGGTCTTTACGCTCGCGCGGAAGGTGGAGCCGTTCGTCGAGGAGAACCTGCCTTACCTCGCCTACAACGTCTGTGCGGCCGGAAAAAAACCGGAAGATTAGGCTGCGCCTCTGTGAGCAGGGCGCATGGGTCATCCCTCCGGCCTCAACCCGGCCGCCTGAAGGGGCTTCTTTTTTGCGATGCGGGGGATAACGGAATAGTTATATCCTGTCTTTCCGAACCACTCCCCAATGGAGCCGGTCGATATCGTCCTGACGAAGGGTACGTTCGAGGTGCTCGCATCAGGGACCCGGCTGGATATTTTAAAGACCCTGCATACACGCAGAATGACGATCACGGAGCTCGCGGACGGCCTCGGCCTGGCAAAGTCCACGGTCCACCATCACCTGCAGAAACTGGCCGAAGCCGGTTTTGTCGCCGCAGGGGAGGACGGGCACGCCTGGGTGTACTACGCGCTCACGCCGGAGGGGCAGGCCCTCCTGCAGCCGCACGGCGGTGCCTGGATCCGGCTCCTCCTGGCTGCGGGGCTGGCAAGCCTCGCCGGAGGGGTCTGTGCCCTCGCGGCCTTCCTGACCGCTCCGGTCCGGGAAGTGCCGGTGCCCCCGCTCGCGGGAGGGGGTGGCGTCCCGGTCCCGGCGGGACCTCCCACAGAACTGCTCGTCGCCGGGATCGCGCTCGCGGTGATCGGGGGAGCCCTCATGACGTATACCTACGTCCGGTGGCGGAACACGCGCGCGGCGGGATGTCTCCCTGCGGACGGAAAAAGCACGTAGCCTTCATATACTTTTTGGATCTGTTCGACCGGGGTCGAACGTTTTCACCGGTTTTATCGTTCCGGGAGGCTGAAGGACTGCTGTAGATGCCGCACGCGGCGCCCGCGACCGGCGCGGCGTTCATCCGTCGACGGTCCGGGGTCGGTGCGCTCTGCGTGCCCGGAGGCATCGGTTTCGCCGGTACTCGCGAGAGATACCGTTGCAGCTCCATGCCTCAATGGCTATGGAGGTTAAGAACAATGAAAACATATCTCTCAAAGATCGGCATCCTGCTGGCGGTTCTGCTCGTCGCAGGAGCGGTCGCCGCTCCCGTCACGGCGGGGGAGGTGACCAAACAGCTCTCCGTGCCCTACTACGAGCAGGAGACGAACTACACCTGCGGCCCGGCGGTCGCACAGATGTGGATAGACTACCATAACGGTTACATCTCGCAGGATACGCTATGGGATTGTATCCAGTCTCACAACCAGGAGGGCTGGCCTCTCTGGTATACCGACCCGTACGGGCTCGCAGCCTGCGTGAGCGACTACCTCACCAACTTCGTCGCCGAGGATCGCAGGTGGAGTTATTTCAGCACGGCAAACATCGCCATGGCGATGGATATCGTGGACGTGGACAATCCGACGCCTGCGCTGATCAATAATGGGTACCACTGGGTCCTGGTGAAGGGGATCTCGTACGAGGATTACTATGGGAGTGTATACGATGTATATGGCTTCTGGGTGCACGATCCCTGGGAGTACGATATCAACCATTCCTATCCTATAGATGACTGGAGCGATGTATTCACCCCGGTGGATATATATGGAGATGAAAGTTACTGGGAGGGATATTGGACTCACTTGCGGGGCTACTGGGGAACTGACGCTGCTAGTCCCGCACCTCAGAGCATGGCTTTGGTCTCCGATGAACCCGTACCCGGGAGTGGCAACGTTACCCGTCCCGCTGTCTGGAGCGACACCCTGGTCCGTCCAACACCGACCGCGGGTGTCGACCGGGAGACCTACTACGACCAGATGACGGCGTACTATGAGGCCGTGGCGAAAAACGTCACCCTGATGGCCGACGAGGAGGACGACATCCCCCTGACCGAGGATACCGACCTTGCCGCGTTTGCCCGGCAGATGATGATAGAGATGTTCGGGTACAAGGAAGAACTCGAGGGTGCGATCCCAGGTGAGTCGGTCTTCGTGCACTCGCTGGATGAGAACCGGCACGACTACTACTTGATACCCTTCGAGCGGGACGGCTACATCACCGTCGTCGCACAGGTCTCCATAAAGGGTGATGTCGCGGATTACAGCGGCGCGTTTACTCCAGCCCCAAAGACACAGAACGTGGTCCGCCCGACGCTGGAGGAAGCATGGGCAGTCCTTGCTGAAAGCGGCTACGACAGCACCCTGCCTGCCCGGCTGGTCTGGAAGCCCTGCGAGCAGACTCAGTCGTCGGCCGTTCCAGTATGGGAGTTTACCAAGGACGATGGGGATACGGTCTACGTCGGCTACGTCCCCTGGAAGAAGCAGGTCGAGTTCTACGAAGAACTGACGATGAAGAAGATTGCGGGATGATACAAGGTCCTGTTTCCCCGGCGACTTCTTCCTATCTTTTTTTGGCTGAAATTTAATTCGTGGAGATGTTACCCATGGAAATCAGACAACGCCTCACCTCCTTCAGGACCGTGCAGTGGGGATATCTGTAAAGGTCTGCAAACCGGGGTGATCTTGGTGGTGGCGGGTTCCTCCTGATTCCAGTGAGACATGAAGATCGCGTTCATATACGTTCTGGACCTGTTCGACCGGGATCGAACGGTTTCGTCGGTATTATCGTCTTTCTGCAGAGAGAGTCCATGTGGATGCACGGGGGTACCCGGTCTGCAGGTTTCCGGCATTTTCTTCCGATGCGACCCACAGGAGAGAACGATGAAAAGACTATTGATCTCCGGAATAGGGATTCTGGTTCTGGCGCTCATTGTTGCGGGACTGAGCGCCGCCGGTATCGCACCTCCGAATATGACCTCGATTTCCGGCGAACCCGTAGCCGGGGAGAACACCACCCGTCCCGATACGCCGGACGGCGCCGGCGACGTGGCGGCCGGGAACAACCGGTTCGCGTTCGACCTCTACCGGCACCTCGCGAACGACCCGGCGCATGCGGGAGAAAACCTCTTCTTCTCGCCCTACAGCGTCTCTTCGGCCCTCGCGCTCACCTGCGAGGGCGCCCGCGGCACGACCGCCGACGAGATCCAATCGGTGCTGCACCTCCCGGAGAACGAGACCCTCCGGCGGGAGGGGTTTGCCGCGATCGACGCCGGGCTGAACCACGGGAACGGCAACTACACGCTCCGCACCGCAAACGCCCTCTGGGCGGAGGAGACCTGCCCGTTCCTCCCGGACTACATCAATACGGCCGTCCGGTGGTACTCGGCGAACGTCACGAACCTCGACCTCATCAACGACCCCGGGGGGTCACGGGAGACGATCAACCGATGGGTGGAGGAGAAGACCCAGGATAAGATCCGCGACCTCCTGCCGCCGGGTTCAATCGGCCCGCTGACCCGGCTCGTGATCACGAACGCGATCTACTTCAAAGGCGCCTGGGTCGAACGGTTTGACGCGAACGAGACGACGGAAGAGGAGTTTCGGGTTGCACCTAACGAGACGGTGACTGTCCCGATGATGCACGGGGACGCCGTCTACCCGTACGCAGAGACCGATACCCTCCGGGTGCTCGAAATGCCGTACGCACACGGGAACGAAACCGAACTCGCGATGTTCGTCCTTCTGCCGAAGGACGACAACCTGGCGGCTGCGGAAGAGGCCCTGGACGCGGAGAGGCTTGCCGGCCTGCGGGAGTCCCTGGTCTCGCAGAACGTCAACGTCTTCTTCCCGAAGTTCACGCTGGAGACGGGGTACGGCCTTCCCCCGACGCTTGCCGCGATGGGGATGCCGACGGCGTTTACCGACGATGCCGACCTCTCCGGGATGGACGGCACGAACGACCTCTTCATCACCGGGGTCTTTCACAAGGCGTTCGTCGACGTGAACGAGGAGGGTACCGAGGCCGCGGCCGCGACCGGGGTCATAGGCGGGCGGGGTGCCGCACCCGTCTTCCGTGCAGACCACCCGTTCGTCTTTCTCATCGTCGAGAAGGACTCCGGCACGATTCTCTTCATGGGGAGGGTCGTCAACCCCGAAAGCCCGTGAGGGGGGACGGGGGGCTGCTCTCTCTCCCTCTGTCGGCAACGGATACCGGGGCGGTTCGTATACCCCTGCAGGAGACCGGAGAAAAGAGCACGGGTGTGGTGCGGCTGGATGAAGAACCGGGTCGACATCTACGAAGAACTGACGAGGTAAGAAGGGGATAGGGGGCCTCAGTGCCTTCCATGAAACAGGAAGCCGCGCCCTAACGTTCAGGAGGACCGGAGCCGGGAGAGGATCCGGAGCTTCTTTGCAAGCGCCGCTTCCGCCGCCCGCTCGACCCCGGCCTTCATCTCCTCGAAGTCCCTTTTGTCTTCGTCCACGACCTTTTTGACCGGAGTGTATGCCGACTCCCGGAACCGGGGCACAAAATCCCGGATCTCGCCGCCGACCGAGAGGACGGATTCGGGCTCTCCTTCCTCGACGTAGCCGATCTCTTTCATCGCGACGCCCGCGGACTCCGCGACCCGCCGGATCTCCGGCGCAGCCTCCGGGGGCGCGACGACCAGGAGGGCGTCGAGGGATACGCCGAGGTAGTCGATCTCGAGGGCGTCGAGCATTGTGAGGACTTTTGGCTGCACGAGCGTGCGGAGTTCGTCCTCGACGACGACGATCCGGCAGCCCGCGGTCTCGGCCATCTCGTAGGCGTCGCCCCGGAGCCCGCCGTTCGTGACGTCGGTCATGGCGTGGATGGCGGGAAGGACGTCGCTCGCGAGGAGCGCCTCGCAGGCCTTGAGGAAGTGGAGGTTGATCGTCTCCTCGACGACGTCGGGGAACCCGGAGTAGATCGCGGCGGTGGCGATCGTCCCGCCGCCTGCCCCCTCGGTCATGAGGAGGACGTCGCCGGGGGCGATCTGTTTCCGGGCGGTGAGGTGCCGGGCGACCCCGACGGCGCCGACGCAGCCGGTCATGCGGGAGCCGAGCACCATGTCCCCGCCGATGCGGAGGGTGGAACCGGTGACGAGCGGGACGCCCATGGCCTCGCCGACGGCGGAGACACCCGCCGTGTAGTCGAATATCTTCGCGACGTCGCCGTCGTCGGCGACGTGGATATCGGAGAGGAGCGCGACGGGTTTTGCGCCCATCACGTAGACGTCCCGGAGCGTCGCCCGGGTGACGTGAAACCCGGCGAGGAAGGGGAAGTCGGAGAGGCGGGAGTGCATCCCGTCGACGGTGGTGATGATGTAGTCTCCCCCGGCACAGACGGCGCCGGCGTCGTCCATCTCGTCGACGCCGACCGCCGCTTCCGTCCGTCCGATGATCCGGGCGAGCTGCCGGTGGGCGAAGAAGTCGCCGGATCCCCTTGAGCCGACGCCGAACTCGCCCATCGTCGACCCTGAAGGCTCGTAGGAAAAGAGGTCGCCGGAGAGATCGGTCGAGTTCTTCGCCTCGGTGAGGACCGCCCGGGCGAATGCCTCGGCGTAGGCGGGGGTCACGCGGTGGTGCTTGATCGAGAGGATGTCCCGGGAAAGAAGGCGCACGATCTCGTCGTCAGGGGTGCCGGCAGCAAGGTGCCGGCGGCTGATCTCTTCTACATCCATTGTAAGAGTGGTCGGTGCAGAACGAGATAAAGGGAATGGCGAGGGGCAGGCAAAGATTCAAGCAGATCTGCACCGACAACTGAAGAATGACTGGTGCGCAGATGATCGCAGCGTGCTCCGTCGCCGGTTCCGACTCGGGGGGAGGGGCGGGCATCCAGGCGGACTTGAAGACGTTCACGGCGCTCGGGGTCTTTGGGCTGACGGCTATTACGGCGGTCACGGCCCAGAACACCCGCGAGGTGCGGGGGACCTGGATGCTCCCTCCTGAGGCGGTGCGGGCCCAGATAGAGGCGGTCGCCGACGACTTCTTCATCGACGCCTGGAAGACGGGGATGCTCGCGAGCGCCCCCAATGTTCGGGCCGTCGCGGAGGCCCTGCCGGAGGGGGCCGTGCTCGTCATCGACCCGGTGATGGTCTCGACATCGGGCCACCGGCTGCTCGCGGAGGACGCCGTTCTGGATCTGATGGAGCTGCTCGTTCCCCGGGCGAGCATCGTCACCCCGAACATCCCGGAAGCGGAGGTGCTCAGCGGCATGCGGGTCGCGGCCGTCGAGGATATGGCCGAGGCAGGGCGGCGGATCCTCGACCTCGGGGCGCGTGCCGTGGTGGTGAAGGGCGGACACCTTTCCGGCGGCGCGGCGGTCGACCTCCTCGTCGACCGGGGCGGGGAGATACGGCTCTCCGGCGAGCGCTATCCCTATTCGGTGCACGGATCTGGGTGCTGTTTCTCTGCGGCGCTCACGGCATGCCTTGCCCGGGGGATGCCTGCGCGCCGGGCGTTCGCCGCGGCAAGGGAGTTCATCGATACGGCAATCCGGGAAGCGGCGGGAGGTCCCGGGCCCGTGAGGATCGTCAATCCGGGGGGAACAATCCTTCGCCGGCGCTGAAATAATAGTTCCCTATTCGGGCGGTGTTGTGACGATCATTTCCAGTTTTCCAGGTATATTTCCGTTTGTTCATTGTCAGACAAAATTACGATAAATTTCCAATACAGCTGGCAATCTTCACCAGAAATGAAAAAAGGCCAATTCATGATATAAAACAAATACGGAATTTTAATATCCAAGTGTTTGTAATTATTGTTTAGAATGGATGAGATCGACGATGCGATCCTGCGGGAGCTGCAGAGGGACGGGCGAATGTCTATGGCAGAGCTCGGCTCGATGCTGGGCATCGCACCGTCGACGGTTTTTAAGAGGATCGAGAAGCTGAAGAACGCCGGCATCCTCGAGCGGTTCACGATCGTCATCAACCAGAAGTGCTTCGAGCATACCCTGGTCGCGTTTCTGAACGTCAGGGTCCACCCGGACGGGAAGCCGGAGATCGAGGAGTTCATGCGGGACCTCCCGTGCATCCTCGAACTCTACGAGGTGCTCGAGCCGGGGGACTTCTTCGTCAAGGTCCGGGTGCAGAACATATCCGAGTTGAAGCGGAGCGTGCTCGTCCCCCTCTCCGGCCTCCCTGGAGTGAGGGATATCCAGACGATCATCTCGGTGAGAAAGATCAAGGAACAGACATGAACGGATTGCAGATTGAAACCATGCAGCAGATGCTTGCGATTGTGACGCTTCTTCTGGGAGCGCTCCTGATCGGCGTCATCTACAACGCCTACCGGATCGTGAGGCAGCCGACCCTGCTCCTCTTCGTCTACGGGCTCTTTACGCTGGTCGTGGGGATCACGTTTGCCGATCTCGTGAGCATCGTCACGCCCGACGCGTTTATCATCGCCTGGTCGGCGGTTTTTTCCCGTATCGTGGTGGTCCTCGGCCTCTGCGTGATGGCCTACGGCATCCTGAGAGGGTAACATGCGCACCGGTACGTCGTTTGCCCGGGACTGGCAGTTGATCAAGGTAGCCCGGTCCCTGCGGCGGCACGATGTCGCCGGACCCCTCGTGCGGAGGCTTCTTGTAGACGCCCCTCCCGGCCTCACGGAAGGGATCGCCGCCATCGCCGGGCGGCTCGGCAAAGAGAACGGAACGGCGCTTCTCGCCCACGCAGAGGAGCGGTTCGACCCGCCGACCCTGATGGAGGGGCTCCTCCTGACGTGGGGGATCCCCTGCCACTCCACGGGCGACGCCGATGACGGGGTCGTGACCATTGCGATCGACGGCGACGGCGCAGCGGCGGCGCTCCAGGATACCTTCGCAGACGTCCGGGTGGCCGTGCCCTACCTCACCGGCTACGTCCGGGCGCTCCAGCCCGACGCGGTGATCGAGGCAGGCGACGGCGGCAGCATGACGATCCGGTTCCCGTCCCGCGGGGAGTAGGGCGGGGCTCTTTTTCCCGGGCAAAGCCTGCCGATATTCGAGGCTTTTCCGATCTGCTGCGAGAGGCGCGGCCGCATCCCGTGCGAGGCCTTTTTGGGAACGTTTATCCCCGGTGCCGTCCGTTCATTCTTTTAAGGTACTTCACCGTGCGGAGGAGATCGTATGGACGTGAACGCGATAAGGACGTGCCAGAGCTGCGGGATGCCGATGAGCACAGAGGAGCATTTCGGGACGGAAGCGGACGGCCGACCCTCGAAGGATTACTGTACTTACTGCTACCAGAAAGGCGCTTTCACCGAATCCAGTATCACCATCGATGAGATGGCAACGATCAGCGGGGCGATGATGTCGCAGCTGTACGCAATTCCCCTCGAGAAGGCAGAGAGTTTCTCAAAGGAGCAGCTCTCGTGCCTGAAGAGGTGGGCGGGGAGGGAGATTGCCCTCTGCGGGAGCTGCGGGATGCCCCTTGCCCGCGACGAGGATGCCGGGACGGAGGCGGACGGGTCGCGAAGCACGGCGTACTGCACTTACTGCTACCGGGACGGGAGGTTCACCGAGCCCGACCTTACCCGGGAGCAGGCGGTCGAGAAGTACGCGCCGATGATGGCTTCAAACCTCGGGATGCCGGTCGAGAAGGCAACGGAGATGGTGCGGCAGTACCTCTCGACGCTGCCGAGGTGGCGGGAGTAGGGCCCGGGATAACATTTATAGACCCGATGTCAATGTAACTACTACAGGACATGAACCCGGGAACCGACATCTATACCCAACTCACCCGGAAACGGGACGAGATCCTCTCTTCGCACCAATCGGTGCTCAAACTCCGGCCCTTCGGCCCGTCGTGCCTCGCACCTGACGGTGCTCAAACTCCGGCCCTTCGGCCCGTCGTGCCTCGCACCTGACGGTGCTCAAACTCCGGCCCTTCGGCCCGTCGTGCCT
>JAHDQM010000037.1 GCA_018433835.1 Methanoculleus sp.
AGACCCCCCTCCCCTGCAACCCCTCCCCCAAACGCGATATCCCCTTGAAAACCGTGCCAGATACAACCGAGGGGAATTGCAGGGTGGTATGAAATGCGATACCCTCCCGCAAAGCCATCACCAGATCCGGAACCTCACAGAGTCGGGGTGTCCCGGCATCACCTGCCTATGAGGGCACCACCACCCCGGCTCAGTACCTCGAAGTCAGTACCTCGAAGTCAGTACCTCGAGTTCCTCTCTGATGGTCCGCCGGACCATCTCCTCGATGGCGGTGTAGTCGCGCCTCGCCTTCTCCTGTTTTTTGAGCATCTCTTCCATTTTCATGATCCCGAGGGAGAGGTTCTTCCCGTACTGCAGGGCGACCTCCAGCGCCTCCTCGTCGACCCGGACGACCCTGGACATAGAAGGATGTTTTTCGGGCCAGGATTTAATTGTTACAGATTTGTTACGGGGAGGGGCCGGACAGTTACAGTTCTGTTACCCCGCCGGGGGTCACTGTAACATCTGTGTTACACAAGCCGATCGGGCAGAATCGGGGCGGGGAATCCGCCCCCCCTCGGTTTTTGTCCCTTACAGGTATGCCTCCGTCGCGTAGCGCCGCATCATCCGGTGGGTGTTGAGGTAGTAAACGATCTTTGCGATCGAGCTCCGCATGATCGTCGCCCACTCATCCTTCCGGAGGTAGTAGGTGGGGATGATCAGGTACTCAAGCTTGCTATAGAGGATCGGGACCCCATCGACATTGCGATCATCGAATCGGAGGAAGGGCAGGCCCTCAAAGAACAGCTCCGCTCCTTCACCGTCACCGGCTTTAAGCCCTTCGACCCCGTGGTGAAACACACCGAGACCACGGTCCGGGGCGCCGACGGCCGGGAGTTCCGAGTCGCAAAGGGTGCGCCGCAGGTGATCCTCGCCCTCGCCGGCGCGGGGGGGGATGACCTTGCAGAGGCAATCGACCATACCTTCTGATTCATTGCATTTCCCTCGTTTTCATGGCAATCGGACATCCCCCTGGTTGCGATAAAAAATGGATCAGGTGAGATACTGCATCTCGGATTCCTCAACCGCCGAGACGTATTGCCTGTATGCCCCGGCTGGGGTCGCACATGAGAATACATAAACCGGGAGTACGTACTTCTGGGGCTCCGTTTTGATCTCCATCCAGTAGCCGAGCGAGATGTCGCTCACCACAACCTCGTCGTAACCGTCAGGGAGCACCCTCATTACGACATCACCAGCAATAAGCCGCTGGTACGCCTCTTCCGGCGTCACAACCTTTACATATCGGACAGGTTCGGGGCTTAACTCCCGCAACGAGCTTCCGACGCTCATCACTTCACCGTTTTCTCCGATAGTAACTGTAATGCCTGCATTGTACACACGAACACCCTGAAGATCCTGTACGAATCCCACATTCTTCGTAAGGTTATACAGCGTGTAGGAGGTCAGGGTTTTACTTCCGGATTGAGATCCGATGCTCACGTCGTTGAAATACGCATCATCCGGAAGAAGATCCCGCTCCAGCAGGTACTTCGTCGCAATCATGCGGGCCTCTTCATCCGAGGGGAGACTCGGCTGTCGATCGGTCGAATAGGGGTACACTTTTTCCGGAATCTCATAACGGTATGCTCCGGAGTTCGTATAATACGACAACTCCGCTGCAGGATATTTTGAATCATCAACAAGCCGAACAGTGCTGCTTGACGGTACAGATTTCATCTCTCCTGATAAACCAAACAGATCGCCGAGACGCCGGACTTCCTCGGATGCAGCCCTGGGAGTGACGGTCTGGTATACCGGATACGAGTCGTTCACGGCCGGAAACATTGCGGTAAGAACGTAGGGCTCCGATGACCCGGCTATTTTCGGAATAAATGGAATATTGCTGCCATTGACTCCTTCCGCTGTCTGATGATGATAGGCTAACCCGACGCCTAAAATGGCGATTCCCAGTATTAAGACTGCGAATCCTGTTAGTATGATTGTTTTCTTCATTTTTCCCTCTTAATCGTTGCGGCAGTTGTAGATCCACTCGTAATACGCTGCATCGACAGGCTGATCCAGAACTACTGAGCCACTGCCCCAGATATGGTCACTTCCACATGCTTTGCTGTGTTGCATAACTATCCTGGTGGTTGCCCTCCCGCCATTCACCTCCCGTCAGGCCCCCAGGGCAATCAACTTGTTGTAACAGTTCACTTTTATCCGTAACTCGCGAAACATCCCCTCCCGGGACGTTGCTCGTACCC
>JAHDQM010000063.1 GCA_018433835.1 Methanoculleus sp.
AAATAATCTTCGTATTCTTTATCTACTAATTTTAATGACTCAACACCAAATGCATTTATTATTTCTTCAGCTTTTTCATCTATTTGCTCTTCTGGCATATCTCCTTGAGTAATAGATTCGTTGTAATAATTTAAGTAACTACCTCCCCTGCAACCCCTCCCCCTGACGCGATATCCACCTGAAATCTGTGGATGGGATTCGGTGGCTGCTCGAAGGATAGAGGTCTCTGGAACCATCTTGCTCCAAAAGCGGTTTCCGGAAAGGCAGAAAATTCCACAACCCCCTTCACCCTCCGCCACCGCCGCCCGAACCAAAAACCGCACTATTATCCCCCTCGCCATCCATATTCCACATAAGAGGACAGCCCAATGAAACCCGAAAACGAAAAACTCATAGACGACTTCCTCGCCCATGCCGACGACCTCGGCGACGATATCGTGGCAGACGTAGAGAAGATGCTCGGCATCGTGCCGTTCATATTCCCCATCCTCCGGGACAGGCCGGAGGCCTTCGCGCTCTCCGCCATCGCCGACTACCGGATCTCCCGGCCCGACTCGCTCGACGCAAAGACCGCGGAACTCATCGCCGTTGCCGCCGCCGCAGGTGCTGGTGCGGATAGCTGCCTGAAGGTCCACATGGGGGCCGCCCTGAAGGAAGGCGCGTCCCGCGACGAGATCTTCGACGTCCTCCTGATCGTCGCGATGGTCGCTAAGACCCGGGTCCTTGCATCCTCCTTCCGCCGGTTCCGGGAGGTCTGCGGCGACGGGCGGGGAACGGCGGAGTAGGCCGCCCCCCTCGGGGCATGCATACTTTATGGTCTGACTGAGCCAAACTCTCTTGCAATGAGCCAGACAAAGGCGGCCCTCCGCGAGCAGGCAAAGGAAGCCCGGTTCCTCCTCTCCACCGCGGAGATCGCCACGTACAGCAGCAGCATCGAAGAAAGGCTTCTTAACCTCCTTAACGGTTTTACGACCGTCATGGTCTACGTTGCAAAAGCCCCTGAGGCCGAGACCACAGGCCTGATCGCGGCCCTGAACCGCCGGGGCGTGCGGGTCGTCGTGCCCATCATCGAACGGGAGACCTGCAACCTCCGCCTCTCTTACCTTCCGGACCCCACGGTCCTCGTCCCGAGCACGTTCAACGTGCCCGAACCGATCGGCCACGAGCTTCCGGCCCGGCCCGAGGACGTCGAGGTCGTCATCATACCGATGCTCGCCTTCGACGCCGAAGGGAACCGGCTCGGCTACGGTGCGGGGTACTACGACCGCTTCCTCTGCCGGTATCCGCACCCGAAGAAGATCGGCATCGCGTTCTCCTGCCAGCAGGCACAGAGCATTCCTGCCGATGAAAACGACGTGAAGATGGATTACATCGTTACGGAAAAGGGGATTATCCGACACAACGGGAGAGCAATCAGAGGAAAACTATAAATAATATTTAGCACTTACCTATGGTAAACCTACAGGAGGAGATTGTTCAACATGGCCAATACCGAATCCGTTGAGGTAACCATCAAGGAGGCGGCTCACGAAGACGCCGGCCGGGGAATCGCCAGACTGAGCATCGACACCATGAAGGCCCTCGGTCTCGTCAGCGGCGACGTTGTCGAGATAGAAGGACGCCAGAAGGCAGCGACGCTCGTATGGCCCGGCTTCCCGCAGGACACCGGCAAGGCGATCCTGCGCATCGACGGCAACACCCGGAGCAACGTCGGAGCCGGGATCGACGACAACGTCTGGATCAGGAAGACCGAGGCAGGATACGCAAAGAAGGTGACCATCCAGCCGACACAGCCCATCCGCCTGGTCGGCGGCGAGCAGTACCTGGGGAGGATCCTCCGCGGCCGGCCGGTCACCGAGGGGCAGCTCATCCGGGTCAGCATCCTCGGCAACCCGCTCACGTTCGCGATCGCCAAGGTGGCCCCGAAAGGCATCGCCATCGTCACCGACAGCACCGAGATCGAGCTGAAAGAGACCCCGTATGAGCCCAAGGAAGGAAAGCGTGAGACGGCGGCGGCCGACGTCCACTACGAGGACATCGGCGGCCTGGACCGCGAGCTGCAGCTCGTCCGCGAGATGATCGAGCTCCCGCTCCGGCACCCCGAACTCTTCGAACGCCTCGGCATCGAGCCCCCGAAAGGCGTCCTGCTCTACGGTCCGCCCGGAACGGGGAAGACGCTGATCGCAAAAGCGGTGGCAAACGAGGTGGACGCCCACTTCATCACGCTCTCGGGCCCTGAGATCATGAGCAAGTACTACGGCGAGTCCGAAGAGCGCCTGCGGGAGGTCTTTGAGGAAGCGCAGGAGAACGCGCCCTCGATCGTCTTCATCGACGAGATCGACTCGATCGCGCCCAAACGCGAAGAGGTGAAAGGCGAGGTCGAACGCCGGATCGTCGCCCAGTTACTCGCCCTGATGGACGGGTTGAAGACCCGGGGCCAGGTGGTGGTGATCGCCGCAACGAACCTCCCCGACATAATCGATCCTGCCCTCCGGCGCGGCGGCCGGTTCGACCGCGAGATCGAGATCGGCATCCCGGACACCAAAGGGAGACAGCAGATCTTTCAGATCCACACGCGGGGCATGCCGCTTGCCGATGACGTGAACCTCGACGACTACGCCCGCTCCACGCACGGTTTCGTCGGCGCCGACATCGCGCTGCTTGCAAAAGAGGCGGCGATGCACGCACTGCGCGGGATCATACCGCAGATCAAGATCGAGGAGGAGATCCCCACCGAGGTCATGGACCAGCTCCGCGTGACGAACGAGGACTTCGTCGAAGCGCATAAGCACGTCGAGCCGAGCGCGATGCGAGAGGTGCTCGTAGAGATCCCCGATGTCAAATGGGAGGACGTCGGCGGCCTCGAAGACGTTAAAGCCGAACTGGCAGAGGCCGTTGAGTGGCCGCTCAAATATCCGGAGATATTCGCCTCGCTCGACACCGAACCCCCCCGCGGCATCCTGCTCTTCGGGCCCCCGGGAACTGGCAAGACACTCCTTGCAAAAGCGGTCGCAAACGAGAGCGAAAGTAATTTCATCTCCGTAAAGGGCCCTGAACTCCTCTCGAAGTGGGTCGGGGAGTCGGAACGCGGCGTTCGTCAGGTATTCAGGAAAGCCCGGCAAGCAGCACCGTCGATTATCTTTTTCGACGAGATTGACGCGCTTATGCCTAAACGCGGATCTTATATAGGATCGTCGCACGTAACTGAAAGTGTGGTAAGCCAGATCCTGACGGAGCTCGACGGCCTCGAAGAGCTCAACAATGTCGTGGTTCTCGGCGCTACCAACCGCCCGGACATGTTGGACGAGGCGCTGCTTCGCCCCGGCAGATTGGACCGGATCATCTACGTTCCGCCGCCTGACCGGGAAGGCAGAAAGAAGATCTTCGAAGTATACCTCAAAAACAGGGAGATCCTCGCAAACGACGTGAACCTCGAGGAACTGGTCGACAGGACCGAGGGTTACGTCGGAGCCGATATCGAGGCACTGGTCCGTGAAGCAAAGATATCCGCCATGCGCGAGTTCATCACCGCGATGGGCGGGAAGACCGAGGAAGAACGGCGCCAGGCAATCGGCAACGTGAGGATCACAAAGAAACACTTCGAAGATGCCCTCACCCGTGTGAGAGGCACGCTCGATATCGACCGGCTGGAAGAGAACGAACGCCACTCCTGGCAGATCCTCTACAACCAGGAGCAGCGGTCGGCCCTCGAAGATGCCGTCTCGACCATCAACCGTGCCGGGATGCGGGAAACGGGGAAGACCGAGCCGGAAGTCAAGGATCTGATGCAGGCCCTCAAAGATGCGGTCTACCAGAGAAAGAAAGACTTCGGCGAGATCAAGCGCCTCACAAAGGAGTTGAAGACCAGGATCGAACGCCCGCTGCCGCAGACGGCTATGGCGTTCTGAGGGAGTGCCCCCCATGGGCGCTCCCCCCAGGAGGGGTAATGCGACCCTCTCATCAGCAGAGACAGAAACTACGTGATGCACATGAGTGACAGCCCAGCAGACATCTTCCAGCAACTCAACGAACTGATGAAACGCCTCATGGAGCAGGGGCTCAAAGAGCAGGGAGATCAGAACAGGCCGTTTGCCTACGGATTCAAGATCGTCCTCCATGACGCCGGCAAGACGGAGACCCCGGTGGAAGAAGCGGTTTCCACAGCGGAGCCGGGAGAACCCTCCTCCGAGGGGACCATCGAGCCGATAGCAGAGATGTATACGACCGATGACGACGTGACGGTGGCAATCGATCTCCCGGGTGTCGATACGGAGGATATTCACCTGTCACTCATCAACGGTACGCTGACGATCATCGCAGGCGGCAACCAGCTGACTTCGGTGGAGGTGCCGGCCGTGGATGCCGACTCCATGCAGTCGAACTACAAGCACGGCGTCCTGGAGGTCAAATTCTCCCGGGGCAAGTCGATCAGGATCGACTGAAACGTCAAAGTGCCTGCCGGTTTTGGGCCGGCAGCGACTTCCGCCCGCGAGCAGACCGGGAGGTACCGGGCGGGAGGCCGCAAGGAACATACCTCTTTTTTCTGCATCCCACTCTTTCCAGCCCTCCTCCCGGCGACATCGGGGCGGTACCTCCCGGAGAGAACACGCGACCCCGATGGGGGTCACCACACGCCGGCCCCTGAAATGCTACTCCCGGCGACACTCCTATCGCCGGCAGACCCGGTTAAAACGATAAAAAAGGTAAAAGGCAGTAGAACGGCCTCGGCGTCACTATCGGGCACACGTGCCGTGAAGGATAGCCGGGAAGGGCGATCCCGAAAATTGGTTGCCGCAGCCAACCTTTTTTCAAGGCAACAACACCTACATATACAGTAATACCTATCTACTAGTCGTAAGGGCTAGGCCCGTCCAGGTAGTGGTGATTATATGGTTAAGACCACCGTGTCCGTAATTAAAGCAGATGTAGGCAGTTTTCCGGGGCACTCCCGAACCCACCCGAAGCTCCTTGAGGTGGCCGCCCGGAGGCTCAAGGAAGTAGAAGGCAGCATCATCATCGACTCGTACGTCACCCACTGCGGTGACGATCTCGAGCTGATCATGACGCACACCAAGGGGGAGGACAATGAAGAGATCCACAAGCTGGCGTGGGATATCTTCATGGAATGTGCCGAACTCGCCAAGGAAATGAAACTCTACGGTGCCGGTCAGGACCTGCTCGGAGATGCGTTCAGCGGCAACGTCAAGGGGATGGGGCCCGGTGTTGCCGAGATGGAGTTTGAAGAGCGGGGTTCCGACCCGGTCCTGGTCTTCATGGCCGATAAGACCGAGCCCGGGGCGTGGAACTACTTCCTCTACAGGATGTTCGCAGACCCCTTCAGCACGTCTGGCCTCGTCATCGACCCGTCGATGCACGAAGGATTCACCTTCGAGGTCCACGACGTCATAGAGAAGCGGAGGATCCACTTCAACACACCCGAAGAGTCCTACAGCCTCCTTGCCTACATCGGAGCACCGAGCCGCTATGTGATCAAATACATCTGGAAGAGAGACGGCACAGTCGGGGCATCCACAAGCACCCAGCGGCTGAACCTGATGGCCGGCCGGTACGTCGGCAAGGACGACCCGGTCATGATCGTCCGGGCGCAGAGCGGATTCCCTGCGGTGGGAGAGGTCATCGACCCCTTCAGGACACCCATACTCGTGGCCGGCTGGATGCGTGGTTCGCACCACGGGCCGTTCATGCCGGTGGGCGTCTGCGACGCAAACTGCACGCAGTTCGACGGACCGCCCCGGGTCATCTGTCTCGGATTCCAGGTCTGCAACGGGAAACTGATCGGGCCTGCAGACATGTTCGACGACCCGGCGTTCAACCGTGTCCGCGACCAGTGCTGCGAGCTCTCCAGCGTGCTCCGGGCCCACGGGCCATTTGAGCCGCACCGCCTCTCGCTCGAGGAGATGGAGTATACCACCCTCCCGGGCGTCGAGAAGCAGTTCAAGGACCGCTGGGAGGACCTTCCCGAGTAACTTTTTTTATTGCCGGCGGTTGCCCGCGGCGCTTTATCGGCTCCCTTAATGCTTCCGTTGTTCGTGAATATTCCCGGCCGCACCTCACGGTGCCTTCCGGAACTGAAACGGCCACCAGTCGGTAGCGGCACCTGGCGGTGCTTGACCTCCTGCCGGACGCCGCTGGCGCCCACCTATCGGTAGCGGCACCGCCAGGTGCCGCACCTCCTACCGACCGCCAGAGGCGGTCGGTAGTCGGTTAAAGGAAAACTTAATGCATGAATATAACCACATAAGAACAGATGGTTAACGGCATCGTACTCCCTGTAAAGAAGGTTTTTTCGCTTGTGGACTCTAAAGTCATCGTTGAGATCAAGGATGACGGCAGGAAACTCCAGGGACGGCTCGTGGCGGTGGATGAACACCTGAATCTGCATATGGACGAGACCACCGAGTATACCGGAGAACAGCGGGGCCGCACCCTCGGGACCGTCGTCATACGCGGCAATAATATCCTGACCATTGCGCCCCTGCTCTGATAGCCATGTCCGACCAGGAGGAAGAAGCACTCAAAGTAATCCAGTCCCACCGACAGGGAGTCCTCCAGAGCGATCTCTGGAAACTCCTTGATATCGATAGCAGGAAATGCTCAAGAATTGTGAAGCGCCTGCTGGATGCCGGGTTGATAGAGCGCATCGAGTTCCGCAGCGACGGTATCAAGACCTATCTGTTGCGGGCGAAGAAGCGCGCGATCGATCCCTGCATCATCCTTGCGGGAGGAGAGGTTCTTCCCTGCATCGGCTGCGATCAGGAGTGCACACCGGAAGAATGCGCGCTCCTCCTCGACTGGATGTACCAGCTTGCTCTTGAAGAATATCAGGAGTAAAGCATCATCTTTTATCGGCTCCCGCCGAAGCAGTGGGAGTTACTATAAAACACCGGTTTCAGAATTATCGGCTCTGTTGAAACCCTATTCTGGTCTTCATCCTTACCCTGCTGGGGTTTGTGCCGGATCCGGCTTTGTCCCCAGGATTGGTCTTTTTTCGTAGTGCGATGTTCCGAAGGAACGGAGCACGAGAAGCCGTTAGGCTTCGAGGTGCGAGCGAAGCGAGCTTGAGCACCGTTAGGTGCGAGGTGCGACGGTTCGTAGAACCGGAGCTTGAGCACCGTTAGGTGCGAGGTGCGACGGTTCGTAGAACCGGAGCTCGACCACCGTCAGGTGGGGAGGGGTGCAGCCCCCCCTCCCCTGTCTCCAACTCGCGAAAATCCGCGCACCTCGTCGACCCCACTCGAAGATCTTCGGTCTTCTCATGCTCCGGTTCTAGCGAACCGTCGCACCCCGCCCTGCCTCCTCACTCGCACCTTCGGTGCTCCTGCTCCGTTCCACTGGAACGTCGCACCCTTCGGTCAGTCGTTCCCCGCCCCGGGGCAGGGGCAGTCATGGCGATAAGCGACGTTCCGGCAGGAGCGTCCTTCGAGCATCGTCAGATGCGCAGTAGGATGCTCCTCAGGGAGCGTCCTTCGAGCATCGTCAGATGCGCAGCCCGGTAGAAAGCCGTGCCTCGGAGTACCCTCGTTTACTGCCATCTAGAACAAATAGGTGGAGTTCAACAAAGCCGATTTATCTCCAGAACCCGCTGCAAAACGGGGGGCCGGTTCAGGACCGGGCAACCTCGCCGGGCGCGCTCTTCTTCGGGCAGACAGCATCGATCACGCCGTGCTGCACGTTGTAGAAGCTGTGCGGGACATCAATCTCGCATTCGAGATCGATGACCGTCTCCTCGTCACCCCCGGTGCAGAGGGTCACGGAGTCTTCCTGGAACGTGACGTATGGGGCGCCATCCGCCCGGGCATTCGTCACCGCGGTGATGTAGATGCAGTCATCCCCCTCGACCACCTCAACAACGGACTCGCCATCCTCGTCTTCGGAGAGATTGGGGTAAGGCGCCTCCTCGGGCGATCCGCTGATGATGGTGAACCCGATGATCCTGGGGTCATGGAGGGGCATCTCGCTCAGGATCCTCTCCATCAGCCGCGCGATATCTCTAAACATTTCGTCGTATGGATTATTCGCCATGTGTACCACGTATCCTGTATCGGTCGTTGATGCGCTCGACAATCCCCATGTGTATGAGGTTGCCCAGTCTCTGTTTCAGCTCATCCGTGGACAGGCTGCTCACTTCTTCGAGTTCCGCGAAGGCCAGGTCAGCGTGAGAGAGGGCGAGGATGATCTCCAGGTCCCCGTCATCCGTGACGAAGCCCCCTCGCGTGCGCATGACCTCGGCGAACCTCGATTCGATCTCCCGCTCCAGTTGTTCGAGATTATCCAGAAGTTCGTCACGAGCCCTGACCATTCTTCTGAATGCCTCGAGGTTTCTTGTAAACCGCGTTAACTGGTTCTCTTCAACGGAGGGAAGCGTAACCCCGTCCTGCTTCTGCAGGTTTACGATGACATTGATGTCATGGGAGAGATAGTAATACTTTCGCCTGCGCTCGTCCTGACACGAAATGAGGAGTTGTTCGCGCTCCATCAACTGCAGGTGTTCTATCACCGCTTTCGGACTGAGCACCAGGCGCTCGGAGATCTCGGTCACGAAACACGGTTTCTGCCTCAGCAGTTGTATTATCCGCCGCCTGTTCCGGTTTCCCAGGATATCGAGGAGACGGGAAACATCACTGCCCTCGAGCATGTTTACTAAATGTTAGTGATTTCGGTATAAAAAAGTGTCACTCGAAGAGACGGTAATTCGGTGCCTCGTCGGTGATCATGATGTTGTGTGGGTGGCTCTCGCCATAACCCGCGGGCGTAATCCTGAGGAACCTGCCGTTCTTCTTCAGATCCGCTATCGTCTTCGACCCCGTGTAGCCCATCGCAGACTTCAGGCCGCCGACAAGCTGGTAGATGACATCCGATACATGGCCGACGTAGGGGGTGACCCCCTCGACGCCCTCGGGAACAAACTTGGTCCGCCCGATCTCTTTCTTCTGGAAGTAGCGGTCGCTCGACTCGCCGCTGCTCATGACCCCGAGCGACCCCATCCCCCGGTACTGCTTGTAACGCCGGCCCTTGATCGTCGTAACCCTTCCCGGCGCCTCATCGGTGCCGGCAAAGAGGCTGCCCGCCATGATACTGTCCGCACCTGCGGCAATCGCCTTCGCGATATCCCCGGAGTAGCGGATGCCGCCGTCGGCGATCACCGGCACGTCCGCCTCATGCGCCACCTCCGCGACGTTTGCTATCGCGGAGACCTGCGGCACGCCCACGCCCGCGACGATCCTTGTTGTACAGATGGAACCCGGCCCGATGCCCACCTTCAGCCCGTCGACTGTCTCGACCAGGGTCAGGGCCGCCTGCTTTGTCGCAATGTTCCCGGCCACCACATCGACGGCCACGCTCGCCTTGATCTCCCTGACGGCGTTTACGACGTTCATATTGTGACCGTGAGCGCAGTCCACCACCAGGGCGTCGACACCCGCCTCGACGAGCATCATGGCCCGGTTGAAGTCGAAGGGGCCCACCGCGGCGGCGACCCGGAGCTTCCCGTTTGCATCGCGGTTCGCGCGGGGATACTGCCTCTTTTCGAGGATATCGCGCATCGTGATGATACCAATCAGGCACCCCTCCGCGTCCACGACCGGAAGGCGCTCGACTTTGTTCGCATACATCGTCTCGAGTGCGTTCTCCGCCGTGATGTCTTCGGAGGCCGTGATCAGCTTCTTGGTCATGTAGCCGGTGATCTTCGCCTCGCCACGTTTGGGCAGGATCGCCCTGATATCCCTGCGGCTGACGATACCGATCACGTGATCGTTCTCGATGACGGGCACGCCGCCGATACCGTACTGCCTCATGACCCGTTCCACGTCGGTGACCGTGGCCTCGGGACCGACCGCCACGACCTCGCGCTCGATCAGGTCCTCGGCCTGCTTGACGACCCTGACCTCGGCGACCTCGCGATCCGGGGTCATGTTCCGGTGAATGACGCCGATACCGCCTTCCCGGGCCATGGTTATCGCCATCACCGACTCGGTCACCGTATCCATGGCGGCGCTCACGAGGGGGATATTCAGGGGAATGTTCCGTGAGAATCGCGACCCGACATCTGCCTCGTCGGGCTCGACCCACGATTCGGCGGGCTCAAGCAGCACATCGTCGAATGTAAATGTCGTTTCCATCTCCATCTTCTCGGTATACATACATCACCTGAGCATCATCATTGCTTTCTCCACCAGTTCGGCCCTGACCGTGGTCGACCGATCGCCCCCGCAGACCATCCCCCGGACGCCGATGATCTCCGGGTTGATCCGCTTTAAGGCATCGAGATCCTCGAACTTCAGTGAGCCGGCAAGGGCCGTCTGCAGTCCCAGTTCCCGGTTCTGCCCGACAAAGCGGGTCAGTGTCTCCTCGTCCATGAACTCAAAGAGACTCTTCCCATCTTTAATACCGGTGTCGATCATGGCAACGTCGGCACCGGCCTCCGCAACCAGCGGGCCGATGGCGAACGGCGAGATCGTACCCATTCTCTCAAAATCGGCATAGGCGGCGATGACGACGTATTTCTCGGGAAATTCCTGCTTTACCGCCGTGGTCACCGCTTCGATGACGTCACGGGCACGGTCGACCTCGTCGAACATCAGGCCGACCTTGATAAAATCAGCACCTGCATGCGCGGCACCGTAGGCCGAGAGAGCCGCAGTTCCTGGCTTATACTCATTGTCCCCGATTGCAGCGCTGACAGGTTTCTTGCCGGCGAGGGTCTTGATGTCCCGGATGATCCAGGGAAAATTCGCACCCAGCGAGCCCTCTGAGGGTTTCTTTACATCGATGATGTCAGCGGAAAGCGAGCTTCTTGCCTCCTCAATGCTGCTTGGACTGACGAGTAATTGCATAGAAATTAATGATCCTTCACCCTAATAGTGATTGCGTTGAGGACATGGAACTGATTCTTGCAGTCGATCTGGCAGGCGGCCTGGTCGTGCACGGGAGGTCCGGAGACCGTGCCGGCTACCGGCCGCTGACATGGGGGATTGCCCCCTCGGCCGAACCGGAGGCCTACTTATCCGCCCTGCAGCCCCGGTTTCTGTACATCGCAGATCTCGAGAGCATCCAGGGCAGATCACCACAGGACGAACTCGTCCGGCGCTGCGCCGCTCTGGTCGAGCGGTGCTACCTTGACCGCGGCTGCCGGTCGCCCGCCGAATGCACGGCGGTCGCCGGGGTGACGCCGGTCGTCGGCACCGAGACGGCCGCAACGGCGATCGAAGACCTTGCGGCCTACCTGACCGGCTACCTGAGTATCGATATCAAAGGGGACCGGGTGCTCCCCTGGGGCATCCGGCCGGCGGAGATGCTGCGTCGTGCGTCCGCGTTTTCGTTTGAGGGAAGCATCATCCTCAACATCGGCGCCGTGGGGACGGAGCGTGGCCTCGTCCGGGAGAACCTCGAAGAGATGCGGGCGTGCTATCCCGGCCGCCTCCTCTACGGGGGCGGGGTCGCCGGTGTCGACGACATCGATCTCCTCGCCGACGCCGGGTTCGATGGGGCAATTATAGCGACCGCCGTCCACCACGGCACGATACCGCTCGAGTGGGTCCGGAGGGGGCACCCGTGCTGATCACTATCGAGGGCATCGACGGGAGCGGCAAGAGCACACTTCTATCCTGTCTCCGGGAACTGCTCGCCGACCTCGACCCCCTCTTCACCCGCGAACCCGGCGCCACCTGGGTCGGCGACTCTGTGCGGCGGGCGGTCGCAGAGCGGATGGACCCGATCACCGAGGCGCTGCTCTTCTGCGCCGACCACGCCGCGCATATCGATACGGTGATCCGGCCTGCGCTTGACGAGGGGAGGCTCGTCGTCTCCGACCGCTACGCCGACTCCCGGTTCGCCTACCAGCCGGTCGTCCTCGAAGGCATCCTCCCCGACCCGCTCCTCTGGCTCCGCCGGATCCACGAGGGATGGTCGATCCGTCCCGACCGGACGTTTCTTCTGGTCCTGCCGGTCGAAGATGCCGTCTCAAGGCTCGACCCCGCAAAAAAGAGAGAGTATTTCGAGAATGCCGGGATCCTCGCGCGGGTGCAGGAGAACTACCTGAACCTTGCGGCAACTGATCCCGCGCGGTTTGTCGTCGTCGATGCGCTGCTCGAAAAAGAGGAGGTTGCGGGGTTCATCGCCGACGAGATCAGGACGAGTGTCCGATCGTCACGACGACGTCGGCGAGCGTGAGGACGTCCACCTCTTCTCCCGCCACCTGGTAGGCGACCTTCGGCGTGAAGGAGCCGGGCGGCACGGGAATGTCCTCGCCGTCGACCGTGATGGTTGCGGGCGGGTTTGTGAGCTGCTCCGGCCCAAGTGCCCGCACGGCCTCCATGAAACCGCGGGCCTGCTTCCTGAGCGTCGGCCCGATGACAGCCATGTTGAAGTCCACGCCGCTCGTGACCTCCTCGAGCCGGGGCGTGCCGGTGCTCCACCGGGCATCGGCGGCGAGCGCCCGTCCGGCGTCGCCGGCGTCGTCGACCGGCTCCGGTGCGTAGATCATCACGTGACCGAGCGGCGCGTTCAGCGCCATGCCCTTATCGTGCTTATAGCGCCGGATTTCGGCGACCGTCTTCACGAGGAGGTCGCCGTGGCGCCGCGCTTCGTCGTCGACGTACGCAAAGTCCGGCCAGGCCTCCTCGTGCACGCTTCTCGCGGTCAGGTTGTGGTAGCACTCTTCCGCGAAGTGCGGGATGATCGGGGCAAGGAGGCGGCAGAGGACATCCATGGTCGTCCGAAGCGCACTGCAGGCGCTCTCCCTGCTGCCGTCCTCCGCATACAGGCGGCCTTTCGCGATCTCGATGTAGTCGTCGGCGAGCGTGTTCCAGGCGAACTCCCGGATCGCCCTGAGCGCCCGGTCGAACTGGTAGCTCTCCATCGCGGCGGTGACCTCCGCGACGGTCTCCGAGAGCCGGACGAGCAGCCACCGGTCGGTGAGTTCCGTCACCGGTGCCGGACTCTCCGTTCCGGAGTCCAGGTGCCCCATGACGAACCGGAAGATGTTCCAGAGCTTGGTCTGGAACCGGGACGCGGCGACGACATCGTTCCAGTTGAACATGATATCCGAGCCGGTCGCCGCGCCTCCGGCTCCCCACTGCCGCAGCGCGTCCGCGCCGTACTGCCCCACGATCTCCTCGGGGGAGATGATGTTGTTCCTGCTCTTGCTCATCTTGAACCCGTCTTCCCCGAGCACCATGCCGTTGACCAGGATCTCGTCCCAGGGATGGCCGCCGACCAGTGCCTTCGCCCGGAGAATCGTGTAGAACGCCCACGTCCGTATGATGTCGTGGCCCTGGGGGCGGAGCTGCGCCGGGAAGAACGGGGGTTTGCCGGTCCCGTCCCATCCGGTGACCTGGAGCACCGATATCGAAGAGTCCATCCAGGTGTCGAGTACGTCCGTCTCGCCGGTGAAGTCCGACCCGCCGCACCGCGGACAGGGGTTTTTCGGCTTATCGACGGTCGGGTCGATCGGGAGGTCTTCCCCGGCCGGGAGGACCGTCTCGCCGCAGGCGGTACAGAACCAGACAGGAATAGGGGTCGCAAAGATCCGCTGCCGGGAGATGCACCAGTCCCACTCCATGGAGTTCGCCCAGTTCTCCATCCGGGTAAACATGTGCTCCGGCGTCCACGAGATTCTCCGCGCCGCTTCCAGAATCTCGTCCTGGTGGACCCGGACAAACCACTGCCGCTCCGAGAGGATCTCTATTGGGGTCTTGCACCGCCAGCAGGTCCCCACCCGCTGCTCGAGTACCTCCTGCCGCTTCAGAATGCCCGCTTCTTCCATATCGCGGAGGATCGCCTCCCTGCAGGCCTCCGACGACATCCCCGTGTAAGGGGCCGCGGTCGCGGTCATCACGCCCTGCCGGTCGATTGCCTTGCGCAGATCCAGGTCGTGCTGCTTCCACCAGTAGACGTCAGTCTTGTCGCCGAACGTACAGATCATCACCGCACCGCTACCGAAACCCGGGTCGACCACGACGTCCTCAATGACCGGTACCTGGTGCCCGAATATGGGGACCGTGAGTTTCTTCCCCTTCATGCCGCGGTAGCGCTCGTCTTCGGGATGGACCGCCACCGCAACGCAGGCCGCGAGCAGTTCCGGCCGGGTGGTGGCGATCTCGATGCCGTCGAAGTCGAAATAGTTGAGTTTGGTGGTGCGGGGGGCGTAGTTGACCTCGGCGAACGCGATGGCCGTCTCGCACCGGGTGCAGAAGTTCACCGGATGCTCGCTCTGGTAGATGTCGCCGGCTTTGAGCATCTGCAGGAACGACGCCTGGGTCTTTCTGTAGTACTCCGGGAGCATGGTGATATATTCGTGGCTCCAGTCGGTGGAGAACCCGAGCCGTCGCATGGTCGCCCGCATCTTCTCGATGTTCGAAAGCGTAAGGTCGCGGCACATCTCCCGGAACCTCTCCCTCGGTACGTCGTTTTTGGTGATCCCGTAGGTCTCCTCGACCTTAACCTCGGTAGGGAGGCCGTGGCAGTCCCACCCCTGCGGGAACATGACGTTGTAACCGCGCATACGCTTGTACCGCGCGATGAAGTCGATGTAGCACCAGTTCAGGGCATTCCCGATATGGAAGTTGCCGGTGGGGTACGGCGGCGGCGTGTCGATGATGAACCGGGGTTTTGACGAGTCGGGGTCGAAATAGTTGTCCTCATCCCGCCAGGTACTCTGCCAGCGCCTCTCCACTTCTTCGATATCGTAGTTTTTGGGTAGTTGATGTGACGGCGACATTTTCAGCGTATAATCTCTCTCTTCCCAGTGAAATATATTGTTCGACGGGTCTTTCGCTCTCCCGGGCATCCCGTGCCGGACGCGGCACTGCAGGCCTGAAAGGGATCTGCCGGGGTGTTCACCAGCGGACGCGGGCGTTCCAACCCTAAAGGCTTTCTTCCTGCATTGTCCATAATATATGAATGATAAAGCCGCAGGGGTTGGTTCTGGCATCGGTGCTCACCCTCGCCTTCATAGGCCTTGCCCCCCTGCTTCAGCCGGCATGGCTGCTGACGCTCTTTCTCATTCCGTTCTCGCTCGTCCTCTTCCTCATAAGGGATACCCGGTACGTATCGCTCTCGATCATCGCGCTTGCCCTGCTCTACGGGTTCGGCTGGCTCTCAACGTTCGTCTTCACCTGCACGCTCGGCATCGTCGTGATCGGGGAAGTGGCATTCCGCCTCACCGGAGGGAAGCACGCGTCGTATCTCTACCACCTGGTTGCCGCCATCGGCATTTCGGTTGCGGTGATGCTCTACCTCGGGTATACTGCGCCGCTCGTCGTCGTTATGGGTGTGGTCGCCGCGGTGCTGCTCCGGGCGGCTCTCCGGGGCAGGGACGACGCCCTGATGATCGAGGCGCTCGGTGTCGCGATGACCATGTTCCTCTTTGAGGAGCTCAACTTCGAGGTCGACCTGACCATCCTCGTTGCGGCGGCCGTGATAGCGTTCGGGTTCGGCTACACTTCCTACCGGCTCCGGGTAGCCGATGTCAGCGGCCTCTTCTCGGGCGCCATGATCGGGATCATCCTCATAGTCTTCGCGGACGTCCGGTGGTTCCTGATCATGCTCGCCTTCTTTATCGTCGGTGCCGGGGCTACCCGGTACCGCTACTCTGAGAAGGAGAAACTCGGGGTCGCCCAGGAGCACGGGGGCGTGCGCGGCTACTTCAACGTCTTTGCGAACGGTCTGGTGGCGACCGGCGCCGCCATCCTCTTCGGTATTACCGGCCAGCCGGCCTTCGTGGCGCTCTTCATGGGGAGCGTCGCCTCGGCCGCCGCCGATACCGCCGCAAGCGAGATCGGGGTCACGGGGAAGAAGCCGTACCTGATCACGACGCTCAAGCAGGTACCGCGGGGGACGAACGGCGGGGTGACCCTGTGGGGTGAGGCGGCATCCATCGTCGCCGCCGTCCTCGTCGCCGCCGTCGCCTGGGCGATGGGCGTTGTCGACCCCTGGATGGTCGCCGTCACGGTCGCCGCCGGGTTCATCGGCACCAACATCGACAGCCTCGTGGGCGCGACGCTCGAGAACAGCGGCAGGATAGGTAACTCCGGCACAAACCTGATCGCTACGTTCTCGGGCGGGGTCTCGGCGATGCTGATTTATATGCTGGGGTGAGGGGCGCACGGGCTCCGTTTGGGGTTTTTGAGAAGGTTATCGGCCGGGTCGACTGGCAGGTTTCCGTGCGGGATTGTGGTACCGTAACATTCCCCTTGTGGCCGTGTGCTGATGCCAGCCTAAAATGGATGAACCTCAGAACGATGAAAAAGCCTGATACAGTGGACCGTGGGGATATCGCCGTTGGGGAGGGGCTGACGGGAGGGGGGGGGGG
>JAHDQM010000020.1 GCA_018433835.1 Methanoculleus sp.
AGGGGGGTCTCCCCCCTCCCCACCTGACGGTGGTCGAGCTCCGTTCCTTTGGAACGTCGCACTCCCCGTCAGCCCCTCCCCCCAGACGCGATATGCGACTGGCCGAAGGGCAGGAGCACGAGCACCGCAGGTGCGCAGTCCCCTCGAAATCCGTGCACGGGTGTGCCACAAGTGCTTCATCTGCCACTCAAGAACAACAAAACGTAAAAACAATTTCTCAAGAGGAAGGGATTTGAGAATCCTCTTCACCGGATCTCCACACCCCTCAACCGCACCCCCGGCTCCTCCGTCACCTCGCCGACCACCCTGGCGTCGGGGACGATCGATTGGATGGCGGCCACGCTTTCGGCCGGGGCGACGAAGGCGTAGCCCATGCCCATGTTGAAGGTGCGGTACATCTCCGCATCGCTGATCCCGCCAGTCTCCTGCAGCCAGGAAAAGATCTCGGGGACCGCGAGGGGATCGGTGAAGGAGAACCCGTACTCCGAGAGCCTCTTGAAGTTCAGGAGGCCGCCGCCGGTGACATGGCACATCCCGTGGACGGTGCATGCCTCCGTCACCCGGAGCACCTCTGAATAGATCCGGGTGGGCGTCAGGAGTTCTTCGCCGAGGGTCTTTCCGTTCGGAAGGAGGGTGTCGTAGGAGGCGCAGTCCTCGACGACCCGGCGGGCGAGCGTCAGGCCGTTGCTGTGGACGCCGCTCGAGGGAACGCCGACGATCCGGTCGCCGGGGACGATCCCCTCGCCGGTGACGACCTTCTCCTTCTTCTGGACCCCGAGGCAGGTCCCCGCGAGGTCGAGGCCGTTCACGAGCCCCTTGAGGGTCGCTGTCTCGCCGCCGACGATGCTCATGTTCGACTGCCGGGCCCCATCGTTCAACCCCTCGCCGATCCGGGCCATTTTCTCGGGCAAGAGCGCGTCGGTCGCTATGTAGTCGACGAACGCCACCGGTTCGAGATTCATCACGTAGAGGTCGTTGACGTTCATCGCGATGCAGTCGATCCCGACGGTGCTCCAGTCCTGCAGGGCGTCGGCGACGAGCATCTTGGTGCCGACGCCGTCGACCGCGAGCGCGAGGACGAAAGGCCCGCAGTCGATCAGCCCGGCAAAGTGCCCGACCTTCCCGAGCATCGGGAACGCGCCGGTCCTCCGGTAGGTGAGGCTGTCGATCAGCGCCCGCACCGCCCGGACCTCGAGGTCGATATCGACCCCCGCTTCACGGTAGGTATGTCCTTCAGCACGGCACAACCCTCCGGGTTGTGCCTGGCAGGAAGATGCAAAGGCATCTTCCGTGTCATCAGAGTTCTCCGAGAGACGGAATTCGTCGTGCAGCACCTGCAGGGCCCGTTTGCCGTCCCCGGCCGTCACGACGAACGAGACGTTCACCTCGCTTGAGCCCTGCGAGATCATCATCATGTTGATGTTGGCCCGGCCGAGCGCGGAGAAGATCCGGCCTCCCGTTCCGGGGGTGCCGGCCATCCCCGCACCCACGACCGCGAGCGCAGCGACGTCCCGGTCGTAGGTGACCTCGCGTACGACGCCCTGCTTCACGATCGGGTTGAGGGCGCTGATGGCGGCATCCAGGTGGGATTCGTCGATGATAAGGGAGATGTTTGCCTCGCTTGAGCCCTGCGAGATCATCATGACGTTCACCTCCCGCTCAGCGAGCGCGGAGAAGATCGTCTTTGCCACACCGGGGCGGCCGATCATCTGCGCACCGTTGATATTGACCAGCGCCACCTTCTCGATCAGGGCAATGGCCTTGACCACCCGCTTCTCCTGGTGCTTGTCCCGGAGGACGAGGGTGCCGGGTACTTCGGGCCTGAAGGAGTTCTTGACCCGGATCGGGATATCCTTCTGCATCGCGGGTTCGATCGACCGCGGGTGGAGGACCTTCGCGCCGAAGAAGGAGAGCTCCATCACCTCAAGGTAAGAGATGTCGTCGAGCACCCGGGCGTCCTTGATGATCCGGGGGTCGGAGGTCATCACCCCGTCGACATCGGTCCAAATCCAGACCTCGTCGGAATCGATCCCGGCGCCGACGACGGCGGCCGAGTAGTCGGAGCCGCTCCGGCCGAGGGTGGTGATGACACCCTGCTCGGTCGCTCCCATGAAGCCCATGATCACCGGGACGGCGTCGACGAGCAGCGGGGCTACCCGGCTCCGGATCCTCTCCTCGCTCGCCGGGAGGGCGCGGGCGTCCCCGTGATTCGCCGTCGTGACGATCCCGGCCTCGGCACCGTCGAGGACGACCGAAGAGATGCCGCGCTGGCGGAGGGCGGCGCTCACGATCGGGGCGGAGAGCCGCTCCCCGAAGGAGATGATGTAGTCGCGGGACCGGGGAGTCAGCTCCTTGAGGGTGTATACTGCGGTGAGGATGTTCTGCAGCCGGGTGAGCCGGTCGTCGATGACCGCCGTCACCTCGCGGGCGTAGTCAGGGGCCGTCTCCTCGAGGAGCCGGGTGTGCCGGGTCCGCATCGCCGCTAGAAGCGTCCCGATCTCCGGCTGCTCCTTGCTTGCTATGACCTCGTCGGCCACCGCGATGATCTGGTCGGTGACTCCCGAGCATGCCGATACGACCACCGCGACCTCGTCGCCTGCTCGCCGATGCGATTCCACAATGTCTGCGACCCGTCGGATACAGTCTGCCTCACCGACGGAGGTGCCGCCAAATTTCATTAAAAGCCTCATTCTGGCTCACTTGTCCCTGCAATTACTTTATGGTATTATACAACGCACCGACTAATAAGATGCTTGTTGACGAGATTGTGGACGCGCACGTGCTGGTTATCGGAAGCGGCGGCGCCGGGGTACGGGCTGCCGTCGAGGCCTCCCGGTACGGCGGCGTGGCCCTGGTCTCCAAGACCATCGCCGGCAAAGGCGGGTGCACGACGATGGCGGAAGGCGGTTACAATGCCGTGCTGCGGGACCAGGACTCGATCGCGGTCCACCGCGAGGATACGCTCTCCGGCGGGGCGTACCTCAACGATCCCGCTCTGGTAGACGCACTGACCCTTGAAGCGCCGGAGCGGATGGCGGACCTCGTCCGCTGGGGCGCGGTCTTCGACGTCACACAAGACCGGCAGGTCGCGCAGCGGCCGTTCGGCGGCCAGCGGTTCCCCCGGACCTGCTACGCCGGAGACCGGACGGGCCACGAGATGATCATGACCCTCCTCGACCGCCTCGACGCGACCGATACGCACCTCTACCAGGAGGTCTCGGTCGTCGACCTAGTAAAAGACGAGAACGGTGCCGTCGCCGGCGCCGTTGCTCTCGACCGGGACGGGGACGTCGTGCTCTTCCGGGCCGACGCCACGGTGCTTGCGACCGGCGGGGGGACGCAGGCCTACGATATATCCACGAACTCCGCCGCCGGAACCGGGGACGGGTTCGCAATGGCCTACCGGGCGGAGGCGGAGCTGATCGACATGGAGATGATCCAGTTCCACCCGACCGGAGCGGTCTACCCCTACGACGCCCGCGGCCGGCTGGTGACTGAGGCGGTCCGGGGCGAGGGGGGCATCCTATTAAACGCGCGGCGGGAACGGTTCATGGAGCGCTACGACCCCGAGCGGATGGAACTCTCCACCCGGGACGTGGTGGCCCGGGCGATCGCGACCGAGGTGCTGGAGGGGCGGGGCACGACCCGCGGCGGGGTTTACCTGGACGTGACCCACCTCCCGAGAGAAAGAATCGAGGCCCGGCTCCCGGTGATGCTCGAGCAGTTCCTCGCGTTCGGCGTGGATATCCGGCGGGAGCCGATGGAGGTGGCGCCCACCGCCCACCACATCATGGGCGGGCTCCGGATCACCCCTGAGTGCCGGACGACCATCCCCGGCCTCTTCGCCTGCGGGGAGGTGACCGGCGGGGTGCACGGCGCCAACCGCCTCGGCGGGAACGCCCTTGCCGATACGCAGGTCTTCGGGAAGCGCGCCGGGGAGTTCGCCGGAAAGGCGCCGGAACGGAGCGGCCGGATCGATGCCGCCCGGGTCGATGAGGTAACCCGGATGCTCGACGCCTTCTTCGAGGGGGCGATAAACCCCGCAGATGTCAGGAAGGACCTGAAACTCACGATGTGGAACCAGGCCGGGATCTTCCGGAACGCCCCCGACCTCCGGACGGCGCTCGGGCACGTCCGGCGACTGGCGGACAAGCGGCTCTGCGCCGCCTCGACCGCGAACCTTCTCGAGTGCTGCACGATCCGGAACATGTGCACCACGGCGTCCCTGATCGTGCGGTGCGCCCTGCTCCGGCCCGAGAACCGGGGGGCTCACGTCCGGCTGGACGCGGAGATCGCGACGGACCCGGCGACTTCGCCATTCGGCCACACCTACGTCTCGCTCTCCCGCGAGGGGATCGAGCGGCGGGAGGTGCCGGCATGAAGGAGATCACAATCCTGGTCTCGCGCTATGACCCGGCCGTGGACGCGGAGCCGCACTTCGAGGAGTACACGGTCCGGGTCAACGAGGGCGCCCGGGTGCTCCACGCTCTCCACGCGGTCCACGACGAGCACGACCCGACGCTCGCCTACCGCTACTGCTGCGGGTCGGGCCAGTGCGGAAGCTGCGCCGTCAGGGTGGACGGGAAGCCCGTTCTCGCCTGCATGGAGGAGGCCCGCGACGGGATGACGGTCGAGCCGCTTGACCTTCCGGTCTTAAAGGACCTGACGGTGGATATGAGCCCGGTCATCGCGAAGATCGCCCGGATATGCCCGGCTCCGGACGCGGGGCTCCCCTCAAGGGAGGAGATCGAGGCGATCAAGCCGCTCCGGGACTGCATCGAGTGCCTCTGCTGCGTATCGGCCTGCCCGGCGCTCCAGGTGACGGAGTTCGCGGGGCCGACTGTGCTGCGGCAGGAGATGCGTCTCGCCCTCGACCCCCGCGACTCGGGGGACCGGATAGGCGACGCCATCGAGAAGGGGCTCTTCTACTGCACGACCTGCAAGCGGTGCACGGAAGTCTGCCCGAAGGAGATCGACGTCCCGGGCAAGGCGATCGAGAAACTCAGGGAGATTGCGAACCGGCGCGGGCTGACCCTTCCCCGCCACCAGGAGGTGGCGCGGCTGGTGCAGGAGACGGGACGGAGCGTCGAGCGGACGGAAGCCACGTTCCTCGAGCAGGTACCCGAGGTGATCGAGCCCGACGGTCCCGTCCGCGGGGAGGTGGGGTTCTTCGTCGGGTGCATGTTCAACGGCCGGGTGCCGCAGACGGCGCTCGACGCGATGGAGGTCATGAAGCGCAACGGGATCCGGGTGATCGTCCCCCACGACCAGGTCTGCTGCGGTTCGCCGCTGATCAGGACGGGGCAGACGTCGAACGTCGGCGACCTGAAGCGCAAAAACATCGAGGCTTTCGCCAGCCGCGGGATCAAGACCGTGATGACGATCTGCGCCGGGTGCGGGGCGACGCTGAAGAACGATTACGAGACGCCGTTTACGGTGAAAGACGTCACCGAGGTCCTCACCGAGTACGGGATCGAGCTCCCGGCGAAACTCGACGTCAGGGCGACCTACCACGACCCCTGCCACCTCCTCCGCGGCCAGGGGATCAGCGAGCAGCCGCGCACGATTCTCCGCGAGGCCGTCCGGGAGTTCGTGGAGATGCCCTCACAGTGCTGCGGCGCCGGCGGCGGCGTCCGGTCGGGGGTGCCGGAGGAGGCCAAAGCCCTCGGGGCGAAACGCGACGAGTGCGTGAAGGCGACCGGTGCTGACGTGGTGGTGACGGTCTGCCCGTTCTGCGAGTTCCATATTGCGGATTGTACGGACGTTCCCGTGAAGAACCTGACGACGATCCTCCTCGAGGGTTACAAAAAGAAGGACGCGGAGCGGGAAGGCTCTGCGTGAGTCTCCCGATCATCTCCTTTTTTGTATAGTCCGGGGTTGCCCCCGGCGGATTCGCACAGGCAATCTCGTTTCCAGCGGGCGCCTATCGCGGGCTTGTGGATGCGCCGACCTCTCCTGCCTCCGGAACCGGCGCTAGTTTTATGCAGCCCCCATTCAACCCTGGTATCAGGTACAGTCCCCGGACGAGCTCCTGCAAGACGACTGATGCACCGGGAAACCAGAGCACGTGCAATTAATATAGTGCCCGGTAAGACTCTACCAGAGGAAGGGAAATGCAGATCGCGAGTGCTCCCGACGGCACCATCCACATTGACGGAAAGGTTGTGACCGCACTCGATCGTTTTGTAGCCTCGGTGACGGGCATCGTCGAGCGGTATACGCGCTACGTGATCGTCAGCGGGTACGTTGCAATCCTCTTTGGAAGGGCCAGGGGTACGGAAGATATCGATCTCCTAGTCGACTACATGGACCGCGATACGTTCCGGTCATTTTCCGAGGACCTTCTGGCACGAGGATTCTATTTCCTGAACTCCGACGACATCGGGGAGATCTACTCGATGCTCTGCGACAGGCTTGCCGTGCGGATTGCCGGGGCCGGGAGGATCATCCCGAACGTCGAGATGAAGTTCAAGAAAGACGACTTCGATCGTTATGCGATGTCCAGGGCGAAGGCGGTAGAATTCGACGACATCCGGTTCTTCGTATCGCCCATCGAACTGCAGATTCCCTACAAACTCTATCTTGGGAGCGACAAGGATATCGAGGATGCAGTCTATCTCTGGGTGTTGTTCGGGGAAATGCTGGACGGCAATCTCCTGCGATCATTCATGGAGCGCCTGCAGGTCCGGGGGGAGCAGTATGGAATTGAGGTTTGATCGCGAGAAGAACCGGCAGGAGCGGCTGGCCTTTGTCCGGAGACATGCTCTCTGGGTCAGGGAGGTTCCAAACGAGGTGTGGAGCCGCGAGCAGGCCGACCTGATCGACGCGTTCTTTGAGAATGCCCGGAACTTCGCTCTTTCCCGGTCCGAGTACCTCCGGATGCACCGGGTTGCCCGGCACAGCCGCGAATCGATGCACGGTGACGGGTAACTCAGGCAGGGCGGACGGGGCCGTTTCCAACCATTGGTTCAAATATATTCCACGTGGAACGAAATGTGTCCATGCAGATCGTTTCACTTCTAACCGGGGGGACCTGCACCTCCGAAAACCTGCCAGGGATTCGGACATTTCGCGTGACGCACCATCTCTTCTGAGATGGCCCGAGCCGACGTAAACCGATGCTCCCTTTTGCTGTTTGCTTCCCGTATTGTGCCAGCAGGTGGACGTGCGCCCTGAAGGCGGCACGACACCCATCCTTACACGGCGGAGGCTTCTCCGTCACCTCTCCAGCGCCCGGTACCAGACGTTCATGCTCTCGAACCCGCCGCAGATGTTGGTGTTGTTGACGAGGGTCCCGGCCCAGTTATACCCGGCGCGGGCAAACGTGATGTTAATCGAATACGAGAGAGCCCGGGCGATGGTGAAGGCGGTCTTCATCCCGGCCGCCCGCATCTCCTCCTCCATCCGGGAGAGGAGGAAGCCAGAGAGGTTCCGGCCCCGGAAGTCCGGGTGCACGGCGAAATCGGTCATCTCGACGTTCTCGTCCGGCCTGTAGATCTCCGCCGAGGAGGCCGCCGCAAGCCGGCCGTCTCCGGCGCGGACGACGAAGTAGCGGTAGTCCCCGGCCATCGCCCCCCGCAGGTAGCCGGCATCGTCGATGGGAAACGGGTAGGTCGCAAAGACCTCGCCGTAGAGCGCGGCAAGGTCACCGGCGTCGTCTTCTGCCGCAGGCGCACACGTCCAGCCCGGCGGCAGGACGGCAGGACGGCGCTCTTCGGCGTTGGCCCGGACGGCCGCGAGGACCGCGGCGGTATCGGCCGACTCCTGCCGCCGTTCCGGGTCGAGGAACTTTGATGCGAAACAGCCGTCCTCCCTGCCCCGGAAGAACCCGGGAACCCGCGCCTCGACGACGTAACCCCGGGCGAAGAAGAGGGGGAGAGCGGAGGCGGGCACTTTCGCAAAGATCTTCGTGTAGCCCTCGGCCTGGGCGAGCGCATCGAGGTCGTCCAGGATGCCGGGGAGGTCGCGGGGGGAGAGGTGCATCACGTAGATGCGGTCGCTCAGTCGGCCGTGCTGGACGACGGTGTCCCCGATGGCCGCGACGGTATCAGTTGTCATGTCTCCGTTCGAACCGCTCGGTGTTCTCCGGGACGAGCGCCGTCGTCGGGTCCTCGTCGGAGAGGAGTTTTACGATCCCGACCGCCCTGGACTCGTCGGCGCCGTCGAGCTTGAGGTACAGCCCGCAGGTCGCGCACTTGCGGTCGCACCAGACCGGTTCGTAGGAGTCGGGCTCCCGGTAGGTGGTGATCACCCCCTCGAAGTTCCGCAACACCACCCGGTTCGTGGACCAGGATATGAGGTACTGGGGCATCACCGGGATCTTCCCCCCGCCCCCCGGGGCGTCGATGACGTAGGTCGGGACCGCAAAACCGCTGGTATGCCCGATGAGATTCTCGATGATCTCGATCCCCTTGGAGACCGGGGTGCGGAAATGGGCAAGCCCCTCGGAGAGGTCGCACTGGTAGAGATAGTAGGGGCGGACCCGGTTCCTGACGAGTTTCTGCACCAGGGTCTTCATTATCCGGGGACAGTCGTTCACCCCCGCAAGCAGGACGGTCTGGTTGCCGAGGGGTATGCCGGCATCGGCAAGCCTTGCGAGCGCCTTCTGCGACGATGCGGTGATCTCCGCCGGGTGGTTGAAGTGGGTGTTCACCCAGAGAGGATGGTGGCGCGAGAGCATCGCGACGAGGTCCTCCGTGACCCGGTAGGGGAGGACGACCGGAACCCGGGTGCCGATCCTGACCACCTCGACGTGCTCGATGTCGTCGAGTTCGGTCAGGATCCAGTCGAGCCGGTCGTCGGGGAGCATGAACGGGTCGCCCCCCGAGAGGAGGACGTCCCGGATCGCGGGGGTCTCCCGGATGTAGTCGAGGCTCTCGAGGATCTCGGCCTCCGAAGGGATGGAATCGACATCCCCGACCTTCCGCTTCCTGGTGCAGTGCCGGCAGTACATGGCGCAGACGTTGCTGACCAGAAAAAGCACCCGGTCGGGGTAGCGGTGGGTGATGCAGGGGGCGGGGTGGTCGGCGTCCTCGGCAAGCGGGTCCTCCATATCGTCGGGCTCGACCTGCAGCTCCGCCGGCGACGGGAAGCACTGCATGAAGATCGGGTCGTTCCAGATGTCTTTCGCATCGATGAGCGAGAGGTAATACGGCGTTATCCGCAGGGGGAACCTGCTTACGGTCTCCTCCAGCGCCTTCCGTTCATCCTCCCCGAATGATACGCCGAGCAGCCTCTCAAAAGTGGAGATATCGGTGATCGCGTGCCGCACCTGCCACTTCCAGTCGCGCCAAACTTCGGCGGCGGTGCCTGCATCGATCCTCCTTGCTATCTTCTGTTGATTGCTTGATAAAAGGGTCATTTGAAGCTCCTCCGGTTCACAACTGTACCGCCAACCATATATAACAGGATCGATCTCCCCTAAAATATCCCGGAAATCAAAACAGAGCCCTAAAAATCGGGATCGTGGGGCGGAGCGCCGTGCCCCGGAGAACGTCAGTCCGGCCCATCGCCGCGTTTCAAGAGCATCATGCTCGTAAAGATCCCGGAGAAGACGACCTGCATCCCGGCGAGGAAGAGAGCCAGCGCCCAGACGGCGTTTGCAATCTGGAAGAGGGGGCCGAACCCGGAGGCGGCCCAGTCCCGGAGGATACCGAGCCCGACGAGGCCGCCGCCGGCCATCAGCAGGATACCGGCGAGGAGTTCCCACTCGAGGCTGTGGTAGTTCATGAGCCGGGAGACGAACGGTCCCGCCTCGCCGTAGCCCTGGACTGCCGAGTAGACGGCGATGTTGACCCCGGCAAAGAGCGCCTGGAGTCCGCCGACGAAGAAGAGGGCGCCGAGGATGAAGGAGTGGATGAAGGAGGTCTCGACGTCGCCCCGGAAGGCGAAGATGACCATCAAAAAGAAGCCGAAGATCGCGAAGAGCAGGCCGGGGACGGTGATGAAGGGGATCGGCCGGTAGAGGAGCATGAACCGGACGTGCCGCCAGCCGTCGGAGAAGCTCTGCAGGTTCGAGGGCGCGACGCGGGCGGAGTAGGTGATCGGGACCTCGTCGATCCGGAGCCCGGCCTTCGCCGCCTCGATGATCATCTCGCTTGCAAACTCCATCCCCCCGGTCTTGAGGTTCAGCCGTTCGAGCGCCTCCCGCCGGAACGCCCGGAGGCCCGTGTGTGCGTCCGAGATCCGGATACCGAATACCCGGTTGAGGAGCCGGGTGAGGAGGGGGTTGCCCACGTACTGGTGGAGGGCGGGCATGGCCCCGGGCCGGATCTCCCCACGGAGCCGGGAGCCGAGGACCATGTCGGCGCCGGCGTCGAGCGGAGCGAGGAGTTTTGGGATCTCGAGGAAGTCGTAGGTGTTGTCCGCGTCCCCGATGACGACGTACTTGCCCCGGGCACACGCGAGCCCCGCAAGGTAGGCGTTGCCGTAGCCCCGCTTCTCCGGCCGGACGACCGTGGCCCCGAGGTCCCGGGCGATCGCCGCCGTCCGGTCGTCGGACGAGTCGGCGATGATGATCTCGCCGTCGATCGAAAGATCGGCAAAGACCGTCCGGATCTTTCCGATGCATTCGCCGATGGTGGCTTCCTCGTTGAGCGCGGGGAGGACGACGGAGAGGGCGGGGGTATCCATGGGATTTCTCAAATAGTATCGGGCTTTAGCGGTATAGAGTGTATCGATTGGGGTGCGGGGTTTGGGGGACTGGAACCGGCGTGTGCTCAGGGAATAACCCCACTTTTTTCCGAATCCGACCATTCAAGTACCACCAGGGTGGTCGGTGCTCCCAGGAGAGCCCGCGCGGGCAGTTGGCAGCCGGGGATGTTCACATCTGACGGCTTCCCCGGATACCCGGGACCGGAACAGAAGAGAGAGGAGCACTTCCCCACCGTATTTTAGAATGACCTCGACACTAATCCGGCTGCTTGACTTGCGGCAAAGCAGGGGAACGCCATATAGAGACCTGATTCGGGTTACAGGGATCCGTTTGCAATGGATAGCCCTGCAAGCCCAGGGATCTCGTCGATTGGAGAGCCCGAAGGGTCAGCCTTCGCTCCGAGTCAGAGCCGGAACAGCACAGCGAGTTTTGCATTGACCTCAGCCCTGAGGTCGTCATCAAGTTCTCCAAGTTCGCCGACCATCAGATCTTTCAAGACCGTTGCAATCTTGTCCAGTCGGATCACTGAATCGACTTTGAGACCGCTCTTCAAGAAACCTGCGTGGGAAGTGGTCACCATAACCCCTGCCGGAGCGGGTCCGGCATGGATCTTTGACGAGATGAAGGCCAGGACAACGTCGCGGTCACCTTCATAGAGGACGAGTGCAGGACGCAGTTTTGTTGCTGTGAGATCGGTGAAGGGAAACGGTATCAGAACGATCGTCCCTTTCATCGGTACACAGCCCTGACATCCCGGACGGTATAGAGGTCGGGCTCCTCAAGGAGAAAGGCAGAGAGCGACCGCTCAGAGAGTTTCATTATTGCCATCCTCTCCCGCTCATCGAGGAGAAGATCGATCTTCTCGGTGAGCTCTCTGATGCTCTCCTTGATCTCCCTGACGTCTGCTTCGATGCTGGTCATGAGTGTCCTCACAAGAATTATGCAGATGATCGGTGGGATATCCTATCAATCTTTGCGTTTGGCAATCGCCTGCACAGTCTCGGGATCAGGCATCGGCCATCTCCCCGGAATTTTTCTTTTTCGCACGTGGAATATGCGATTGAACACGCACAGAACCATTTCCACTCATTGGTTCAACTGTGTTCCATGTAGAACAAATTTTGTCCATTCCGGTCGTTGCTCTCCTGATCGGGGGGTTCACACACCCCATTTACAGGAATCATACCGCTTACCTTCATCGATAACCGGGCAATATCGGTTGCCAGGAGCATTTCAGCAGAACCGAAAAAGAGAGCATGAGTTATTCCCTGAACGCTCATCCCCATGAAATCCAGGTAGCCGCCAGCAGCAACACCGTTGACCGGAGTGACCACGGGCGTCGTCGCGGCATCGCTCATATATGGAGGGGAACCGGCTATCCAGGGGCAGCTGATGCATAGGGACAGACTGCAATGGGCGAGACGGGGCATCCATTTTGCCGGCATTGTCCCGACGTATCCATTCACTCGCACTATAATCATTATACACCGCCCAAAACCCGGCGGCGTCCCTTTCTCCAATAAGATATCTTTTAACTTTCCGGAACCCAATTTTGACGCAACAGACCGGAGGAACACGGAAAGATGCGGATAACTGTCGTCGGCGGGGGATACGTCGGCCTGGTCACGGGGGCCTGCTTTGCCGAGCTCGGGCATACCGTCGACATCGTCGAGATCGATGCGGGAAAGGCGGCGACGATCAACGCCGGGCGCGCCCCGATCCACGAGCGGGGCCTCGATGCGCTCCTCGCGAAGCACGCAGGCGTTCGGCTCAGCGCGGGGACGGATTATGGCCCGGTCGCCGACGCGGACCTCTCCTTCATCTGCGTCGGCACTCCCCCGGCAGTCGACGGGAGCGCCGACCTCTCGATGGTCGCCGCGGCGAGCCGGTCGATCGGGGAGGCGCTCCGCGGCGGGAAGCACTCGCACACCGTCGTCGTGAAGAGCACCGTGCCGCCGGGGACGACGGCGGGCCTCGTCGTCCCCGCGGTCCTCGATCACGCCGGCCGGGACGACATCGGATTTGCGATGAACCCGGAGTTCCTCCGTGAGGGGCTCGCGGTCGAGGACTTCCTGCACCCGGACCGGATCGTGATCGGAAGCCGGGACGGCCGCTCGGGCGACGCCGTCGCCGCCGTCTACCGGGGGCTTTCGGCCCCGGTGGTGCGGTGCGGGCTCACCGCCGCGGAGATGATCAAGTACGCCTCGAACGCCCTCCTCGCGACGAAGATCTCGTTTTCAAACGAGGTCGGGAACGTCTGCAAGCGCCTCGGGATCGACGTTTACGAGGTGATGCAGGGCGTCGGGATGGACCACCGGGTCTCGGCGCACTTTCTTAACGCCGGCGCCGGGTTCGGCGGGAGCTGCTTCCCCAAAGACGTCGCGGCCCTCGTCCGCCTCGCGGAAGGGCTCGGGGAAGAGCCAGCGCTCCTCCGGTCGGTGCTCGACGTCAACGACCGCCAGCCGCTCCGCATGCTCCGGCTGCTTGAGGAGAAGATCGGCGACCTCGCGGGGAAGCGGATCGCCGTCCTCGGCCTCGCCTTCAAGGACAACACCGACGATATCCGGGAGTCGCGGGCGATCCCGGTGATTGCCGAACTCCTCCGGCGGGGGGCGGCGGTCGCCGCGTACGACCCCCTTGCGGCGGCTTCGATGCGGCGGGTCTTTCCCGGGATCGACTGCGCCGCCTCGGCGGGCGACGCCCTCCGGGGAGCCGACGCCTGCCTGGTGATGACGGAGTGGCCGGAGTTCTCCGCCCTCGACGGGGAGTTCGATCTGATGAAGTCCCGGGTCGTCATCGAGGGGCGCCGGATCCTCTCCTGCGACGGAAAAGAGGGGATCTGCTGGTGAGCGGGGCCGGGAAAGAATGATATGCGATGCGGGAAGATGTACGACAGTATGAGACGGCGCCACCTGCTGAAAGCCGGAGAGAAAGAGGAGGTCTTCCGCACCGTCCGCACGGTCCTCGCCGGGTTTGACGAAATAGAGATCGGGTACGTCTTCGGCTCGTTCTGCAGGGGAGACTTCCATGACGTGGACGTGGCGGTCTTCATCGCCGGGGAACCCGCCCCCAACCAGGCGATGCGGTTCGCACGGGGGATCGAGCGGGAACTCGAACGGGCGCTGGGTCACCGCTTTGAGGCCGACGTAAAGATCCTCAACACCGCCCCCGTCTCCTTCCAGCACGAGGTCATCAGGAGCGGCAGACGCATACTCTCCCGTGACCGGGGGAGGACAATCGGGTACGAGGCCGGCGTGCTCTCCCTGTACCTCGACTACAAGGATACGCTCGACTGGTTCGACCGGGTCCTGCTCACGAGGGCCTGACATGGCCCGGGACGAAGGGATCCTCGGCCACCTCCGGGAGCTCGATGAGGCGGCCGGGGATTGGGAGCGTTACCGGTCCATCACGCTTGCCGAACTGAAGAGCGACCGGGACAAGCGGAATATGGTGCTGCACGCGCTCCTCGTCAGCATCCAGGCATCGATCGATATCGCGAACCACCTGATCGCGGCCTCCAGCTCCCGGCGGCCCGAGATATACCGGGAGAGTTTTACCATCCTCTGTGACGAGGGGCTGATCCCGGAGGACCTCGGGGCCCGGCTCTCGGACCTTGCCGGGTTTCGGAACGTTCTGGTCCACGTTTACTGCCGGTTGAACCTGGACGAGGTCTACGGGGTGCTGCAGGACGACCTTCCGGTCGTAAACCAATTCCGCGACCTGGTCCGGGCGATGCTCCGGGACCGCCTCCTCCCGGAGTGACGGCCGGGACACCCTCCAGCTGCGCGGCGGCCGCCCACCCTCATTTTCCCTTTAATATCGACGGAATCGCTTGATAACCGGGCAGCCAAAAGAGAACCGTTAATATTGCCGGGCATCAAGACTCTTAGTGAGTAACCATGATCACGTCCCCGTCCGCCGACCGGATCTCCTCCCTCTCCGGGGGCGGTCCATGCCGGTGAGGCAGGGGCTGATCCCCGCCGCGGGCGCAGGATCGCGCCTTGGGCCGTTCACGAACGCGATCCCCAAAGAGCTCCTCCCCGTGGGCGAGAAGGCGGTGATCGAGCACGTCGTCGAGGCGATGTCGCTTGCCGGGATCACCGATATCGTCATCGTCGTCTCCCCGCACAAGCACGGCCTCTCCGACTACCTGGGCTCGGGCAAGCGCTTCGGCGTCGACTTCACCTACGTGGTCCAGGACGAGCGGCTCGGGCTCGCGAACGCCGTCGCCGCCGGCGAGCACGTCATCGACGGCACCTTCGCCGTCGTCCTCGGCGACAACTTCTTCGCTCCCCAGACGTTCCTCGCCGACCTCATCGGCTACCACGCCGCCCACCGCCCCGATACCACCGTCGGCGTCGCCCGGGTGGAGGACGTCACCCGCCACGGGATCATCCTCCCCGACGGCGACCGGGTCGCCGACATGGTCGAGAAGCCGCGGCCGACGGCCGCCCCGAGCAACCTCGGCGCCCTCGGGGCCTACGTCTTCGAGACTACCATCTTCGACGCCATCGCCCGCACCCCGCCCGGCCACAAGGGCGAGTACCAGCTCACCGACGCGATCCGGCTCGAGATCGGCGAAGGCCGGGACGTCCGCTACCGCGTCATCGACGGCATCCACATCGACGTCGGGACGCCGCGGGACCTGATGCGGGCGAATGAGTGGTATTTGCGGGAGAATGGGCACATGGACGACACATCTTCAACTCACGCCGGGCACCAGCAGGATGGGACGATCCGGGACAACCTCTGAAGGGCATTCAAGCATGAAACTCATCGTAACAATCCCCGCATACAATGAAGAACACTCCATCGGTGATGTCATCCGGGAGATCCCCCGCACCATGGCCGGGATCGACCGGGTCGAGGTACTCATCATCGATGACGGCTCGACCGACAACACGGTGAAAGCCGCACTGAACGCCGGCGCCGACCACATCGTCTCCCACAAGAGGAACCTCGGGCTCGCAAAGACCTTCCGGGACGGCCTGAACGCCGCGGTAGAACTCGGAGCGGATATCATCGTCAACACCGACGCCGACTTCCAGTACAACGGAACTGAGATCCCGAAGCTCCTCCGGCCCATCTTCGACGGGAAGGCCGATGTCGTCATTGGCGACCGCCAGATCGACACCCTCGACCACATGCCCCGCGGGAAGATCTGGGGCAACAAGCTCGCCACCTGGGTGACCCGCCGGGTGACCGGCTGGCCGGTCCGGGATGCCCAGACGGGGTTCCGCGCCTTCACCCGCGACGCCGCCTGCAGGATGAACCTCACCGGCGACTACACCTACGTGCAGGAGACCCTCATCCAGGCGGTGAACAAGAACCTGACCCTCGTCCAGGTGCCGGTGGAGTTCCGGAGGCGGGATGGGAACTCCCGGCTGATCGCAAGCCTGTTCGGGTACGCCTCCGCGGCAGGCAAAACAATCGCACGGAGTTTCCGGGACTACCACCCGATCCAGGTCTTCACCTGGATCGGGCTCATCCTGATAATCATCGGCCTGGCCATAGGTTTCGGAGTCCTGACGCACTACTTTGAGACCGGGATGGTAACGCCCCACCTCCCCTCGGCGGTCCTCACCACCGTGCTCGTCATCGTCGGGCTGCAGGCAATTGTGTTCGGGCTGCTTGCGGATATGATGAAGACGCAGAGGATGCTGTCGGAGGAGATCCTGTACCGGCTGAAGAAACCGTAATGGCAACGATAACCAATCTAAAGACGTTTTGCTCAGAGGCGTGGTAAGGCCATGAGAATGGGAACAATATTGCGATCTTTGATTATCGCAGAATTACAACTGCCAATATCGGGAGGAAAGGTTCTTGATATCGGCTGCTATGACGGCTACTTGTTATCAACGATCAATGCTGAAAAAAAGGTAGGGATTGATATCTCCCCGGTACCCAGACATTCTGGCATCGAGTATATTCAAGGAGATTTTCTGGATTATGATTTTGGAGAAGAGCGATTTGATAGAATATTAGCCATGGATGTTCTGGAACATATAGAGCGTGATGATTTATTTTTGGAGAAATTGGTTAATCTGCTCTCTGAAGAGGGTATAGCAATAATGAGCGTACCCAGCAAGAACATTAGAATTTTTCCAGGGTTCCTGCAGAATTGGGTTGATAAGAAATGGGGGCACCATTATCGGCGGGGATATACACAATCTGAGATTGAAGAGCTGTTTGGTAACATCGGAAATAACCTAGATATTGAATTCCAGCCCTGGTCTTACCCAATATTCCGACATTTATACTTCCCTTTGAGCATAATGTGGAGAGTTTTACCAAGCGTTACAGCAGGACTGCTAAAGTCTATTGTACGGCTCGACGCTAAATATAAACATGGAGATTCAGGAAAAATATACTTCGTTGTTTATAGGCGCAACAACAAGTCAGATTCTGCAAAACTCCTAAAAGGAGCAATCACAGTAGTTAATAATCATCAAATACCGCAGGATCAACCCCAGAGGGAGTACAGTTGAAAGTCCTTGTCTTAACAACAACGTTCCCACGATGGGAAAATGACACTGTTCCAGCATTCGTCTATCAATTGTCAGAGTCCCTTCAAAAGAATGGCCTGGAGATTGTTGTCTTGGCCCCCCATGACGGAAACGCAAAGCAATTCGAGGAGACCACAAGCGGTATGAAAATTTACCGTTTCCCTTACTTTATCCCCCATAAATACCAGAAATTAGCAAACGGTGCAGGGATTCTACCAAACATAAAGAAAAGTTTCCTAGCGAAACTGCAAATACCTATTTTGTTCATTGTCGAGGCATTCTACGCATTCTGGCTGGTACGCAAAGAGGCAATCGACGTTGTACATACCCATTGGATGGTTCCAAGCGGATTAATTGGAGCGACCATATCCAGATTTGTCCATAAAAGGCATATCTTAACAGAACATACGGCAGGAATTACAGCTTTGGATTATTTCCCATTTAAAGAAAAATTTGCCCAATACATATTGAACAATTGCGAAAAATGTACTGTAGTGAGCACCCATGTATACAATAGATTGCTAGATCTGATCCCAACACAAGAAAGAGCGAAAATTGAACAGAAAATTGAAATCATCCCTATGGGCGTTACTACCTCAAAATATGACAGTAGAACAGATATCAATGCTCTGAAGGCCAAATATGGCATTCAAGAGCAGAACGTTTTGCTGTTTATTGGGAGAGTCGCTGAGAAAAAAGGTTTGGCCTACCTAATTTCGGCAATGCCTAAGATATTAGAGAAACATCCGAATACAATTCTAATTGTAATTGGCGACGGTCCGCTTCGGAGTGATATAGAAAAAACTGTCGAAAAAGAGAATCTAAGCTCACATATTGTTTTTGCTGGTACGGTCTCTGAGCAGGAAAAAATTGCCTACCTGCACCTTACAGACATCCTCGTTGTACCCTCGATCGTCACCGATCAAGGGGATACAGAAGGGATGCCAGTAGTAATTATGGAAGGATTGGCAGCCGGGAAGCCGATTGTTGCAAGTGATGTTGGGGGGGTAAGTGATACAATAGTCGACGGTGAAAATGGCATTTTAGTTGAAGAGAGGAAACCCGGTCAACTTTCCGAGAAAATCAACGAATTGCTTGCGGATCAGGAACTAAAGGAGAAGATGGAAAGAAACGCCGCAAGATGTGCAAAACACTTTGATTGGAAGACAATTGGACGACGGCATGCTGATATTATAAAGGGCCTATAAGGGAACGTCTACAATAATCTCTTACCTTGGATACATTATCAGTTTTATGAACACAGAATATGCCTTAAGGACAGTCAATGGAATATAATAAAGAAATCTTTGGCCCCATACAGTTTTACTAACATATGCATTGGGATATATCAGAATAGCCCCGATATAACCAACAATAGTGGAAGTAAATTTTTGATCATAAACTGGAACTGATTTTTTGAATAATTCAAATAGCCTAATTCTGCTGCCCAAATAGTCTTTTTTTCTTGCAAGGATCCCTTTTTGGGACTCGATTGCTTTGTTGATTGACACCTCTGTAAGGGCAATATATCCTTTTGTTTCCATATCTGACAGTAATTTAGATGCTATTAACGATCGAACTATTATCATTGAGGTGCCTAATTTGTCTTGTTCTGTGATTTCTCCGAGCCATGCATCTCCCAGTGATATATCAGCCAGTTCAGAGGATAGATCGGGGCATACTAGACATCGATACGGGGTAAAAAAGTATGAACCAAAATAAGGAGCCCAGTAGTCCTTAAGAGGGACATTAACAGACTTCCCATCATTATATGTCACACATAACCCCCCAGGCCAACCTCTCCCCCTATAAGTTATATTCGAGACATTTTGTGTTCCATCTGCGAATTTGTTCAAAAGGAACTTATTCCCCAAAAAGGACACAGTATGCGAACAAAATAGACCTATAGTTATGATAATTCGTTTTCGCGCCCACTCCTCTTTTTTTTGAAGATTTCTCACCCCATGAATGTGACACGGGAGACCAACAAAAGCATATTTCTCTTCAGTTTTGATTGATTTTATGTGTTTTAATGCTTCCACCGGGGATGTAGGGGAATACTTTGAGCCTTGGGCTTGCAGAACCTCTTCTGAAGTGCGGGCAATAATGGTTTCCGCAAGTAAAGGATCGGTACTGTTCATTCTTGTAATGATAGCACCATCAATTATCCTTTCATTTAAAAGATAAAGAATAAAGCTGGTTGCCATACCCCCTGAAGCGGACTCATATCTTATAGTTTCATCAAGAGAATATCCAACATGAGTTGATAAATACTTGCCAATTTTGGCGTCGTATTTACTTTTTGGCCATAGCCAATCTCCAATGGCCTTTATATCACTTGTCTGACCAGGACAGACTGCAAGACATCTCCCACAACGGATACAGTAGTCATCGTTTAACTCCGGGTAAAAATGTTCATCAGAGGGAACCATGGAAATTGCATCTTGGGTACATATTGCTGAGCATGCACCGCAGCCAGTACAGATGTAACGAAGATCTAAATCTTTAATCGTTTTCATGGCACTCGTCCTTCAGATCATGAGAAATGTTTTCCTTTATCTGATCAAAGTATTGATGTCTCCAATCAATTGTATTCACCGGGGTTATGTCACGCGCTAGGTTTATTGTTTCAGATAACCTGTTAATATCGTCTTCTAGGAAAACATAATTCAACTCAGAAAACCATCCCACAGATTCAGGCAATTTATGATCGATGGTTTTCAGTACAATACATGGAGTTTTGGTGATTACAGAGAAAATAACCCCATGAAATCTATCTGTAATCACCAACTTATGACTCCTGAAAATTGAAAGAGCGTCCTTCAATTCTTTTTTTCGATTCCTTCGTGGGATTAACTTATTCAGCGTCGTATCATATTCATTAAAAACCTCGCCGGCATCGCCTATTTGCTGGACAATTCTCTCTTTCATATTTCGGTCAATTATAGACTCGCTATCTTTTCTTAAACAGAGTAAAACATCTTTTCGAAACTTTAATTGAGGGCAGTTTGGATTCAGGTATAACACAAAGTCTGGACAAACCATCGTTTTGCACTTCGGGAAGTATAACTTTGCCAAGTTGTAACTGTGGTTGTCACGAGCAATGATCGTTAAATTGCTATGCTGGTTATATGTTTTTCGAGTAATATTTAGTTGATTTTTCCCATTTTCTGTGTCGCTAAAATAGATAGTTTGTGGCAAGGAAACGATCTTATTATCCGGGAAGCAATTGATAACCATCCTTCGTGCATTTTCTGTCCAAAGACCTCGATCTCCGAGGTTGCCACCACTGTGAAGGAATATAATGTCATCTCTCTGGATAATCTTTTTAATAGCGCCTATGCCCAAATACGTCTCATTTTTATCGAATTCTAAGATTTTATAATCTTTAAAATTGTCCTCTAACCATTCATTGATAGCTACAGCTTGTGCATGATCACCGACATTGGATAAATTAGCCGGAGGAGTTAATAGATACAGGATCTTCCGCGAGCACTTGTATTTTTTTGTTTGCATATAAATAAGTGGACCCGCAATTGGCCTGAAAACACTATATATATAACTAATATTGTTTTTTATAAATTCCCGGATCAACTTTTTCACTTGGACACCCACTCCCCTGCATTATCAGCAATAATTTATGTCTATCCAATACTTTGCCCAGTTAGTAGTTCATGGACAAAAAGGTCAAGTACTTTTTCGGGCAACGTCTCAGATTCTCTTTAATTTGGCCGAACCCTGCCTCCTTGCCTGATCATTCCTTCTGCGTGCCCAAATACCTTCCGCTGGTGTCCTACTCCTCGTTGGGATCCATCCAATTCACAATGTCTATTTATATTTCGCATTTAAACAATAATATACCCAAAAGGACCAATTAGGAATGCAGCGTCAGAGCGTCATCCAAGGAACCACCTATCTTCTCATAGCGCAGATCATTTTCCTTCTCTCCGGATATGTTGTCCACATTGGTCTCGGGAGGACACTTGGTCCAGCATCCTACGGCATATATACAGTGGTGATATCCATAGCCACCGTAATTAATCTCTTTCTCACCACCGGGATTCCACAGGCAACGTCGAAATATATATCCGAGAATCCGATACAGGCAAAGAGAGTTCTGCGTTCCTCGCTCAAGATTTCCGTTCTGTTTAGCCTTGCTCTTTCAGGAGTTGTCATCGCAAGTGCGGATGGGATCGCGTACCTGTTGCAGGATCAGTCTCTTGCATTCTACATTCCAATCGTTGCCCTAATGATCGTTGCAACCGGACCCCGAACTGTTACTGTCGCTTACTTCAACGGGATCGGAGACTATAAGGTGCAGTCGATTCTGGTCGGGTTATACAACGTTCTTAAACCCGTCTTAATCCTTCTCTTAGTCTTCCTTGGGTTTTCTACCTTCGGTGCTATAGTTGGCTTCGCACTCTCGCCTGTGATCCCTCTTATTATCGGGCTCTTCCTCGTAGGGAGATATACTGTTATAAAATCAGAGCATTTTCCAATACAGACAATTCTCCTCTTTGCAGCCCCGATCATCGTCCTCTCTGCAACCATCAATCTAATTCTGAACCTGGATCTCTTCTTTGTAAAAGGGATCTTAATCGACAATGTCTTTACTGGATATTACTCCGCATCGGCTCAAATAGCAAAGATTCCCTATTTCTTAATGGCTGCCGTCACCGCCGCCCTCTTCCCCGCTGTCTCAGCCTCCATGCACGAACACGAGCGGGTGCAAAATTACATCTCGGAGTCGCTCCGGTATGCCCTCCTCTTCATTCTCCCCGGCACCGCTATGGTGGCGGCGACATCGACGGCTGCCGTTACCTTGATCTACTCTGATATCTACCAGCCAGCAGGTGCACCGCTCACCGTCCTGATTGTCGGCATGTGCCTCTTCGGCATCTTCGCCCTGCTCACCACCATCGTCAGCGCGGTCAGCAGACCAGGAGTTGCCATGGCCATGGGCATCGGGGTGCTAGCGGTAGACTTTGCCCTGAACTGGCTCATGGTTCCCGCCTTTGGGATGGTCGGGGCAGCCGGCGCCACAACCCTGTCCTGCACCTTCGGGCTCGGGATAGCGGCTGCACACGTCTACTGGCGATACCAGGTGCTCATGCCCGTCGCATCTGCAGCTAAGATCCTAGCCGCCTCGCTCCTGGTCTTCATCGCACTCTACAGCGTCCCTGTCAGCGGCCCGATGCTGTTGGTCGCCTACGGGGCTGCCGGAGTCGGGTATTTCCTGGTGCTCTATCTGATGGACGAGATCCAGGAACGGGACATCGAACGGTTGAGAAGGTTGATCCCGGGACGAGGAATAACAGTCGAAACGGATCTAACCCGTCGGGACTGAGGTAGTCCCTCTGACCTCCCTGATCACCGGCCCCGTTTCCCGGAACATCTCGTCAACAAAGCGAACCGCCTCTTTTGCTTCATCATAGGAGATATAGGGCTTGAGCTCACTGATCCGCCGTGTCCAGACCTTGCACCCCAGGTCTCGTGCCTCCTTTGTCACGTAGAGAACCGTGGAGATCTTTTCGAGGTCTCTCACTCCGCGCTTCCCGAACTTCCGGCCAATAGAGTTTCCGGTCGAGATATGCACAGATTCCGAGATTATCTTCTCGTAACACTCTTTCGGTCACCCGTACACACGATGCCCCCGTCACCCCCCACCGCCCCCGCCGATGACAGTTATAGCAATCCCGAACGGGAAGTCACTGTCAATGAGGATGCCGGAGGGAAAGGCGCCCGGGCTTCTCCCAATCGCGAGAGAGATCTCCTCGGGTTCGATGAGTCAAAATATCTCTTCTATGTCCAGGATCTAGTCTCGAAATCGCTGCTAATCGCTGCTGTGTGAGAGATATATTGGGGTGTATGGCGGGGCAAAACCCTACACCAACTTGAGAATAACTCCCTTTGGAGAAGAATTTCTGAGATTTATTAAGGGGTCTCCTGATCAGTAGGCAATCCCCGGCTCTTGTTCTTCCCGGCGAGTATCCGTTGCAACCACTCTGCTCTGCTCGGCCCCATCAGACACGCAAAAAACTGCTTCTCCTTCTCTGATAGGTCGCATCCCCGCGTCGATCTGAATTCGGACGTGCCATTCCAGTAATGGATGATGCCCGAGATCCGTCCAGAAACATCGTCGCCAAACCCCATTATTTCGGGATATGCATACGTGCAGTTAATGATGAGGATCACTGGGCAGTCAGTATCACTGGTGGCCTCCAAAATCTGGTTGATTACTTTATTCTCCACTACAATCTCCGCTCTAGATGGACCGGCGTATCCGTCCCTCTCGATCCCCCTGCTAGGGTCAAAGAAGCCAGCATGTGGTGTATCGCTGTACATTGAATCGGCCTCAAGGCTCATCCGGGGTGTCGTGACCTCGATGAGGATATCCCTCCCATCCGGGCGAACCCTGAAGTCAAGGTTCTTCATGTTCTTGCTCTCCTCAACCATGCCTTCCAGCGAGACATCCCTCTCCGGAGACCAGCCGGCCCGCTTCAGTGCGTCGTAGACCTCGAGTTCGGAAGAGAAGTTCAGGAAGTGATTCAGGAGTTTTCTACCGAACTCTGCGTTCGCATACTCTGGATAAAGTGCCAGCCACCCCTCCACACGCTGAAGTCGGTCCCGAAACTCCTCATCCTCTTCGGAATGCAACAGAAACCCGCCAAGAGAAAATTCAGCAATCTCCTCAAATCTCTCCGGAGGTATCTTCCCTCCGTACTGGTCGAAAGCCACCCGGTAGAGCAGAGGATTTCGGGGGATGATGCTGCTTAATACAGGATAGCAAGCAAGATTTTGCCGTATAATCTCCTTCTCCTCATCGGGGGCCTCAACGGTATTGCGGTTCATCTCTTCAGTCCTCCGTCAAATCCCTGAAAGAAAATGAATATCTTCAGATTTATTGACATATTCATGCCTTTTTCTCCAGGTTTTATAAACAGTTACATTCCGGGGGGACGGTTAAACATCGCGGAGCACCCGAAGGGGGCAAACAAATAAAAACACTTCTCGCCCGCTTGATCTTAACATCTCAGTGCAGCCAGGCCGCAGACGCGCAAACTTCTGTATGAGGTCTTCGCCAAAAGTCAGTTCCCGCCCTTACCCAATCGTCTCCGCGATGATCTCCCGGGCACACTCCTGCACGGTCTGCCGGTGCTCCTCCGGGCAGAAGAGATAGAAGATCGTTCGGGGCTCGCCGGTATAGGCCAGAGTAGAAAACGAGTCGATCTCGGTGACCGTCCCGTCCTTCCTCTCGATCAGGAACGGGAATTTATCCTCCTCAAGGAGGGTGGTAACCGACTTGAAGAGTGAGTTCTCGATCTTCACCAGGTCGGCAACGATATAATCGGGATCGCATCCGCACTCCTCCGCCACCGCCCTCTCAATCATTCGGGCTCTGTCCGGGGTGAACTTTGTCCCGAGTTGGTACCGGAGGAGGTAGTCCTCCTCCTGCGAGACGTTGGACCCATACCCGCGTTTGAAGAGATCCCTTCTCTCCAGCCTCCGGACAAGGTCGGCTGCGGTGCTCTCCGGTCTTGAGAGCATCTGTGCGAGCAACCGTGCATCGTCAAGAGCCAGATAGTGCTCAAGAAAGTCATCCCTCCCTATCTGGATCTTCTCTGCATCCACGGCCCCGTCCCTGACGGCAACCTCGATCGCCCGCTGGAGCATCCCGTTTGCCACGACATTGGTGTGGTGGTGGTAGACCTGAGCGTGCATCAGGAACCGCGCCAGCCTGAAACTCTCGATAGCATCTATACCCTTTTCATGGACGGCAAGATCCTCGCGTTGCCGGAACCGGGTCTTTCGGGTCTTTCGAAGGGTATAGAGAACGCGTTCGAGGTCGAAATTGCCGTAGGCCACGCCGGTGTGGTAGGAGTCACGACGGAGGTAATCCAGCTTGTCGGCATCGATGTTGCTCGAAACGATCTGGTGGAGAATACCGTTCTGGTCCTCAGAGAGGACTGCGGCGACACCCTCGGCCACCTCGCCGAGGATTGAGGAGACCTCTTCGTCTTCCCTGATGATACGGCGGGTGACCGCCTCGTGCGTAGCATCTTTCCCATTGATCTCCTTCAGGGGCGCCTCAAAAACGTGAGAGAACGGGCCGTGGCCGACGTCGTGAAGCAGGGCGGCGTAACGAAGGATCATAAGGTCGTCGCCCTCGACCTGCAGCTGCCGCGCCATGAGGGTGGCGATGTGCAGGACGCCGAGGGAGTGCTCGAAGCGGGTGTGGCACGCGGCAGGGTAGACCAAATGTGCGTTGGCAAGCTGCTTGATCCTGCGCAATCTCTGGAACGGTGGGGTATCTAAAAGGCGGAGTTCATCCAGGGTAAGCCCGATGTACCCGTAGAGCGGATCCCTGACGTGCTTCTCATACGTGAGCGTGCGATTCCCCCGGTCATGAAAGATGAAGGTTCTTGAGGAGAGTCATCCCCCGGTCGATCTGGTCCTCTGTGAGATCCCAGTTCAGCGTTCTGGCAATCTCCCGGATCTCGTCATGCGAAAGATCCCTCTTCTCCAGCATCTGGATATAGTGAACCTTCGCGGCCCATGAGAGGGTCTTGGAGTCGAGGTTCGCGGTGTCCTCGCAGATATTGACGATCTCTTCTATCTCCCGGGCTTCTGAGGCGTGCTCCTTTTCCAGCCTTGAAACCAATTTCCTGCCATCATCTGTGAGGCTGTAGGTGTAGCGCTTCCAGTCGGGTGTTGCTGTAGATCCTGGAGCGACAGGTGTCTCTACTCTCTCCTCGATGAAGCCGTAGGAGACGAGGGCCTGGATCGCGCCGGCAATATCTGCGCTGTAGGGGCCGTAGTAATGCGGGCGATAGTGTGCCTTGATGGCGTCCGGAATCGTCGAGAAATATCCCAGCTTCTGGATCGCAGTCCGGCCCGGGATCCGACCTCCTGCCGCTTTCAGCATTACGAGAACGCCGTCAAATTCATCCATACGTCAGGTCTCCAGTGAGTTTATGGCATAATCGTAGATGCCATATTTATAGGGCACGGCAAGTATACGAGTGTTATGCTAATCTCCATGTTCTGATTATATTAGCATGCCGATATGATTTTCTTTCCCCGGTATCCCAAAAACGCTTTTTTGCTGTTATAATTGGATGGGTCTAAACACCGTGGTTCGATCCGGTCACGCTACCCGCCGCCCAGCATCTTCACGATCACCGCCACCCCGCCGGCCCTCCAGCACCCCGGCAGGGGCAGTTTGGGATGACCTCCAGGTGAGCGGAGCGATTTGAAAAATAACATCGTTCTGCTCATGGTATTTTCAGACAACACCGTCGCCACCCCGGAATGATCGATCCTATATGCGTCCACGACTCACTTCCATGTATGCACACCCCTGACGAAGTTCGCCGCCTCCTCGACGACCTCGATGTCGTTCCAGCCGACGAACTCGAAGGTCAGGATCTTGACTTCAAAGAATGGATCACACGCAGCCGAAACGACGCTCTCAATCAAGTCGTCGAATACGCTGTCTGCATGGCTAACGGTGGCGGCGGCACCATCGTCTTCGGTGTTCGGGATCGTGTCATCGGGAGGGAGCAGGCAATCATCGGTGTCCCTCCAGAGATCGACATCAACCGGTTGAAGAGGGTCGTCTACGATTCGACCGATCCTAAACTCACGCCCGTCTTTGAAGAACTCAGGGTACCTGAAGGAACCGGCCGTCTCATCCTGATGCAGGTTCATTATGGCATCCCCCCCTACACTGACACCAGCGGTCACGCGAAGATCCGGGTTGGAAAGGACTGTCAGCCACTCACCGGCACCCTGCGGCGCCGGATCAGCGTGGAGACCGGGGAGAACGATTTCACCGCTGGCGAACTTCCTGGACATCCCGAATCACACATTTCAGCGGCGGCTATGGAAATGCTCCGGACGTCGGCAGAGCGGGAGCATGCCCCTGATGAGTTCCTCGAACTTTCAGACGTAGACCTCCTTAGCTCGCTCGGTCTAATCCGGTCCGGACATATCACCCGGGCCGGGATTCTTCTTGCTGGAAAAGAACGCTCAATATGCCAACACCTCCCTAACTCTGGTTGGACACATCTCCGTATGGTTGATGATACCGACTATTCCAATCGTATGGACGGTCAGAATGCAATATTGGTTGCCATTGCACGGATATTCGATCGGATAATGGCCGACAATCCTATCACGACCCTCAAACAGGGGATGTTTCACTTTGAGTTCCGCCGGTATCCAGAGATTGTTCTCCGAGAGGCACTGATGAACGCCTTCTGTCACGCAGACTACAGGATTGGCGGGCCGGTGATCGTCCGCCAGTACCCCGATATGCTGGAGATCGGGAACCCGGGCGGGTTCATCGGCGGGGTCTCCCCTGAGAACATCCTCCATCATCCACCAGTTGCCAGGAACCCCCTCCTTGTCGGGGCGCTCATGCAGTTGCACCTGGTAAACCGAAGTAATCTTGGGGTTCCACGGATGTACAAAGCTATGCTGATCGAGGGAAAAGAAGTGCCGGTTATCAGGGAGCAGGGCGACGCTGTCACGGTGCTCCTTAAGGCCGGAGAGTTTTCTCTCCCCTTCCGGGTCTTTGTCGAGGAAGAGAGCGAAACAGGGAAGGGACTGACAGTCGATCACCTCCTCCTTCTTGCGCATCTGCTCCGCCATCCCGAGGTCGATACGCATACGGCCGCATCTCTGATCCAGCGATCCGAACGTGAGGTGCGGGACGTCTTACATGAGATGGAGACCGTGCGCGGCTACCTGGATCGGGGCGGCACAGGGCGTGGCACCTACTGGGTCCTTCGCCCGGACCTCCACCGGCGGCTAATGGCACCGGGCCACCCCGATCGAGATCGGCGGATCGACTGGGAAGCGGCGAAGACCCGGGTGCTCAGCGTGCTGCGGCAGCGGGCCAGCCGCGGAGAGATGGGCCTGTCTAACGCTGAAGTCAGACAGATCACTCATCTGGACAGATATCAGGTAGTCCGGTTGATGCAGCAGCTCCAGGAGGAAGAACCCCAGATCAGTCTTAAGGGGAAGGGGAGAGGAAGCAGGTACTTCTATCAGGAATAAATCAAATGTGACCTGGAATGTGATTGTCACATTCCTGTCACATTATCCGATCCGAAATGTGCGCAGATTGTGAAGTCATCATTTCACGGCATTCCTTCGATTGTCCCTGCCTGTGATCCGCCTCACCCCCCGCCCAGCACCCTCACAATCACCGCCACCCCCCCGCCGACGACCCCACCGGCCCCGGCGCTGATCGTCGAGATCCTCTTCTCTCGCACCTTACGGTGCTCGAACTCCTGCTCCGCACCTTCGGTGCTCATGCTCCGGCCCTTCGGGCCATCGCACCCTGCGGCCAGTCGCTCTTCTCCAACCTTCTCCGCCCGCCAGCCCTCCAGCGCCCAGAGCCGGACCTCAAACTCCTCGTTCGAAGACCTTCGGTCTTCTCCCGCTCCCGCCCTGCGGCCGGTCGCGTCCCACTCCTCCATCCGTTGCAGCGCTTTACAAATCCACTTCACATCCCGGTTCGTCTCGTAAACGAGCTCCCGGGTGGTCTTTTCGTTGGTCATCCAGGTAACCCTCCCGGTGGACTATAGGTGGTCGGGGACAAAAAGGCTGACCGTAACGATTATATTTCAGAATCCAAGCCCAATTCAGGCTCCCCGATAAAGTCAGACTGATGCCCTCCCGGGTCTACCCTATAGTTGTCTGTCATATTCCCGGGAGCATGCAGGCCACGGGAGATGCTTCGCATCTTCCTGCTAGGCACAACCGAGAGCGTTGTGCCGTGAGGAGTTACCAACCATGGCAGACTTCGTTCAGACAACCGTGAACAAAACGGCGGTCCGGGACCTTGCCGTCCCGATCGCCGACGTAACGTCGTTTAACAACCTCATCGAGACCGTCATCGACGACAACCCGTTCGGGTGCGTCGGGTATACGGGCGCCGACGGCGAGGCCGTCGCCCCGATCGTCCGCAACCGCGAGCACTACACCGCGAAGGTGAACTTCCTCGACGGCGAGGGCAAAAGGGTCGGGACCGTCTCGCTCCAGTCCCCGACGATCGCCGCGTTCGAGGCGAGCGCCGCGGAAGTCCTCGCGAATGCGGCCCTCGCGGTCGCGATGGGCGGCGAGGCCGTCCGGAACGGCCCCGGCGAGACCTACTACGCCCAGCTCCGATGCCACGACCCGTCGGGTGACGACTACTACGTCACCTTCACCAGAAAGACCGTCCGGATCTCGTCCTACCAGGACGACGCCATCCGGAACGCGGTCGAGACCTGGGCCGACGCCGTCGCGTCGCTGGACTGAGGGGGCTTTTGCCCCCTTTCACCGTTCAAACCCTGTGCGATCCCGGCGGGGCCGGATCAACTCCGTCATGCGATCATTCCGTCTCCGGCGTGTCTTCCGACCATTCGATCAGTTTCTTCTTGAGCTCCTCTTTTGAAGGAAGATAAACCTGATACCGGGAAGCATAGACATTGGCATCTTTCGGGAGAGTGAGTTCTACAAGTGCGTCGTTCTTTATCTTGCACAGAATGATCCCGACGGTCGGATTTTCATCCTCGAATTTAACTTTCCTGTCGTAATAGTTGACATACATCTGCATCTGGCCGAGATCGCTGTGAGTGATTCTTCCGATCTTAAGATCGATCAGGACATAACATCGGAGGATACGGTTGTAGAAGACAAGGTCTACGAAGTAGTGGTCGGCATCGAAAGTAAGTCGCTTCTGTCGTGCTTCAAAGAGGAAGCCTTTGCCCAGTTCAAGGAGAAACGTCTCCAGTTTGTCAATGATGGCTGATTCGAGATCGATCTCTCTGTAGCAGGCTTTCTCGTCAAGGCCGAGGAATTCAAGAACATACGGGTCTTTAAGCATATCCTGTGGCTTCTCAATGACGTGGCCGGTAAGGGCGAGGGCTCTCACACCGCTCTTGTCCCGGCTGAGTGCAAGCCGTTCATACAGGCCGGTGTTGAACTGCCGTTTGAGTTCCGAGAGCGACCACCGGTTCTGTTGAACCTCGATCTCGTAGAAACGGCGTTCGTCTCGGTTGCCGATGTTTATCAGGAAGACGTAGTGAGACCAGCTGAGAGCGAACCGGGGGGTGAATTGTGCAGACAGTGTCTGCGCAATTGGTTGCCCGACGGGAACGGCCGCATCGGACCCGCCGGACACTGCCAGGGGAGTCGATTCGGAGTATTCAAGGTAGAACCGGCGCATATATTCAAGATTTCGTTTGGAGAACCCCCTCCCAAACTCTTCGGTCAGGTGGCGCGACAGCTCCTGGATGGTCCGTTTCCCATACCCTGCCTTCGGATCTCCCTGCTGCTCATGTTCGACTATCCGCCTGCCGATCTCGAAGTTAGTAACTACCTGTATCGTGTTGACATTCTGTGCTACGGCCAGGCGGGCTTTCCGGACGACATCCTGGATTTCTCTGATGAGAGGAAAAATGGGCTCTTCCTGTTCTCCTCCAGCAGTTCTCCCTACTGGTTTTTCCGACGTATTTCTTCCTCCTCTATCGGTTCTCGTTCAAGGTAGATGGTTGAGACCCACCCGGGGTCTAGCACATGGAGCGTCTTAATAACCGCGAGCTGCATAGGCAATGTCCTGGTCAAGGTCCTCCTCGGGGTAGTGCCGGGGGATCTTCCGCTTCCCGCGCAGTTCCTCCCACTCCCACCAGTTCATCCCGGCAAGAGCGGCTGCCTTACCCGAAGAGAGGATACCCCGCTGGTAGAGCGCCAGTGGCCGCGCTCCCGCTGCAGCTCGATCTGAACGGCATCGGGGGGTAGTCGAAGCGCCTGAACGATATCCTCCGGGACCCTGATGGTAACATCGGACATAACCGGTTCACCTGATGAATAGGGGATAGAGGGGGAGAACTGATAAACGTGGTGATAGATCCCACTGTTCTTGACGAAGGATCACATCCCCAGTCCGATCTCAGACCTGCATGATTACCGGCGCTGTCACCGTACTGAACTGAGGAGAGAGGTATCCACCGCTCAATTTTCTCAGTGCGGAGCGCAAGGTCGCTTCGGTAAACAACCCCTCTTTAGACAGAGATATGTAGATTGAAACACCAGAGTATCAATATACCCAGAGGTGAGACCGCCATGACCCGAGTAAAAGAGGAGATCATCAGCGAGCTCGACGACCTCCCGCCCCGGACATGCGGTGAGGTGCTTGACTTCATCCGGTTCCTCAAATCCCGACGCCGGAAGGCCGCCCCCGACACCGCCCTCGCGAGCGAGCCCACGCTCCGGAAAGACTGGCTCCGGCCCGAGGAGGAAGAGGCGTGGAACGCACGGGAACTGTGAGCAGTTTCCTGTCAGGCAAATTTTCAATTTGCCGTGACTTGTAAAGGGCGATGTCGTCGTTGTACCGTTCCCTTTCTCCGATCTCTCAACCGTGAAACGAAGGCTGGCTCTTGTTGTCGCGACGGACGGAACGTCCGGAGCGGGAGCACCGTGAGGTGCGACTCGCGACGCCCGGTAGGGACGATGTCATACTTTGTCAAATCACGAGCCAGCAGATCCGGGATCGCTATGCTGTTGGTATCACCGATATCGACTTTGCAGAAGGAACGCTCCGAAAACCAAGCAACGTCCGGCCCCTCCGGGGCGGGAGCTCGTGTTCCACAACCATTTAATAAATTGGACGATCATTCAATATATTGTATGCTCCGGGAGTTCGAGAAGTTCGTCGGATTCCGGGTCCTCGCCTGGTTCCTCACCCACCCCACGGGCGAGATCCACATCAATAAACTCGCCCGGGAGATTGGAGTCAGCCCGGGGAGCGTCAAGTCGTATGCCGATGCCTTCGAACGCGACGGGCTGCTCACCGTCACGCGCCTTGGCACGGCCAGGCTCCTCTCCCTCGACAACAACTCCTTTGCCGCCCGGGAGTTGAAGCGGGCCTGCATGGCCCTCCTCCTCGTCCGGGCCGGCATCGAGGACCTCGCGCCCGAAAGCATCGCGATCGCGATCTACGGGAGCACTGCGGCAGGGACCTTCGACGAGCAGAGCGATATCGACATCCTGGTCATCGGCGACGGGGTCCAGGTCGATCACGACCGGGTGCCGGCACTGGAGGCGGCGACCGGCCGTGAGGTGCAGTTGACGGTCGTCCCCTACTACCGGTGGGAGCGGATGAAAGAGGAGGACGACCCGTTTGTCACGAGCGTCTTGCGAAAGCACATGCTTATTGCGGGGGCTCGCCTATGAGGTGGGGGGAGTGCGTCGACCGGGGCCTCATCCGTGCCGACCCCGGAGCGGTGGAGCGTCTCCCCGGCTCGCTTGCATCCGCGGCGAGGTTCCTTCGAGCGGCGGAGAAGAACGTGGCGATCGAGGAGTACGAGATGGCGCATCTTGCCGCCTACAACAGTGCGTTTCATAGTGTCCGTGCGTTCCTGTACGCTGCAGGCTACGTCGAGCGGAGCCACGTCTGTCTCGTTACCGCAGTACGGCATGCATCCAGCGACGATCCTGAGATCGTCGATCTCCTGAACGCCTTTGACAAACTCCGGGTTGCCAGGCACAATGTCCAGTACAGCGGATCGCTTGTATGCGAAGAGGAAGCAGCGTTCTGTATCCGGCTGGCTCATCGGGCCCTTGCTCTGGCCCGGCAGCATTTTGGGTAGAAGCCGCTGCAGTTCGATGGCAACGGGAGGGAGCACTCGTGCCTGGAGAATATCTCCCGGCGCCCTGATGACACAACCGGTGTCACCGATCATTCACCGGGTGAACAGGAGAGAACTGACAGATCAGTCCTTCCCCCTTTCACTTTCATCCCGCGCCCGGCTCCTCGTTAACAATTTCCTCTTCTCCAGATCATCGTATGACGCACTCCTCCCTCCTCCGCTCCGACGAGACTCTTTTTCGGGATCCCGAGGTCTTTGAGTTCACGTATCTCCCCGAGCAGATCCACCACCGCGACGCCCAGGTCCGGGAACTCGCCTTCCTCCTCCGGCCGGCCCTCCGGGGCGCGAGCGCGGGGAGCGCCGTCCTCCGCGGCCCGCCGGGGACCGGGAAGACCACCACCGTCCGCCGGATCTTTGCCGAGGTCGCCGAGACCACGAAGAAGCTCGTCCCGGTCTACGTCAACTGCCGCCACGACCGCACGGCGCTCGCGGTCTTCGGGTGCATCTTCGAACAGGCCTTCGGCTACGCACCGCCGTCGCGCCACCTCGACGGGATCAAGCGGGGGATCGCCGCCCGGCTCCGGGACGAGGACACCGCACTCGTCGTCTGCCTCGACGACGCAAACGAGCTCATCCCGGTCGGGACCTATAACACCCTCCTCTACCAGATCCTCCGGCTCTACGAGCGGTGGGATGTCCGGAAGCCCGGGGTCTTCGCGGTCGCAAGCGACCTCGGCCTCAACCTCTACGCGGAGGCCGACGAGAGTGTCCGGTCGGTCTTCCACCCGACAGAGGTTTTCTTCCCGCCCTACACGAAAGCCGAGATCCGCGGGATCCTCGCCGACCGCGTCCGGCAGGGCCTCTACCCGGGGGTAGTCTCAACGTCCCTTCTCGACCGTATCGCGGGAATCGCCGCCGGCGAACAGGACGTCCGGGCCGGGATCGACCTCGTCCGGCTCGCGGTCCTCAGGGCGGAGAAGGATGGGCGCAGAAGGGTCGCACCCGCCGACGTGACGGCAGCAGCGCAGGCGGTCAGGTCACCGGCGCTCCGGGCCCGGGTTGCAGGGCTCTCGGCGGGCGAACGGGCGCTGCTCTACCGGATCGCGGAGCTGTCGGTTGCGGGCACCGATATGATAGGAGGAGCTGTCTTTGAGGAGGTGCAGGACTACCTCCCGGTCGGGAAGACGGCCTACCACGAGCACCTCAACGGGCTTGCGAAGGCCGGGATCGTCGACCTGGTGCCCGGGGCGGGCCGGGGACGGGAGGTGCGGCTCCGGTATAATCCCGCCGAGGTGCTCACCGTCTGCAAACCCCCGGACAGAAGGTGAGTTTTTACAAACCCGGATTCTCTCCGGGATCTGATATTCCGCCCCAATTCTTCGATTTTGTGATCGCCCTATAAAGGAACGCTTATATAGGGTCGGCTGCTTTTTCCGGGATATTTGACGCACCCTTTTAACTGGCGGCTCCCGACGATGGTGTATGCGCCGGGATGAATCCCGGTGCAGGGAGAAACAGAAATGCAACACAACACCAGAAGAACCGAACCGAAAACCAGCGGCGGCAGCCCGGACCAGAAGTGTGACCGCACCGTCGGCCAGGCCGCCACTGGTACATCTTCACCGGAAGAGATAAGCGTCTCCCCGGTGCCGCTCTTCCTCGTCCCGCGAGCGGTCGCCGACGAGATCCGGCGCCACGGGAGAGCTGTTCGCGAGATCAACGTCAGAAGGACCAGGAATCACCAGTACGCGATCAGCGTCGGGCGGGGGCGGGGGTGACTTCGGAGGTGGGGACGTTCAGTCCCGGTCCCGATGGGATATTCCGGGTCTCCGACGAGGCCAATCGCTATCGGATCGAGAGCGGGGATATCTGGAACCTCCTCGTCTACGAGAGGGTGACCCGGATCACTCAGACGGCCGCGGACGGGGTCACCATCGAGGGGCACGCAGCGATGAACGCTTCGGGAAAGGCGGTGTACCACTCGGCTGCCGAACGGGTGAGTGTCGGCGAGGAGTGCTACTCGCGGCTGGTCCGGGAGGGGAGCAGGGGGGAGGGGGTGCGGTGAGGCACTCTTCCTGATGTCACTGATTCCGAGATACCCAACCCACATGCAGGCTCCCTTGGTCATTCTCACCTAACCAATGAAAATTGTGGCCGCGATGCAACAATCGATCCACTTGATCACTGGGCTGTTGGAGCACGTGCCCTCTGAGACACCCTTCCATAACCACCTCAAGAAACTTGATGTGGACCAGTTAGAGGAAAAGAGCGCTGCGATCCTCGCCCGTAAAGTGCACTAGGATCTCAAGCCCGGGAGCACGTATCAGTTTGCGATTGAATACACCAACGCTCTATACTACGGGAAGATCTCCGACGAAAATCAGCCATACAGCCTCAGAAACAAACGCAAGCAATCGACGAACGAGTTCTATTCCTATGTCACCCTCTACGTGATCACTAAAGATCAGCAGTTGACCCTGCCGGCGTATCTGGTGCGGCAAGGGATCTCAAAGGTTGGCTACATCGCCCGGTACCCAGACCGGATCGCCGAACTCAGCCTCGAAGTTGAAGTATTCTGGTTAAGAACATCCGGGTCGCTCTGCTCAGGATACATTTCTCGCTGGTGGAGCAAGGACCGCGAACGATTTTAATGTGCTCGTTTCAATTCGACAGTTATTCGACTCATGATCTGGGAAGCAAACCGGGTTTCGATGGGGGATGGTGAAAGGAATTGCCGTGTTAAGGTAACGGGTTTAGAGGGAGGAGGAAGTTAGCGAATTACAGGGTTCCAAGACCTAAGCAGAAATTGATCCAACCTGCCTATAACCACCCAACTGTGCTTCCAAAGCAAAAAAAAGATACGGGTCGGACCATAGCCGGTTTGATTCATAGCGCATTGAGGGGTTACGAGATGGGATCTCTACCGAAGTTCACTTCATATATAGAAACACGTTTTGTAAAATTACTCATCTCAGATGGTACTCTATCAACTGCGCCACCTAATACCTTGTATGGGACTGTAAATCTGGCAACCTCAATAAAATCAATATCTGGAGCCTCGTTTGAAATAGAAACTACGTCAAATTCAGACACATAGATTTTCTTGTTCTCGCCATATAATTTAACAGACGTGTTATTGATAGATCTTAGGATCGCAATAATATTGGCGCCATTCGCATCATCAATAAATAATACATTTTTTCCATAAATATATTTCATCGGACTCGCTAAGATACGGCCTGGCGCTGTAAGTCTGTCAGGGCCATCTCCAAATATGATAATATCGTCATCTACTAACTGGGAAATTTCAGTAGTAGTATCTGGTATACCATCCCACATTTTCTGCTTCAATAGTGAATCGTCTTGAGCGTAACCAAATATAACTATGGATACGACAACTATGACAATCAATTGTTGAAATATTTTTTTCTGAGTTAATAGCTCACTAATATAATATATGCAATAACCAGCACAGATCATGAGGGTGGGGATTACAATGGGAAGATAACGCCTCAACATCAACGGAACATACGGGCTATGGTTTATGTTGATGGTATAAATGATAAAGAACAGCAAAAAGAGCCCCAAAAGATAATATGCACTTCTTTTATGATCCTTCCCTCGTGTTAGGTTATTAATTAAAATTATCGAACCCACTACCCCGCAAATCAATATAAGAGGTGATAAATACCATGCTAATTTGCTCAAACTGTACGCATAAGATGTGTAAGCCGCATCCAGTGGCCGAATAACCCAATTATAAATTACAAAAATGGCTATTAAGAAAGATATAATATAGCCCAATGTTGGTTTATTCCGGTGGATATATCGATCCACATCCTCAATCATATCATTCAGATTTTGCCTTAGGTCATTAACTAGTATTATTTTTTGGCCAAAGCCAACACTTGTCTTTAGTTTCTCAAAATTGATGTATACTAAAAAGATGCAACAAATCACGATAAGGAGATGTAAACTGGTCTTCGCCAGATCAGCGACAATTGGACCCGAGATAACCTTGCCAATTACACCCCTCAATATACCTTCAGTATAGATGGAAGAAAATTGTATAATATACAAGGTATTGAGTATCGATGATATGAGAAACGCATTCGCGAAAATCATATCGTGATCTTTCATATTGTTAGAGAGCTTTAAATAGAAGTAGTACCCAAAAAAGGGTATAAGTAGGATATAGGAATCGATTCGAACCAACAGGGACAGCGAAAGAGTTATGGCCGAAATGACGGCAAACTTATTATTCAAGCATTCTTTGTAGATAATAAATGCAAACATCCCACTGAATATAAGGAATTGAACCATTACTTCAGTATACGGAGTGCGCGAAAAGAACAATTGAACAAAATTAAGGCTCAATAGCAAAGAACCAATAAAAGCAACATTCCAGTTAGTTATCTGTCGAGCAACCATGAAAACACTGAGAATCCCCATCATACCAAAAAACGGTGCGACATAAGTAACTCCCAAAATTCCAAAAACCGAATAAAATATTGCAATCCACACTGGAAACAGGTGATACAATAATGGAATAAACTCACCTTTTTTTGGATCAATAGGTGCGAAACAATGAGTTCCATGAGTGGCAAAAACAGCATCTTGGTTAACTGCACTGATTAGCGGGTCGTGTACAACAATTGATCCGGTTCTGGCTATATTAACGCCATTGTTCATGTAGACGCCACAATCCCACGTACCAATTAACCATTCGGCGGGGGGAAATAGAGCTAACAGCACCAATGCTAATCCAAAAATTGAAATGAGAGATATTGCCTCAGCATTGAAGATAGGTTTTGTAAATGACGTCCATCTGACCTCTTTAATCAAACATAGTGTAGCACAGAATCCTAAAAGAAGCAAACTAAGATTTAATAGTGAGAAAATGCCTGCCCCCGCAAGGAGTATACCAAAGACTGAGCTTATTACTATACTTATCAGAACTTGAACAAAAACGATCTCGGAAAACCTAAAATTGACTTCTTTTAGTGCAAAAGCATTGACGCATAATAACCCGGGAATAAAAAATATTAGTGGCAATGAGATCAGTATTTTAAAAAAAATTAAGAAGGCATCAAGTTGATGCGACAGGAAAAAATATAAGAACAAAAAGAATATGCCTCCTAGCATAATTCCGAGACTACCAAAACTATTTTTCACCGAACGGATCTTAGCCACTGAGATGCCCCCATATCTTATTATAAATCATCTCTTTCAAAATATATAGTACTCTCTGAGGTTATCCCGTAAAGATCTCAAAACCTTCAATATTATCCTAAACAGAGCATTACTTTCTAGGTATTACTATCTGAACTATATCCCGGGTTATCGCAGGTGAAACGACTTTCAACGAGGAACTGCACCTAGCGGTGCTCGAACTCCGTTCCGACCAAAGCGTTGCAAGTTACCACGGGGTGTGATTTATGGTACGAATGAGTTTGAGGAAACCGAAGGCCTTCGAGTGTGTGAGTGAAACGAGTACGAGATACTCAGAGAGTTGCGAGAGGGTCGGGGAAGTGCAACCCGGCGCGAAACGGAAGGTGCATGAGCACTGCAGGGAGCAATGGTTAGTCCCTTCCAGGCAGAGAGGCATTTGGGGACAACCTTTTGATGAAATTTATGGAGTTGATATTGACTGATATAAGGCATAATTGGGAAATGCTCATTGGTTCATCGAACCACCTTGCATCCTCTCAACGGAGCGAGCATACAGACACTTATACTCCTCTGCCATATCTTCTACCGATTTCAGCATGATGCTCATAGCCTCCCTCCTCTTTTCAGCATAATCTTCAGGTGAATCGAGTATCTCTATAATTTTTGCTTTAAAATCGTTAAGACCTGACCCGTTGACGACCCATCCCCCACCGTGCTTCTCAACCCTCTCTTTAAGCGCCCCCAGTCCCAATACGATAACAGGAATGCCCATCGCCCATGCTTCTGAAAGAGTATATGAGTATGTCTCGGGACATAATGAAGGGAATAAAATTAAATTTACTCCTTCTTTGTCTATGAGCGTTTTTAACTCAGCAAATCCATTATACAAGCCATATATATGGACGTTATGCCTAGCATAATATCCCGGTTCACTGTGGAGATCAGATACACCAAAAATACTCCAAATGACTCTTCCTTTGAATTCCTTCGCGCTTGCCAGTTTATAAAATAAATCTCTACCTTTATTAGGCCCCAACCCTCCAATATACGCGATATGGAACAAATCGTTTTGAGAGGTTTCAAAAGAACCTCCATTGGTTCCCGCACGATCTGCGGCTCCTTCATCGATCCCGTGTTCTATGACGGTCATCTTACCCCTAACATTCGGATAATACATCGACAGGATCTCCGATACAGACTGCGACGGGCAAACTATGGCCTCGCAACTCTCAAAAAAGTCGTCGAAGTGAGATCGCCATTTTTTGATGAACCCGGGATCTAACCCCTTGGATTTCTTTAAACAAACATCGCATTTTTCTATAGAGTTATCTCCTAGGCATAATTCAAAGTTGCAATCAAGCAGGTTGATATTTGGGCAAACCGAGTAGTAATCATGAACAGTGTAGAGTAGCGGGATGCCCCTCCGTTTAGCAACAGTGTTAATATCAAAGGAATGTCCAATCAGATGATGGATATGAATGAGATTTATCTTAAACGTATCAATTATATCAAGTAGAATTTTTTCATACTCGTCATTGTGAAACTCAAACTGCTTGAGCGGAGACTCCATGGTGAATACATACTCAGTCTCATGACCATTGTTAACCTCAGTCAGAACGACACGTGTTCCTTCTACCTGTAAAACGTAGAAAATGTAATCTTGTAATGCATTGATCAAATCTCTAACATGCTTCTCTGTACCGCCACCCCACGTGTGAAGCAAGAATAATATTTTCTTTTTACGTCCATTCGGATCCCACGTTCTCATCCTTTGTCGGATATTTTCGTGCAATTCTACTAACGGGTTTGATTGGATATATTCATGGACGATAGGAAGATATTTGGGGTGCTTTTGTGACAGGACTTCTAGATTTTTGCGGCAAAGTTCCGCTTTCCTCGCTGAGAAGGAGCCCTCGCCCTTATGAAAAACAAACGTATCGTCGCACAGGACGTGCTTATAGCCATAACTCTTCGCACGCATGCAAAAATCGTTCTCTTCTCCATAACCCTTCCCAAAAGACTCTTCGTCAAAATATCCAACCCTCTCGAGGGCCTCCCTCTTAATGTACATACAAAAGCCAACTGCTGTTGGGATCTCTGAGTATTCTCTAAATGATATTTTCTCAATGAATTCCGCAAAAGAGTCAACGGTGAACCCGGCAGGAATATCATTCTCTTCACAAAAAACAGGGACAGAGCAGATGGTGCCATTATTCGTAAAAGGGGTCACTGTTGCAATATTTTTACTCGAATAGGCACATTTCCGCAGTTTTTCTCCCCAACCGCAAGTTACAACAGTGTCGCTGTTAAGGAGGACTACATCATTCTTCGAATACTTCATCCCCCTATTTACAGTCTTAACGAAGCCCAGATTTTCTTCGTTCTCCAGCAGTAGTAACCTATCCGATTTTAAGGTCCGTAGTCTTGAAAACAGATCAGAAATTCTGGCATCTGTACTGCAGTCATTTATCAGTATCACTCTAAAGTTATCCCAGTGCTTAAAAACACTATATGTACATCTGATCAAATCTTCGTATGCATTATACACAGGGATAATAACATCTATATTGAACTCATCCTGAGTTACAAGGGCATCAGATGTTTTGAGCAGATCTTCTATTTGACCAAGATAACCTGTCTTTTCGATGATATAAACATGTTCTGCCCCTCCTTGAGGAGTTTTTTGGTTTTCGGCAATTTCCACTATATTAATATAGTCATTCTGATAACAAGAATCGAGAGCAAGTCCCGTCCCATCCGGTGGATATCGTCCAGCATCGGTGTTTGGGGACGGAAAAACTCTAATCATCGACGAAGACCGATCATCTGTCGCTAAATAAAGTACTCCTCCAACTTTCAGCGAATCCAAACAGTGTTCTAAGAAGATCTGGGGTTTGTCCACTTTCTCAACTATATCGAGGACCATGCAAAAGTCTAAACAACTCAATTTGGGTTCATATCCAGTATATGTGGTACCAGAAAGACATGATGTCCTAGAGCTGCCTAGATCGCTTTCGAGCAACGCTTTGGCATCATCGACATTTATGTGTATTATATTGACATTCCTCGGGACGCGGGGGGAAGTATCCTCTGTACCAATGCATATGCCTCTACCTCGGATATATTTCAACACCAAACTGTCGACAACATCATCGTTCATCGCTTTGCAAAATTTGTGGGAAGTCTCGATATCGTTAGAACCAGCACAACAGAGAGAGCGACCCACAGCATTCTTTCTAAATTTGTAGTATTCCCCTGCTTTGAGCCAAAGGCATCTCAATCCCTCATCAAATAAAATTCTGCCGCCTTTCAATCCGAGATCATATATTTCACGTCTCCTTGTGCTGGGAGGAAGAAACCTCTCGACAAACCCGTTATGAAATTTCATCAACAGCCGCCATACAACACTTTGCTTCATACAGGCGAGCTCGTTGGACAATTGCATCAACTGAATTGCCTGCTGCCGGGTCTGCTCATCGAGCGAAGCAACCTGTGCATCACGCTCCGAGATGGTCCTCTGCAACGACCGAGTTTCCTCTGTCAACTGCTCGATCTGCTCATCGAGCGAAGCAACCTGTGAATCACGCTCCGAGATGGTCCTCTGCAACGACCGAGTTTCCTCTGTCAACTGCTCGATCTGCCCGTCAAGCAAAGCAACCTGTGAATCACGCTCCGAGATAGTCTGTTGCAGAGATTGAATTTTCATATTGGATTGGACAATCTCCTGGTTTAGATGAGGGATTGTTTCGTCAACGTCCTTGACAAGCCAACTTCCTGTTATTGCCACATTATTGATCTGCCTTTCAGCCGGAATGACAACCCAGGGATCAATCGTATCAAACCGGAGCTCATTGTCCGAGATACGCTCGCCATTCGTAGCTAAATTTTCAGGCTCAACGAGACGGGCATCGCCATTTTTCATCTCCACCCGGATTTTGTCGATAGATATATGACAAAGCCGCCCTTCGACCGGATCCCAGCGTAAGGATTTGATATTGTTAAACCCTCTCAAATCAAAGAAAGCGTGAAACGGTGTCCTCGAAGCCCTTGAATTAACGGTGGATGAAACTTTTTGCTTTTCTGAAAAACCATATCCTGTATCGATGTAACAATATGTCTGCACATTAAATGCTTGCAACTCCTGTGGAAGGTGTCTGCAATTGAACTCATACCAGTAAGGAACACCAGCAGACATACATCGGGAACAAATGGGTTGGCCTCGCGTCTTAACATCAAATATTTCATCCTCCGTCAGTTCAAACAGGGACCCGACAGTGTAATACTCACTGTTCTTCGAGAGAACGCAGCATGTGAGAACGTTATTATATTCGTCTATAACGAGTTGATTCTGCAAGTACGGGCAAGATTTCGTGTCCCCTTTATGCAATAACAATGGTTTGATATGATCGATAAATAAGTCATCTTCAATTCTTTGTTTTTTTACGGGATCGATTGTTTCGGTCAAGTATTCTATTGCTTCTTCATAATCCATTAAATGCGGCATCCCGACTTGGAATCGAATATTCTTATTACTGAAATACTCAAATGCCCTTGATATCTCCCCAGTGTTAAATTTATATGCGTAGAGTAACACTTCAAGAGTATTGGGCGGAGCTAACTCATTCAAAATGCTGATATTCTGTAGCACCTTTTCGAAATCCAACCGGTGAACTTTGTCATACGATTGTTGGCTGAATCCAGGAAGTGAAAGACGAATATATGAGAGGTTGTCCAGCAACGATGAGTTTAAATTTTTTGGGATAAACGACCCGTTCGTAGATAGGGCAAATGACTGATCTGCTTCTTTCAAAATATGCAGAATCTCATTGAGTCGGGGGTGCAAAAGAGGGTCGCCCCAGTTAAACAGCCCGAAAAAAATGTCGTTGTTAAGCAAACCAAGTTCATACAATCTGTTCAATCCACGGGAAAATTCTTCCGGGGGAATAAAACGGGCCGGTCTCCCTTTGGTGACACCGCTCCCCGTTGGGCAGTACGTGCATTTTGCATTACAAATGCCGGATATCTCGTAGTAAACAGTATTAATGTCAATATCCGAACGGGAAAATTGGGTTGTTTTTTCGGCCGGTGCATCTTTCACTGACGGATATTGTTCTTCGTAAACTGGACTCATTCCCTCTACCTTCTCTGTAAATATTCCTTCGCCTTGGAAAATTCTCACATTCCCGATCCGGCCGCTGAGATCCGCAGGTACTCCTCGACCACCTTGCCGGTCTCCCCCGACGAGAGAATCCTGCCGCCCTTCAGCAGCATACACCGCTCGCACAACCCCTGCACCGTCCCGAGGGCGTGCGAGACGATGATGATCGTCTTCCCCTGGCGCCGGATCTCCTCGATCTTCTCGCTGCACTTGCGCTGGAAGGCCTCGTCGCCGACGGCGAGCACCTCGTCCACCAGCAGAATGTCGGGGTCGGTCTGGACGGCCGTAGCAAACGCGAGCCGGACCGCCATCCCCGACGAGAAGTTCTTGAGTTTCATGTTCTCGAAACGCCGCAACTCGGCAAAGTCGAGGATCTCGTCGTAGCGCTTCCCGATCTCTTTGCGGGTCAGGCCCATGATCGAGCCGTAGAGGAAGACGTTCTCCTTCGCCGTGAGGTCCGGCTGGAATCCGACCCCGAGCTCGAGGAAGGGGGCGATCTTACCGTTCACCCGGACACGCCCGGAGTCCGGGTAGAGCACACCGGCGAGGATCTTTAAGAGCGTGCTCTTCCCGCTCCCGTTCGGCCCGATGACCCCGAACGTCTCCCCCCGGCGGACGGTGAAGGAGACGTCGTCGAGTGCCTGGAACAACTCGTAGGAGTAGTTCCCGCCCTTGAGAAGCCCGACGATATGCTCGTAGACGGTGACTTTCCGGTCGTGGGGGATCCGGAACTCCTTGCTGAGGTGCTCGACCACGATCGCTTCATCGCTCTCCATTTAGATCTCCTCCGCGAACCGGCGTTCAAGCCGCTTGAAGACCAGGGTTCCTGCAGCGACCATCACAGCCCCCACGGCGAGGAGGGCAAGAAGGCTCGCCGGGGAGGGGGTCACCCCATAGAGCAGGAACTCCCGGTAGGTCTCGATGAGCACGGTCATCGGGTTGAGCATGTAGTACTCGAGGAACGCCGCCGGGATGATGCTGATCGGGTAGACGATCGGGGACAGGAAGAACCCCGCCTGCATGACCACGTCCCAGACCTGGTTTAAGTCCCGGAAGTAGACAAAGAACGCAGCAAGAACCAGGGATGCGCCGTAGACGATCAGGAAGTAGATCCCGTGCACGACCGGGAAGAAGAGGATGTTCGGCGTCACTTTCGCGCCCAGGATGAAGAGCAGCGGGATCAGCACCACGAACTCGAGGATGGAGCTGATGAAACTCGAGAGCACGGAACTCATCACCAGGATCTGGCGGGGGATGTAGAGTTTGGTCACCAGGCCCGGTCTGCCGACGATCGAGCCCATCGCCGTCATGGTCCCGTTGGCGAGGAACCGCCACGCGATGAGCCCTATCAAGAGGTAGAGCGCAAAGTTCTCCTGCTCGAACCGAAAGACGTTCATGAAGACGAAGTAGAGGACCAGCATCATCAGAAGCGGGTTTAAGAGTGACCAGGCAAACCCGAGCACCGAACTCTGGTACTTGACCTTCAGGTCGCTGATCGTAAGGTTCCAGATGAGATCTCTGTAATCAACTAGCCACATGTGTGGGTCTCCCGATGTTACTCCATGTCTGTGTGAATCGCTTGATAACGCTGTCCGGCACCTTCCGCCGGATCGTCGAGCGCTTGCGGAGCATCCGGGGAATACCCCGCACGGCGTCGACCTTGGACCTGACGATGGCCCATCCCCGTCCCCTCACCGCGTAGTAGGGAATGACGGCGAGGTTCCGCCCGAGAATCCAGGGGAGCGAGGTGACGAGCAACCGTGAGGGGAAGTTCTTCATGACGTACCAGACGACGTTCCGGTTCCCGTAATAGACGGCGAAATCGGTCCCGACGCCCGCCGTCCCGCCGTGATAATGATATACCTGCGCCCCCGGCACGTAGCGGCACGTCCAGCCCGCAAGCCGCGCCCTGAACGCCAGGTCCACATCCTCCATGTAGCAGAAGAAGTCCTCGTCGAAGAGCCCGACCTCATCGAGCATCTCCCGCCGGTAGAGGGCGGCGCCGGCGCAGGGGCCGAAGACCTCTTCGGGACGGTCGTACTGCCCGTGATCCGGCTCGTACATCCCCCGGTCCCAGGCGGCGCCGCTCCGCGAGATGCAGATCCCGGTGGAGTTGATCGAACCGTCCGGGAAGAGCATCTTCGCGGCGCACATCCCCGCGGCGGGGTCGGCGTCCATGGCGTTCCCGAGGTGCTCCACGAAACGGGAATCCGCCCTCGTATCGTTGTTCAGGGTGAGGACGTACTCCCCCCGGGCGGCACGGATACCGGCGTTCGTCCCGCCGGCGAACCCCAGGTTCTCCCGGTTCCGGACGATCCTGACCTCCGGGTAGTGCTCCTCGACAAACTCCACGCTCCCGTCGGTAGAAGCGTTGTCGACCAGAATCGTCTCGAAGTCCCGGTAGGTCTGTAGTGCAAGAGAGGAGAGGCAGTCCGCCAGGTACTTCCGGCCGTTGTAGTTCGTGACGACGACGCTGATCATCCCCTCCCTCGCCCCCTTATCACTGCCGCTCGGCCGACTCCGCCTGCTTCATACGGTACCGCTGGACCATCACGCTCGCCCGCATCAGGCTGTCGAACGTCCCGGCGTCGCTCCAGAATCCCGAGAGGATGCTGTACTTCATCTCGCCGTTCCGGACATAGGCATTGTTCACGTCGGTGATCTCGAGTTCGCCCCGGCCGGAAGGCTTGAGGGTGCGGATGATCTCAAAGACCCGGGCATCGTAGAGGTACAGACCCGTGACGGCAAGGTTCGACTTCGGCGCCTGCGGCTTCTCTTCGATCGAGAGGATCCGGCTGCCGTTGACCTCGGCCACCCCGAACCGTTGCGGGTCCGGGACCTCCTTCAGGAAAATCTTCGCCCCTCTGTCGAACGAACCGACGTCCTCCCTGAAGTCGTCCTCGAAGATGTTGTCGCCGAGAACGACCGCGACATTATCGGTCCCGGCCCACTTCCGGGCGAGGCCGAGCGCCTGGGCGATCCCCCCCGCTCCCTCCTGGATCTCGTAGGTGATGCTGACGCCGAACTCCGAGCCCGAGCCGAGCAACTCGAGGAAGTGCCCCACGTGCCCCCGGCCGGAGACGATCATGATCTCCTCGATCCCGGCGCCGATCAACTTCTCCAGAGGATAGCAGATCATCGGTTTGTCGTATACGGGCAGCAGGTGCTTGTTCGTCACCTTCGTCAGGGGGTAGAGGCGGGACCCGGTACCCCCGGCAAGAATTACGCCTTTCAATGAGATTCACCTTTTGCGTTCAGATAATCAGCAAGCGCACCGCTCCAGTGCCGGAGCGGGGCTGTTTTCGTGTTCACCAGCACAGAATAGGCCGGGCGTTTTGCCTTCCGCGGGAACTCTGCGCTCGAGCAGGGTACCGCGTTTGTGATGATTGCACGGGCAAACTCGTACCACGAGCAGACGCCGTCGTTCGTGACATGGTAGATCCCGGGAGGGTTTTCGACGATCTCCGGTGTCTTTCGGGCAAGGTCGACCGTGTACGTCGGTTTCCCGACCTGATCGTTCACCACCCGGACCGGGTCCATCTGCTTTGAGAGGTGAAGCATGGTCTCGACGAAGTTCTTCCCGTGCGCCCCGAAGAGCCAGGAAGTGCGGATGATCCGGTAATCGTCCATGTTTTTCGCGATATTCTGCTCCCCGAGGAGTTTGGAGGCCCCGTACACGTTGATGGGGTTCGGCACGTCGGACTCGGTATATTCCACCTTCGAGCCGTCAAAGACGTAGTCCGTGCTGTAGTGGACGAGGGTGGCCCCGGCGTCGGAGCAGGCCGATGCAATGTGCGCGAGCGCCTCCCCGTTGACGGCGAACGCCAGGTCCCGGTTATCCTCGCACCCGTCGACGTCGGTATAGGCCGCAGCGTTGACAACCAGGTCGGGAGAGAGGTCGCGGATACACGCAGAAACCGCCCCCTCGTCGGTGATATCCAGTTCGTGGCCGCGGTGGACCGCTCCGGGAAAAACCGCCTGCAGATCGTGGCCGAGCATTCCGTATGCGCCGAAGATCACCGTTTTAATGGCCGCCACCACCACTCATTCTCGGTATACCATTGGACGGTCGCCCGTAAGGCAGTTTCGAAGTCGAACTCCGGCTTCCAGCCCATCGCCCGGAGTTTCGAGGAGTCGAGCGAGTACCGCCAGTCGTGTCCCGGGCGGTCGGGAACGTACTCGATCATCGACTCGTCCTTTCCGAGGGCCTTGAGGATCTCCTCGGTGATCTCGAGGTTGCTCTTCTCGTTGTCGCCGCCGATGTTGTAGACCTCTCCCGGCTCCCCGTGGCGGAGGACGAAGTCGACCGCCCGGCAGTGGTCGGCCACATGGATCCAGTCACGGACGTTTTTGCCGGTACCATAGACCGGAACCTTCTTCCCCTCGAGGAGGTTGGTCGCAAAGAGCGGGATGAGTTTCTCCGGGTACTGGTAGGGTCCGAAGTTGTTCGTGCAGCGGGTGACGATGACGGGGAGATCGTGGGTGATATGGTACGACCGCGCAAGGAGATCCGAGGCCGCCTTGCTCGCCGAGTAGGGGCTCGAGGGATTCAGGTTGTCCGTCTCCCGGAAGGATCCGGACCGGATGCTCCCGTAGACCTCGTCGGTCGAGACATGGATGAATCGCTTAATACCATGGCTCAGCGCTTCTTCGAGCAGCACGTGGGTGCCGAGGACGTTCGTCCTGACAAAGACGGAAGAGTCGTGTATCGACCGGTCGACGTGACTCTCGGCTGCGAAGTGGACGACGGCATCGATCGGGTGTTCCCGGAAGACGGAACCGACAACTTCCGGATCGCAGATGTCGCCCCGGACAAACGTGTACCGCGGATCTCCGGCAATATCCTTCAGGTTGTCCGGGTTTCCCGCGTACGTGACTTTGTCCAGGTTTACGATGGAGTCGTCGGGATGCTCCACAAGCATTTGCCGAATAAAGTTGCTCCCGATGAACCCGAGCCCGCCGGTTACGAGGATTCGCATAGTATCACCCGTGTTTCAGCCCCGGAGCAAGGCCCCAGTCATAGGGGATCTCGCTCGTATCGGGCGGAAGCCGGAACTCGTCCGGGTCCTCGTAGTTGTACGGCAGGGTCGGGATGCTCACGAAGAACGCAGTCTCGGTGCCGATTCCCTTGAACCCGTGATAAACGCCGGGGGGGACGCTGATGAGGATCGGATTCTTCTCCCCGACGAAGAACTCCATGAGGTTTCCCCGGGTGGGCGAATTCTCCCGTGCATCGTAAAGCGCGACCTTCATCATCCCGTGAATGCAGGTGAAGTTGTCGGTCTGCTTTTTATGATAGTGCCAGGCTTTCACAACCCCGGGGTATGCCGTCGTGCAGTAGACCTGCCCGAACTTCTCGAAAATAGCGTCGTCACACCGGAGGATCTCCATGAGCCATCCGCGCTCGTCCGGAATGAGACGCAAGTTTTTAACAACCACCCCGTCGATGGTCGGTTTCATGACAAAGTAATGGTTATTTTGTCTGTATAATGCTTCTGGATTGACTGGATCGGGAATCGTATGATTATCATAAGCGCTGGCTCAATATCCGTGCTTCTGGTTTTCTTGCCTGGAATACCGTAACGGTAGTTTTGAAACATCCAGCGATCACAACGTCGAACAATACAGGTACGCAAGCCCGGTGACAAAACCTGCTTAAGGTAGTTTCGCTTCGCCCGATACACCCGAAAGGCCGTCCCTTAACCCGGACAGATAAAACCGTATCTTCCTCAATTCCCCTCTCCGGAACAATAAGCAGCAGTAATACGGGCACCGGACTAAAATCTCCGTGAGAAGGATGTAAATAAATTCCGACCGTCTGAAATGCTTTTTTGCAACTAACAACCAGTTGCGGGAGACATAGTAAAGATACGGCGCACTGAACGATCCGAGTGTTGCCGAGACCTTATGCTGCACCCGGGCGGCAGGAGCGACGAGCAGGCCGTACCCCATCTCCTTTGCCCTGATGCACCAGTCGGTCTCTTCGTGCATGAGAAAGAGTGATTCGTCAAACAGACCGATATCTCTGAGTGCAGAGGCCCTGAAGAGCAGAGCGCACCCGACAAGCCCGAACGGAGGTTTCGCTGGCTGCTCTGCGGACCTCGACCCGTTCTTCAGATACAATCGCGGGTATCCTAGATACATCTCCGTGCCGGCAGACCAGATGGCATCGGGGTTCTCCGAATACATCACCAGTGGCTGGCAGGCGGCGCAGTCCCGGTGGGTCTCCAGTTCATGAACAAGGGTTGCCAGCGCGCCGGGTTCAACACTGACGTCGTTATTCAGCACAAAGATGTAGTCTGGCTCCTGTTCCATCGCATGAAGGATGCCGGCGTTATTCCCGCCAGCGTACCCCAGGTTCCGCCCGGTCTCCAGGATCTCGATATCGGGGAACTGCACCCGGATCGCATCGATAACAGCATGATCCGTGCTGTTTTCCACCAGGAGCACCTTGAAGTTACCGTACTGCAGTTCCAGCACGGAACGTATCGTCTCTACAGTATCGCGAAGATTGTTATAGTTGAGAACGACGACGTAGACCAGAGGAAAACGGTCGTTTAAGTGGGCAATCATCCGGTCTGTCGCGGAATCGCTCATTTACCTGCTCCTGTAGTTACCTTCTCACAGAACGCTCCGGGTCATAACAGACCACGGTAGTATTTCTCAACCTGCACCGTGACCTTACCCCAATCGAAATCTCTCGCAGTCCTGGTTATCAGGTCTTGATTTTCCGGTCCTTTCTCCAACCAGAAGAGAATCCCCTCCCCCAGCTCCCCCGCCGAGAGCCCCGAGCGGTACCCGTTCACGCCCTCCTGCACGAGATCCCCCGCCGCGTTCCCCGGGTGGTCCGTCGTCACCACGGGGAGCCCGCAGGCCATCGCCTCCAGCGCCGCGATCCCGAAGCCCTCGCGGGTCGAGGGGAGGACGAAGACCCGTGACGCCTTCATCGCGGCGACGACCGAGTCGTGGTCGGGGAGGAAACCGGTGAAGGTCACCGCCCCGGCGAGCCCGAGGTCGTGCGCGAGCCGCTCGAGCGCCGGCCGCTCCGGGCCGTCGCCGACGACCAGGGCGCGGAGATCGGGGACCTCTTTCCGGACCGGCACGAGCGCCCGGAGGAGAAGGTCGACGTTTTTTTCCCGGATCAGCCGGCCGGTGAAGATGACGTCGGAGCCCTCCGCCGCCGGGGCGACGGCCGCGATCCGTTCCGTGTCGATCCCGTTCGGGACGACCGGGACCGGTCCGGCGACCCCGAGGGCTTCGAGTGCCCGGGCCGTCGAGGGCGAGACCGCGACCGGGTGAACGGTGAGCCCGGCGGCCAGCCGCTCGACGGCCTTCCCGAACGCCCCCCGCGGCCCGAGGTAGTCATACCAGTAGTCGCCCCAGACCTCGTGCCAGGTGACGACGAGCGGGAACCCCCGCCGCACCGACGCCGCCTTCGCCGCAAAGCAGGAGAAGTAGGGGAAGTTCTGGCAGTCGACGACGTCGGCGCCGGAGGAGAGAAGCGGCCGGAGCACCGCCTTTCCGAACCGGAGCGCCTGCGGGACCGTCCGCCGGCCGCCTGCATACAGGGCCTCGCCGGGACAGACGCCGTGTATGGTCACCCCGTCCCGCTCGATCGTCGCCGGGCCGTCCCATGAGCGCATCCCGTAGACGTGGACCTCGTGCCCCCGGTCCGCGAGCCGGACCGAGACCTCGCGGATGCGCTTCTCGACCCCGCCTTTCACCCAGGGGTAGACGGCGTCGTAGACGTAGGCGATCTTCAGGGGGTGTCCTCCTGTGGATAGGTTGCGGGAGGAGGGGGATAAGGGTATTCGTTTTGGGGAACGACTTCCCCGAAGTGCGACGTTCCGGAGCGCGACTGCCGGGACGGCAGGAGCGTGAGCACCGAAGGTGCGGAGGGAAGGAGTTCGAGAAGACCGAAGGTCTTTGAGGCGCGAGCGTAGTGAGCACGAGCACCGCGAGGCGCGAGGTCCACCCGGCGGAACGGCGGGTGCATGAGCACCGTTAGGTGCGAGGAGGGCCGGGATAGCATCTCTCCGGGAAGGGGTTGGCCGGTTCCCCCCGGGAGTCGGAGAAGGGAATCTGGTCGTGCCGGAGGAGGGATGCAAGTTCAGAACAGCACAGCAACGCATAACAACTATACGCTATACCGTTGCGTCTGCAGAAGGGCGTACCAGGGTGAGAAACTCTACCCGGTTAAAATCCTGATCATTCGTCGCAAAATAGTCGATATCGTGCTTGCGTGCAGATGCAGCGTGCAGCGCATCAGAGAATAGCAGCCCATACTGTTGCGAGATCTGGAGGGTATCGCTCAGGAGATCGGATGTATCGAGGACTATGAGGTTATACTGTTCCAGCACCTCTCTGGTCATGACATACGGGGTGCTTATGTCGGTCAAAACGTCCGGATGTTTCTTTATATAGGCAATCGCCTTCCGTGGTGAAAGATGCTTCTCCATGTACATCTGGGTGAGAAGAGCTTTGTGGAAGAGCTCGTCTACAACAGTGGAATTGATATAGCCCGTAATATCTTTGGTCTGCACCTTTTCGAGAAGTGTTTCGCACGATGAAGAGAAACGCGTGATGGTATAAGCGTAGAGGAGGATATTTGTGTCAAGAAACACCGATCCCTCCTCCAATTCAGAGAAGTTCATCAGTACAACTCTTCAAGATCTTTTTCGGCCAGTTTCAGGACGTATTCTTCAGGAGCATAGAGCTTTGTCATTTTTTTAGGTCTTCTTTTCAACCGGACCATCACTCTCTCTTCCCCCTGTTCCAGGGGCTGATCGAGCCGGATTGTCGTATTATCGATTAGTGTTCCATCGACCTCTACCGACATGGGACCACTCCATGGGATCACTATGAGAGCCTGAATAATAAAAGGTTCTTTCGTTATCGTGACCGGAAGTGGGGCTTCACTCGACAGGGCCGGCGCTCGTGCAGTCCGGGATGTGATCAACCCTGCATGAGTTCTGATCTCAACACCTTTTCGATGCAAAAGAGCAAGAGCCGCGAGGTACATCGCATAGTAGGCACGATTGATCGAGTCTTCATAGTGACCTTCAGTGCAGAGGGTGCGCGCTGCATCGAGGCGCTGATGCGATTTGCAAAGAAGCGCTGTTATAACAGACCGATCAGCCATGCCTAAACCGCCACGCCATCCCGGATAACATGCCTGATGAAGGGATACTGCCGGTGCGCCGCAACATCGGCCCGCGAGATGACCTTGACCGAGAGCCGCTCACCCGTCTGCATCAGCAGATCAAAAGCAAGTCCGTTGAGGTATTCGCGAAGACGAAAGTCCTCTCTGGACGTAATCACAAGGATATCGATATCTGATTCCGGCCGATCATCTCCCCGTGCCACGGAGCCAAAGAGTATGATCTCTTCTATTGCATCGCCGCACGCCTCCCGTGCCTTTGCCGCGAACTCCTGGACGATCGGCCGCTTGACCGAAAGCATACAACGGAGTTGTTGTGAATATACGGCTATAATGATTACTGCTCTGGCGGTCAGACACCCCCTTCTCTGCCGGGGAGATCGCCCAATTGGTTGGGAGAAGCAAGAAATGGGTATCAGTCGGTTACTTAAAGCCGATGATACGTGACGGCCAACTGGAATACGTGATCCCCGGAGAGCCAAACCATCCGGAGCAGAAATACACAGTGGGAAGAAGTGAACAGGAAATCTGAATGCAAACTCTGCAGGTTCTTCCCGCACTCCGGATACCGGAGGACTGTCGACGTGGGATATAGGCAATAGTGCTCTTTTCCACAGGGATGCAAGGAATTTGAACACTGTTTACTTACCAACCACTTTGCCTACTACGCCGATTCCAAATGAACAGACCATATCCGGCCTTCATCCCACGCGGAACGCTCCCCTTCGTCCCCCCACCTCGCCCGCGCTTCGTGCTCCTCTTTTGCACCTGCGGTGCTCATGCTCCGGCTCTATGGCCCGTCGGACTCCGCACCTGGGGTGTGAAGTGCGAGTGTAGCGAGCATGAGAATCCCAAAGGGTTTCGATGTGCGACGGTTCGGCAGGGTCGGAGCGGGCACCCCGGTACCTGTCCTGTCGGGGCGCCTATTATGGCAAATTTATTCACTGTGGCAAATGTGCACACCAATAAATATCATAACGATCCATGGAGATGCATGTCTTCCGCCACAAGCGATGTCGGCAACCAGATCAAGCGCATTCCCGTGAAAAAGCCCACCTGGATGGACCTGCACGACCTCAAAGAGGCCGGAGAGAGCTATGATGAGCTGCTTAGCCGGATGATCCGGCGCGAGCGTGACTATCGCGACTGGAAGATGATCGTCGAGATCGAGGAGACCGGCGAGTTCGTAGCCTTCGACCCGAACGACCTCCTGCAGGACGACTGAGGCGCCCGGGAGCAGGAGAGCGTGTTCACCGTTCTGATCGAGAGGAAGGCACGGGAGTTCTTAAAGCGGCTCCCCCCAAAAACCCGGCGCATCGTCGTTGAAAAGATCCAGGAACTCGCGGATGACCCGTTTCCGGGAGGGAACAAGGAGAAACTTGAGTTTCCCCATCCCCCTGCAGTCTACCGCCTCCATATCAGCAGATCCTTCACAGTTTTCTATATCGTCGAGCATGAGGAGAGCATCGTCAAGATCGAAAAGATCGTGACGATCGAGAGGGCGCACAAGGAGTATTCACGCCGGTGAGGCCCCGGCCGGGGGGAGAGGCCGGGTGCTGGCCGCATCCCCACCCACACAGCAGGAGGATCATGTGGGAGCACGGAGCGCGAATCCCACCTCCAGTCATACCTCTTAATTACCGGCCGCCCCCAAGATCAACCTACGACCTATGGCTCCTGCTGCACGAAAAGATCATAAAACCGCACTCACCGCCGCCATCCTGCTCGTCTTCATGCTCGTGGCGATCCTCCTCCGCGCAATCCCCCACGCCGTGCTCGTCGACGGCTCGTTCACCAGCCTCATCGGCGCCGACGCCTGGTACAACCTCCGCCAGGTCGAGGCGATCGCGGCAAACTACCCCGGCTACGCCTGGTTCGACCCGATGACCGCCTACCCGACGGGGAAGGAGATCGCGTGGGGGCCGCTCTTCCCGTTCATCACCGCCACCCTCTGCACCCTCGCCGGGGCGGCGTCCCGGCCCGAGATCGTTTATACCGCCGCGTGGGTCCCCCCGCTCCTCGCCGCCGCCGTCGTCCCGGTGGTCTACCTCACCGGAAAGACCATCGGCGACAGAAAGACCGGCCTCGTCGCCGCCGGGCTCATCACGATCGTCTCGGCATCGTTCTTCGCGCGGTCGATCTTCGGGTTCGTCGACCATCACGTCGCCGAGACACTCTTCTCCACCCTCTTCTGCCTCGCCTACATCGCCGCGCTCGCCTACGCCGCCCGGCACCCGGTCACGCTCGCGGAGACAAAAACCATCCTCCCCGTCGCGCTCCTCGCCCTCGGCGCCGGGGCCGCATACCTCCTCGGCCTCCTCGTCATGCCGACGATGATCCTCTTCGCGCTCATCGCCGGGATCTTCACGCTGCTCCAGGCCGTACGGAACCACCTCGACGGCACCGGGCCGGAGGGGCTCCTCCTCGTCAACGCCGTCACCTTCGCCGTTCCCGCGGTCTTCCTGCCCATATCCGGGTTCATGGTCGACTCGATGTCGCTCTCGCTCTACTCCGTCGCCCACGTCTACGCCTACCTCCTCCTGATCGCCGCGACCGCCCTCCTCTCCGGCATCTCGCTGACGCTCAAAGGAAAGCGGCGTGAGTACCTCGCCGCTCTTGTCGCGCTCGGGATCGCTGCGATCGCCTTCCTCAACCTCTCCGACGTCGGGAAGACGATGACGAGCGGCCTTATGACGTTCTTCGGCCGGGATATGACGGCCACCGCCATCCGGGAGATGGGGCCATGGGACGCCGGACTCGCGTGGCAGAGCTTCAACGTCGGCCTCCTCCTCATCCCCGCCGGGCTTGCCGTGCTTGCCCTCCGGGCCCGGCGCGAGAACCGGCCGGAACTCCTCTTTACGATCGTCTGGTCGGTCGTCATCCTGATTGCGACCATCCAGCACCTGCGGTTCGAGTACTACCTCGCCGTGAACCTCGCGCTCCTTGCGGCGATCGTCGTAGCGTGGGCGCTCGACTATGGGCTTCCCAAGACGACCGCGTTCTTCAGGGAGCCGGAGGGCAAAAAGAAGAAAAAAACGCTTCCCACCGCGGAGGTCGCGGCCGTCGGGATCGCCGTCCTCCTCGTCGTGGCCCTCGTCGGAGCATCGGCCTCGGAAAACATCGGCTACGCGCAAAACGGCGTTCCCCGCACCATGCTCGCCGACGACTGGCGAAACGCCCTCGAGTGGATGAACGCCAATACCCCCGGCCCCGGCGTGGACTACTACGCGATCTACGACCAGAATTCCTTCACCTACCCCGAAGAGTCCTACGGCGTCATGTCCTGGTGGGACTACGGCCACTGGATCACCTTCATCGCGCAACGGATCCCGGTCACCAACCCCTTCCAGGACAACGTCCGCCGCGCCAGCGGGTTCTTCCTCGCCACCGCCGAAGAAAAGGCCGACGCAGCCGGCTCCCGCTACGTCGTCACCGACGGGAGGATGGCCGCCGAAGTGTTCCCGGCCATCGCCTACTGGCACGACGCGGCGGCGGGGACCGAGCCCTACGCGACGGCGCTCCTCGTGCCGGTGGGAGGGGACACCTACAGCATCGAGCCGCTCTATAAGGAGGCCTACTACGAGACGATGGCGGTGCGGCTCCAGGCCCTTGACGGGACGCGGGTAGAGCCGGAGAAAGCCCTCTACGCCGAGTACGACACCGCTTCGGTCCCGGAGACCGGCTACGCGAGGCTGACCGACAGCCGGGAGATGAACCCCGCCGAGGCGCAGGCGGCGGTCGACGCCTACGCAGGACCGGGTAAGGCCGCGGTCTTCGGGACCGGTGCCGCCACCCCGCCCGGAACCGTCCCGGCGCTCAAACACTACCGGCTCGTCTACGAGTCCTCGCCGGATGCGGAAACAAGCGTGAAGATCTTTGAATTCGTCGAAGGCGCCGTGATCCCGGGCGAGGGCGTCATAGAGGTCACGGTCGTCACCAACACCGGGCGGGAGTTCGTCTACCGGCAGCAGAGCGAGAACGGGACTTTCGTCGTCCCCTACTCCACGACCGGCAACCCCTACGACGTGAAGACCGTCGGGAACTACCGGATCGTCGGCGGCACGGGAGAGTTCACGGCGACCGAGGAGGCCGTGACGAGAGGAGCGTAGCCCCCCTGACGCAGAGGAGCCTTCGCGCCGCAGTGGCGTTCGTCGCGACCGCAAGGACGACGAGCGCCGGGAGGACGAGACCGGTGAGCAATCCGACGATGACGACCGCGATCCGCTCCGGGCGGGCGAAGAGGCCGGCCCGGCACTCGACCCCGAGCCCTTCGGCCCGGGCCCGGGCGTAACTGACCATCAGCGACCCGACTGCGGCGGCAAACGCAGCCTCGACACCCCAGGCAGTCCCCGTCCCCGCGTAGTAAACGATCAGTCCGGCGTAAACCGCCGCCTCCGCGTAGCGGTCCAGGAACGAGTCGAAGAACGCCCCGAAGACCGAACCGGCGCCGGTCACGCGGGCGAGCGCCCCGTCGAGGGCGTCGAAGGCGCAGGATGCCGCAACAGCGAGTCCGGCAAAGAAGAACGATCCTCCGGCGCAGAGAACCCCGGCGACCGCCATCCCGAAAAACCCAAGCAGCGTGAGGGTGTTCGGGGTCGCCCCCGTCCGGGCGACGAGAGCCGCGATCCGCGTGAGCGTCCCGTTCGTCCTTGCCCGGAGCAGCTCCTCGATCATCGGCCCGTCACCCCAAAGAGATGATCCGCGACCGCCCCCGACTGCACCATGGCAAAAGATCGTCGCTCTCAGGAGATAAGGGTGTCTCTCCCGGCGGGGTAATGATTATATCCATAGTCCTAATGGGTGTAACCATTCTGCCGCCCGGTGACGGGAAGCGTGAGATCCGGCCGCCAGAGCATCCATACACCGTGGACTTCGGGGACGGGAGAGGCCTGGAGAACAGGAGAGAGCCTTCACTCCCTCTGCAGGGCACGGATATATTCGGCGAGGAACTGCTCAATGTCGCCGACATCCTCCCGGAGCAGATCGTAAATCCCGTCGTTGTCGATGTCCCAATAGATGCGGATCAACCGGACCATCGCCTACAGGCGTTTTCCAAAGTCTTCGTCGAAGAACCCTTGTTCCTGCAGGATACGGAACGTGTCGGCACAGGCATGGGTCCCCCGTCCCGGGACACCGGAGTGGAGGATGCGGCGGGCCGTGCAGACCCGCGGAAGGGGGGCAGCGTAACTTCCCGAACAGCAAAAATAGGGAAGAGCCTAGCGCGTCCCGCCGCAGCCGCAGGTGCAGCCCGCCGGTTTCCTGGCGCCGACCCTGATGCTCACGATACTCTTGCTGATCGACGCCCTCTCGTCCTCGCCGAGAGAGAACTCCCCGAGGACCCCGGCAAGCTCCGGCTCGCTCACGATCAGGTCGAGCGGGAAGACCGTCTCCCCCTGGACCATGACCTCCGTAAAGCCTGCACCGGCGATACTGCCGAGGTACTCCTCCTTCGCCAGCGCTCCCGCAACACAGCTGCTGTAGAGGAGCGCCGAGTCGCGGAGGGGTGCCGGGAGGGGTGCCGTCAGCACGATGTCGGAGACCATGAGCCTGCCGCCGGGACGGAGGACCCGGAACGCCTCTGCAAAGACCTGCGGTTTATCGGTAGAGAGGTTGATGACGCAGTTTGAGAGGATCACGTCAACCGAGTTGTCCGCCACCGGCAGGTGCTCGATCTCGCCGAGACGGAACTCCACGTTCGCCCGCCCGCTCTTTTTTGCGTTCTCCCGCGCCTTATCGAGCATCTCGGGCGTCATGTCGACGCCGATGACGCGGCCCGCCGGCCCGACACGCTCTGATGCGAGGAAGCAGTCGAATCCCGCTCCCGACCCCAGGTCAAGGACGACGTCGCCTTCCCGGAGGGAGGCAAGAGCCACGGGGTTGCCGCACCCGAGCCCCAGGTTCGCGCCCTCCGGCACCCGTTCGAGGTCTTCCTCCGAGTAGCCGATGCCGAGGCTCACCGACTCGGCCGTCCTGCCGGTGCCGCAGCACCCGGTGCCGCACCCGCACCCGCCCTGCCGGACCACCTGCCCGTATGCATTCCGTACCTGTTTGTGGATATCTTCTTCCTTCATCGCGATAACTCCCGGTCAGTTTTGTTCTCCTCTGCCTGTGAGCTCCTCCGCCATGGGAGAGAGCAGCGCCGTCACCATGCCGTTGAAAAAACCCGCCTTGATCAGCGTGATGCAGCAGACGTCTCCTTCCTTCCCCCAGAAGACGACCGCAAGCCGGTCGCCGGGAGCGATTCCCGCGCGTTCGCGGATATCTTTCGGGAGCACCACCTGTCCCCGTGCGTCGACGCTCACGACCGCCTCGATCGTGCAGGCTCCGGAACAGGAGGGGCTCCGCCCGTCTCCCGGGGCATCTTCCATACGGCTCACCGGATCAGGGTTGTCGGCGGAAGCACATCAATGTTCCGAATATTCTGAATATTCTGAAAAATCAGTATTGCCGACGGGTGAGCGAACAGGCCCCGGACCTCGCCTGCGGAGACTTTAAGCGGGCTGCAGCCACCAGTGGCCTGACCGCTCTCCCGGTCGACAACCGGCCAGGAGCGCGCCGGGCCGGCCCGGAACAGCAACCCGTTCATCCCCCTGCCGAAGGCATTCGGGTATAGGCCGGCCTCACGCGGCGGGAACCCGCTCTTTCGCCTCCTCGCCTGCGAGATATTCGTGCGCCTCGATCGCCGCCTTCGCCCCCTCGCCGGCGGCGACGATGATCTGCTTGGCCCGAACACAGGTCGCGTCTCCGGCCGCAAAGACCCCCGCGACGCTCGTGAGGCCGTTTTCGTCGACGATGATCTCGCCCTGCTCGTTCAGCGCCACCAGGTCCCCGAGGAACTCCGTATTCGGCACGAGCCCGATCGCGAGGAAGAGCCCCGCAACGTCGAGGGACATCTCCTTCCCGGTATCCCGGTCGCGGATCGTGATCCCGGCCAGGGCCTCTTCACCGTGGAGGGCCGTCACCTCGTGGCGGAGGTAGATCCGCACGCCGAGCTCCTTCGCCCGGGCGACATAGACCTCATCGCACCGGAGATCGCTCCTGACGATCATGGCCACGGAACTCGCGATCTTCGTCATCTCGATAGCGGTCTGGACCGCCGCGTTCCCGCCGCCGACGACGGCTATCGGCCTATCGCGGAAGAGCGGGGCGTCGCAGGTCGCGCAGATGGAGATGCCCCTCCCCATCAGCCGCTCCTCGCCCGGGAGCCCCAGGGTCCGGGGCTCTTTCCCGGGAGCAAGGATAACCGTCCGGCAGTTGAACGTGTTCTCCGAGGCGGTCCGGACGACGAAGACGCCGCCCTCCTTCCTGACGCTCCGGACGCTGTCGATCTCGAGATGGGCGTCGAACCCCCGGGCCTGCTCCTCGAACTTCCGGATGAGATCCTCTCCCCTGATCGTCGCAAACCCCATGTAGTTCTCGATCGTCCAGCTCCAGGCCGCCTGGCCGCCGACGTTCTCCGCTACGACGACGGTCTTCATGAGTTTTCGGGCGCAGTAGACCGCGGCCGTCAGTCCGGCCGGCCCGGCGCCCACGATGACCACATCGTAGACCCCGCCCGCAACCGGCGTCCCGAAGAGTTCCCGGAGCCTTTTTGCGTCGAACCCGACGATCACCTCGTCGCCAAAGACCGTGACCGGCACCCCCCGCTGTCCCGAGAGCCGGATCATCTCCCGGGCCGCCTCGTGATCTTTGCCGACGTCGACGGCCTCGTATTCGACACCGTGTTTCCTGAAGAACGCCCGGACCATCCGGCAGTAGGGACAGTTCTCCGTCGTGTAGACCTTCACACCTGCCATGGGATTGAGTATCTCAGGAGCCCTATTTAACTTGTGAAGGTCGGCGGTTCGCCAAACCCGGGAACGGCTGCGCCGGACCGGAAAAAGAGATTATTGAATTTCGCGGAACATACGCGCCGGAACCCCGCAGATCGGGCACTTCTCCGGCGCCGCCCCGAGCTCGACGTTGCCGCAGACCGGACAGAGGAAGACCTTCTCCGCATCGAGGTCTTTGCCTTCCCGGACGGCCTCGAGTGCCTGGAGGTAGAGGTTCGCGTGCACCTCTTCCGCCTTCATCGCGTGGGTAAAGACGATCGAAGCCTCGTTCTTCCGCTCATCCTTCGCCTCGGCGACGAACGCGGGATACATCTCCATGAACTCGTAGTTCTCCCCCTCCATAGCACCTTTGAGGTTCTCCTCGGTGCTCCCGACGGCGTTCACGATGAAGAGGAGGCGTTTCGCGTGGACGGCCTCCGCTTCGCTCGCCGCCCGGAAGAGTTTTGCCACCGCCGGGTAACCCTCGGCGGCTGCCTTCTCTGCAAAGACCGAGTACTTTCTGTTCGCCTGGGACTCCCCGGCGTACGCATTCTGAGCGTTCTCATCAGTCGGCATGGATGGATCATTGCGGGACGCTCCTATTAAATCTTTCACATTCTTCCCCCGGAAACCCTATGCCGCTGGAGAACCTACTCAGGCGCATGCGGGAGGATGATGCGGCGGGCCGAAGGGTGCGACGGGCCGAAGGGCAGGAGCGTGAGCACCGAAGGTGCGAAGGAACGGAGCTTGAGAAGCCATCAGGCTTCGAGTCCGGAGCGCGAGCACCGAAGGTGCGAAGCCGGGTGCAGCGGATCTTCATCGTCGTCCTCGCCTTAAACCTCTCCGTCGCCCTCGCAAAAGCATCCTTCGGCATCCTCGCCGGATCGGTGAGCATGGTAGCGGACGCTCTCCACTCGGGGTTCGACTCATTCTCGAACGTCGTCGGCATAATCGCCCTCTACTTCGCCGGGAAGCCCCCCGACCCGGAGCACCCCTACGGCCACGGCAAGATCGAGACGCTCGGCACCCAGGTCATCGGGGCGATGCTCCTCCTGACCGCCGCCGGGATCCTCTACGAAGGCTACCGGCGGCTCGTCGAACCCGCCGCCCCCGAGATCACCGCAGTCACCGTCGGGGTCATGGTCGGGACGCTCGTCATCAACCTCGCCGTCTCCACCTACGAACGTCGAAAGGGCGAAGAGTACCGGAGCCAGATCCTCGTCGCCGACTCCCAGCACACCCGAAGCGACGTCTTCGTCTCCTTAGCCGTCCTCGGCGGCTTCCTTGCCGTCAGGCTCGGCTACCCCGAGGCCGACCCGATCATCGCGTTTGCCATCGGCCTCCTCATCGCGAGGATGGGGATCGGGATCCTCTACGACGCAGCAGAGGTCCTCACCGACACGATGAACCTCCCCTGCGACCCGGCGCTCGTCCGGGCGGTGGTGATGAACACCCCCGGGGTTGCCGGGTACCACGACTTCCGGTGCCGGGGAAAGCCGGGCGAGATCCTTGCCGACATCCACATAGTCGTCGACCCGGCCCTCCCGGTCTCCCGGGCCCACGAGATCTCCGACGAGGTGGAGCAGCGGCTCAAAGAGGCGGTGCCGGGGCTCGCCGAGGTCGTGGTCCACATCGAGCCCGACGACTCACCCTAGAAGCTGCCCGAGTTCGTAGCCCTTCCGGTACGCCGCCTCCATCACCTCCGGCCGCGTCCTGATATCCCGGATCGTGTCCATATCGTTTCTGAGCACCTCGTCCCAGTACGGGCAGTCGATGATCTCCCCGAACGCCCGGGCGGTCATCTTCACGCCTTCAAAGACGTTCGGGATGTTCATCCCGGCGATCGATATGAAGAGCATCTTGCGCTCCTTCCGCCGTTCCGGGGTGATGAAGGACTGCCCCCGGTGGTATTTGGCCATGTAGAAGACCTGGAACCGGTCCATGAACGACTTGAGCCTTCCGGGGATGCCCATCGTCATCACGGGGGTCGCGATGATCAGACCGTCCATCTCGCGGAACTTCCGAAAGATCTCCGCCATCTCGTCCTGGATCAGGCAGGTTTCGCTCCCCATGCACTGGAAGAACTCCATGCAGGGCAGAACGTCCATGTGCGCGACCTCGATCTTCTCTACCTCGCATCCGGCCTCCTCCGCGCCCCTGACGGCCTCATCGAGGAGGCAGGCGGTGTTCCCGTCGAGAAGGGGGCTCCCGAGCAGCGCGATAACCTTTTTCGGCATGGTTCAGGGTAGTGCGCGACCCTATTAATAAGATGCGGGCTTCCCCGGTTAACCGGATGCCCCGGCCAGACCGGTTCCCTCCAGGGGGACAACTGCTAAATACCTTGAAAAGACATTATCGACCTGGTGAATTTCTGTGGTTGAACCTGGAACAAAGAAGACAGCGAAAGCCGGTGAGAAGCCGGGCCCCGGCCGGTTCATCTGTATCGACTGCGGGCGGGAGATCCGGCTCGGCAGCACCGATGAGGATCTCGTCAGGTGCCCGACCTGCGCCTGCGAGATGTACAACTGCTTCCCGATGACGCATATCAGGCCGGACATCAAGACGCCGGAGGATGTCATGCATCCCCCTGAAAGGAAGAAGGAACCGGAAAGCCACTGAGGTGAGAAGAATGGTGAACGTATCGGCAAAAGGGCAGGTCTACCACTGCGAGATCTGCGGAAACGTGGTCCAGGTGCTGGAAGCCGGCGGCGGCGAACTGGTCTGCTGCGGCGAACCCATGGTGCTTGAGGGGTGATCGAGATGGAAGAGAAGAACCTGGAAGAGAAGATCGGGAAAGTTCCCGTGATCTTCAAAGAACTCAAAGAGACGGACCCCGATCTCTACGGGAAGGTCATGGGGCTCGACCAGATGATCTGGGCCGACGGCGCCCTCTCGAAACAGACGAAGAAGATCATCGCGATCGCGATCGCAGCGGCGCTCCGGGACGGGCACGCCGTCCGGGCGCAGATGGCCGGTGCCGGGAGCCTCGGCGTATCGAAGGAGGAGATCGAGGAAGGACTCCGGGTCGCGTTCCTGCTCGCGGGGATGCCGGCCTACGTCCACGGCAAGACCGCCCTCGAGGAGTACCTGGGCAACCGCCCGCGGAAGTAAGTCGTGGAGCCCGAAGAACTGCTCCAGATGCCGGTCATCGGCGAGAAAGCGCCCGAATTCGACGCGCTGACCACCCACGGGCCCCTGAAACTCTCGGATCTGGCGGGGAAGTGGGTCATCCTCTTCTCCCACCCGGCCGACTTCACGCCGGTCTGCACCACGGAGTTCATGGCGTTTGCCGGTATCGCCGACGAACTCGCGGCGCTGAACGTCCAGCTCGTCGGCCTCTCCATCGACAGCGTCCACTCGCACCTTGCATGGGTCAGAAACATCAGGGAGAAGATGGGTGTCGAGATCCCGTTCCCCATCATCGCCGACCTCGACATGAAGGTCGCCCGGCGCTACGGGATGATCCATCCCGGGCAGAGCAGCACATCCACCATCAGGACGGTCTTTTTTATCGACGATAAAGGGGTCATGCGTGCCATGCTCTACTACCCGATGTCCAACGGCCGCTCCATGCCCGAGATCCTCAGGCTCACGAAGGCCCTCCAGACCTCGGACGAGCACGGCGTCGCGACGCCGGCGAACTGGCAGCCCGGGGAGAAGGTCATCGTCCCGGCGCCGAAGACCCCCGAAGAGATCGAGAAAAGGATGAAGGAAGGCTACGAGTGCAAAGACTGGTACCTCTGCTTCAAGAAACTCTGAAACTCCCACTTTCTTTTCATCTGCCTGCAAAAGCCGGCCGGATCAGTATGTGATCGATTATAACCGTTTCTCCACCGTGATCGCACCGGAACGGCGACGATCCGAAAAACCGGCGCAACCGGACAGGGCACGAACATCGCCGGTGCATTAATGGTGCCGGAACCCCGAAAGTACCGTATTTGGGACTTGCCGGGCCGGCGCCCGGCGTTTTCCCCGCGAGGGAATTCGATAATGTTTGAGAAGACGCTGGTCCCGGTTGCCTACGGCGAGAGACCCGAAGAGCTGATGAAGATCGGAAGAGTTCTCAGGAGTCTCGGGGCCGAATCGATCTGCCTCTACCACGTGAACGAGCCCGGCTCGTTCTTCCGGGGAGCCGACCTCTCGTGGCTCACGCTCCTTGCGGAAGCGCTTGAGGAGATGGGGCTTTCGGTGGAGGTGAAGACAGGGAACGGCCACATCGCCTCGGCAATCGCGGAGACAGCGCTCCTTGAGGGTGCCGACGGCATCTACATGAAAGCGAAGCGCCGCTGGCATATCGAGACGATGCTCCTTGGGAGCGTCTCGCAGAACCTCCTCCGGCTCGCGGATGTTCCGGTGTTCGTCCACAAGATCCGGCCCCGCCTGCCGGACAACGGGGTGGAACTCGACCGCAGGGACCTGAAGGTGCTCTATGCGACCGACCTCGGCGAGACATCGAACCGCCTGCTCCCCTACGTGATGGAGTTCGCGGGCGCCTGGTGCCATCTCCTCCACGTCAGGGGACGAATGGCCGATCCGCTGGCTGAACGGGTACGGCGCGAGGCTGTCGACGGGAAACTGCACGCGGTGGCGGAAGAACTCCGCCCGTACTTCGGGCAAGTCACCTCCGAGCAGCGGATCGGGGAACCCGCTACGCAGGTGCTGTACGTCTCGGACCGGATCGAGGCCGACATCGTCGTCCTCGGGAGGAAGGGCCCGGCGTTTCTTTCCGCCCCGATGGGGGACACGGCGGAACGGGTCGTGACCGGGTCGATGGCTTCGATATTCCTCGTGCCGCAACCGGGGAGCCGCCATGCTTCGTGAGTACCTCAGAAAGGAGGGGGTCTTTCTCCTCTCCGCCGGGATCGTCCTCTTCTTCATAGGGTTCGGGATCGCGAGACCGGACCTCCTCGACGCAGTCTCATCCGCGGTTCATGCCGCGATCCTCGACTACTTCAGCTGGCTCTACCTCATATCGGTCTTCTTCTTTCTCGTCTTCGCGCTGGTCCTCGCGCTTTCGCGCTACGGGACGATCAAACTCGGCCACGACGCCGAAAGGCCGCAGTACGGCTTTTTCGGCTGGGTCGCAATGCTCTTTGCCGCCGGGATGGGAATCGGGCTCCTCTTCTGGGGAGTCTCCGAGCCGCTCATCCACTATCTTCAGCCGCCCCCCTTCATAGACCCCGCATCCCCCGACGCCGCCGCGTTCGCCATGCGCTACGCGTTCTTCCACTGGGGGGTCCACCCGTGGGCCATTTACACGATCGTCAGCCTCTCCATCGCCTACTTCTCGTTCCGGCGCGGGATGCCGGCGCTGATCAGTTCCTGCTTCTACCCGGTCCTCGGCGAGCGGATCTATGGACCCGCCGGGAAGATGGTGGACGTGTTCGCGGTCGTTGCTACGGTCTTCGGGACTGCGACGTCGCTCGGCTTCGGCGCCCTCCAGATCCACAGCGGGCTCACCCACCTCTACGGGCTCCCGTCCACGATCTCCGTCACCATCGGGATCATCGTCATCGCGACGGCGCTGTTCATGGCGTCCGCGATCCTCGGGGTGGAGAAAGGGGTCCAGGTGCTCTCGAAACTCAACATCGTCCTGGCAACGGTCCTTCTCCTCGTCGTCCTCGGCCTCGGATCGACCCCTTACGTCTTCAACGTCTTCATCTCCACCTTCGGCGGCTACGTCAACAACATCATCGACATGAGCCTCCAGTCCTACCCGTTTGCGGGGTTCGACTGGAGCAGGGACTGGACGGTCTTTTACTGGGCGTGGTGGATCTCGTGGTCGCCGTTCGTGGGGCTCTTCGTCGCGCGGATCTCCCGGGGCCGGACGATCCGGGAGTTCGTCCTGACCGTTCTCACCGTCCCGACTCTCTTTACCTTCGTATGGTTTGCGGTCTTCGGGGGATCGGCGCTGCACCTCGAACTGGACCGGGGAGCGGACCTCGCGGCGGTCGCGGGAGCGGACGTCTCGCTCGCCCTCTTCGCGTTCCTCGAACACTACCCGTCCGCAGGCCTCCTCACGCTCATCGCGATCATTGTCCTGATCGTCTTTTTCATCACCTCGGCGGATTCCGCGACGGTAGTCCTCGGCTCGCTCACCTCGGGCGGGAGCCTGATCGTCCCGACCTACAAGAAAGCGATCTGGGGGCTTTCCCTCTCCGCCGTCGCGATCACCCTCCTCGTCACCGGGGGGCTTTCGTCCCTCCAGGTGATGGCGATCACGGCGGCGTTCCCGTTCATGCTCGTGATGATCGTCCTCTGCTACACGCTCGCAATCGGGCTGTCGCAGGAAAAGGTGCAGTGACGTGGAAGCCCCGGCACTTTTTTTGCCTCCGGCCGGACAATACTCCTTATATGACCCTTGACGTCCTTGCGTTTGCGACTTCGCCCCGCCGCCACGGCAATTCCGAGACCCTGCTCGACTGGATGCTCGCGGCGATGGAGGGGGAGGGGGCCGCGGTCGAGAAGATCGTCGTCCCCGAAGTCGATATCAGGCCCTGCCGCGGGTGCAATCTCTGTGAGACACTCAACCGGTGCGTCCAGCGGGACTACATGGACTACGTCCACGACCGGATCGTCGCGGCAGACTGCATCGTCCTCGCCTCGCCCATCTACTGCATGGGGCTTGCCGCGCAGGCGAAGGCGCTGGTCGACCGGACCCAGGTCTTCCGCTCCCGGAAGTACGTCCTCCACCTGCCGGTCGTCCCGCCCGAGCGCAAAGGCAAACGGATGGGCATCTTCCTTTCGACCGCCGGGCAGAACTGGGACTACGTCTTTGATGCGGCGATCCCGTCGGTGAAGTGCTTCTTTCATGTCGTCGATATCCGGAACAAAGACATCAGGTACCTGATGGTGAACGGCGTCGACGAGAAAGGCGCGATCGACCGCCACCCCACCGCGAGAGCCGACGCGCAGAGCCTGGCAAACGAAGTCGTGCGACGACTGCAGGAGCTCCGGGCGGCATGACCGGGCCGGTAAGAGTCCTCGGCATCTCCGGCAGCCCCCGGCGGCACGGGAACACCGAGACGCTTCTCGACGCCGTGCTCGAGGGCGCCCGGGAAGCGGGGGCCGATGTTGAGAAGGTCGTCCTCCGGCCGCTCGAGTACGCTGCGTGCCGGGGGTGCAACGCCTGTCACCGGACCGGAGTATGCGTCATCAACGACGACCTCACGGAGGTGTTCGAGAAGATCGCCGTCGCCGACGTCCTCGTTCTCGCATCCCCCATCTACTCGATGGGGATCACGGCGGAGGCGAAAGGGCTGATCGACCGCGCCCAGTACCTCTGGGCGCGCAAGTTCATCAAAAAGGACCTCTACTACACGGCCGATCATATCCGCCGCCATAAGGGGATCTTCGTATCGACCGCGGGGCTCGGGTGGGAGAACGTCTTCGACGCGGCGTTTCCGGCGATCACCGCCTTCTTCAACACCACCGGGTTCGAGTACTGGGACAACGTGATAGCAAACGACATGGACCGTTACGGCGGGATTACGGGACACCCCACCGCACTCGCGGAGGGGCGGGAGAAGGGGCTGGACGCGATCGAACTCCTCCGGAAGGTGCAGGCGGAGGCCTGATTGCTCCCCGGAATACAGGAGTGAGTAACATCCCCGATCGCCGTTCCGGGCAGGAATATCCTTACCCGGGGCCGACTGCATGGAACAATAACTTTTCCCGTCGGTTCACAAACCGGAACAAATTTATACAGTTTGATAACCTCCATCTTTTGTAAGCACCTTAAGGATACTTTTCAGGACCACAGAAGGACCTATACGTGACCCCCGTCGAGCCTCCGGAACACCCCTGCGGCGCGCAGCCGGACTACCGGATACTCGAGGGTTTGGAAGACGGGATTCTCGTGGTCGATGAGGACGCCGGCATAATCTGGGCGAACGCGGCTTCCCACCGGATGCTCGGAGTGCCCGGGAGCGAACCCGGACGGATCGCCGACGTGCTCGGGGCGACGAGCGATCTTGCCGACAGGATCCTTGCGGCGCCGGAGGACAGGGACAGGATCCCGGAGTTCGAGTGCCGGTTCTCGTGTCCGGGCGGAGAGCGGCGGTATCGCTGTTCGGCCTCCCGGCCGCCGTCCGGGAAGGGGTGGGTGTTCCGGCTCCGGGAGGCCCCGGGTGGAGAGGACTACGAGGCGATCGTCGATTACACCGGGACGGCGACGATCCTCATCGAGGGCGACGGCACTATCTCGGTGGCGAACACCGAGTTCGAGCGGCTCTCCGGATACCCGCGTGCCGAGATCGTCGGGATAAAGCGGCTGACCGATTTCATCGGCTCCGAGGACGAACGGCGGCGGATCGCGGATTACCACAATCTCCGGCGGAGGGATCCTGCAGCCGCGCCGAAGAACTACTCCTTCACGTTCACCGATCGTTCCGGCAACCTTCATGCCGTCGAGGTCACCATCGGCCTGATCCCGGGGACGGCCCGCTCGGTGATGTCGCTCCTCGACGTGACCGAGCGGAGGCGTGCGGAGCAGGCGCTGCAGGAGAGCGAAGAGCGGCTGAATCTCGCGCTCTCGGCGGCAAACGAAGGGCTGATCGACTGGGACGTCGGCACCGGCACAATCCTCTGCAGCCCGCGGGGTTACACGATGCTCGGCTACGAGCCGGGGGCGTTCGTGCCCACGCTTTCCGCGATCCTCTCGCTCGTCCACCCGGAGGACCGCGACCGCGTGAAGGCGGTCCTCGTCGGGATGGCCGCCGGAGAACGCGACCGCTGCGAGATGGAGTTCCGGATGAGGTCCGCATCCGGGGAGTGGATCCACGTGCTCGACCGTCTCCGGGTGGTCGGCCGCGACGGCGACGGGACGCCGCTCCGGATCGCAGGGACGCAATCCGACATTACGGAACGTAAACGGGCGGAGAAAGAGCTCCTGATCCGGGGGATGGCAATCGAGTCGTCGTTTGCCGCCATCGCCATCGCCGACCTCAACGGGTACATCACGTACGCCAACCGGGCGCTGCTGGAGATGGGTGGGGTCACCGGCCCGGACAGGGTTCTCGGAAGGCATCTCACGGAGTTCTGGGTAGATCCGGGAAAGGTCGAGAAGGTTCTTGCGACGTTTGCAGAACGGGGCAGGTCTACCGGAGAACTGGTCGGCCGCAAGGCCGATGGAACGGAGTTTATTGCCCATATCACCGCGAACACCGTCACCGACGAGTCCGGGAACCCGGTCTGCGTCCTCGCAACCGCCGTCGATATCACCGAGGAGAGACGCATGGAACAGGCGCTCCGGGAGAGCGAGAAGAGTTACCGGACGCTTGCGGAGTCGGCACCGGACATCATCTTCCTCGTCGGCGTGGAAGGAGATGTTCATTATGTGAACAGCACCGGCGGCCGCATGGTCGGGGTGGAGCCGGAGAACCTGCGGGGAAAGAACATCGGGGAGATATTCCCGCCTGAGGTCGCGGAGAGATGGCTTGCGATGCTCCGGGCCGCGGCGGACCCGGCCGTGGGGACCCTCACCGATGAGACCCCGGTGCCCGTGGGCGGCGGAGTTGCCTGGCTGGAGACGCGCCTCATCCCGGTGGCGGGAAGCGACGGGACCGTCAGGCGCCTCCTCGGGATCAGCCGCGACGTCACCGGCCGGAAGCAGGCGGAAGAGCGGCTCCGGTTCCAGGCCCGGGTGCTCTCGCAGGTGGACGACGCCGTGATCGCAATCGACACCGGAGGGCGGATCACCTACATGAACCGGGCGGCAGAGCGGCTCTACGGCGTTCCTTCAGGCGAGGCCCTCGGCCGGCTTGATGCTGAACTCTTCACCTACCAGTGGATCGACCCCGGCGACGAACGGGAGGCACGGAATGCCCTCCGGGCTTCCGGGGCCTGGCGCGGCGTTACCGTCCACAGAAAGAGGGACGGGGAGATCATATTCGCCGATACAACCGTCAGCACCTTAAACGACGGGCACGGGAACGTCACCGGGACACTCTACTCCATCCGCGACATCACCGAGCAGAAACGTGCCGAGCTCGAGCTGCGGATCAAGGATATGGCGATAGCGTCGGCGCTCGACGCCATCTCCCTCGTCGATCTCGACGGGAGGATCATCTACGTCAACCGTGCCTTCCTCGCCGTGCACGGGTGGGAGCGGGAGGAGGAGATCGTCGGGCAGGATGTCTCGGTGCTCTGGGCCGACCCGGAGGAGGAGGATCGGATCAGAGTGGAGGTCATCCGGAACGGTTCCTGGTCCGGGGAGGTGAAAGCACGGCGAAAAGACGGGTCGACCTTCCCCATGCAGCTCGCCCTCTCCATCGTCACCGACGAGTCGGGCAGGCCGCTATGCACGATGGGCTCGGGGATCGACGTCGCCGAACGAAAACAGGCCGAGCAGGAACTCCGGATCCGGGAGATGGCGATAGCATCGTCGTCGAGCGCGTTCACCATCGCCGATCTCGACGGCCGCCTGACCTACGTCAACCAGGCGTTCCTCTCCATGTGGGGCCACGGCTCCCCGGCCGAGGTGATCGGCAGATCGGTCATGGAACTCTGGCGGGACGAAGAGGAGGCCGTGGAAACCTTCCGGGAACTCATCCGCACCGGCAAGCACGTCGGTGAGCGGATCGGCAGGAGACAGGACGGAACGGTGTTTTGCGTCATATTCTCCGGAAGCCTGGTCACAGGCGGCGACGGAGCACCCATCTGTCTCGCGGCTTCGTTCACCGACATTACCAACCAGAAACAGGCCGAAGCAAAGATCCAGGCCCATAACCGCGAGCTCTCGGTCTTAAACCGGATCATCGGCGCATCGACGTCCGCAACGGACATCGAGGAGGGCCTGGAGAGGGTGCTCGCGGCAACCCTCGCCCTCATCGATCTTCCGGGCGGGGGCATCTACCTGATCGAGCCGGGGAGGCAGAGAGCGCGGCTCGTCTGCGTGCAGGGCCTTCCCGAAGGCTTCCCTCCGCAGCCGTGCATCCCGGACATCACCGCACAGCCCTACGCGGAGGTGCTGGTGGCAGGGGAGCCCCTCTTCCTCGACGACCACCCCGAGCTCCGCTACCCCGGGGAGAGCGAAGAAACACCGCACCCGTGCGCCAGCATTCCGATCGTGGCGCACGGGAAGGTCATCGGGGCCCTGAACGTGACGTCCGGGAGCGGCAGCCCGTTCACCGACGCCGACCGATCCCTCCTTACGGCCATCGGGAGGGAGGTCGGCACCTCCGTCGAGCGCGGCATGCTGATCCGGCAGCTGGAGACGGCCGAGCGGGAGGCAAACCTCTACCTCGATATCCTCAGCCACGATATCAGGAACGCCGAGAACGTCTCGGGCCTCTACACCGACCTCCTCGTCGATATGCTCGAGGGCGAGGCGAGAGGCTACGCAGAGAAGCTCAGGAGCAGCCTCAGGAAGAGCGTCGAGATCTTAAGAAACGTCTCGACGATCCGCCGGATCCACCATGAATCGGCCGTGCTCGCGCCGATAGAACTTGATGGGGTGATCCGGGACGAGATCGGGATCTTCTCCGGGAGCCGGATCCGCTACGACGGCACGGATCTCGCGGTCATGGCCGACCCGCTCCTCCCCGAGGTCTTCACGAACCTCATCGGGAACGCCGTCAAGTTCGGGGGGCCGGGGGTCGAGGTCACCGTCAGGGTGGAGGAGAGCGGCGACGAAGTCCGGGTTTCGGTCGAAGATACCGGGCCGGGGATCCCCGACGGGATGAAGGATGCCGTATTCATGCGGTTCGGACAGAACAGGAGCCGGAAGAGCGGCCAGGGGCTGGGGCTCTACATCACCCGGATGCTTATTTTGCGCTACGGCGGCCGGATCCGGGTCGACGACCGGGTGCCGGGCCGGCCGGAATGCGGCGCGGCCTTCCGGTTCACCCTGAAGAAGGCCTGAAAAAAGGGCCCTGTTGAAATGTTTTCCACAACCTCGGAGAACACCCGGTTACCAATAGAGGTCGGTGGCGTGTCGGTAATGCAGGGATGATCCAGAGGTGATTCGTCCCTTGGGGGAGGATTTTAACAAAGCCTGAAAAGGGAGGGGGCCTCAGAGGAGCGACCAGACGAGGAGCCCGACGGAGGCGGCCATGAGCACGGCGAAGACGGCCGGGTTCCAGGCGAGAACCTTGCGCCCGTCGAGAACGCTGATCGGGAGCATGTTGAACGTGGCGATCATCGCGTTGATCCGGAGCCCGACGAGGCCCACGACGCCGAGGAGCCCACCGGAAAAGAGCATGAGGGCCGCGAACGGTATGCAGAGGAGGAGGTTCGTGATCGGGCCCGCCGCCGATATCCGCCCGTTCTCGGCCCGTGTTGCATTCCCGTAGATGTAGGTCGCCCCGGGCGCCGCAAAGACGACTCCGACGAGCGCCGCCAGCACCACGGCGACGAGGAGCATCTGGTTATCCTTCTTGAACTCGGCCCAGTAGCCGTAGCGCATGGCGACGAACTTATGCGCCAGTTCGTGGAGGACGAAGGCGACCCCCACCGTGACGAGGGACATCACGAAGAAGAAGACAAGCCCGGTGAGGTCTATCCCCCCCCGGATGTATATCAGGGTGAAGGCGACCGAGATGGCAAGCCACGCGATCAGGAGGTCCCGGCGCTCGCGTGGCGGTATTCGTTCCAGCATCCGGTATCAGATATGTGCCTGCATCATAATATCCTTCGCTTCCCGGGAGCCAGGCCATCAGGTTTATTCCCCGGCCGGAGCCAATTATCTAGTATGTCCCTTGATGCCGTCAGGAACGGAGTCCGGGAGATAGACGAGCGGATCATCGACCTGGTTGCAGAGCGGCAGAGACTGGCGGCACAGATCGCCCGCCTCAAGCAGGAGAACGGTCTTCCCATCCGAGACGAGGAGCAGCGGAGGGTGGTCCTCGACCGGGTCTTCACCTACGCCGTCGAGAGCCGGATCGACCCGGTCGCCGTCAGGAGAGTCTTTGAGATCCTGATCGAGATGAACGAAGAGCGACAGCGGGAATGCAGCGGCGACGGCAACCTGCCGTAAGAAAAGGGTTATTGGGAGAGCATCGTCCCGACGCCCTCGTCGGTGAAGAGCTCGAGGAGCAGGTTGTGCTCCCGGTTGCCGTTCACGACGTGGGCGCTTACGACACCGTTCCTGACTGCTTTCATGCACCCTTCGAGTTTCGGGATCATCCCGCCGGCGATTATCCCGCTACCGACCATCGCCTCCGCTTCAGTGAGCGTCAGCCGGTGGTAGACCAGGGTCCGGTCGGGGTTCATCACCCCGTCGACGTCTGTCAGGTTGACCAGTTTGAACGCCCCCAGAGCGATCGCGATCTCGGCTGCCGCGGTATCGGCGTTGATGTTCAGGCTCCGGCCCTGCCGGTCGATGGCGATCGGGGCCACCACCGGGATGTAGTTCTGGGCGAGGAGGCAGTGGAGCACCTCGGGGTCGACCTCCTCGATCTCGCCGACCTGGCCGAGATCCACCTCCTGCATGACTTCTCCCACCTTCACCTGCTGGGGGTCCATCTTCCGGGCGATGAGGAGGTTGCCGTCGTTGCCGGAGATCCCGACCGCACGGGTGCCGCAGTTCGCGATGAGGGAGACGATCCCGTCGTTGATCTTCCCCACGAGAACCATCTGGGCGATCTCCAGGGTCTCGGCATCCGTGATCCGCAGCCCCCCGACGAACCTGGGCTCCTTGCCCATCGCCTCCATCTTCGTGGTGATCTCGGGGCCCCCGCCGTGGACCAGGACGACCTTCATCCCAACGTAGCGCAGAAGGACGGCGTCCCGGATCACCGTCTCGAGGATGTTCTGGTCGACCATCGCGTGACCGCCGAGCTTGATCACGATCGTCCTGCCGTAAAACTTCTGGATGTAGGGGAGCGCCTCCATCAGCACGTCTTCTCGTTTCATGTCGTATACTTCCCGTTGATCTCGACGTACTTCTCGGTGAGGTCGCACCCCCACGCCGTCGCCTTCCCCTCGCCGGCGGCGAGGTCGAGGTCGAAGGAAACGGTATTACCAAGCATCGCGGCCTTCGCCTTCGCGAGGTCGGCGACGATCTCGCCGCGGAGGACGAGCGGCGTCCCACCGACCGAAAGCGAGACCGCGTAGGGGTCGAACTCCACGCCGGCCCTGCCCGCCGCCGCGACCACCCGGCCCCAGTTCGGGTCTTCGCCGTAAACGGCGGTCTTGACGAGCGGGGAGGCGACGATGGTCCGCGCCACGGCGGAGGCGGCATCCTCGTCGGCGGCGCCGCGGACCGTCACCTCGAGGAGTTTCGTCGCCCCCTCGCCGTCGCGGGCGATCTGGACGGCAAGATCGCGGCAGACGGCTTCGATCGCTCTCGCGAGTTCCTGGTGATCCACTTTGCCTGCGGCGCCGGTCGCGGTGCAGAGGGCGACGTCGTTCGTGCTCGTATCGCCGTCGACCACGACCCGGTTGAAGGACCGCCGGGTTGCCTGCCGGAGGATATCCTGCAGAACCGGGGCCTCGACCTCTGCATCGGTGTAGATGAACGCGAGCATCGTCCCCATATTCGGGGCGATCATCCCGCTCCCCTTGGTGATCCCGCCGACGGCAAACGACTCCGTCCTGATGAGGGCGTGTTTGGGGAACGTGTCGGTGGTCATGATCGCCCTCGCCGCCGCGTCCTCGGCTTCAACGCTCCGGGCAAGGAGGGGGGCCGCCCGCTCGCACTGGTCCCGGATCAGGGCGAGATCGAGGTACCGCCCGATCACCCCGGTGCTCGCGACGCCGACCGATTCCGGATCGAGATCGAGGGCACCGGCCGCGATACCGCACATCTCCACCGCGTCGCGGTATCCCCGCTCGCCGGTGTAGGCGTTCGCGCACCCGCTGTTCACGACGACGGCGTCGAGGGTTCCTTTGCGCATCCGGTCCACCATCGCCTCGACCGGGGCCGCCCGCACCCTGTTCGAGGTGAAGACGCCGGCCGCAGTCCCGCTTGACCGGATCAGGGCAAGCCCGAACTTTCTTTCCTTGAGCCCCGAGGCGCTGACGCCTTCGACCGCACAGATACTTTTCACTATTCCTCCTCCGAAGACGCCCCGATACCCTGAACGATATCGGCCCGGGTGACGATCCCGACCAGTTTTCCGTCGCGGAGCACCGGGAGGCGTGCGATCCCTTCGTGGAGCATCAGGGAGGCCGCATCGGCGATATCCGAATCCTCGTCGGTGGCGATCACCGGGCTGCTCATCACCCGCCTGACCTCCATATCGCCGATATCGGTGAGCGCACGCTTCGTCTTCTCCCAGTTGATGAACTCCCTGACCGGCACCTCGATCACCTCGAGCGGCGACGGGAGCCAGAGGTCGTCGGAGAGGTCGCCGACATCGAGGAGCGAGAGGATATCGGTCTCGGTGACGATTCCCGCCACCTGCTCCCCGTCCATCACGGGAAGCCCGCCGATATGGTACTTCCGGAGCAGTCCCGCCGCCTCGCGCACCGGCGAGTCGACCCGGACGGTCACCGGGTCCGGCGTCATAACGTCTCTTACCAGCATCTTCGTCACCTCAGGGGAGCATCCCGGCGGAGCGGAGACCGGTATCCTCCGCAAACCCGCACATCAGGTTCATGTTCTGGATCGCCTGACCGCTTGCGCCCTTGACCAGGTTGTCGATCACCGAGACCGCGACGACCCGGTCGCCCTCGCTCTCCACCGCAACGTCGCAGAAGTTCGTCCCCCGGACGGCCGCGAGGGTCGGTTTCTGGTAGCGGACGAAGAACTCGTCTGCGTAGAACTTCCGGTAGAGTGCCTCGACCTCGTCCTGCTCCATCGGCTCCCTGAGGAGGATGTGGGCCGTCGTGAGGATGCCCCGGTTCACCGGGAGGAGGTGCGGCGTGAAGTAGCACCGGGCGTTTGAGCCGAGCCGGGCGACCTCCTGCTTCATCTCGGCGAGGTGGCGGTGGCTCGTCCACTTGTAGGCGCTGAAGTTGTCGCCGACGTTGGGGTAGTGGGTGGTCGCGGAGGGGGTGTTCCCGGCCCCGGTAACCCCGGTCTTCGAGTCGTAGACGATCGTGTGGGCGCGATTCGCGAGCGGTGCCGCCGCGAGCGTCGCCCCGGTCGGGAAGCACCCGGGGTTCGCGACGAAGGAAGCGCCCCTGACCTCGTCCCGGTGAAGTTCGGGCAGGCCGTAGGGGGCCTCGAAGTAGGCCTCGTGGGAGACGCCGTAGACCTTCTCGTAGATGTCCTTTGCAAGCCTGTAGTCGGCCGAGAGGTCGACGGTCTTAACCCCGCGCTCAGCCAGCGTCCCGGCCACCTTCATCGCCGCCGTGTGCGGTACGGCGAGAAAGGCGAAGTCGGCATCGATATCGCCGGCCTCGGTGTTCCGGAAGACGAGATCGGTCAGTCCCCGGAGGTGGGGGTGGACCGAGGCGACGGGGGTGCCGTCCAGTTTCCGGGATGTTGCCGCGACGACATCCGCGGACGGGTGGTGCAGCAGGAGCCGCATCAACTCGCCGCCGGTGTATCCGGATGCGCCGATAATCGCAATTTCCATAAGAAAGAGATGTCGTTTATAGAATCTTAAGGCTTTGTGGTGTACCGTTCGTAGAGCCGGGCGGCCACGGATTCGATCTCGTCTCTTCCCTCGAGCCCTTCGAGGAGATCCTGCGGGAGGGCGGATTTCCCGTAGGTCGCGCCCGCGTAGGCTCCGCAGATGAGCGCGATGGTGTCGGTGTTCCCCCCGACGTGCGCGGCGGTGGTGAGGAGGACCGTGACGTCCCTGATGCGGCTGATCAGGAAGAACGCGAGCGGGACGGTCTGGTAGACGGTCACGTCGTTGCCTATCACCGACAACGCGCTCTCGAGGCTGATTCCCTCTTTCGCAAGATTCATGGCGTCGCGGATCTTGTTGCCGAGGGCGACGTCTTCGAGGGCGGCGTGCTTCCCGGCAAGGGAGAGGGCGTCGGAGCGGCCGCGGACGGCGTGGTGGACGAGCATCGCGATGGTGACCGCTCCCGCATGCGCCGCCGGGTGGGTGTGGGTGACGCTGCAGGCCTGGACCACCCGCTCGGTCACGTCGATTGGGTCGCCGTAGAGTAGGCCGAACGGGATGGCGATGCCGGTGCAGCCGGCGGTGTTGGAGGAGACGCCGCCCGGCCTCTCGCCGGAGAGGAGGAGGTGCCGGCACGCGGCGTCCACGGCGCCGTCGGGGAACCGGAGCTCCTCGTTCATGTACATCCGGGCAAGGGCGGCCGCGTATCCCTGCTCCGAGTAGGTGCCGTCGGCAAGCATCCCGGCGACGAGGAGCATCATCTGGGTGTCGTCGGTGAACTGCCCGGGTTTCAGCCCGGCGTTCGGGTGCCCGCGCCATGCCCGCCGGTATCCCTCGTGAAGGCGCTGGAAGTCCGGCGGCGTGCTCTCCCGCGCCATGCCGAGCGCGTCCCCGATGGCGGCCCCGAGAAGGCAGCCCTTGAACTGATCGAGCATCTTAGGTAGTATCTCTCTAAGGGTTCCTCTTAAGGGTTGTTGTTCGACGCGCGTGGGGGACGGGAGCGGGATCACGCACGGTACTGACGTTCCTGCCGAAATGCCGAGGCGACGGCAATTGAGGGGACGAACGCTACACACCCGGCGCTCATTCATCGCGACGAGCGGATGTGCCTCATCATTCAACCATCGCGCGGGGTGCTTTCACCTGTTTCGGGCCGCAGGGTTTGTCAGGATGCGGGCGATCCGTATGCCGCAAAAAGGAGGGTCCGTCACTCCGGATCTACCATGCGGACAAATTGATATCGAGGGGAGGAGGTGAGAGGACCAGTGCGACCGTTGCTCCTTCAAGTCCGGGGTTTACATACTTCCAGTCGTTCTCCGGGCTCGCAGGAAGCATCAACCAGGAAGGAGGAGGGATTGAGTATTCATCCGGCCCCCCCGGTAACCAACCCCACCCTGATACTCGGTTCGGTCCACGGCCACTGCCCGAGGTCGAGCGAGACCCGATCCGCACCCTCCAGCTGCCGGTGCGGTGCCGGAACCCATAAGACCATCAGTTCGTGGACGCCCTCCTCCTCAGGGACGATGATGCTCGCGGGGATGGATATCTTCTCTCCTGCTTCAAGGGAGCAAAAGAGAGCATCAACGGGATCGTTCATCTTCACCGGCACCTGGACGAAGTCGACGAGCGGGATCAGGGCGAAGGTGACCGGGTAGTTATCGTCGGCGGCGGCATTGATCCAGTAATCCAGCCGGTCACCGGCCGTTACGTTCTCGGTGAACCATCCGGCCGTCGAGCAGGGATCGCGGGTGATGAGCAGACCGTCGTTGACCGGGTAATCGGAACCGCACGATCTGCTCTTGAGCACCGAAGCGTTCGCGTAGGAGACGACGGGGAACTCCGTTGAGTCGACAAACGCGTTGAGCCGTTTGCTCCCCAGGTAAGAGAAGTCGGTGGAGCGCCTGAAGGACGTTTCAAGCGAGTGCTCATAGGGTTTCATCACGAGCACGATCTCGAGATCGTGAACCCCACAGGAAAGCGGATCGGTCTCAAAGCGGAAGAACCGCTCTTCAAAGGGTTCGAGAGAGACGGGGTGCAGGACACCCCTCACCCTGTCCTCTCCAAAGAAGAAAGGGACCTGCTCGTAGTCCGACAGTAAAAAGATCAGGTAATCGTTTTCCGTGGTCATCTGGTTGCTGACCCAGAAATACCCGGCGAGCGATTCATTCGCGTGGAGCGCGACACTGTGGTGGAGTGAGTGGTTTGCGGTGTGAATCGGAGCGTCGTACAGGCCGATGCCGAAACTCTCCCCGACCTTGCCCTCGTCGTACGTGGTTTGTACAGAATAGTTGCCGGAACCGTTCGCACTGATTCGCATCATCCAGTCGTAGTCGTCGGCGTCATTATTCGACAGGAAAACGGTCGCTACGGCTATCGAGAGTCCCAATATGACGATTGCCGGGAGAAGAATTCGCTTATTCCTCATAACCATACCTCAAAAAAAGGATCTGGGATCACTCATTAAACTCGTCCTCAGTCATCGGGTACCAGTAATCTTCATTTTCAGGATACTCGAACGTGTGATCGGAGCGAGCATACCAGTGTGCATATGGCGATCCAGTTGTTTCGTAGTTTATCACCGTATCAGACGATTGCTGATTAGTTTCCGTCTGATCGAAGCGAATGTAACCCTCTTCCCAGACCCGTCCTCTGACGCCGATTGTATCTATGTCGAAAGGACGCCCGGCATCCTGATCTCTGGACGTCGAATAGTGATCCGAATAAATGTCAGTGTATCTGTGCCATATGTTTGTCCCGGCTGTCCAATCATAGGTCACGTCTCTACTATTAAAAATCGAATTCGCCAGTGCATGAGAGTGCCTGACAATTTCCATTCCTTCCGGATCTCCTATCGTGGGAGACTCAATCTGATCGGCTGCCTCTTCCGCACTCACCGCCGGCACCACCACGCTCACCAACATTAGGATCAGGCCGGGGTATTTCCCGACCAGTTCCGGGCCCGGGCGCTCCGGCTCTTTCGCAACGACCGGCTTGTTGTACATCGACATGTCCCGTGGTCCGGCCCAGCCGTCGATGGTATCGAGCCAGCTCGTATTCCCCCCGGTAGAGGGCGCCGGAGCGGCGGTGGAGACCGCCGGGACGAAGAACGCCGCGATGAGCGCCGATGCCAGCAGTTGCGCTAAGACTCTCTGCATACCATGATCACGCGGTTTGGATGGGAGGGATCTCGGCGTTCTTCCATATACCTTTTCTGTGGCGCGCGTCTACACGTCGGGCCTGCCGGAATCGGTTCCACGTCAGAAGTTGGTAGTTACGGGCAGGGAACTGATGTCACGCCGAGGAAGGACCCCCCATCCCGATAGCCACCTGCCGACCGGAACCCTGATACCGGGGATCGTCCAATATTCTGGACATATGTCTAAAATTTTGGACATCCGAGAGGACCATCTCAGGGTCCTCTCTCTCTTCATCCGGGGCTACGATCGCGAGATGTACATCCGGGAGGTCTCCAGGTGCCTTCCCATCAGCCGCGGAACGGCCCAGGCGGCCCTTGAATACCTTGAGGCAAAGCAAGTCCTCCGCTCCGCCACCAGAGGCAGGACGCGGTTATTCTCCCTGCGGCGGGGCGATCATGCACGGGATTTCTGCACTCTTGCAGAGGTCTACCGGAGGATCTGTCTTTGGGAGGAGGAGTCCTTCCTCGCCGGAGTCCTCAGCCGAATCGTTCCCAATATCGAGGGATGCGGTGCAGTCTTCGGGAGCCACGCAGCAGGGACCGCGGACGAGGAGTCCGATCTCGACCTGTTTATTGCCGGAGAATGCCGGGGGGAGGAGATCGAGGGAGTCGGGAAGACCTATGGCCTCAAGATTCACCTCACAGTCTATCCGTTGGATATCTTTAACCGTGACCTCCGCACGGACCCCTTTCTCCAGGAAGTGCTCCGGAATCACGTGCTGATCAAAGGCACCGAACACTTCGTCGAGAAGGCGGTGGGATAATGGACCAGCTCATATGGTGCGGCCGGATCAGGAGCGGCATCGCCCTTACCGCCCCAAACGAAACCCTGGCGTCGGCATACCTCAAGAAGGCCGAAGAAGCCCTTGAGACAATGCAGACGATCACGGCTCGCGACTGGAAGATAACGACCGCATATTATGCGATGTACTTCTCCCTCTACGCTGTCCTCACGCGAATCGGGATACGCTGTGAGAACCATTCCTGCACCATCCTGCTTATGGAACGGCTTCTCTCCGACTATTTTACTCCTGCAGAGACGACACTCGTGGAGAGGGCGAGAGGAGCACGGGTCGACGCCCAGTATTACGTCTCGCGAGAGGTTCCGGATCCCTTCTGTGAGGAGCTGATCCGGGCCGCTCCCCGGTTCCTGGTGAAGTGCGCGGGCATCGTCGGCGCGATGAACGAGAAGACCATCGGAATTCTGAGAGAACGCCTGGCGGAGGCGATGCGGGAGGAGTGAGAGAGCGGTGGGCCGCAGCCGTTCCGGCCATTACTCGACGATCGATGCGGCGACCTTCGTTATCTCACCCGCCGGGAGGCTCCCCGTCATGCAGAAGGCGGCATCGTTCCAGTCCCACCGGAGCATCCAGAGGGAGCCAGCTGAACGATCGTCGTTTTCGTAAACCAACCTACCCAGGATGCCGTTACCCTGGATTATCCGTTCCTCGCTACCGGTGACCGTCGGGCCGGGGCACTGGGCATCCGCGGACGAAAGCCTCGTGATCCGGAGGTCTCCTGCGGTGCTGGTGTAGGTGAGCGTGATGCTGCCGTCAGGAGAGCGGGTGGCGTTTTCGAAGGTGTAGCCGTCCGGGAGGTAGGACGGTTCGGGGATATCGGGGCCGAAGATCTCGCGGGCCTCGGCAAGCGTGCCCGCCTGTTCCGGTACGGTCTCCCCGGTGCCGGTGCAACCGGCAGCGGAAAGGAGGCAGCAGAGCAGGAGAAACATGGGGAGGATTTTCTTCATGGTGGTTCCTCGGAATACCGATCCCGGTATTCACGGTGGAGACGTCGACGCTCTTCTATAAACCTTTTCTGTGCCGCGCATCTACACATTGGGTTCACCAGATTGCCTTCTAACTCAAATGCGACCACAAGGGGGCCGGAAATGAGTGCCGCGCCGGACGGAAGGGCTTACACGGCGGCGAGAGCAGGTAGCCGGGTTGTTGAACAACAAAAAGAGGACATCCGTAACTCCGGTTCTACCCCCGTCGCCGGCACAGGACAAAACCCATCCCGACACCAAGAATCGCGAAGACCGCCCCAAACCCCGGCGTCGTCGTCCGGATCGACTGCCCGGGCGCCAGATCCGAGGGGACCTGCACGACGTCGGCCTTCTGACCGGCTCGAACGGTAATCTCCCAGACGATCCGGTCACCACCGTAGACTTTCAGCACGATGTTCTCGACGCGGGCGCCCGGGGGCTGTCCGGAGAGGGCCTGCGCCTCCGCTTCGGCTCTCCCGACCGTGAGGTTCTCTTCCGAGACGTATGTTGTAGAGACAATCTCTCCTCCTGAGAGGAGGACAATGTACTCCGTGAACACGCCGGTATCGTGGATGAAATAGACCTGCGCCCGCGAAGGCTTGGCCGTAACCTCCTCATAGCGGTTCGGAGATTGATTCTCGATGTACGACCGCAGCTCTGCATCGTTGCTGAGCGCCGGGTACTTCGCAAAGATCTCCGGGAACCGGAGCTCTGCGGCCAGGGGCATCGCCTCGTCGCAGCCGATAATCCAGATGCGTTCAATAGACTGTTCGCCGCTGCGCTCGTCGGTTATCCGGTTTAAGTAGACGAGCTGTTCTTCGCAGGCGTTCACCGGCACGACGTACACGTATTTGTGGGTGTGATTGTAAATACCCTCACGCCATTTTATCTCTCCGTGCTCGGCTATGAACGCGGTGATCGTTTCGTTGGTCTTCGCGTTCGGATGGACCAGAAACAGGATGCCCGTCTGATTTCCCTGTCCGGGGAGAGGCGTCACGACTGCACCTGCGGGTATGCTGCAGACGATCACCGCAATGGTGAGACCGAGCACCAGGAAGGCGATATGTTTCGTCATAAAAATAGGTTAATTGTACCTCGGAACCTCCCCGAGGAAAACCTGTGTTCTGAAATCTTCATACCTGAGAATACCGTCGCCGGTCGGGTCGTTTGGGTCCTGTGTGTAATAGGAGTCATCGGCGTCACCGTAGACGGTAATGCTGATGTGAGTGTTTCCTTCCGCCCTGTAAACCTGGGGATTGTCAAACACATTCAATGTCGGATCCGAGTGGATCCAGGTATTTCCATTCCACGATTCTGCAATAGCATGCCCCGCTATATTACCAGATGGCAGCCTCATGGTGAACGATAGGAACCGCGTCGGGATGCCCAGTGCCCGGGTGAAGGCGGTATACAGGGTTCCATACTCATCGCAGACTCCCATGTATTTCCCGTCGATGGAAGATGGATGGTCCATCATGTACAGGTCGGAGAATATATATTCAAGATACGGGTCTTCGTATGTATAATTCATGGCCCCATTAACGTACTGCATTATCGCGTGCGCAGACTGATATGGCTCTGTCGTACCATCAGCCGCCTGCGCTGCTTCGAGTAGCACTCCATATCCCTCACTGAACGGGAAATGATACAGATCGCTCGTTTCGAGGTTTTCTCCGCCGTCAGGATCGAGGAGATGCGACGCATCGTTGTTGTATTTCTCTATGGCATCGATCGGCATTCTTGCCATCCATGACGTAAGGCCGGTCGGATCGACTCTGATCTCGACCGCCATCGGTTTTATCCCGATGGAACTATACTGTGCGAGAACCTCAAATGGAACCGTCACAGTGAGATCCGCCCCCGCTGCAAGATCCGAAAAGGGCACACCACACCCGTACCCATCCTCAAGCGACCAGAGGATGACCATCCCGCTCGCTGCAGAAGAAGCGTAGTTATGGATCGTTATCTCGTGGTAGACAAACGTGTCCTGTGTCCAGTACCAGGAGATGGTTCCCTGGGTCATTCTCACGTCGGGCATTAAATCCCTGGTGCTGGGGTCGCTGCTTTCGGCTTGTAGCGTCAATGATACTTCACCAGGTGAGGTTGGAACCACGTCTGCATCGATTACCTGGAATTCTGCTTCTCTCTTTGGATCCAGAATAATTACTCCGGGGTGCTGCCGTGCGATCTCCTCAGTGATCGGAACCCTCTGTGGGGTTTCAATGACCGGAGTGTACTTCGACATATCTCTCGGCTCAACCCACTGGTCGAACGTATCGAGCCAGCCCCTTGATTCACTCTCTGCACTCACAGCAGGCACCATCGTTCCGCTCACCAGCAACGCTGCCAGGAGCACGGAAAGTACCCGCATTTCGATTTTTCCTTTCATGCCGTCAACCTCCAGGGTTGTTCAAGCTCCCGGAGGCGGACGAGGCACGCCTTCAAGTACTGAAAGAGCACATATCCCAATAGCCTCCGGGCTTGCGGGGCGCGTCATCCGGAGCGTCAACCGGGGATGGGCGACCCCCGCACACAAACGGGTACCGCACGCGGCACCCGATGCGATTCTGGGTCTTCAGAACATATAAAATCAGCAGTCATCGTTCGGCTGGAACCGAACGCACCATAAACCTTCTTATAGTAGGGAGGTCCCCCGGTAGTGCGCTCCCGTCCACCGGGGCACGCGCCAAAAAGGACGTGCCTTCTGAACCGGGCCTGCCGGATCGGTTTCACACCCGGAAGCAACTGCAACAGGCCGGGAACCGGAACCACGCCGCTGATGAAGAATGCAACTCAGGAAGACGAACTGCCTCCTGCCTCTTCATGGTATCAGGCCGTCGTCAATCCCTGCGAGGGGGGATAGTGGCCAACGGGTCGCGTTGTCGCTTCCTGTGCCGAGCAGAGTGCGAGCGACCTTGCGCTACGAAGCGCATAAATCCAGAGTATACCCCCCCATACCACACAGTTCTATTCACGTTCTCCCCACAACTTCGCCAGCGAAGGTTGACAGTTCAAAGTCAGATCAGTCAAGTATCCCCTCCATATCGATGATAGAGTACGACGGATAGAGATAGAAAAACGTCGTGCTGTTGTAGATCATCACCATCCTCTCGTTCCGGTCATCGAAGACGTGCCACCATCCTTCCATCTTGTCCCTCGCCTGATGGTAGTCCCCGGGACAAGGACCTGAAGCGGGCCCTCCGGTCCAGACCTCGGCATCACAGTAACCTCCGGCGGTACGTCCCTCCTGTTCATCGACTCCGATGTAGAACGACAGCCCCTCTTTTTGGAATTCCACGGCGGCAGAGCCCCGAGCGCGGTCTTTGTCATCGCTCATCTCGTTGATCGATGCGACGTCCCGCCTATCGAGCTGTACCGGGTCCACGATGCCCCAGGACTGTAACGGCTCGGTGATCGATGTAACGTTCCACCCGTTCTCGATCAGGAGCCGCACACGCGGATCGCTCTGGAGAATCGAGGAGATTAGCGTGACATTCGGGCTGAAGTTCGGTCCGCCCCTGATCTCGACCTGTGAGAGGTCGACAGATATTCCAGTACCCTCGGTAGCCGTGGAAGCGGGTGTAAATGAGTCGTTCCTCGGCAATCCGTCCGTGGTGCCGTACTGCATGCTGTCATCCCCGACGGCGCCTTGGGTATCGATACAACCGCAAGACGCCAGCAAGATCGTGAAAACGAAAAAAAGGGAGCATTCGGTTTTCATTCGATCACCGCTAGTTCGCAGTATGGAGTTTTACCTGGTATGGGTTTTGTATTATTTCGACAAAACATTGGCCTATTATCTCCTGGGGGGCGAACGACGAGTACCACGGGTTCAGATATACATTTGTCATGGGTATGCCATATGCTTTGTACGACATACTGTAAAAGTTCGTGTCACCCGGCACATCGGTATTGTCGTCGACATACCAGCCTTCCAGCGCACATGCCACCAGGCAATTGCTCTGGGGCTGAATACTGTCTGGTGTGACTACACTACTCTGACCTGTTGTGCAGTCTTCCAGTGAGACAATCCAGAGACTCCTAACACCATCCCAATAGATGCGCCCTTTCATTGTATCCCCCGTGTTCAACACAATAGTCGACCCGATAAGGTCAGGGCCGTCAGGATCGCACCCCCATGCCTGTCCTTCCCATCTTTGCTGTTGTGGATTATACCGGATTACGGGCTGGAGCAAGTAGCGGCTGGGTGTATCCCCCTGAATAACGTTGAACAGATATATCATCTCACCAACCTCAAGTGAAGGTGGAGCGGACGGGACTGTCCAGTACGCGGTGTACTCCGTAATGCCGTTAAGATAATCTTCTGCCGATTCCAGCCAGTCACGACCTGTCCAACCCCGGGTTGATTCTGGACACGGTTTAGAGGTAGTATCCTCGTTGATGACCCGGAGGATCAGTTCCCCTGCGGGATTAAGGACGAATATGGTGTCTCCCCTGTAGTATGCTCTTGAGTCATCCGGTATCTGGTGCACCCAGGTGCAGGGCTTCTCAACGCCAGAGGGTGTGGGTATTTTTTCGGAACGTTCATCACTGACTGAAAGCAACTGGTCGCCATCCTTGTCGAAGACCCGCGTTATCCCGTCCGCCGCGTGGACGACGATCGAACCGAACGGTATCCCGTATATACCGCTCTCTGCCTTGCCCGGTTCCTCCTGAAGACTTAACATCCCGGAGATTGCGATCGTCTCAATCGATCTGTCCATCTTCAGTTCAGGAATCGTATACTGCTCAAGATCGACCCCCGTAGTCGTCTGTGCCTCTGCGCTCACAGCCGGCACCGCAACCACACTCACCAGCATTACCGCCAGGAGCGTGGAGAATGCCCGCATTCCAATCTTTCCATTCATGTTCTTTCCTCCGATAGTGTCCCGGAGGCGGGAGGGAGCTTGCGGGGCGCGTCATCCGGTCGTCAACCGGGGATGGGCGACCCCCGCACACAAACGGGTACCGCACGCGGCACCCGATGCGATTCTGGGTCTTCAGAACATATAAAATCAGCAGGCATCGTTCGGCTGGAACCGAACGCACCATAAACCTTCTTATGGCGGGACAATGGTCCCCGCCCCTGCCACGCTCGTCGAACCTCCCCCCACGGAACCGGGCACCTTCGCAGTTGTTCCCGGCAAGGACCGCCAAGAGTTATTCCCCCAGGAGGCCGGGTAACTAAAGCTGAGGCGTGGATTGTATTCTGCCAATCGGATGGGTCCGTTTTGAACAGACGAGGTACAGTTACATGTCAGGACGTAGCCGAATCGCCAGATACGGGTCGATCAGAACCCGGAGTTTCCCCCGGTCACGCGAAGCGTCCCGGGCCCCGCAACCACCCCCAGCCGCGTGATAATCATATTCTCCGGCTTCACCGGTGTCCAGCAATAGTTACCCGACAATCCTCCAGCAGAGCAGTCACCATTTGTCCGGGACCTCACCCGATATAGAGGCACCATTACGTGGCGGGCACCGCATAGTTGCTCGTAATCATGAGAGCCTGAACGTCGCGCTCCGCCCGGACGGAGATTGCAAGAGAATGGCAACGCGCAATGGAAAACGCAAAGACCTCCGGATCTTCACCGTCGACCGAAATTTCAAAGTGGTACTCCCTCCCGTCATTCTTGATAGACGATGTTACATCCCCATCCGCCTCAAGTCGATATACTTCCGAACAGACAGGAACACGAATGCGAGTGGCGTTGGCGTCAAACACCGTTACGTTAACTTCGTGCGGCACATCATCGGTGTTAAAGACATGAAAAAGGTGTGGACTGCAGGGCGGAGTACCCTGCTGTTCCTGTCCGGTTCCGCAGAGAATGACCGTACCGGCCACAATCAGAATACCGACCACAGCAAGAACCGTCATCAACGTTGCTACCCGCATCTCCATTTCACCTCGTCACTGGTATCCGGCGACGACCCCTTTCGTCTCACTGATCCTCCGGGCATTGTCATGTGATGCATCTCCATGCCGGGTGTCGCACGAGTACTCAAGGCACATGTCGTTCCCCATGAAACTCGACCAGAGAGCTGTGTACCGATTATAAACGAACCACTCCGTCCAATGATATGCTTTTGCATACGACGGATAGGGTGCTGTTGAGTCTTCGTGCCCTGCGCCGAAAAGGTGTCCGATCTCGTGTGCGGCGTTGATACATCGATGCGAGAATGTAGCCTGATAACTGACCAGATATACATTGATCTCGCACTGCGGGAAGAGTGGAAATTAGAGATTTAATCCACGTAGATGGTCCCAACCCTATAATAATGCCCTTCATATTCGAAATACCTCTTCTTACCGGTCGTATTGTCAATAACATATGTATCGATGGTCCGTTGCGTTATTTTTTCGGGGTACTCCACCTCACCCACACGGCGTAGGTCTCCTTCTTTGTATGATGGTCCCGACGGGTACGGTTCGCTCACCAGCAACACTTCTTCAAGTACGGGAAATTCCTGAATGTTCTGTTCATCAAGATAGATAATCGTGCCCCCCAGGGCCTTCTGCTCTGTAATTTCGTGCACCTCAAGCCGATCGGGCGGGACGGTCAGAGAGAGGAAATAGGGAAAGCCGACGATACAGATCAACGGGAGAACAATCAACAGACCCAACAATACGACAACTAACCTGTAGCGGCGCACTACCGCAGAAAGTGATTGTACCATTCTTAAACCTCCATAAAAATTTGTAGGGATCGGATCACACATAACCTGCAACCAACGCTTTTGCTTCACGAATGGCTCTTGCGTTGTCATGAGTGGCATCCCCATGATAATCGTCGGATGAAAACTCATAGCAATTAAGATGTTCGAAGAAATAACTCCACATCACTGTATGAGTAAGGCCGCCGTTAAATGCATACGCCTGATTATATCCGCCCGTGCCCTCATGATGAGCATCGAAGTTATGGCCAATCTCGTGAATGCTTACACACCTGCGGCCATGAGCCGTACCCCAATAACACAGATCGTAAAAATCCGTCACCATCTGTGCCCATGAGTGCCTTCCATCGTTTGTAAATCCATCTGCCAGTCCAATTGGAGTGCCGGTCATATCGTAACCGCCCAGGTATAAACCGAGGTCCGATGACCACAGGTCAAGATCGGAAGTTGGATACACAGCTTTGAACGCGCCAAGAGGATTTGATATGACTTCGGGACGGCTTGAGAGTTGGTATCGCCTAGAATCATGATAATCCATGACACAAAGAGCGACCTGAATATCGTCCCTCCCAAATTGTTGATTTGCTGTTGCGATTATGTCCTGTGCTGTCGCCTTCCAGTTTGTTTCATCTTGATAAAACTGGTTGTCAGTTACTACAAGGATATTGGCAGTGTAATACTGGTCAGTACCCTCAACCTGCAGCCCGGCCCATCGGTCAGGACCACTTGCCGAACCATTGTTCCCGGGTACTACAGGCCCATAGTCAATCACAGCAGGTTTTTCCTGACACTTGACGTCTTCGGAGCTGTAGATGATATGCAGAGGCGACAGTGACTTTTCCGCACGTGCTCGCGGTTCGACCGGTGTGATCCAGAAGGTCTTGTTGCCCAGCGTTATACTTCCGACAAGGACATTTTCCCCGGTCGTGAGAAGGACACTGCTCTCTTCCACACCCGGTATCGACCCTTCGTATGAATCGATTCCATCGTCGAGATTTTCGAACGTCATTCGATTCAAAGCCACACTGTAATCTTTCCCGTGGATCTGGATGGAGAGTACACCCTGCATCTCCCTGTTCAATGCAGCGTGATCAAACGTCACGAGATCGTACCGAGTAATAATTTCAGGGATCTTAAGATCTTCAGGTTCAACAATTCCGGAAGACTCCAAGTCAGATACAGATGTAGCGTCCTTAACGAGAACATTCATGCATTCTCCGATGATAACAGCGGGCCTATTGACACTCTCAGCACTTTCCATCGCGTCTTGAGCGCTGACACCCGGGATAATCAGCATTACTGCGATCAGGCATGTCAGGAGATAGCCCCAGTAATTTAGTCTGGTTCTCATTTTGTTTTCCTCCAAGATACTCCCGGAGGCCAGGAGAGGCACACGTATAAGTACGCAGAACGCTTACGTTCCCTTTGCCTCCGGGCATGCGGGGTTCTTCATCCGGTCGTCAACCGGGGATGGGCGACCCCCGCACACGAGCGGGTACCGCACACGGCACCCAATGCGCTTCTGGGTCGTTAGAAGATATAAAATCGGCAGTCATCGTTCGGTTTTTTCCGAATCTCTGAAAAATGTTTCTATAGTATGACAGTTCGCAGATCCACTGCTTGCCCGGAACTGAATCGCAAAGTTTAAGATTTGTTCGGCCAGAACCGAACGACGACAGCGGGCTTTATAAGATTCCCCCTCGAATTCGGGTTTAGTTCC
>JAHDQM010000036.1 GCA_018433835.1 Methanoculleus sp.
CAAGCGCTTCCAGGAACAGATCGAGATGGTCAACATCATGGAAAGCGAAGACATGGGGACCATCAAGGCCAAGATCGACGAACTCAAGGCCAGAGACCCCGGTGCGTTCGCTGCGGAACCCATGATCGTCGAGGTCAAGGAAGCCGGCGGCGCCGGCGTAGAGGTTGCCGCTGCAGGCGCAAACCCACAGTTCCTTGAGATCGAGGAGCGACTCAACGCCATCGAGGAGAGGATCGAGTTCGTCGATGCAGAGATGGCCCAGCGCGTCGGACGAAAAGTCGGGCGCGATATCGGCATCCTGTATGGACTGGTTGCAGGTTTGATTGTGTTCATGATGTTGTTGGTATTACTGCCCAAATTGATTGGGTACCTGTAAGGAGGATTGACGAATATGTTCAAATTCGAAAAAGAGCAGACGGTACACGACTTCAACGGTACCATGATCGGCGGGCAGCCTGGAGAGTACCCGACCGTGCTCGGTGCATCCATCTTCTACAACAAGCACGAAGTAGTTCTGGATGACCACACCGGAAAGATTGACAAACCAAAGGCAGAAGGACTCTGGAACCGCTGCCAGGAACTCTCGGATATCACCGGCATTCCGCACTTCATCCAGATTATCGGAGAGTACGGCGAGGCCTTCGAGAGCTACATCGACTGGTTCTGCAGCATCGATGATAAGACCGCGTTCCTGATGGACTCGTCCGTCCCGGCGGCGCTCGCCCATGCGTGCGAGTACGTCACCCAGTCGGGCACCGCCGACCGTGCGATCTACAACTCGATCAACGGTTCGATCGGACCGGAGAACATCGAGGCGCTGGCCAAGAGCGATGTGAACGCAGCCATCGTCCTCGCCTTCAACCCCGCCGACCCGTCGGTCGCCGGCCGTGAGAAGGTTCTGGTCGAGGGCGGTGTCGCCGGACAGGAGATGGGTATGCTCGAGATCGCGGAGAAGTGCGGCATCACCCGCCCGATCCTCGATACCGCAGCAACCCCGCTCGGTCTCGGCTCCGGCGGTTCATATCGTGAGATCCTCGCCTGCAAGGCGATTCACGGTCTGCCGACCGGTGGTGCTTACCACAACATGACCGTATCCTGGACCTGGCTGAAGCGGTGGAAGGGAACGAAGAAAACCCCCTCACAGCAGCTGGCGGGCCTCGAGGGCAAAGAGGGCCTTGTCGAGCAGCTCACCCACCACTACCTCGGTGGCACTGACGGTATGCGCCAGGCAGCCTGGTCTGCACCCGATATCGGCTGCAACATGATTGCAAGCACGCTCGGTGCCGACCTGATCATGTACGGCCCGATCGAGAACGTCGAGGCGATGATCACCGCACAGGCCTACACCGACATCGTCGTGCTGGAAGCGGCACGCGACTTCGGTGTCGAGCCCAAGGTCGACACTCACCCGCTCTTCAAACTCGTCTAAAACCCCACCTTTTTTTAACGTTGTCCGATTTTTACCGTGATTATTCCGGGGATACACCTGTCAGGCGTAAGTCATGCAAGTATCAGGTGCAACCGGTATCCCGGGGCCTATCGTGTGCCCGGGGAGGGGCAGCAGGAGAGAGACACCAGCCTCAGGAGTGCGAGCGAAGGTGTGCTGCAATGGCTGATACGCGATCCCTTACTTGAGAACTCTCAGGAGGCTCGTATGACGAGCAGAATTGGATCCACAAAACAGGTGCCATCACAGCCCACGATATGCACTACGGCGGTGACGTACATAGAGAATTACAACCTCACGCTCCTCATGATGCACGGCATATATAATCGGGTAATCTCCTACCCGGATCCGGTAGAGGTGCTCTGCTCCGCTTAACTTATGTACACCAAACGGCGAAGGGTTTTCAGATAGAGCTTGTATGCTCTGAAAAATGCGCAAAACAACATCGCGCGGCAATGGCGCGATATCTTTTTCGATACTCGCCTTAATGCAGATCGTGTAGCCCCGCCATTACTACTGCTCGTACCGCTTCCGGAACTCATTGAACCCTACAGTCGGTTCTTCACGCCGCTCCGCAACCACGGCAAGGTCATGGAGATCTTCCTGCAGCTGCTCGTACTCGCAGAGAGGGAGAATAATCGCGACCCGGTTCCCGTGCTCATCGACGACATACTGTTCTCCTGTAGCACTCATCGTTCTCCTCACTTGTAGATGGAGCGCAAGAACCATTAATCTTCTTTTTACAATACCAGGCGAAGGGTATCGCCAGCCGTATTACCGAAGCGTCGCTCCTATGACATTTGAGTCCCTGCGTCTCCGGCAGGACGGTCGCGCTCCGATCGGTCATCCTTGCATCACAAAAAGAAGAGTTTGGGCTCTGTAGAAAACCCTGTCGGAGGATCACACCGCCTCTCCCACGTCAACTGAGCAGTACCCGGGGTTGGTTGAAGCAGTTCTCTTCAGTCGCACATAGATCTCGACTCACGCGAAGACGCGAAAAGACGCGAAGAACGGTTGGTGAGCATTGTATCCCTTCGCGTCTTCACGTGATTTCACATCACTGATTTCTACAGAGGCAGAGTTTGTTATTCGGAAGACGTGGAACCCCCCGCCCCAATCGCTCACACCAACTCGATATGCCCGGCGATCCGGAGTTTCCCGCCCTCGAGGTAGTGGAGCACCGCCGTATCGCCGGGGAGGTAGACGAGGTCTTTTTCCAGCGCAAGCGTGAGGGTCGGCTGCCGCCAGTCCCCGTCGTCCCGCACCGCTTCCACCCTGGCCGGGATGAACTGCATCCAGTGGCCGACGTGGAGCACCGTCCCCGCCGCGAGCGGTGCCGGCCAGTACCTGACCAGGGTCGCCCGTGCCTCGAGGTTCGTCCCGGTCCGGATCACGGGGTCGTCGGAGAGGACGAAGCCGCGGTCGAGGTCGTCGGACTCGATGTTCTTGAGCGCGAGCCCCACGCGGTCGCCCTCGGCGGCCCAGTCGAAGTCATCGTCGTGCTTCTGAATGGACCGCACCGTGATCGTCTTCTCTCCCGGGTAGACCTTCAGGGTAGCGTGCTTCCTGATGCCGCCCCGCACGACGCCGCCGAGGATGACCGTCCCGATGCCGCGGACGTTGAAGTGGTGATCGACGGGGATCGTTCCCACGGCACCGGCGCCGGGCGGGGCGGAGGGCCGTGCGTGCGCTTCGCGAAGCAGGCGGTCGCGAAGCGTGATCGGGTCAACGTCTACGAACTCGTAGCGCTCGAGCACCGTCCCGCGCAGGAGCGGCGCGACCTCGTCAGGGGTTACGTAGTTGTGGAGGACGATATAGCCCTGCTCCACCCCGACCTCGTCGAGCATCAGCACCCACTCCCCGAACGTCGGGGTGATCTCGCCCACCACGATGAGAACCGCATCCACCATCGATGCGGCATAAAAGAGCGGGGCCAGCCGCTCGGGATACCGTGTCGGTTCGATGATGGTGACGGTATCGTCGCCCTTCTTCAGGTTATAGAAGGTGATATCGGATTCCGTGCCCTTCTTCCCGAGGTCCTTCGCGTAACCGGGGGGTCCCAGCACGGCAACATTCAGATTGCCCATATGCCAGATCTCTTGGTTATCAGAGGGCATGAGGTTTACTCCGCGCTACCCGGGAGAACGCGCCCGGTTGTGTGCCTCCACGCTTCGCCGGGAGCCTGCAGGCGTACGCCGGCTCTCGGGAGACTGCCACGCAGGCAATCCAAATAGATTTTAACAAAGTAAACTTAATTTTATGACACGTCTATGCGGAGAACGGCACCGATCACCATTCTGGCACTCGTCTGCATACTTCTCATCAGCCTGGCCTGTGCGGTCGCTCTCGGACCAACCGGCATCTCCCCGGGCTCGCTGATTACCCAGCCGAACGCGTGGATGATTGTCTGGGACATCAGGCTGCCGCGGGTGCTTGCCGCGGCGCTGGTCGGGTGCGCGCTCGCCGTGGCAGGCACGGCCATGCAGGGCCTGTTTCGGAACCCGATGGCGGACCCTTACATCATCGGCACCTCGTCGGGCGGGGCGCTCGGGGCCACAGTCGCGATCGTCCTCTTTGCCGGCACGGGACGACCCGTGTTTGCGTTCGCCGGGGCGATGACCGCCACGTTCGCCGTCTACTTCATCGCCCGCAAAGGGGGGAAGATCCCGGTCGAGACACTCCTTCTCTCCGGTGTCGCACTCTCGACGCTTCTGTCGGCCTTCCTCTCCTTCCTGATGTATACCGCTGGAAAAAGCCTGCACCAGATCATGTTCTGGCTGATGGGAGGGTTCTGGAACGTGTCATGGAACGACGTCGTCGTTGCTCTCCCCATCCTGATCGGGAGCGCCGGGATCTACCTCTTCGCACGCGACGTCAACATCCTCTCCTTGAACGAAGAGGACGCAGCCCACCTCGGGGTGAACGTCGAGCGGGTGAAACGGATCCTCCTCGCCCTGAGTGCGTTCGTGACGGGAGTAGCCGTTGCGGTAGCCGGATCGATCGGGTTCATCGGCCTGATCACCCCGCACGTGATGCGACTGATCGTGGGGCCCGACCACCGCTTCCTCTTCCCCGCCGCAGCTCTTGCAGGCGCGATCCTCCTCGTCTGGTCGGATACGCTCACACGGACCTTCACGAACGATATGCCGGTCGGGATCATAACCGCCTGTTTCGGCGCACCGTTCTTCATATACCTCCTCCGGAGCCGGATGAAAGCATGAAACCGATTGAAACCATCGATATCGACGTCTCGTACGGCGCAAAGAAGATCCTCGAAGCGATCACGTTCCACGCAGACGCGGGCGAGATCCTCGGGATCGTCGGGCCGAACGGATCGGGAAAGACAACCCTCTTGAAAGCGATGAGCCGGGTCGTCGCCCGGGATAACGGAGAGATCCGGCTCGATGACCGGGATCTGGATACGCTCGGGCATCGCGAACTTGCGCGCCGGATTGCGGTCGTTCCGCAGGATCTCTCGATCGGTTTCGATTATACGGTGCGCGACATCGTCATGATGGGAAGACACCCATACATAGGCAGGCTTGCCTCCGAGACGACCCGGGACGTAGAGATCTGCGACCACGCCATGCGCCTTGCAAACGTCGCGCACCTCGCCGGGATGTCGGTGCATGAGATCAGCGGCGGGGAACGCCAGCGGGTGCTCATAGCGCGGGCGCTGGCGCAGGAACCGAAGATCCTGCTGCTCGACGAAGCAACCTCAAACCTCGACGTCAGCCACCAGGTCGAGATCCTCAACATCATCAGGGATCTCACCAGGACGATCACAGTGGTAAGCGTCTTTCACGATCTGAACCTGGCTGCTTACTACTGCGACCGCCTGATCATGCTGAAAGACCGGAGGGTCCATACAGCCGGAGCGCCGAAGGACGTCCTGACCCGGGAGACACTCCGTGCAGTATACGGGATCGACGCACTGGTAAAACCCCACCCGCTGACGGGGAGACCCTATATCCTCCCGACTTACGAGTGCACACCCGGCCGCCAGCCGGAAAAGAAGGTACACGTCATCTGCGGCGGCGGCACGGGGTCCGATCTCCTCTATGCTCTCCACAAGGAGGGGTTCCAGGCGAGTACCGGTGTGCTCAATGTTTTTGATACCGATTATGCGACCGCAAAGGCACTGGGTATCCCCTGCATTACCGAGGCGCCGTTCAGTGCAATCTCCTCTGAAGCCTGCAGCGAGCTTGAGAGGTGCATCGCTGCCGCGGATGCGGTCGTCATCACGGCAATGCCCATCGGGCAGGGTAACATCGACAATATCAGGGTTCTAAAAGAACTGACTGACAAGCCGATCATCTTCTTTTCGAAAAACGGCAGATACGGGGTCGAGGATCACTCAGGTGGCGAAGCAACCGAGATCCTCAGGAATCTTGAACTGGCCGGTGCGGAACGGGCAGGGGACATTCCAGAACTTGTGGTGCTGCTGAAAGAATCGCACCAAAGCGGCCGGGAAGACGGACACCGCTGAAAAGTGTTCTCCGGGAAGAAGTGATTGCCACGAAGACGCTGGCCAATCGGATCCATGCTCGTTCTATTGCAGCATATCCCGGAATGCGACCGACCATACCGGGATCGAGGCCGCGAACCCGGGACTGAAAACACCTGAACTGTCGGGAGGAGCGGTCACTCCTGAAAATATGACGTTCCTTTCGTTCAGGGACATTTCTCGGAGAGGAGGAGGGCCAGTAGCATCCGAGAAAAAAGGAGACCTACAGCAGGGCAAGCATGATCGTCAGCATCTCGCCGATGACCGGTGAAACCGCAGATTCATCAAGATGGTAATCCTTAGCATTCATGAGCGGATTGTTGCTCCGCCTTCAACATATTTGACGACTATCAATTAATTTTACAATGCGGCAACGGCGTATTCAAAGTAAAATTAGCAGCGGCGCGCACCACCAGGACGCATATAAGAGCAACTTTACCATGCGATACAGGGATCGCACCCCCGTGCACGGGACGGCCCGGTCAGCCCGGGAGGGGGGCCGGACTTTACAAAGCGCTGCGAGTGTTCACAGGGAATGCCGTGAAGCGAAGAGATATTCCAGCACGTATCCGGAGCAGTCACCGAAATGTTTACTCGCGTATCCCCGGATGAATCTATCCACTTTATCAAGCGGCACCCTGCCAAAGTGGACGTGTGAGAGATACCGCTTACGAATAATATCCCGGACATGCGAATCGACAGGAAACAATTCGTATCGCCCGAATGCGAAAAGCAGGATCCACTCGGCAACAAGCGATTTGATCCCTTTGAACTCCGTTAAAAGAGATTTTGCATCCTCCACGCCCATATGCGCAACCTCCCGCGCCCACAACGGGTTGTCAACGACTTTCTTAGCGGCAAGGAAGATATTCTCCGCTTTGTAGCCGAGATTACAGGATTTCAGTGTTGAAAGACCCCATGCAACAATTGTCCCGGCATCTGGAAACGTGTAAAATGTATGACCGTCAAGCTCGATTTTATCGCCCAATTTCTGGGAGATCCGGGTGAAACTATCCACCCCGGGAACGACACGCGTTTTATTCAGTGACAGTTGAAAACAGACGCATTCCCAAGGATCCTGATGGACGATCCTCAACCCATAGTTATCCCGGATCGCCCGACTAAGGCATGGGTCTCCAGCAAAGGCGCTATAGAAACTCAAAAGATCGTAGTCCAGGGAAAAGTAATTCTTGAAGAATCTCTCGGAACAGCCCGAAAAATAGACCTGATCCCCAAGCTGCCGCGTCTTGATCACGGAATCGCCGACAACCCCATACCACCAGTCGCCGATCTGCTCCCAGCGTGGAGCCTGCCCACAGGCAACGGTACGAGCTACATCAAACGGGCAATCCGCCCGGAGTTGCAACGATCGGTAACCATCCATCCCATTTCAGTGTCACCCACTCTGTGATAAATACGTTGGCCCCATGACAAAGCTTAAAGCTTGCTGTCAACAAATTGACCTTATATGAATTCGAACCCAAGGATATCAAACTACTTATAGGAAACACCGGGGAAACGGGTCAGCGTGAGATGCCCGAACCCGGGTCCTTTGCCGGGCGGCAATCACCCACTCAACCGCAAAAGGAACGCCGGATGGGCGGCCATTGCCATCGGGAAAGGGAGGTTGGCTCCGGCAACATGCGGACGCGCATGGATCGGACCTGTCACCCATGACCCGCCCGGATCGCCTTCACCCCGAGGTCGCGATCTTCGTCCCCATCCCGACAGCAACGCTGACGTAGCGTCCGTCGAGCGTCACGATGTACGCCCCGGGCCTGTAGAGCAGGATCGTCTTTTCTGTATCGCTGCTGTAAAGCCCATTATAGCCATCGTCGACAACGAGTTCCAGGGTATCTGCGTCACGCACGGTCACCGTGAGCGAACTACGCGCAACCGAATCCGGATACCGGGGCGTGACGCTAAAGGAGATGAAGAACGGGGCTGCATCCGCATTCACCTTCAAACCGACGGCCGAATGGTTCAGTACGTACGTCCCGGCAAAGATTGTCGTTTCGTTCACCAAAACGCCGGCTCCAGGGGGATAGTGAGTCATCGGAATGCGGGAGACGTTGCAGGGATTCTCCCGGGGCATATGTTCGCCCTGCTGCGCGGGGACCGGGTCGACGAGGTACACTGCGTCGGAGTATACCGGCTCGGACGCCTGCGTTACCGCCGGGCCGGGGCCGTTGGGCACCATACCGGGGAACCCCATAAATGGCAATGCGGTTTGAGGACGTTTGGATCCCGGATCGGACTGCACTGAGGTAGTACTGGCATTGGATTCGTCGTTCTCCTCGACCTTTTTGACGGCAAGGCACCCACCCCCTGCCGCGATGAAGAGCATCACCAGAACGATTAATACTCTGATGAGGATTCGGGCTGACATCATTAATCAAGTAATTTATATTTACAACAAACTATTTGCACATTATGATCCCCTTCCGCACGCACACCCTGGCCCCGTCGGTATGAGCACGAACACAGACATGGAGCGTTGCGTGTGTTCAGCGTAATTCATGCCTTCCGCAAAACGGGACGATATCCGATTACACAAGCCGGGTGCGGAGCACGGATAGCAAAATATATTATTACGGTTCGTCATACCTGCAATATCACATTTAGTTGTATTAACTAAATGTAATTTGAATTACGCAAACATGACAGAGGTTATGCGAAATGGAATCTGAAGATGCGATCTCACCCGTGGTCGGCGTCATGCTGATGCTGGTCGTGACCATCATCATCGCGGCGGTTGTTTCTGCGTTTGCAGGCGGACTGGCGGAAAACACAGAGAAAACACCGCAGGCGGCGATCGATGTGAAGATCTCGACTATGGGAGGAGGAATGGGCGGTGCCGAAGCCAATGCCGAGTTCAAGCTTCTGAGCGGCGACGCCATCCCGACAAAGGACCTGGCCATCGTCACCTACTACACGAACAGCACCGGATACACCTACCGGCACGAACAGACCGCAACAAGCGAAATGACATCACTTTACAGTTTTGGGGACTATCCCGCGAGAGTCCCGTACCTCAATGATATGAGGTACGGTTATGCGGGCGGCGACGGAGGGGGCGGCAATCCGGCCGTCGATTTCGGGGGCTTTACCTGGAAGGTCGGCGACGTCATGTGCACGAACGGTAATGCAGGAACGGCCGACCTGCTCGGAATCAACGACGGTGCCGGCGGATTCGCGGCAGATGCCGACTTCGGGGCCGGCGATGTGGTGGACGTGAAGATCCTGCACATCCCCAGCGGCAAATACATCTATGACCAGGAGGTCGTTGTGATATGATCAGGAAGAGCGACGAGGCAGTCTCTCCTGTTATCGGCGTCATGCTGATGCTGGTGGTGACGATCATCATAGCTGCTGTGGTATCTGCGTTTGCCGGAGGACTGGCCGGCGACCAGCAGAAGACCCCCCAGGTATCCCTTAAGGCAGAGCCGGTCATCCAGGCATTTGCAGAAGGTAAAACCTTGACCGAAGATTACGAGGACGGTTTCACCGCGGCTAACGGCATCGAGTTTGAGAACGTGGGAGGAGACACCTTCCGGCTGACCGACATCAACGTCGTTCTCGACTGCGGCGGCACGAAGTACACCATCACGTTCGATGATAAGATTCCTTCGGACCACACATGCCTGCCAGCAGGCATTACTGCCGGGAATGAATTTGAGTACGATGAAAATTGGGTCTCTGTGCCTGTTAATTGGAGTTATTTCGCAAAGATTGGTGGCACTTCGCTTGAAGATGTGACCATCGCACCCGGCGACAAGTTCATGCTCTATGCGGACGGCCAATATGACAGCACACATGATACTCAATACGGCGTCTCATCCTCCAATGGAAAGTACCTGACTTGGACTCCCCTCGGCACAGCCCATGGTATCGGTGCGCAGTTCGGTACCAAGGTCGGTTACACGATCATCGACAGGGACACCAGCAAGGTGATATCGAGCGGTTACGTCGTCTTCCGGTAACGGGAGCTATCCTACCCATCTTTTTTGGTTTTTCATTCCCGTTTCATGCATGCCCACGTTCGGCCACCCGCCGGAAAACACCCGGACGGCATCGTGTCTCCTGAAGAGACATGACGGGCGAATGATCACCTTACCGGCCATCCGCAAACGGATGTCTACTCTTAAAACCGGGAGAAGATCAGGAAAAAAACTCGTTCCCACCATGGGAAAACAGGGCCGTGCAAATGCCCCACAACTGCGCACAGGGATCGTTTTCCCGGCGACAGGCGGACGACGCCGGAAGCCTTGAGGATGCCCCTGCACGACACGGCCCCGGGGCACCCCGGGCCGGCAGCATTGCATAAAAACGAGACAACGGGCCGGGGAGAGATTATCAGGGAGGATCCTCCCCCACAAAAACCCTCACCCGACCCGCGTGACCCTTCCATCGGCCGTCACATCGAGCGGCCGGGGGAGTGTCCGGATGTAATCCGCGAGGGCATCGATATCCGCCGGGCCGACGGTGACGGTCACGTCCCAGTCCCATGCAGGCGAGTAGTTGCCTCCCATGCCGTAGGCCATGTAGTAGTTCATGGCCGCCGTATACGTGGCCCCGGGGTCAAGCGGAGTCCCGTTCACCAGGACCTCCGTCACCCTGCCACCGGCGGGCAGCGAGGGGTCGTAGGTATACGTCAGCCCCGAAATGGAAAGATTCTCTTCGGGCACGGGGGTCTCCCACTGCCGTTCGAGGATGGTCAGGATCTGGTCGCCGGAAAGAGGCCGTGACGCAACATGGGGGCGGCTGTACCATCCACCGTATTCCGCCGCCATGGAGGCATCCGAAGGGAGCACCGCCTCCAGATCATTCCAGGTAATGTTTCCGCGGGCAAGATCGGCCTGGAGCGAGCCTGCGAGCGATCCCGACGTCACGAAGGCAACGTCGGCGTTCATGGCAGTCCTCTGGGAATCGGCAACCAGGTTGCCGAGCGCCGACTCCCCGGCGGCGTTCGGCACCCGGGTGATCTCCGCCGCGGAGGCGGCGATAACCTCCGCGCGCAGCCGGGAAACGGCTGCTTCGACATCCGTGAGGAATGCCTCGACGGCAGGGTCCGGCTCGGTTCCCGGCAGCTGATCCGCATAGACGGGGACGATCTCGGCCGACTTATGGATAATTTCGCCGCTCACCGGGTCGATCCGGAGATCCACGTCCGCATACGCCACGCCGTAGGCGTACGCCTGCACCACGAGGACGTCCTTCCCGCCGACATTCGGGAGGTAGGCATTGGTAAACCCGTGTTTGTGGGCGGCGAGAACGACATCGACATCCGGGTCAAGACCGGCGACGATCGAGGTGACCGGGCCCGTGACGTTGCACCCTTCCCGTGTCGACCCTTCGTACGGCTCCTGTGTCCCCCCTTCATGCAGGAGGATCACGATCGCGTGAATACCCTGTTCCTGCAGCTCGGGGACGTACCTGTTGATCGCCTCGGCCTCGTCGATGAACGTAACGCACTCCACGTTCTGCGGTAATTCGAGAATGGGCGTCTCAATGGTCACGGCGCCGATGAATGCTATCCTGGCGCCGTCCACCTCGCGGATCGTATAGGGCGGGAGGATCGGGGTGCCGTTTTCTTTCCAGACGACGTTCGCGCAGATATTGTCTGCGTTCGACCCGGGGTACGGGTCGGTGAAGCGGGGGATCGCGGTGGTCCCGTTTCCCCCGTAGATCATCCGCATCAGCTCCTCCGTCCCCCGGTTGAACTCATGGTTTCCCGGGACCGAGATCGGATCACACCGGGCGTTTTCTCCCTCGCAGCAGCCTGCATTCGCAAAATAGTTGAAAAAGAGCATCGCGGGCTCATCCAGCAGGAGGGCTGACCCGGCCGGCGACGCCCCGACCGTATCCCCCGTCAGTGCGAGTATCGTATACGCGTCACCGGTTGAATTCACGGCGGATTTCAGGTACGAGGCAAGTACCGGCGCACTTCCCGCAGGCCTGCCGTTCAGTTGCTGCCCGGCAAACAGGTGACCATGGAAATCGTTGATCGCCAGAATTGAAATGTTGACCGGAGATCCTGTTCCTGCACCAGAGGGACCGGGTGGTGAAACGCTGCTCGGAGCGATCTCCTGAGTGCCGGCTTCCCGTTCAAACCCCCGCGTACCTCCGTCGGCCAGAGGGTCGGCACCGGCCTCTGCACCGCGATAGACCAGCGGGATTGCAATAATAAGCGAAATGGTTACAACGATTGCGCAGATAACGGCGATCTTCTTCATCCATTAAAAGTGGCTCCCACAAATCATCAACTTATGCAAGTTAATTTTATCTAAGTAAAAAAAACTATACTCTTTGCAGGCTACTCTTAATGAGGACCTGGTTGGGTTTGCCCAAAAAAGGAGGTTTTTCAGATGAAAATAGTCTATATAGGCGCAGGAACCGGTGAAAACCCATGGCTTGATGGTGCCGCCGTATCCTGCCGGGGCATGGGACTTCCGGTAACCGTTGTGCAGGCGGCCTCGGAGACACTCGACTCAGAAGAGAGAAGATTCGTAAAAATACTGGAAGGCGTAAAGACCTGCGACCTCCTGCTGGTGAGCAACCACGGAAGCGCCACGTACTTCAAGAAATTCGATCGCCTGATAGCAGCCGCAAAAGAACATGCCGTCCCTATCTTCGTCGGCAGTACCATGCCGGAAGAGATGAAGGACTTCCGGAGCCTGTTTCCGTTCTGCAATGAAGACTACGATTTCGTCCATGCCTGCACCGAACTCGGGGGCAGGGAAAATACCCGGAGCCTGCTTCTCTGGGCGTGCAGGACCATCGACGGCGCTCCAATCGAAGTGCCGCCGTTGCAGTACCCCCCGACGGAAGGATTCTACCACCCGTCCCTCCCCGATGCGTATGACTTCTCCACCCATATGCAACGGCTGGATCCCGAAAAGCCGACAATCGGGATACTCATTCACCAGTTCTTCTACATCCGCAGGAACCTCCTTGCCGTCGACGCCCTCATCTCGGCCCTCGAAGCGAAAGGCATGAACTCACTGCCGTTCTTCCTCGTTACCAGCCCGAACGAGATCACGGGGGCAATCGGGATCCGGAACTTCATCGATCGATATCTGGTCAAAGACGGGCAGCCCGTCATCGATCTCCTCATCGTCAATATGTCGTTTTCCCAGATCTCCCTCTCCGATCCCAACGACGGCACGAAAACCGAACCAATCTATAATTTCTTCGATGACCTGAACGTGCCCCTGCTCCAGACGATCAGTATGTACCGGTCGTACGAAGCGTGGGAGAGCGACGACCAGGGCCTCTCCGCCATGGAGATCTCGTCCGGGGTTATCTGGCCGGAATTCGACGGGCAGATCATCACCATCCCCCTTGCGACGACCGAAGACCACGAGGGCAGGAAGAACGTGGCGCTGCCGATACCGGGTCGTCCCGAACGGATCGCAGACATGGCGCTGCGCTGGTCGGAGCTCAAACGGACCCCGGTTCGGGATCGGAAAGTGGCTATTCTCCTCTACCAGTATACCGGCGACATGGATGCACTCGGCGATGCCGGAGGCCTCGACACGCCCCGGAGCGTGATCGAGATCCTGCACCGCCTGAAGGATCGGGGGTACGCGGTGGACCACATTCCGGAGACCGGCAACGACCTTATCCGGGAGATGATCGACGGGCTCACCAACGACACCCGGTGGATGACGGACGAGCAGATGAAAGAACGGGCGGCGGATACGGTACGCACCGAACTCTACCGGGAATGGTTTGCCCGCATCCCGGAGAAGAACCGGACGAAGATAACCGCCGACTGGGGACCGGCGCCGGGCGAACAGTTCGAAACGGAAGGAGAACTTTGTATTCCGGGTATCGTCAATGGAAACATCTTCATCGGGATCCAGCCACCCCGCGGGTTCTTCGAACAGGTCGAATCGGTGATCCATTCCAACGACCTCGTGATGCCGCACCACTATCTCGCCTATTACCGCTGGATAAAGAACGCGTTCGGCGCCCACGCGGTCATTCACATGGGAACGCACGGCACGCTGGAGTGGCTGCCGGGCAAGGGAAACGCCATGTCGGAGGAGTGCTACCCGGATGTGATTCTCGAGGATATGCCGCATATCTACCCGTACATCATGAACGATCCCGGCGAAGGGGTGCAGGCGAAAAGAAGAAGCTGGGCGGTGCTCCTCGACCACCTGGTTCCCGCCATGATGCGGGCCGAAGGATACGGCGATCTTTCGCAACTGGACAGTATCCTGCAGGAGTACTTCCGGGCGAGAAGCGGCGGCGAGGAGCAGAAAGCCGACGACCTGATCGGGGAAGCGCACGGCATCGTCGTTGCCCGAAACCTCACAAACGATCTCGGGCTTCCGGCCGACGCCGCAAAAGAACAGATCGCACAGAACGCAGAACGGCTCTATGACTATATCTGCGAAGTCCGGGACGTCATCATCAAGGACGGGCTCCATATTTTCGGCCTCCCGCCGATCGACGAGCGTTTCCGGGAGATGGTCTATGCACTGACCCGTCTGGAAAACGGGGATATTCCCTCCTTAAGGGAGAGCGTGGCAGAAACCCTGTCGCTGTCGCTTCGCGAGCTGCTGGACAACCCGTCTGCCTTCAACGCGCGGCACGGGCAGACGAACGGTGCGCTCATCGATACGATTGACGCCCGGTGCAGGGACCTGATCGACGGAGTGGCGGAGTGCGGGTACGACCGGGAGGAGGCGCTCGCGAAGATACGGGCCGAATACGGGAACGATTGCCCCGGCCTTGAAGCGTGTGCCGCCTATATCTGCAACGAGATCGTGCCGCACCTCAACCGGACGACCGACGAACTCACCAATATGGTGCGGGGCCTTGAGGGGGGCTACGTCCCTCCCGGGCCCTGCGGCGATCCCACCCGCGGCAACGCACACCTCCTTCCCACCGGGAGGAACTGCTATTCCATCGATCCTGCGACCATTCCGACCCCGGCGGCGTGGAAGACCGGCAAAGCCCTGGCCGACCAGATGATCGAGCGGTACGTCGACGAGAAAGGCGAGTATCCCCGGCGTGTCGGCATCGTCGTCTGGGCTACCGACACCATGAGGACGGGAGGGGACGATATCGCCTACCTCTTCTGGCTCATGGGCCTTAAGCCCGTCTGGTCCGACCACGGCGGTGCGGTGACCGGACTTGAGGTGATCCCTGCAAAAGAACTGGAGAGGCCGCGTATCGATGTAACGCTGCGCATCAGCGGCCTCTTTCGGGACACTTTCCCGAACCTCGTCCACATGATCGACGAGGGCGTGGAGACCGTCGCATCCCTGGACGAATCGGGGGACGTCAACTACCTTGCGGCGCATCTCAAGCAGGACCTGGTTGAAAAACTGAAAGAAGGATTCCCCGAGTACGAGGCGTGGGATATGGCGCTGATCCGCATATTCGGCGACCCCCCCGGCAACCACGGCTGCGCGCTGGGCGAAGTGGTGCACGCATCGGCATGGAAGGACCGAAAAGACCTGGCTGACGTGTACACCACCTGGGGCGCTCATGCATACGGCAGGAGATTCAGGGGGGAGAAAGTAACGGAACTCTTCAGGGAGCAGTTCGCCCGGCTGGATGCGACCGTGAAGAACCGCGTGTCGCGGGAGTTCGATCTCCTCGAAACTGACGACGATTACGTATTCCTTGGCGGAATGAACGCCTGTGTCAAGGCCTACGGCAACAGGGATCCAATCTCTGTCATCGGCGAGGCATCGAACCCGAAGAACGTGAAGACGCGCCTCCTCGACGAGGAAGTACGGTTTATTTTCCGGAGCAGGGTTTTAAACCCCCGGTGGATCGAGGGCCTAAGGCCCCACGGATTCCGGGGCGTCCAGGAGATCGTGACCACCCTCGAATACACCTTCGGCTGGGACGTCACCTCCGATGCCGTCGACGACTGGGAGTACCAGGCTGCCGCCGAGCATTTCCTGTTTGATGAAGCAAACCGGCAGTGGATTGAAGAGAATAATCCGTACGCCCTCCACAACATCGCAGGGAGGCTGCTGGAAGCGCACGAGCGCGGGTTCTGGGATACCGATGAAGAGACGATTCGTAAACTACAGGGGATCTACCTCGAGTCCGAGGATTATTTCGAGAGAATTGGAGATGAGAAACAATGATTGAACAGAAATTTACCTTTGCAGCAGGCGCATGCAGAAGGACCATAATCCGGTGTGCGGGTCGGGTGATGCAGAGTGTCCGCCATTCAGACTGACGACCTGACGAAAAACTTCGGAAGCCTCTGCGCCGTCGACGGCCTGACCCTTGAAGTGAACAGGGAGATCTTCGGCTTGCTGGGCCCGAACGGATCGGGCAAGACCACCACCGTGCTGATGCTTACGACCCTCCTTTCGCAGACGAAGGGAAGTGCCGGCATATGCGGACACGACACCGTACGCGAACCCGACCGGGTCAGGAGCTGCATCAGTTATGTCCCGCAGGACATGGCCGTCGACACCAACCTGACCGGGAGGGAGAACGTGCTTATCTTTGCCCGGCTGTACGGCGTGCCGAATCCGAAAGACCGGGTGGACGAACTCCTCGCGGTCATGGGACTCTCCGATCGGGCGGACGACCTGGCAAAGACCTATTCCGGCGGGATGCGCCGGCGACTCGAACTGGCCGAGGCGCTGGTTCATGAGCCCGAGGTGATATTCCTGGATGAACCCACGCTCGGGCTGGACGTCGGAGCGCGGAAGACGATCTGGGATCACATCCATGCTCTGAACAGGAAGGGGATGACGATCTTCGTGACCACCCACTACATGGATGAGGCGGACCAGTTCTGCGACCGGGTCGGGATCATCGACCATGGGAAGATTGCCGCGCTGGGAAGACCATCCGAGCTGAAAGCACGGTTGATGAAGGATGTCATTACGGTCGTTGTTGACGGGGATTACTCCCCGATCCAGATCGAAGGAACCCTGCTTATCGGCCGGTCGGGTGACGAGATATCGTTTACCGCCGAGAACGGCCGCGAAGCGCTCCCGGTTCTTGCCGATGCTCTGAGCCGTGCCGGAAACAGGGTGCGGGCCATGTCGCTTCGCGAGCCCTCCCTCGACGACGTCTTTTTGCAGTCTGTCGGCAGGCAGGAGGAGGCACAGGGGTTCGAGGAGTGGAGATACCGGATGATGCTGCGGGGGAGAGCGTGAAGGGCGTTCTCACCTACATCCACCGGGACTTCGTCAAGTGGATCCGGTACAGGGTAGGGCTCGTTTCGGCGCTCGTCCTTCCCGCGGCGTGGCTTCTCTTCGTCGGCCTCGCCCTGCCCGTCCAGTTCACCGGCAATTACCTTGATTTCATCACACCGGGCATTCTCGTAATGACGATTCTGACCACCGGGATCTCCAGCGGATCGCTGTTGATGTTCGACAAGATTCTCGGGTATCTGAACAAGTTTCTCGCCATGCCGGTCCCCCGGGAGAGCATTCTTGTGAGCAAGATCCTCTTCATCACGGTGCGGGGCATTATTCAGACGACGATTATCCTGATCATTGCGGTGCTGATCGGCGCCACGATATTAAACCCGGCGCAATACGGCCTGACCTACCTCATCCTCTTCCTGTTCGGGGTATTCATATCCGCGTTCTCCACGACCGTGGCACTCTACCTGGACGATCACGACTCCTTTGCAGCCTTCACCGCGATGGTCACGATGCCCCTGTTCTTCACCTCGAGCGCCCTCATGCCCTACGACGTGATGCCGGGCTGGCTCCGCGCCATCGCCCGCGTAAACCCGCTCAGTTTTGCCATCGATGCGATCCGCGAGGTGGGAACCGGCACCATCCCCGTGCTTTCCATCACGATGCTTGCGCTGTTCGCGGCCGTGGTCGTGGTGATTTCGGGGCATGTGTTTCGGAAGGTGACGGTGTGAGGATAGTTCGTTGAATGCCGATGAGAGATTCCATTCCCCGAACCCTTTCCTTCAGGTCGTAAAGTGCGGAGATACCCCGGGAATAAAATGAAATTATCTCTACGATTGGCCGAAAAGACAATAAATACGAGTCATGGAGAATGCGATGTTTCGAAGAGGAGAAAAGCAAGTCGACACTTTTTACCGAAACACGCGCTCCATGGACGGGAGAAGTACATTAGTTCGTGCAAAAAAGAGACCTGAAAAGTTCAGGCCTCGTAAGCAACGAGGATGGCCCCGATGTCCTTTTCTGCAGTTTGTATCTTTTCGATCTGCGCTGGGTTGAGTTTCTTGTAAGGGTGAACCTTCTCATATGCGATCAGGGTCACCCCGAGTTTCTTTTCAAGGGCACGGATCTCCTCGACGGGTGCTTCCGGGAGTTTGGCCGGTCTTGTACACTCCATAAAGATTACCTCATAACACCCCTATGCAGCTCGAAGTTGAAAAAACATTCCGTAACCGAACTTGAGCAGTACCAAGTTCTATTGAGTTGGGCAGGATCTGATGTATACGCATGAGATACCTGCGGCGGGATGCGCATCGTGAGATTGTAACCCGGGTACTTTCTGAAAATATATCAAAAACACATCCCCGCTAGGGAAAATCCTTCACCACATCGAAGATCAGGTCGAGAATCCACAGCGCCCCCGCTCCGCCGAGGAACGCCCTTTCCGTGAAATGTATGTCGCCGGTCGTCCGGTTGAAGATATCGACGGACTTCCTGCATCTGCCGGAAAGGACCAGATCCTTTCCGGATAAATCGTCCCCGAAGTACATATCCGGCCCGGCGACGGCGGGATCGGCTCCGAAGGCCACGGAAAGGGCGTTGGCTGCAAGGTATCCCTGAAGACAGCCGGCCGCGTTGGGGTCTTCTCCTGCCATGATATCGACGGATACCGGCATCATGCCGAGGTACTCGTACAGCCACATGGTGAGAGGGAGGGCGAACGACGAATCCCCGCGAACGGCAAACGTCGCCCCTTTCGGGTATCCTGCTTCGTGATGGTACCGGGCGATCCGGTGGAAGGCATGCGTCCGGCGCGTCCTGATCTCGTCGAGCGCCGGCGTCGGATCGCACCCGGTCGCTACGGCGACCGTTCGGATCCACGCTTCCGTGGCATCGAAACCGACCGGTGCACCTTCGTGAGAGTACACAGCAGGTATGCCGAACTCCGACTCGTAAAACTCCGCCGTCTGCCGGGAGTACTCGGGAAAAATCACGATGTTACAGGAGGCCGTCGTGGACTCCCGCAGCTCGGAAACGCTCGATCCTGCCCCGGGTACCGAAACAACGGTAAGCCCCATCAACCCGCAGAGGTGCCTGATCTCGGCGATATTGCCCTGCCAGTACTTCTGGACCATCGAAAATCCGAGCAGATTGACCCGGTTGTTCATCCGTGGCAGACGATTGAGCCGGAGCCACCGGAGGATGGCGGTTATCGCCTCGTCGAAGCCTTCGGGAAGCGGACGGGAGTACGCCGCCCCTTCAAAGGCCATGCAGACGTGATCGAGGCGTGCTTCGTTCAGGAGACGGTTGAGGTCGTCCCCGATGAGCGACGCTCCCGGCGAGTTGACCACCGCAAGGAACGCATCCCCTTTCTCTGCTATCAGGGGGAGGATCTCTCGCAGCTTCTGCGTGGATCCATGAATATAGTCGTCGCTGTCGAGGTAGGTGCAGGGTATCCGCGACTGGCCGAAGAAGAACGGCTCCTCGAATGAGCGCCGGTTCAGTGAATTGTCCCGCGGGAAATAGCGGTCCGAAAAGTATGCAGGGTTCCCCCGGCAGCCGTTAGGCCCGTTCATCACCGCCCGGGCGTCGGAAATCCCTTCGATGGCGAGCAACGTCCCGATAAACCCGTCGGCATCAAGGTTCATAGAATTCCCTCCCCGTCCTTTTTCCAGCCTTCGGTAGCGGGAAGCTTCAGCAGCCTGCTCCACAGTTCGGCCCGTTCAACCGCCGCGTGAAACCCAAAGCCGGGGCAGTACGGGATGTGCGCACCTCTCGCCTGATCATGGGGTTTCAACACGGGATAGGTGTACAGGACCAGATCCGGCCTGATAGTGCGGATATCCTCCGACCGCATATCAACGGTGTAGTTCTTCTCGACCGGGATCGTTCCCGCATGCCGCGATGCGAACGATTCCGAGATAGGCGAATACGTAAGACCGATCTTTACGATACTCATCTTCAGGTCTTCGGCAAGGTCGCAGATCCAGTCCACGGATCTGGGATACGTCGAGATGAGAACTGTTTTCCCTTCGAGATGCGGCCTGAGTCGTTCTATTCGTCTGTTGTACTCATCTCTCTCTTCAGCGATGATCTCGTTGGCAAGTGCCTCCCTGCCGAAGAACTCCGCCACCGCCATCAGCCAGGCTTCCGTTTCTCCAAACCCTACCGGAAGGGTTCTGTCGAGGAACGGAACACCCGAAACCGACGTGAGTGTTTTCCGGATGCCTTCCGATGCATCGTCGTTGTCGGCAGGCAGGTTCAGCGCGGCGTTATTGAAGTCCAGCAGCGAGCCGAAGGAGCATTTACGCAAAAACCGGCAATTCACCGTAACGCCGAGCCGTTCTAAGAGACCTTCCACGACCCCGATACTCTCCTCATCGTTGAGCGCAAGCCACTTTTCGGCAACGATGTTTACCGAAGTGCATTCTTTCACCCGCTTGCTCTCAGGCATAAGTCCGGCAACCATACGGTAGGTATCCAGCACCCCCTGTGCGAAGTCTCCCGTGAGATTCCCGTCGACCGGAACGGGTATTACCTGCACCCCCGGGTACTGTTCCGATACTTTTTTCGCAACATTCCCGACGTTATCCCCAACAATCCCCGGAGGACAGGCCGTTACGACAAAAATATGAGTAAACCCTTTCTTAATCGCCGATTCGATGGTTTCGGCAAGTATTCTCTCTCCGCCGAAGATGAACTCCTCATCGGTCATGTCCGTGGACAGCAGCCTGTTCACCAGGCCCGGATCGTAGGGTTGCCCGAAGATCGTTGCGGAACGCTGCTCCGTATCCAGCAGTTTTTCGCAGATCATGAGCAGACAACTTCTCGGGCAGTGCATTATCGTGGCGACATCGGTGATCTGCGCTGTGACGGATACGGCCCCGGCAAATGCACAGCCGATAAGGGGGCGTTTGCTCTTTACCGATCCCGACAGATGCCGCCCGGGTGCCTCCCGGACGCAGAATGAGGAGAAGTCGTACTTTTGTACCGTGCCACGAGCCTCCCGCTGCAGGACGATCTCTTCCAGTTTCTTGTCGGATAGTGGCAGCGCAGGGTACAGGACGGGGGACCTCGCCGACCGGATATTCTCGATATGGCCCGCGATCTGCCGGAAGATCGATGCTTCCGGCGAGGCAGGGTATCTTTCGATGACCGTGCACCCTTCTTTTTCCGCATTCGCAAAGATCTCGCTCCGGGGAATAGATGCCACAATCGGCAGCCTGACGGCACGTGCAAACCGCGTGACCCGATCATCTTCTTCTTCGAGCCCCCGTGCATTGTGAATGATGCCGGCGACCTTGCACGTCTGCCCGGTGAAATTTTGTATACCGCGCAGGATATTGTTCGCCGCATAAAGCGAGAGGTATTCCCCCGACGTGACGATAAAGACCGCATCGGCGTATTCGTCCCGTACAGGAACGGCAAACCCGCCGCAGACCACATCGCCCAGGACGTCGTAGATACTGACATCAAAAGAATACGACTTGATGCCGAGACTCTCAAGAAGTTCGAACGTGGTAATTATACCTCTTCCCGCACACCCCACGCCCGGCTCGGGTCCTCCTGCCTCGACACACGCAACGGCCCCATACCCCTTGAACACGATCTCTTCAAGGCGCCTGTCTTCGGGGAGAACATTCTTGATATATTCCAGGACGGTGGTCGGCACCTCGCCCCCGATAAGAAGTCTCGTGGAATCGTGCTTGGGATCGCATCCGATCTGCATAACCCTCAGGCCGTCTTGTGCGAGTGCGGCCGACACGTTGGCGGAGATGGTCGATTTCCCGATCCCGCCCTTTCCATAAACAGCGATCCTAATACAAATCACCCCTGCGGTCAAAAGCAGAGATGCTCTCAATCAATTCTGCAATGCTTGCGCATTCCTCTGCTACGGCACCGGTCCGAATCTCCCACATCGTCTTTCCGCCATCGTTGCGTATCGTCACGGTGATATCCCCCATTCCGCCTTCTGCCGGGAGGTAACCGATACGTTCCAGTGCATACCAGGTCCATATCTGCTCGACCGACTTTTGGGCCTCAAGCACGAAGGTGCCTTTCTTTTCGATCGGGATGGCGAACTCCCCGCGCACGGGATCGAAGCTCACCCCGTGAATGCCGAATGCCGAACCAAAGATACCCGAGATTACCAGGTCTTCGGGAATCCCGGAGATCAGGGTACCGTGCCGGTCGATGATCCAGAGTCGGTCGGCACACCGGATAGCCAGATTCAGGTCATGTGTGGAGAGGAGAATAGCTTTGCCGGTCGACCGCGCAACCGATCTCAGTATCCTCATGGTCTCGATCTTATGAGGGAGATCCAGAAACGCAGTCGGTTCATCGAGCACCATGAGAACCGGCTCCTGGGCAAGGGCCCGCGCAATCATCACCTTCTGCCGCTCCCCGTCACTCATCTCGTGGATGAACCGGTGTGTCAGATCGCTTGCACCGACCGAGGCGATCGCCGAGAGGATAACCTCATTATCGTCTTCGGTCAGGCGGCCGGCCCAGTTCGTGTGCGGGAACCTTCCGAGGGCGACAATATCGAAGGCGGTCATAAAGCCTGTCTCGACAGGCGTCGTGAGGACCACGCTCAGGGTCTTCGCCTTCTCCTCCGGACCGTGGTCCGCGATCTTCTTACCGAGAAGCACCACTTCTCCGGAAAGAGGAGGCTGGATCCCGGTCAGGGTCCGGATGAGCGTCGATTTTCCGGATCCGTTCGGCCCGACCAGGCAGACAAGCTCTCCCGGGTTGAGCAGGAGATTGAGGTTTTTTGAGACCTCTTTCATGCCCGTTTTCTGATTCCGGTAGCCGATAGTGAGATCCTTGCAGGTCAGTACGGCAGGACTGTTCATGTGGTAACCCCCCTCCCGAACCGCGTTCCCCGCACGATCACCCATATGACAACCGGAGCCCCAAAGAGGGCAGTGATGGCATTCAGCGGCAGCACGAGATCCATGCCCGGCAGATGGGAGATGATGTCCGTCGCAAGGGCAATGATCCCGCCGACGATAACGCAGGTTGGCACGAGGATCCGGTGGTCGGCGGTGACGAACAGGCTCCGGCAGAAATGGGGGACTGCAATCCCGAGAAATCCAATCGGGCCGCAGAACGCCGTGACGACCCCTGCCATCACCGCGGTGCTGACCATGATCGTGTTCTTGACTTTGTTGTAATCCATTCCCATGCTCACCGCATACTGCTCGCCGAGCAGCAGGACGTTCAAGGGTTTTGCGAGGAGGAAAGACACGACAAATCCGACCGTCAGGAGAACGGCGAAGAGAGGGAGCTGACCCCAGGTGACGCCCGAGAAGCTGCCGAACGTCCAGAACGAGTACGTATGCATGCTGGACTCGTCGGAAAACTGCAGAAGGATGGTGACGATCGCCCCGCTGATGTAGGATACCATAATGCCGAGGACGAGGATGGTGACATTGCTCTGAATCTTTGCAGATATTACAAGGATGAGGAGCAGGACGGCAAGTGAGCCCAGCATGGCGGCAAACGAGATCCCCACATCCCCGAGGAAGCCGAGGCCGGCAAACACCGCGCCGATACCGGCGAGTCCCGACGACAGCATGACCAGCGCGACACCGACGCTGGCACCCGAGCTGATGCCCAGAATATACGGATCAGCCAGCGGATTCCGGAAGAACGTCTGCATCAGGAGTCCGGACAGAGCGAGCGCGGCCCCGGCGAACACCGCCGTTATCGCTTTGGGGAGTCGCCAGACCCAGAAGATCGTGGCCCACGTATCCTTCACCTCACCTCCGGTTATTATGGCAAAGAGCGAGTCCAGAGGGATATTGACCGACCCCAGTACGATGTCGAGGGCAAAAAGCACGCCCAGGATGCAGAGGGCGAGCGGTATCCCAAGAGACACTTTTCTGAAAGATTCAGTGCAGGTGGCAGGTGCGGGCCCGGTGGCCGGATTTCTGAACCGTTCGCGGACGCAACTCTCGCCCGGCTTCATACCCCCTCCCCGTGCGGAGTGCCGACGTGCCGGTAGTAGTACAATTCATAGTCGGGGACGAACTCTGGATGCAGGATCGCTACCAGGTCCTCGAGCACGATGTCCGGCCGCAGTATGCCCGACTGCCAGTAATCGTTGCCGCCGAAGGCATTCACCCTGGCGTTGTAATGATAGATATTTCCGCTTTTGAAAGCATCGAAGTTCGTATACCGCGGGTCGAGGGCAAGGAGTTCGTCGATGTCGTCGCTGAAGCCGATGTTGATCCAGTAGTCGGCATCGTGCGCCCTTTCATAAACAACCTCAACGTCAATAGAGCGGTCTCCCCGCCCGGTGTCGTCTGAGAGGACGTACTCGGCACCGGCATCCCGGAACAGTTTTGCCACGTAACTGCCCCCGCCCGGTGCATACCACGTGCCCTGATAATCGATGCCGGAGAAGACCGTGGGTTTATCGTCCAGGTTCTTCGTCTTCCCGGAAACTTCCAGGTACCCGGCTTTTACTCCGTCAAAGAAATCGTTTGCTTCCTGCTCCTTGTTGTAAAAATACGCGATAAACTTTATCCACTCAGCCCTGCCAAGCGGACAATCCTCCATCCACTCTGCCGTGACCACCGGTTTAAGCCCGGCTTCCCGCAGTTTGTAGTGACTGTCGGAATCCTTATTTCCATTTGCTATGCAAAAGACCACATCCGGCTCGAGTTCGATTATTCGTTCGGTGTCTAGCATGGTACCCATCGAAGATGTGCCGCTTCCGATCTCCTCGATCGCGCCCCCTTCTGCAAACCGGCGGATCTCTTCATCGTATACGGAATCAATGCCGTTGTGACCTTTAACGGAACTTAATTCATCCAACCGGGTGATCTGGCACAGGTGTATCGCCGATAGGGTGACCGCTTTCTCTATCGGCACAAAGAACACCTGCGCGTCCGGATAACCTGCCGGGACCTTTTCTCCGCGCTGGACGAGCAGGTAGGTGAAATTCTCGTCCTTTCTCCCCCAGGGATCATGGATGGAAACCACTTTGTACGTCCCGTGGTATTCGACGGAAAAACCCCCGGCATATTCCGGGTACGACTTGTTGAAAAACAGGTCTTCTTCTCCGGCCGCCTCTCCCGATACCGGGATAGCCGGACCGTTCCCGCTATGATTGGCCGCTATCGCCGACAACCCGATTACCACTGCAGCAACAATTGCGATAACGATTATTCCCGTGTAAATCCATTTCTTCTGCTCAGGTAATGCCACTCTCATCACTCCTCTCCATAGACTAATCCTCGCACCGAATCTGCAAGCCGTCCGCTGTCGAGTTCCTCAAGCCGAAAATAAGTCGCCTCAAGATCGCCGGCGAGTTTCAGGGCCATGCCGATTCGCGGGTATCCCTCTTCGGTGTCCACCACGACAAACCGGATCCCTGTGCCGGCCACTTTTTTTGCAGTGTCCGACAACTCCTCGTAGGGATCCTTGCTGCCGGAGGAAACGTTCCCCCTGCCGTCCGTGAGCAGGACGACGGTTTTGTTCTCCTCCGGTGTCGCACATCCGCCCCGCGTCAGCAGCGTAGCGGCCTCAACAATACCCTTTACAAGCGGAGTCCTGCCGCCGGTAGGCAGATTCCGGAGCAGTCTGACTGCTACGTCCGTACTTTTTGTGGGCGGGAGCAGCAGGCGTGCATCCTGCCCCTGGAACACCATCAGGCCCACCCGGTCCCTCTTCTGGTAGGCATCGGTCAGGAGCGAAAGGATTGCACCTTTGACCACGACCATCCGCCTTCTCGCCCCCATGGAACCGCTGCCGTCGACCAGGAACAGTATGGTGCGGGCAGTCTTTTTTTCCCTCACCTTCTCCCGCAAATCAGATGCCTTGAGAGAAATCGCCAGGCCTCTTTTTTTTCTGAAACGCTGATACGGCGCAGCGGTACGGAGCGATGCAGCAAAAGCAATATCGTTTTTATTCTTGCCCGGCAGCCTGAAAGAGATATAGCGGCCGGATCTGTCCGAACATATCACCCGGGTTCTGCGGCCGCTTTTTTGCCTTCTTGTCGCAATTTTCGACTTTTCATTCAGGTATCCGATGACCTCGAATGTTGATCCGATGCCGAAAACCGATTCGGTATCATGCGGCGCCGCGGCCGGACCAGTACCCTCGGAGGATTCCATTGCGTCGCATTGCTGCGGCGATCTCGGGACCGTCCGGGTTCCGGGGCCGTCTGAACCGGTATTCTTGTGGCTGTCGTCGTGCGGAGGATCGCCGCACTCATCGGTCTCCGGGCACGGCGGGGTATCCGGGATTGGGGGAGGGGCCTCTCCTCTCCTGTGTTCAAGAGCCAGCAGTGCTGCCAGCTTGATATCGTCGAAAACGACGCTGTCCCTCTTATCCAGCGCAGCAAGTGCTTTTGCCGTTCTCGCGACTGCCAGATCGCCTCTTTGTCCGGATACGCCAAGCTCCAGGCACAGGTTTGAGATGAGTTCGAGATGGCCGTCGGGAATGCTGACGTACGGCAGCCGTTCCTGCGCATTCTCAATCGTTTCACGGAGAGAGACAACGTCGTGCTCGTATGCCGCGGAGAATTCTTCAGGAGCGCGTTCGAAAAGCAGCCGATTCCGCAGTAGTTCGATCCTCATCTCCTCGTCTTCGATCCTGTCAAGTCGGACACAGAGATCGAACCGGTCAGGCACGCAAAAGGGGAGTTCGCCCTCTGCCGGGTCCATTGTTGCGGCAAGAATAAACTTCGTCTCAACGTTATCCGAAAATCCCTCGCGTTCGATCACGATCCTCCGGGTCTCGGATGCGCTCAGGACACTGTGGACCGCTTCTTCGCGCAGGAGGTTGATGTCGTCGACAAAGAGTATCTGGCGGTTTCCTTCGGCAAGAATTCCCGGTGATAAGCATACGGCTCCTTCAGTGACTGCCGTTTCGATATCGATCGCGCCGAGCAGCCGATCCTCGGTAACGTTCTGCGGGATGGTGCGGATCTCTTTCTCTCCCGATAGTGCTTCCATCGACCTGATCAGGGTGGTTTTTGCCGTGCCCCTTTCCCCGACTATCAGGATGCCGTTGATGTCCTCGTTGGCCAGGGCACATAAAATTGCTTTTTTTGCATTTTCCTGGCCCATTATTGCCGGAAAAGGGTATTGGACTGTCATGGACAGGCGTAACTCTCCGCAATAACCGACCTGATCTGTTCGAATTCCATCCGGCTCTCTTCAAAGGGCCGTCTTCGCATCCTGTGCGGGAGCGAAAGCCTTGCTGCCGTAACGATATCCATCTCTTCAACGCTGCTCCTGCCCGCAAGAGCAGCAAACGCAGCGGCACCCTTTACAAGAGTCAGATCGGCCCTGTGGCCGTCGACACCCAGCGCAAGGGAAATACGTACCGCAGCCCTGAGCAGCCTCTCGTCGGGCTCGAGTTTTGCAACCAGAGTCCTGGCCCGTTCAATCCGCTGCCTGATCTCCTCCTGCTGTGCATCGTAGTTCCGGCAGAATCCGGCCGGATCCCGTTCGAACGCAAGCCTTCGCTTGATAATCTCCGCCCGCCGTCCTGCATCCTTCTCGCCTTCCACGTCCACGGCAAGGCCGAACCGATCGAGCAGCTGAGGTCTGAGGTCTCCTTCCTCGGGATTCATCGTGCCGACGAGCATGAAACGGGAAGGGTGTGAATAAGAGATGCCCTCCCGCTCGACATAGTTCGTGCCCATTGCGGCAGCATCCAGAAGGAGATCGACGATATGGTCGTCGAGAAGGTTGACTTCGTCGACGTACAGGATGTTCCCGTTTGCGATGGCCAGCACACCGGGTTCGAATTTTTTCCTGCCCTTCGTGATTGCATGCTCGATATCCAGGGTGCCCACCACGCGGTCTTCCGTGGCACTGAGCGGCAGCTCCACCACACGCATCTTTGCGGCGACGGGTTCGAGAGTCTCTCCTTGGGCGATTCTCTCCCTGCACGAAGTACAGAGATTTTTTGCGTCGAGAAAGTCGCACTGGAAAGCGCAACCACCGACAACCCGTCTCCGCGGCAGGAGATCGGCGACTGCCCGCACGGCGGTTGATTTTGCCGTGCCTTTTTCTCCTCGTATCAATACCCCGCCAATCGAAGGATAGACGATATTTGCCAGCAGTGCGTCCTTCATATCCTCCTGCCCGACGATTGCGGAAAACGGGTAAACAGGCATTTCATCAGTCATAGCCAGACCTTTAGAACCCATTCTTGACGCACCAGGAACTCAGCCGAATCCAGTTTTCGATGATCGTATACCGTTCGCCGGTGATGCGATCGAGATCCGGGTGATTTTTAACGCCGACCAGTTCAGGCAGTGTTTTCATGATGGACAGTGCCGTCTTTTTACCGGCGAGCTCAGGAACCAGACCCCATTCGATCTCGTCGACGATGTGCAGGAGAGACGAGATCATTGCAACAACGGACGGAGTTCTTGAAAAATCTCGGAGATTTTTTATGAAGATGTCCCTTTTGTTCTCTCCCTCAAGCGACGACGCGGTCTCCCAGTATTTCTTCTCGTCGATACCAAACCTCTCCAGCCGGACGAGCACGTCACGCTGTGAATCCGGAGTCAGATTCGTTTGCCTGGCAAGCGCTTCCGTCGTGGCTTCAATAACGCATCTGCCGATCAACTCGCCCAGTTTCGAATGTTTGCCCGCCCATGTAATGATGTTCGGGCAGTCCATATTTGAGATGACGCAGATCTGGTCCGTGCCGGATCCCGTGGCAATACCTGTGGAATATTTACTCGGCGCCATCAGTTGCTGGATGGCGACCGTTTTTGCTTCGGTTGCGGTCATGATCACGCGGTTCAGCGCGTGGGCAGGCAGATGGGAGCTGATTATGATGATAGTATTGATGGTGCCGCCGACGTAGACCGTCTTCCCGTCTTCCTCGTGCCACGTTGCGGGGTCCCCCGCCCTCCCCCCGTTGACCTCGATACCTGCGGTTACTATCGCGGTAACTTCGAGATCCCTGAAACTGCGGGTAGCAATAGCAGCGTTCTTCATCTTCGCAGCGGTCATCATTGCCGCGACTTTTTCAGGATTGAGCCCAAGACGTCCGGCGTGGATTTTGATATAGGCTTCAACACTGCCCCCCTCGAGATCGTGAGCGCAGTGACCCCTGGTGGGTTTGGGTTCGTGATTGAAAACAGCCTGGAGATGTTCCTGATAACCGCCGTTTACATACGACGTGGTCATCGCATTCCGGTTTTCAGGCAGCATGACGACGATAGAGTCGTCACAGCGATAGACCTTCTCGCCGCTGCTGGTTTCATGGATCATCTTCAGATCATTGCTGAAATCTGCGTGAGTATTTTCATTCACCGTCAAAGCACATTGCTCCTGTTACACTTTTATCCGTGCTTATTGTAAATAAAGTACATTTGTGTTTTGTAAAATTTAATTTTTCCTCTCATCTGCCGCTCGGCCAGGTTCCCAGGTGGAAAACAAAACTCCTTCAGGCCACTGTTCCATAAACCGGAACACTATTGCGCGCCAATTGAGACGAACCGGGAAATCTCAGCATATCAGACGTTTAAGCGGCATCGGAAGCACGAAAAGATCCGCTCCTCAACATACTCTCCGAAGAAGAACAAGATAATTCAAAAAAACTTACTTTATAACAGATTGGTTTTATATATCATCGGAGGCATATTGTTTTGCACTGCAGAAACGTCGACTACCTGACAAAACAGGCATACAACGGCCTTTAATAGCATAATCGGCAATTAACGCTACGAAACAGTGCCAAAGATAAAAGCCGCTCATATCGACAATCGCGGGTGGAGAGGGGAGTCATGTTCGGAAAAGCACGGGATTATATCGCAAACCTTTCATGCCCTACCCTCATCAAGCGGATTCGGTCCGGGACCCACAGCGGCAATCCGGTTCCCGGTAGTTCGGGGTTGCAACACGCCGACCCGCAGCTCCCCCCCATCCCCGAACACGACGGTGGCGATCTGGAGAAGGCATACTGGCTGATCCCCGGTTTCTCGTATGCCAGGATTACCAGGAACAGTACACAGGGCCTCCGCTATGATGTTGTGGAACCTGCCCTCGATGCTGAGGAGTATCTTTTCCTCAACGCGATATATGAGTACATAAAAGATGTCATGCTCTTCGACTCGCCGCGGAAGAGACATGAGATGGTGCTGACCTACGATGATGCCGTAAAGATCATCCGACAGTTCGCACCGAAAATTTCAGATGACCGGGTTAACGTCCTCCATTACTACCTGCAGCGAAACTTCCTGGGGCTCGGCAAGATCGAACCGCTGATGAACGATGAAAGACTGGAGGACATCAGCTGCAACGGCATCGACAACCCGGTCTTCGTTTACCATCGCATATTCGGCAGCATTCCGACGAACATTGCCTTCACCGGAGAGGAACTGAACAGATTCGTCCTCAAACTCGCGCAGAAGGCCGACAAGCAGATCTCCCTGACAACACCGCTCGTCGACGCATCGTTGCCGGACGGATCCCGCGTACAACTTACGTTTTCCGACGTAGTATCGACGAAGGGCAGTTCGTTCACCGTCCGTAAGTTCCGCAGGGACCCGATGACCCCGGTCTCCCTGCTGGAATACGGCACTTACAGTCCCGAGTTGCTGGCTCTCATCTGGCTTGCTGTTGAGAATCGCAAGAGCATGATCGTCGTCGGCGGCACTGCGAGCGGGAAGACCTCGACGATGAATGCAATATCCTTTTTCATCCCGTACTATGCCAAGATCGTTTCGATCGAGGATACCCGCGAGATACAGCTATCCCACAAGAACTGGCTGCCGATGCAGACACGTGAGATCAATGCAAGAGGACCGAAGGGCGATATAGATATGTTCTCCCTTCTCAAAGCAGCACTCCGCCAGCGCCCCGAATACATCATCGTCGGCGAAGTGAGAGGCAGAGAGGCGCAAACTCTCTTCCAGGCGATGAACACCGGCCATACAACGTTTTCCACACTCCATGCCGGCAGCACCGACGAAGCAGTCAACCGCCTGCTCAACGAGCCCATCAGCGTCCCGCCGGCCATGCTGGGGGCACTCGACCTGATGGTGATCCAATCACTCCACTACCAGGGTGGCAGAACAATCCGGCGTTGCGACTCGCTCCACGAGATCACGGTCGAAAAAGGCAGGGACGTTACCCATGACATCCTGTATCGCTGGGAACCGGACACCGATCGGTTCTGTAGAGAGTACACCCGGTCAAAAACACTGGAAAGTATTGCCGGCATGCACGGATGGTCGGATACAGAGCTGCAACGCCAGCTGGATATCAGAAGCGACTGCCTGGTGCGGATGAGGGAAGAGGGGCGCCAGGACGTGGACGGGATGATTCATTGTCTCACGTCATTCGGAGGTGACGGCGAGGGTGCAGACTCTGAATAGATCGTTCCTGTGGACCATCTTTGATGCCGAATCGCTTCGAAAGGCGCTGCGCGGCGCACACATGCCCGTAACCTACCCTGCCTACCTGCGGCGGATCTTCCTTGCCACCGGAAGCGCCGCGGCGGTATACCTCGCGGTCGTCACCTACCTGACTCTTGCGGGCTACGAGATCATGCTTTTCTCCGTCATCCCCGACTTCACAACAAAGGTCATCCTCTTTCTGCTGATCGTGCCGGGTGTTTTCTGCGTACTCTACTGGTACCCGTTTTTAGTCGCACAGGGGAGGAAAACGAAGATCGACCTCGACCTCCCGTACGCGATCACCTACATGCAGGCCCTCTCCACTACCATGACGCTGTGTGAGATCGTCAGGAGAGTTTATGATGAGATGGACCTGTTTGGGGAGGTTTCAAAGGAATTCGGGCTGATCGTCCGGGACGTTGAGGTATTCGGGGAAGACCTGTATACGGCGATGAGGGACCTCCAAAATGTCACTCCTTCGAAGAATCTCGAGGATTTTCTCAACGATCTCATCCTCCTCTCCGACAGCGGAGGTGATATAACAGCATTTCTTGCAGCCCGGGCGGATTACTTCCGTGACGTTGCCGAACGGGAGATGGAGATGGCAATGAAGACGATCGAGATCATGGCCGAGGTCTATGTTACAGCCTTTGTTGCGGGCCCGATTGTCGTTATGATCATGGTATTTTCCCAGAACCTCGCCGGGCAGAACAGCCTCTCCGCCTGGATGCCGCTGATCATCCTCGGCATACCGCTCGGTGCGCTCGTCATGATAGGACTGCTCTACACCCTACTGCCGGGGGAGAATCTCAAAATAACCCGAAAAGAGATCGAAGACAGGGAATTTCAGGATGAACTGCAGTTCGATCCGTCAACTACCCGGGTAAATACGGATCTTATTCGAAGCCTCCAGAGAAAACGCCAGTCTTTCAAGATTCAAAAAGCCCTGAAACAGCCGTTTCGCCACTACATCTCAAACTACCAATGGAGTCTGATGCTGGGATTCATCTTCGGATGCACAGTAGTCTATCTTGCACTTACGGGTACGTTGACCGGTATCTTCCCTTACTATACCTTCGAAGTCACTGCGTGCCTGCTTTCAGTGGCATACATGTTGCCCGTCATGGTCGCCTATGAGGGCAGACGATGGTACGTGAACCGTATAGAGCACCAGATGCCGGAATTTCTGCGCGAACTTGCCGATATGAAGGATATCGGCATGACGATCCAGGGAGCGATTCACCGGATCGCCAGCACGAAACTGGGCGTTCTGAGCTCGGAACTCCAGATGACGTCCGAGGAGCTCCGGCGGGGAAGAACCGTGAATACGGCCCTGGTGCGCATGGAGGAACGCATCGGGTTGGTGTCGGTCAAAAGGGCGATATCCCTCGTTGTGAAGGCGAGCGAAGTCACCGACTACCTCAAGGAGATCCTCATGATTGCCATAAGCGACTTCGAACACTACTTGAAGATGAAAAAAGAGAGGTTCAATGCAGCCTTCGTCTATGTCGTGGTTATTTATCTATCCTTCGGCGTGTTCCTCTATACCGCCTACCAGCTGAACACACAATTTGTAGCGAGTTTCATGGCATTCAACGTGAATCTCGACATTTCCAGCAACGTTGCCGACATGTTCCACATCGCCATCGTGCTCGGCGCATTCTCCGGCATTATGGCAGGCCAGTTCAGTTCGAACAGCATCCTTGCCGGACTCAAGCACAGCATCGTCTTCCTTGTCGCCGCCGTAGCCCTCTTCACCTACATTGCAGGAGGCGTCTGATCGTGAACCGTACGGGCGCCGGGGAAGGCGCGGTATCGGAGGTCGTCGGAGAGATGCTGATGCTCGCTCTCGTCCTGATCCTGCTCTCGGTCTTTGCCGCTTCCATCGGCAACTATCTGCCCGACGAGCGAACGCCCTCGGTCTCGATAAAAGTGAGTAACACAACGGAAACCATCACGTTCTGGCACAAGGGCGGAGACTGGATGGAAAAGGCGGATATCACCGTTATCATCACAAAAAACACGACTGTCGAACGTTTCACGGCACGCGATGATGCCTTTGCGCTGTCTCCCGACAGGTCGGTCTTCGACCTGGGGAGTACCATTACCGTTAACTACTCCGTGACCGGCGGGGAGGAAATGCGGCTGGTGACGCCGCGTGCGGTCGTTTTTTCCGGGAGGCTTGCGTAAATGCGAGAGCATGCCGTGACGACGGTTGTTGCCGCGCTGCTGATCCTTGCAGTGGTCGTGACGTTTCTCTCAATTTACAGTACGATGATCCTTCCGTCCTTAAAGGCACAATCCGACGCCGACCATATCCACAACGTAGAAGAAACGTTCTGTGAATTCAGGACCGATATGGAGGACATGATCTCGTCGAAACGGGAGATCACCCTCAGCGAATCGGTTCCTCTCGGGGGAGGCGAGATCATCATGGAGCCATTGCGGTCGGCCGGGACACTCCAGGTGCAGCAGGAGGATGAATGGATATTTAACATCACCTGCAACGGATCGACCCGTTCGAGCCGGTTGGTAAACGTATCCTACACGCCGGTATCGAACTTTTGGCAGAATCAGGGGTATTCCTGGCAGTACGGCTATTTGAACGTCACGAAAGACGGTATCACGACACCGCTTGACTATCTCTCGATGGAGGAAGTGAATAGGAGTACAGCCCTTTCCGGGCTCGCTGCATCGTTCATCGATATCACCGGCCAGGGTTGTCCCGTCTATTTGTTCAATACGACGACCAGCGTACCGGAACCCCGGCTCTTCAATTGTACAACACTCACTTTATCGATCGTGACCATGAAACCGGGCGAGCAGTCGTTTGCCACCGGGAACGGTATCGGAACGCTTTCGATCACCGGAAACGTCACCGAGTATCAGCAGCGCGCGGAAAACATAACGATCCGGGTGAACAACGATCGGCCGCATCCCTGGAACACGACCATCCTTGAGAAATGCAACAGCACACTTTCGCAGATGAGCGTCACGTACGATAACCTGGCAGGGGTGAACGTCACGTCCTATGCCGGCTACGATGACCTGAAACTCTCATTTACGGATGAAGCCACCGCCCCGGACGTGGCGATTCGTGTCGTGGAACTGACCGTATCAGCATACTGATCGCTCAGCGGAAGAGATGCCGGACGAGAGACGGCAGTCAGCCGTTGCGACCCGGCCCTCCTGCCCGTTCCCCGCGCCCCTGCTTGCACGTGGGTGAGGGAAGTTCCTCAGGGCCGGCATACCTTGCTGCTCCCACGAAATGCCGAGCGTGGCGAACTCGAACACCATCAGGCGCCCCGGCTCGGGATTTAACGAACCATCGTATCCACCGGCCTCCTACCTTGCGTGAGACCGTATCGCAATCCTGGCGGAGCCACATCGCCGGCCCCCCATCGACAATCAGGTGCATTTCTCGGGCCGTATAAAGCACCCGCAGAGCCGAGTTGCCGGTACACCACAGCCGGAGAAGCCCGTTCGCTCTCACTTCTACAGAACCGTCATCGCAGACATTGCGCTGCATAGCGTACATAAAGATCAAATTATTTTTAAAAAAATCAATCTAATTTGAATTACCGCGGGCCGGCCGTACCTGCAGCCGGTACCACAATGCCCGCATCGTGACGGGGTCCGACGAAATGACCGGGGCAGTACAGGCGACGGTAGTCGAAAAAAGCAGCGAAGATCTCTCCGGCGACGCAGTCGGGCAGATGCTTGCCTGTGCGCATTCGCTGAGAGACAAAAGAATAGAGCACGCCTACGTCTTCAACGAGCATGGAAAAATGCTCTATTCCCTCAAAGGGGAACGCGCGCGGATCCGCTTCGATCACAGGGATCTGTTTCGTCTCGCGAATACGATCTTCATGCACAACCACCCGGCGGGCGGCGCGTTTTCACTCGCCGACCTGTATGTCGCGTGCGCCTTTGAGATGCTTGCGATGATCGTGGTCACCGATTCATTCCTGTATACCATCAAACCACCCTATGCCGGGCAGCACTTCACCCGTGCCCACTATACCGATATCGCACGTTGTTTTACCATCAGAAGCCGGATGCTGCCGCTCTCCGAACAGTTGACCGTCGGCGACAGGGTCTGGTTCCAGGTTGCGCGCGACCTCGACATGGAGTTCCGGAAGTACTCATTCGTTAAAAGACCCGGCAGCACGTGAACGAAGAAGGACCATGCAGATACCAGCGATCACCACCCCGTACACGTCTTTGTGATTTTTATTCTCGCCGAAACCCTCTTCGTCATGGTCATGCCGACCGGGCCGGAGAAGAACGGAAACACCGGGCGCCACCGGAGCATAGCGTGAGAGCGATCCCCGCTGCAGACGCGGAGCGGGATCACCGGAAGACTCTGCCGGGGGATGCACCGGCGGCGCTCCCGGCTGAAGACGATGCGCGCGGTGCCGTCCGGGCCAGCGGACTCGAATGTCTCGCACCCCACCTCACCCCGCTCAAATTCTGTCCGGAAAGGGCGCATCACCGGGAAAGCCCGGCCCGGCAGGCCAAACAACTGCCCGCCTGCACGGAACATTTTTGTAAACTATTATTACATTAAATAAAACAATATTGTGATGGAAAGAAACAGAGGCCTGTTGTTCTCTCTTGGACTGATCATCTTCCCGGCCATGCTCATCGGCGCGGCAAGCGCATCGTATGCAGACAGCTATGACGGCCAGCAACAGACCGGCTATGCTTCCGGGGGAGGAGACCCGAATACCGCCCAGACTCTGGAACAGGTAACGACGGGTGCCGACGAGAGGATCGTGACGGTGACCGACGATTACGGCGAGACCGTCACAGTCCTGGGAACACCGCAGAGGATCGTTTCGCTCGCGCCTTCCAATACCGAGATCCTGTATGCCCTCGATCTCGGGGACCGGATCGTCGGCGTCACCGACAACTCCGATTATCCTTCGGCAGCTGCCGATAAACCGAAAGTCGGCGGCTACAGTATCGTCAACATCGAGAAGGTGATCGCAACGGAGCCGGACCTGATCTTCGCCGCATCCGGCAACACAGAGGAGGTGATCGGCCGCCTGAGATCTCTCGGGATGACCGTCATCACACTCAACCCGCAGACGGTCGGCGACGTCCTGCAGAACATCGAGCTCGTCGGGAGAGCGACCGGACAGGAGGAGCAGGCATCGGCATGCGTGGAGAGACTCCGATCGCGCATCCGGGCGGTGACGGAGAAGACGGAAGTTTCAGGAGAGAAGCCGTCCGTCGCACACGTCGTCTGGCACGACCCGCTCTGGGTCAGCGGCAATGGAACGTTCCAGAACGAAGTGATCGCGATGGCCGGGGGAACTAACGCATTCGGTTCGATCGAAGCGTGGAGCATCGTCAGTCTTGAGGAGTTCATCACCACGGATCCCGATTACATCCTGGTTAGTTCGGGCTCCGGCATGAACAGGGACGACTACGACGCCGTATACGACTACATCGTGAACGAACCGCGCCTGCAGAAACTCAATGCAATCAAGAACGGCCACGTTTACGTCATCGATGCCGATGTCATCAGCCGTGGAGGTCCGCGGATCGTGGATGCGCTGGAAGAGGTGGCAGGAGACCTCCATCCGGACCTCGCCGTGGCACCCGCTCCAGAGGCAACAGAGCCGGTTCGGTCGCCGGGTTTCGGTGCGATTCCGCTCATCTGTGCATTATCCGCAGCCATCCTGCTCCTGCAGAAAAGGTAGGCAGGAGGCGGCGTAACGTGAACGATATCGGGTGTTCTACCTGCTGTCTGATGAATCGGCCGCTCGATGAGGCGTTCGACCTCATTGCCGGCCGGACAGGTCTTGCGGAGATCCTCTCCGACGGCCCCCACTGCCTCTTCCGGTTCGAAGAGATCTGCCACTCGTTCAATCTCCGATATACCGTCCATGCACCGGTCGCCGATATCAACATCGCATCCGACAACGAGCACCTGCGACGGGCGGCAATCACGGTCCTCGGGGATCTCGCAGGGGCCTGCGACCGGATCGGCGCCGAGAGGATGGTCGTTCACCCGGGGCACGTCTGGGGAGAAGAGGTGCGGAGCGCCGCCGGACGGGCTCTCAACCGTTCGCTGGGCGACCTCGCCGCAATCCAGAGAGACGTGAACGTCCGGTTTACGATCGAGAATATGGGGGCGTGGGAGATCTGTTTCTTCAGGGAGCCCGGGTTCCTCGACCGTCTGGACGGGTTCAACCTCGGCTTCGCCCTCGACGTGGGGCACGCCCACGTGAACGGCAACCTGGAGGCGTTCCTGGAGCGGGGAAGGGCTATCCACGTCCACCTGCACGACAACTGCGGCATCCGGGACGACCATCTGGCGTGCGGCGACGGGAGTATCGATTTTCGCCGCGTGATGGCGGCCCTCCCCCCGGGCGCCACAAAGGTCGTCGAACCAACCTCGTTCCAGCAGTACGAACGAAGCCTCGAAAATCTGGGGAGGTTCTCTCCGTAAACGATCTCACGGCTCGCGCCCGATCAGCCGTTCCACTGCCGCGCGAAACTCGCGGAACTGCTTCGAGACCTCCGGCCCGGAGGAGCCCGGGTAGGCGTTTGCCCCCCGCGAGACGGTGCTGTGCCCATCCATCCCCAGCCGCAGGTGCCAGTAGGTGACGTCGCAGCAGGAGTGAGCGGAGACGTACTCCGGCTCCCACTCCCGGACACCGAGCCGTTCTACGGCCTCCCGGAACCGCGCCCACTCCTCCCCTGTGGGCGACGCCTCCGTCACCACCCCGGAATAGCCGCCGGCACTCGCCCATTCGTAGAGGAGCCGGCCGTCTACGAGCCTGACGTAGAGGGACGGGCCGACGCTCCCGCCCAGGTAGAACTCGAACGCCGTCGGAGGTGCACCGTCGCGCATACCTGGTTATACGACCAGCACGGTCAAATACCCTGCGACGAGAAGGCCCATGCAGCAGATCCCGGCGACGTCGGCCCTGCCCGGTGCGAGGTCCCGCATCGGCGTCCTCCTGCCGGAACGGTACCCCCGGAGGTCGATCGTCAGCCCAAGAACCGTGGCCTTCCCGAGGGAGTTTGAGACCAGCGGGATGATGATGGGAAAGAGCCCCCTTATCTTCCCGGCAAGGCCTTTTCCGGGGTTATAGGCACGGGCAAGCTGCGCCTCGTGGATCCGCTTCCCCTCGAGCTGCAGGCTCGGGATGAACCGGAGCGCAATCAGGAACATGAGCGTGTAGTCCACAGGCATCCTGAGGCGGTCCATGACATGGACGAGGTCGCGCGGCTGGGTGGATATGACCAGGAGCTGGAACGCAAAGAGCATCGCCGCGAACCGGAGCGACATCGCGAGCGCAAGGTCGATCGCCCCCGCCGTGACGGGGAAAGCCCCGCCGATGACCGGGACCGACGGCGGAACCAGGTAGCAGAGGGTATCCCCGCTCCGGATGGTGAGGACGGTGAGGGCGAGCAGGCTCACCGCGAGCGAGATCAGCAGGGGCATCTGGCGAAGGAGGTCGCGGGCGAGCCCGCTCGCTACCGCCACGGCTACGACCGCACCGGCAAGGGCCGCGAGCACCACGGTATCGCTCGTCAGCACCGCAAGGGCCACGACGACGGCTGCAAAGATCAGTTTGGTGAGCGGGTGGAGGCGGTGAAAGGCGCTCTCCCGGGTGACGTACTGCATAATCTCGGACATGGTTCCTCCTCACAAGTTCTTCCGTCATAGACGATTCTTCCCTGCTCCATCCTGACGATACGATCCGCGTATTCCTCTCCAAGGCGCATATCGTGCGTCACCATGACGATCGTGTGGCCGTCCTGCCGCAGGCGCCCGAGGATCTCCATGACCCTTCCTGACTCGCGGGCGTCGAGCCCGGTCGTAGGCTCGTCGAGCACGATCACGTTCGGTTTCATGGCGATGACGCAGGCGATGGCCAGGCGCTGCCGCTCGCCCCGCGAGAGCGAACGCGGATAGGCCGCCTTCCGGTGGAGAAGGCCTACCTCACGAAGGGCCGCGTCGACCGGCTGCCCCGTATCGCCGGAATCGATGTTTTTGAGGCCGAATGCCACTTCGTCCTCCACGGTCTCCGCAAAGAGCATGGTATCCGGGTTCTGGAAGACGAGACCCACATGGCGTGCGAGTTCGGCGATCGGGACGGCCGAGGCATCGAGTCCGTCAATGGTGACGCTGCCTTCGGTGGGGCGGAGCAGCCCGTTGAAGTGCTTGACGAGCGTCGTCTTCCCGGACCCGTTCTCCCCGACCACAGCCACGATCTCGCCGGGAGCGACCTCGAGGTCGAGACCCCCGACGGCCGCAACGCCGTCGTAGCGGTGGACGAGCCCCCTGACCGATATGACGGGGGGCGCCTCGCTCCGCGGGGCTGCCGCCGGTGCGGGGGGCCTGACGCCGCCGCCTGCCGGGTGCTGCGGCAGATCGCCCTGCAGCATCTGCGCCGGCGACCCCTCCGCGACGATCGCTCCGTCTTCAACGACGACCATCCTGTCCGCGATGGCGGCGAGCTCGCCGAGTTTCTGCTCGACGATGAGCACGGCCGTACCCTCGCCCGAAAGCCGGCGGAGGAGGTCGGATACCGCACGGGTCGCTTCCGTATCCAGTTCGGCTGTCGGTTCGTCCAGGATGAGGATCTTCGTTCCAAGGGCAAGGGTTGCGGCGATGGCGACCCGCTGCTTCTGTCCCCCGGAGAGGGTGTGCGGGGCGCGGTCCGCGAGGTCGGCGATCCCGGTCGCCTCCATCACCTGGCGGTGCCTCTGCCGCATCTCTTCCCGGGAGATCCCGAGGTTCTCAAGCCCGGAGGCAACCTCCTCCTCGACTGTCGTGAAGATGAGCTGGGCATCGGCATCGTCGAAGACCACGCCGACATGCCTGCCGATCTCGGCCATGCTCCGGTAGTCCCGGACGCTCTTCCCGAAGATGGTGATCGCACCCTCGATCGTGCCGCCGTACTCGTGGTGGAGGATGCCGGACGCCGCAAGGCAGAGGGTCGTCTTCCCGGCCCCTGTAGGGCCGGTGACGAAGACAATCTCCCCCCTGCCGAGAGTAAGGTCGATCCCGTCGAGTGCCGGCGTCCCGGACCCGGGATAGGTGTATGAGACGCCCTCGAGGGAGAGGGCGGTCTCCCGGCCGACCTCAGGACTCATCCACCGGCCTCGCGTCCCGTGCCGGTGCCGCCTGCCGGGCCCCCCGCATCAGTGCCCGTGATGCAGGCACCTCGAGCGCCTGGCTAACGACGGCGTTGACCGCCGCCGTGATGAGGACGATCGGCACGGTGACCGCGAGGAACGCCTCGAGGGTCCCGAACCTGCCCAGGACGGTCGGGGCCACGGCGATGATGGCGACAAGGATGAAGGAGAATCCGCTCGCGAAGGTGGCAATGAGCGTCGTCACTGCCGGGGCGAGAACGAACCGGTCTCTCAGCACCAGGTAGGCCGCAAGACAGACGACCGCACCGATGGGTTCACTGATCAGGTTTGCGGGCGGGAAGATCGAGTGGCTGAGAAGGGCACAGACGACGCCGGCCACAACACCGATCCCGAGCGCCTCACGGAACGTGGGCACGATGAGGATGATGGCGAGGCTATAGAAGGCAATCACGAGGTTCGATACGATGGGGCCGGGGATCAGGAGGGACATGTACCTGATGATGGCCCCTATGGCAAGGAGTATGCCGACAATTGCAATATCTCTCGATTTCATGGTATCGGTTTCACAGTATGGGATTCAACAAACGAACGGATAGGGTATATGCGGCGATCAGTGCGGACGCCAGCGTGACCGGAGAGAACGCGATGCTCCGGTAGGAACGACTGTCCGCAGGGTGCGACGGGCCATAGGGCCGGAGCTTGAGAAACCCGAAGGGTTTCGGACAGGAGTTCGAGCACCGTCAGAGGTGCGAGGCGCGAACGTAAGTGAGCGTGAGCACCGACCGGTGCGAGGCGCGAACGTAAGTGAGCGTGAGCACCGACCGGTGCGAGGCGCGAACGTAAGTGAGCGTGAGCACCGACCGGTGCGAGGCGCGGAGCGTGAGAAGACCTCTGGTCTTCGAGGCCGGAAGAGTCCTCCGGGGACGTTCCCGGAGGCGACGGACGGGGCGGAAGACCCCTGCAATATGTTGCACATTGTTGTACAAAATAGTACATTTATGAATATATATTTTCCGGGAGCCCTCTCCCGGAAACATCACCTCCGCGAGAGCAGGAGCGCCGCAGCAAGCACCGCACCGGCCGTCGTGAAGACGGCGGCGACAGGCGCCGCTGCCGTCGGCGTGACCGAAGCTGTGGCTGTCGGCGTCGCAGGGGTCCCCGGTACCGTTGGTGTCGCGGTAGGCACAGCAGCGGTCGGCGTCACCGGGGCTCCCGGGGGTGTCCCGAGGGTGACGGGAATGGTCGTGTAACCGTGGCCGGAGAGGTTCGACCGATCGACGGGTGCTTCCACGGCGTAAACGGTGTAGGTCCCGGGATCGAGCCCGGCCTCACCCGTCCTCCATCGGTAGGTCCAGCGGTCGTCGGCACCGACCGTCGCCGTCGTGAAACTGGCCGGGTCCCCCGACCGGACGGGTGTTTGCGGGTCTTCAAGCCGCCCGCCGCTGGCGGGGAGGTTCGGGCCGGTCACGAAGAGATAAACGGTGTCACTCCCCGTGCTCGTCCCTCCGAGCGTCACCTCGCTCCCCGGATACACCGTGACGGCGGAGGCCGCCGGAGCGATGACGAGCGCGACAAGGATACCTGCGAAGATCAGGGCTCGATCAGGCATATGGTTCACCGTCACCCAATCTACCCGGGAGATGATGAACCTGATCCCGTCATTGGGGGACCGCACGCCCGCCGCCGGCATACGCCTCCACGAACTGCCGGGTGCTCGTCTTCGCCTCGCCGCTCCCGGATAGAGGACGCACTCCGTCGAGGGCGGCAACTATCGCTCCGACGGCCTTTGCATGCGACCGGCCGTAACCCCCTTCGAGCACGAGGGCGAGAGCCACAGGACCCGCGTCCGCCAGCATCCCGGTCAGGGCTCCGAAATCGCCGGGCCGAAGTTGCATCGAACCGAGCGGATCGTCGGAGAGCGTATCCTGCCCCGCCGAGACCACCACGACGTCCGGCTTGAAGCGCCGGAGCGCCGGGATGAAGATCTCCCCGAATACCAGGGCGTAGTCGGCACCGGCCGAGCCTGCCGCAAGCGGGGCGTTGACGGTATACCCGACGCCCGGGCCGGCTCCCCGCTCCTCCGGCCAGCCTGTCCCGGGAAAGATCCCCGCCTGGTGGACCGAGCAGTAGAGCACCCTGTCCGAGGTGTAGAACGCTGCCTGCGTCCCGTTCCCGTGGTGCAGATCCCAGTCCACGATCGCCACCCGGTCGACCTCGCCAAGCGCCCGGGCCGTCGCAACGGCAGCGTTGTTGAAGAGGCAGAATCCCATGGCCCGGTCCGGCGCGGCATGGTGCCCCGGCGGGCGGACCAGGGCGAAACAGTGCTCGCCGTCGAGCGCCCGTTCCACCGCCTGCCGTGCGGCCCCCGCCGCGTACAGGGCCGCATCGAACGACTGCCGGGTGACGTAGGTGTCGGGGTCGAGGTAACAGGCCCGACCAGGGGGGCACTCCCCGCAGAGCGAGCGGATGGCCTCGATGTGCCGGCGCGTGTGCACCCGTGACAGGTCTTCGAGCGTCGCCCGTTCGGGGGCAATGCGGCGGGCGTCGGCCGGCACCCCGGCGAGGGCGGCATCGAGGCGTGCCTGCGACTCGGGGTGGCCGGGACTGTCGTGGGCCGAAAAGACATCCCCCGTCACGACCGAGTACGGCATGGTGATCGTTGGTGGGTTGGCGGCGCGGGATATGAATCTTATCTGCCGGACGGGGACCGGTCGGGCATGGTGGCAGGGGATTCGATCTTAACGCGGTTGATGGGGCTGATTTGGGCTCAACCGGCACGCATGAGGTGCCCGACCGGTCCCTGCTGACCATAGCCGGGCGCCCTGAGGTAGAGTAATGGAAGGCATGCCGTTCGTCCACTGGAAGTGCAACTCAACGAGGAGCAGGGCCGCCGGCAGAAAGTATTTGAAGGGGAGGAGGAATCATCAGACCGGAAGACGGAGCTCAGACTGCTTACAGGAAAAGAGAGGCGTCGTCAGGGAGCAGAACGATATCGCATACCGAACCGGAGGAGTAAGATGCCAAGAGTATCGAACATTGATATTTTACGAAAAAGGGAGCAACCAACCTTATCGATCCGCATCAAAACAAAAGTAGAAAATTTACCCATGCTGATTGGTGAAAGTTACGGCAAAATGGCTGCTTATCTGAAAGAACTGGGGGAATATCTATCGGACGTTCCGTACGTGGCTTATCACAACAGGGATATGCAAAATCTCGCTGTGGAGATCGGGTTTCCCGTATCGAAGGCATTGCCTGGAAAGGGAGATATTCAAGCGGGCTCTATTCCAGAAGAAGTTGTCCCAAAATGCCGTTACCGGGAGGGGGACACCCGCTCGAAACTCTTCGAGTGTCTCAAACTCCCTCCGGTCGCACCTCCTCGGACCCTCCCCCGAGTGGCGATACCCAATGGAAAGCCGTTTCACCATTTTTGCCTTGAGTATGGTTCAGATG
>JAHDQM010000055.1 GCA_018433835.1 Methanoculleus sp.
AACACTCGGAGAGAACCTCAAAGCCAGAAAATACCGGAATCAGGCAAAGGAGATCAAGATCAAGCTCATCCTCTACAATATCAGAAGAACGATCACGCCAGGACGAGCGCTGCTCGTGATCGAGCTTTTCTACAAAGCCGATGCTGCTAAATCGTTTCTATATTGTCTCCAGATTCTCTGCAATCTCCTTGTGCGATCACATCTAGATCAGACGGGTTCTTAGTATCCCTAAATTCTCATACTTCAGCCAGAATATATCTGGATTCTAGTTGCCCTGCGGGCATTCATACTCTGTAGAATCGCTTTTCACCGTCTCTTTAAAATAACTCCTCTCTTGTTGAATCGTATCGGATATTTTTTGCATTTTTGGTGTCCATTCTTCTAGAGTATAATGCATCAAATCATATGATACCTGCTCATTAGGTGACTCACGTTGTTCAGTTGCAATACCTATGACAATTTTATTCTTCTGGATAATTCCACGCGCAACAATACATCTCATCTCTAATTCGGCCCGTCTATCCTCGCGGCTTACATTTGGATTATTCGCTTGGAACATATAGGTCACACCAGAATTTGACGGGACTATTCTTGCTCGGATCTTATTGTGTAACATTTCCCCGAAGCATCTCGACAAAATACGTCTTTGAAATCGATTTTCTTTTGCCATAGTTCGGATGGCTGATTCATACTCTTCAATAGTATGTTTTGTAAGTAATTCCCCATCGAAAAACCACTTGCACAAGTCCTTAATTAAATAATCCCAAGCATAACTAATCAGATCCTCTTTTTTCCTATCCGAATATTCCTTTGAACGCTCAAATTCGTCCCACAGACCTGAAGTTATAATCAAATTATGGCTTTGTTGAAACCCTAGCGTCGGCCGTTCCCGTCTGCAGGGGAAAGATCTATAAAATCGTTGCTCCTTGAGTTAATGACCAAATCAAGCACAAGGAGCAGAGATAGTGTCGACGAACAGATATATCAACCTAATCAAAGCCTGTCTTCAAGCAGTCCGTTCTTCCCGAATACCTCTCTATTCCTGCAAATACTCCCGGAGAACGTATACGCAGCATCAACTGCTGGCGATCCTTCTCTTCCGGGAGGTTCTTGGTACGGACTACCGTGATACG
>JAHDQM010000003.1 GCA_018433835.1 Methanoculleus sp.
AATACGGGCCATCCATTCAATGAATGAGTCAGGATACTGAAATGGTCGACCCGGCTTGCCAGCGTTCATCCGGGCGAGCTGCTCATCCCACTGGTCGATGAAGTCAAGTGAAAGAAAGAACTCACCGCGCTTGACCAGGAGTTCATTATATATACTCCAGTCACGATTGTCAGGATACGGGCGTCCCCAGCGTTCTTTCGGTGGCATGAAGGGGCGGGCGGGACGTCCGGCATCTTCTACGTTTGGGTCGAAGGACCAGACTTATGCAACACAGCAGCGTGAGGGAAAGAGTTATTTTTCAAGAAAAGAAAGAGAGTTTGTTGGGGTGTTACCCCTACCTAATCACCGACATAACCGCGACGCCAAGCAGCACGCCAAAGATGACGCCTGCGAGAACTTTCGGTGCGTCTTTGGTCACGATGATTGTCGGCATGTGGACGTGCACGTGGTTTGCCGCCGGAAGTGCACGTTCATCCTTCTTGTAACCATTCATTGCATTTTCACCTCCTGGAGGTCCTTTTACCCCCCCGCAAAGATGCTTCACCTTACGGTCCTCCAGGGGGTTTCATCATAGCCGCTGCAAAGGCAAGGAGGAATGCCCCTGCACCTATGATTGCGATGATGAGCAGGAGAGTCCGTAGATCCTCCTCACTCATCGCATTCAAAGCACTGACATATTTACCCACGGTGTTTTTATTGAGGTCAAGGTGCTCCGCGATTTCTGCATTATTGTAACCCTTGTTCCGCTCGATCATGATATTCCGGAGGATGACAGGATCTAACCGATGCTTCCGCGCGATCTCCTCGAATCGCTCGTTTGCGCGGTGTTCATCGATATCAAAGGTCATAGATCTCTTTATGTCCTCAGGATATTTATACGTTCCTACGAATGATCATAATTCATACGTGCTGCGGGCGGATATTGTCCTACTCCCGGGTTTGAGATCCCTTCCCGCCCTCTTGGAATGTTTGGCCGCCCGAAAGTGTGCGGACACTTTCGGACATCCGAAAGACATGCGGTTAGCGCCCTTTTACGGCCCCTTTTTGGTTACCACCTCTTTAAGACCCCTTACACTGAATCTTCGGTATACCAGAAAGTATGGCCATAAATGGCCAAACATGGCCATAGGAGAAAGGAAAACGGAGAAAAGAGAAAATGGCAAAAGAACCGAAATCCGAGCAAAACCGCGTTACCCGGCACATTACCCTGAGTCAGAAAGCGAATGATTTTCTGAAAAACAACGTTACGAATGCGTCCCGTTTCATAGATGAGTTGATAAAAGGAGCGGAAAAGGGGATTCAGTCTGCGATTGTGACGATATCCCCGATTAGCGAGTGGGCCCGTCGAGATTCGAACTCGAGACCTCCGCCGTGTGAAGGCGACGTCATAACCAGCTAGACCACGAGCCCCATGCATCGACCGGGAATTGAACCCGGGCTATTGGCTTGGAAGGCCAAAGTCATACCACTAGACCATCGATGCGAATGCACGTCTGCCTACATAGATAGACCGTGCTGAATATTAAATATTGGGTGAAGAGAACCCGGGCGGGCTCAGTACCCGCGCCGCTGCGCTTCCAGCTCCTCGAGGGCGGCCACCCGCTTCTCGAGCGGCGGGTGCGTGGAGAAGAGCTCCATCAGGGTGTTCCCCGAGAGGGCCGGGATGATGAAGAAGGCGTTCGCGCCCTCCACTTCCTGTTTCTTCTCGGCAGGGATGTAGTCCATCCGGCCGCTGATCTTCTGGAGCGCCGATATCAGTGCCCGCGGGTTCTCCGTCAGGATGGCGCTGCCCCGGTCGGCCGCAAACTCCCGGTAGCGGGAGAGCGCACGGGTGAGGAGGGTGCTCACCACCCAGACGACGATTGAAACGATGTAGACCAGGATCAGCGCGCCCATGTTGTTGTCGCGGTTGTTGAAGAGCCCGATGAAGATCCAGTTCCGCATGATCAGGAAGGCGAGCATCGATAGGAAACTTGCCATCGTCAGCGTCAGCATGTCCCGGTTCTTCACGTGCGACATCTCGTGGGCGAGCACCGCCTCCAGCTCGTCGCGGTTGAGCGTCCGCATGATCGAGTCGGTGACCGCCACCACGGCATGGCTCGGGCTCCGCCCGGTCGCGAATGCGTTCGGGACCGGGGAGGGCGTGACCCCCACTTTCGGCTTAGGGAGGCCGGCCTTTGCGGCGAGGCCCTCGATCATCCGGTGCAGTTCCGGGTACTCGTCCTCTTCGACGATCCGGGTGCCGGTGCTCCAGAGCACCAGCCGATCGGAGAAGAAGTACTGGACGAATGCCATCGCGGCGGCTGCGAACAGGAGGAATTCAAAGGAAAATCCCAGGGCGGAAAGGACGCCCAGGAAGATCAGGTAGACTATGAGGAGCAGGAACGACGTCAAGAACATCCTCATCGTGAGACCGAAGTCGCGCGTCCACTTCATGACGGGGATATATTGTGCCGGATCGCTATTAAGGCCTATGCCACTCTCGGCGGTTGCTTCCGTTTGAACCGTCAATCCGGTGCGTTTCCGCCGTGCGCCAGTGTCCTTATCACTCTCCGGCGCTATAGATAAGAATCGATGACGCTGAACGAAGTGACCATCAGCAGGGCGATTCTCGTGGAGCGGCACAGGGCGCTCATCGACCACCTCGAAATGGACGCCGCCGTCATCGGCGGGGGCCCCTCGGGGCTCACCTGTGCCGCGCTCCTCGGCGAAAAGGGCGTCTCGTGTGCACTCATCGAGAAGAAACTCAGCATCGGGGGCGGCATGTGGGGCGGCGGGATGATGTTTCCCCGGATCGTCGTCCAGGAAGAAGCACGGCGACTTCTGGACCGGTTCGAGATCGCCTACCGGGAGTTCGAGGAGGGTTACTACGTCGCGAAATCGGTCGAGGCGGTCGCCAAACTCACCGCGGCGGCTTGCGACGCCGGCGTCGAGTTCTTCAACCTCACCACCGTCGAGGACGTCATGGTCCGGGACGACGGCAGGGTCGGCGGCCTCGTCATCAACTGGACGCCGGTCGACATGGCCGGGCTGCACGTCGACCCGCTCACCGTGGCCTGCACCTGCACTGTCGACGCGACCGGCCACGACGCCGTGATCGCCCGGATGATCGAGCGTAAAGGCGGCGGGCTCAAGGTGAAGGGCGAGAGTTTCATGTGGGCCGAGCGTGCCGAGTCCCGGATCCTCGACCACACGAAAGAAGTCTTCCCCGGCCTCTTCGTTACCGGGATGGCGGCGAACGCCGTTGCCGGGGAGTGCCGCATGGGACCGATCTTCGGGGGGATGCTTCTGTCCGGGGAGCGTGCCGCGGAGCTTGTTGCAGAAAGGCTCGGCCGATAACACTTCAGAACCATTTTTACCGGCCCGGTAGTTACCAGTACGTATGGGAGGGATCAACCCGGAGTCCCTGGCCGAGATCGCGTACGGGATCTTTGAGATCTTCCTCAACCGCGAACTCCGCACCAGGGGTCCGTACCTGTTCGAACTCGTCGAACAGGGGACTGATTTTGAAGCCGACGTCCGCGAAATTTTCGGGCGGTTCCAGGAAGATTACCCGGAACTTGCCGGGGCGCTTCTCAGCCGGTTCGGCGGGATCGATGCAATCTACGCGCCCCTCAGGGCGGGCGAAGGGGTCTTCCCCTCGAAGACGACCCGGATGTACTGGATAGTCCAGGACGCCCCGGGGCCCGCGGCGAGAGGCCTCGACGACGAGCAGGTGGGGAAATGGCTCATCTTCGTCCCCGCCGAAGAGGTGGACGAGGCGTGGAGGAAGGTCCGGGACGAGACGGCGAAGGGGCTGCTCGGGATGTCCGCGAAAGTCAGCACCGCCAAACCGAACCCGGACTCGCGCGACGAGCGGTTCGTCATCTACGTCTACACCCGGGACTGGGCGGACGAGGCGGACGTGATGTGGGTCCGCGAACGACTCCGCGACCTCGGTTTTGCGGAGCGGATCGGCTACAAGCGAAACATCGAGACGTACAAGGGCGAGTACAGCGAAGAGGGCAGAAAGGTCACCTACTACAGCGCCTGAACGACGGGACGCTCCCGCTCACCCATAACCTGCACGAAAAAGAGTATGCCGGAACCGCCTCTGCGCGGCCGGGTGCGTTACGCCTTCCGTTCCTTGGACTTGGCCCGGAGCTCGTCCGAGCCGCACTTGCGGCAGCGGGTCGCGCGGATTGCGTTCCGGGCGTTGCATTTCATGCAGATCTTTACGTTGAGCAGACGCGCTTCAGCTTCAGGAAATCTTGCCATGTTGAAAACACCACTTGTCAGTTTGGTACTATTCGTTCTTGCTACTATTAACAGTTCTGCCGCCCCTGGCCTCCCGCTCGACCCAGGCGCGGAACGCCTCGAGCGCCCGTGCCCGATGAGAGATCCGGCTCTTCTCGGCAAGCGGCATCTCGGCGAGCGTCTGCCCGCCATGCTCGAAGATCGGGTCGTAGCCGAACCCTTCCTCCCCCCGGGGGGCGACGATCGTCCCGGGGAGGATTCCCCGGAAGATCTGGATGGCGTCCTCGCGCGCGAACGCGATCGCCGTTTCGAAGTGGGCGTTCCTGTCCTCCACACCCCCCATGAGTTTCAGGACCCCTGCGTTCCCGATGGTGTCGTGGACGTAGGCGGCGTACGGCCCGGGAAACCCCCGGAGCGCGTCGATGAAAAGGCCGGTGTCGTCGACGATTAGCGGACGGGAGAGTGTTTGGTAGGCGAACTCCGCCTTCGCCCGGGCGATCTCCCCGACATCGTCGTGGCGGAACTCCGGGCATTCCAGCGGGACGTACTCGACCTCCAGCACCCCCGCAAAGTAGGCGGCCACCTCCCGCGCCTTGTTGGCGTTGCTCGTCACCACCGCGAGCTTCACAGGTAGCGCCCCCGCAGTTCGACCTCGTGCTCCCGGACAAGAACCACGTCCGCCCCCGGGAACACGCCCGCGTACCCCTTGATAAAGGCCTCCTTCAACTCCTCGAAGTTCTCCGTGGTGCTCTCGAGCGTCTGGAAGAAGACGTGAAGATCGACCCCGCGGCTCTCGACCTCTGAGGACGTCGACGCAAGCCCGAAGTCTATCAAGACGCACTGGCCGTCGCGGACGATCATGTTGCTCGTCGTCAGGTCGCCGTGGACGATCCCCGTCCCGTGCAGCTTCCCGACCGCCTCGCCCGCGAGGCGGATCGTCCCCGGCGCGGCGACGTATTTCAGCACCTCGCCCTCGATGCGCTCCATGACGATCGTGTCCGCGGTGATATCCCGGATCACCGGGGTGGGGACGCCCGCCCGCCGGGCCGCCGCGATCAGGCGGCCCTCGGCCCGGGTCCGTTCTGCGATAAGGCGCCGGTCAAGCGCCGGATTCCGGTAGCGCTTGCTCGTCCGGCGCTTGACCACATCCTCCTCCCCGATCTCCACGACCGCCTCCGCGCCCCGGGCGACGCCCCCCTCGTGCGGCCCGGCGGCAAAGACCTCGCCGGGCTCCGTCCGCCAGGCGACCTCCACCTCGTCCGCCCGAAAGCCCGGCCGGATCTGCGACTCCTCGAGGGGGAGCACGACGCCGTGCTCCAGCATGATCTTGCCCGTGTAGGCGATCATCGCGCCGTTGTCGCCGAGGTATGTCCGCTCCGGGACGGCGAACGCCGCTCCCCGGTCTTCGCACATCACAGCAAGCATCTCCTGCAGCCGTCCGTTCGCGCCGACCCCGCCGACCAGCAGCACCTCGTCCTTGCCGGCATGCGCGAGCGCCCGTTCCGTCACCTCGACGCACATCGCAAACGCGGTCTCCTGCAGGCCGAAGCAGACGTCCTCGAGCGGCGCGCTGCTCTCCTGGGCGGCGCTGACGAGCCCGGAGAAAGCGAGATCCATCCCCTTCACCGTGTAGGGGAGTTCGACGTAGTCACCCTCGCGCGCGAGGTTCTCGATGGCGGGCCCGCCCGGGTGCGGGAGGTCGTGGCTCCGGGCGAACTTGTCGAGCGCGTTCCCGAGACCGATATCCAGCGTCTCCCCGAATATCCGGTAGCGGCCGTTTAAGTAGCCGAGCACCTGCGTGTTCGCGCCGCTCGCATAAAGTACGATCGGGTCCGAAAACCCGGTTGCCCACCTCCCGATCTCGACGTGCGCCACGCAGTGGTTGACGCCGATGAGCGGCACGCCGAGGGCGATCGAGAGGGCGCGTGCGGCGGTCGCCACCGTCCGGAGGGAGGGACCGAGCCCGGGCCCCTGGGAGAAGGCGACTGCCCGGATCCGTTCCGGCTCCACGAGCACCCGGGAGACGACCTCCTTCATCACCGAGGCGTGGTGCTGCGCGGCCTCCCTCGGGTGGATCCCACCCTTCGGCGGGACGTAGGGCGACGAATGGAGAGCGACCAGGTCTTCCCCGAAGAGGGCGGCGCTGAGGTTCCACGCGGTTCCCTCAAGACCCAGCACCAGACCGTCATCGGGTATTACATCCGGCATAAAACAGGTATCGCTCCGTTCGTTCCGTTATAAAAAGACCGGCCGCGACCACAGTTCATGGGTCGCGGCCGTATTGGTATCAGGGTGAGGACCTACTTCCGGAACTCGGTGTAGCCGCACTTGCCGCAGGCCACGCGGTCCTTGTGCTCGGCCATCAGGACGCCGGGGCCGCACCGGGGGCAGTGCCGCTTCTGCAGAACCGCCGCATCGCCCTTGACCTCGTAGCACTCGTATCTCTTGACCGCCATTCTCTTCAAGCCTCGCTCTCAGCCTTCGGCTCGCCGCGCTTGAGCAGGTACTCCCGCTCGGTCGACTTCTTGCTATCCCCGTCGTCGTAGATCCGGGCACGGCCGAGAAGTTCCATCTTCCCGAACCGGGTCCGCTCAAGGTCCAGCACGAGGAGGTTCACATCCTTGTTCTGCAGCGCGGCAAGCTTCTCCTGGATGCTCTTCCGCGAGGGCGTCGGTCCGTCGAAGGTGAGAGTAAACGAAACCTCTCTCCTGTTCAACAACTCGTTCCTCACATCGTGGGTAATTTCGAAGTCCATCAATATCCCTAAAATATTGTCGACGGGTTTATTTATACTCTGGGATGGGGCGCGGGGACGGGTTTCGCCGCGCCCCCTCACTCGCGCACGAAACAGTTCAGCATAGACGCGGCCTCCTGCTTCGCCGACGCGTCAACGAGCCGGAGGACGACCCCCTCCCCCGGCTGGCCGTAGAGGACGGCAGTCCCGATCGGCGCGGCGAGGACGAGCGGGATGACCGCGAGATCCTCCTCGCCCTCGACGAAGATCACCCCGGGAGGGTTCCGGACCGCCGTATCGATCGCGTCCGCGAGTTCGTCGGTGATCGTGCCGGGAGGGTTCTTCGCCGTCAGCCTTCTCGCCCGGAGCAGGGGCGAACGGTTGCAGGGCGTGCGCATCGTGTAGCCGTCGATGATGGCGATATCCGGGACGACTCCCGCGGCGAGGAGATTGTGGGTCACCACGTCGCCGACGGCGTAGACCGCCCGGCCTTCGAGCCGGGCGAGGAGTTCCCCGATACTCTCATAAAGGGTGCCGAACGGTTTCTTGAAGAGACCCCGGTGCGCTTCGGGTAACCGGAGCATCAACGGACCTTCAGTGCGTACCTGCCGGCCATGGTGATATTCATCTTCTTTGCGATCTCCGAGTGCTCGGGATCGATGATCACGACGTAGCCCGCCCAGTCTTCGCTCAGGTTGGTCGTGCCGCAGATCACGCAGCTCTCCCCTTCCACGACCCGGTGGCACTCGCGGCAGACCCTGACCACCTTCTTACGCACGACCATGTTATGCCGCTCCTTTCCTCTTCTCCTCTTCGAGTTCCTCTTCCAGCCAGGTCGAGGTCCCGAGACCCGACTGCCGCATGGTGAGGCCGATCTTGCTCTCTCTGGGCTCACGCTCGTTCAACGAGAGTGCAACGATCCGGGCCCGGACGCCGTCGCCGACGGCGATGGACCGCTTCGAGTCCTGGCAGATCAGCCTGCCGTTCTTCTCGTCGTAGTTGATATATTCATCCGATATCTGGCTCACGTGGAGCATGGCGTCGATGGGTCCGAGGCTGATGAAGGCGCCGAAACTCGTCGTCTCCACCACCTCGCCCTCGATCACTTCCTGGAGCGCCAGGCGGAGCACCGCCGCCTCGAACCTGACGTCGTAGTAGACGGCGCCGTCGCCGGGGATCAGCTCCCCCTCGCCGACGTTGAGAATATTCGTGACCGCAATGAAGATGCCGATCTCCTTTGCGATGCTGCCTTCCAGCTGCTCCTGCAATACGTTGAGGATGACCCTCTCCAGGTCTTCCCCGAGACGGTGCGGCGGAACGCGCACCTTGTCCTCCAGCGTCATCTTATAGTACATGATTTCACTACCCCCTCATCAGCTCCAATGTTCTCTCTCTTCGCATCGAAACAACGTCGATCCCCTTGCCAAGGAGAGCATTCCTGAGCTGGCGATCGTTCGTCACCACGATGCATCCTTCCCGTCGGGCATACTCGATCACCCGGTCGTCCACACGTTCTGCGGTACTCCCGCTCGGCACGATCTTCGAGCGCCGGGCCATCGCGAGACCTACGCGGGCGGCAGCGGCATCGCGGCCGCGGCCCCGGGCGAGCCCCGAGAGTTCGCCGACCACCTCTTCGAGCGTTATCGGCTCGAAGTCCCCGAAGAGGGCCATAAGCTCGTCGTACAGGTCTATCCCGAACTGGGCCGGCATCAGCAGGGCGTTCGTGTCGAGGAGCGCCCTCACTCGACCAGAATCCCCATGCCGATCAGCCGCCATCGTCCGCCGACCTGCCTGCTGATAGCGATCCGTGCGCCGACCTCCGCGCAGACCGCCCGCTTCAGCTGGACCTCCACCTGGTTCCTTTTCGTGTTCACGATCACGCCGACGGTGACGGCGGTCCCGACCGAGAGCATCAGCGGCTCTTTATGCTTCAACGGCTCGATGATCTGCTCGCTGTCCGCGCCGACCACCCGGTCCATGAGCGTGACGTCGAACTTCAGCCGTTCCCAGACCGGCGGCAGTTTCCCCACGAGCCCGGCCACCTGTCCGGCGAGGGCGTCGCTCTTCGTCAGTGCCGGGTCGAGTTTCGTCGCGACGCCGAGGAGACCCCCGGGCGACGCCTCGGTCACGCTGGTCTTGCCGGCGTTGATGGAGGTGATCTTCGTCTCGATCGGCTCCCACTTCGTCCGGTTCTCGATCTGAACCTGCCGGCCGGGCCGGATCTCGATATCGTCCCCCTCGTGCAGGACTCCCCGGATGAGCGAGCCGCCGATGACGCCGCCCTTCACGTCCCGCCAGCTGCAGCCGGGTTTGTTGACATCGAACGACCGTGCGACGAGCAGTAGCGGGTCGACGTCCGGGTTTCGTTCGGGCTCCGGGATGACCGTATCGAGGGTCTGGATCAGGGCACCGATATTGACTCCTTTCTGTGCGGAGACCGGGATGATGGGTGCGTTCTCGGCAATGGTGCCCTTGATGAACCGTTTGATCTGTTTGTAGTGCTCAAGCGCCTCGGCCTGTGTGACCACGTCGATCTTGTTCTGGACGATGACGATCTTCTTGATGCCGATCAGTTCGAGCGCCATCAGGTGCTCCTTGGTCTGGGGCTGCGGGCAGATCTCGTTTGCAGCGATAACGAGCATCGCACCGTCCATCAGTGCGGAACCGGAGAGCATCGTCGCCATCAGCGTCTCGTGGCCGGGGGCGTCGACGAACGAAACCGTCCGGAACGGGACTGCCTTTCCTCCGCATTTCGGACATTCGGGATGGGAGGAATAGGCCTCCGTCCCCTTGCACTCCTCACATTTGTAAAAAGTTGTATCCGCGTAACCAAGCCGGATGGAGATGCCGCGCTTGATCTCCTCGCTGTGCCTGTCTGTCCAGGTACCGGTCAGCGCGCTGACCAGGGTGGTCTTGCCGTGATCGACATGACCCACGAGCCCAATATTGACACCGGGAATGAATGCATCTCGCAAAAGTTTTCGAACCTCCTTACCCAATATATAGTGACACTACTTATACATAATCAGTAGGGATTACTTTGCCGTTCCCTGGCGCGCTTTTATACTGCGCGCCGGGCGATCTCTCGTTTGTCACCGCCCGTTCGGCATACGAAGTATGAATAATACTCTGGTTGTTAGCGAATATTTATACCCCATGAAGAGATATATGAAAACTGATCGCAATATGTCAGGTGATACCGAACTTTCACGTATCGGGATCTCTCTACCCAAGAACCTTCTCGACAAATTCGACGAGATCCTGAGCCTCCGGGGATATTCCTCCCGATCCGAAGGAATACGGGATTCAATACGAAGCTACATCACTCACTACCAGTGGATCTCCGATGTAAAAGGAGAGCGTCAGGGCGTCATCACCATGGTCTACGACCATGACCAGCGGGGGCTGCTCCAGACGCTCACCGAGATACAGCACCAGTACGCCCACAATGTCCAGGCATCCCTTCATTCACACGTGACCCACAACAAGTGCCTCGAAGTGATCCTGATCCGGGGGGACGGGGCCGTACTGAAGGATATTACCGAGAGGCTGATGGCACAGAAAGGTGTCGAGGCGGTGAAACTCACCACCATACCGATCGAAGGTTAACCGCCGCCTTCGCAGCTCTGGTCGATCCCCTTCTCCCACACCTCTTCGAGTTGCTTCTGGAGTTCTTCGTGCTCTTTTAAGTAATCCTCGAGAGAGCGGTCCTCTCTCTCCGCGTCCCCGGCCGCTTTGTCGGCGCCGATGAGCTCGTCCACCCGGTAGTAGAGTCCGGTGCTGTCGAGCTCGGCGTACTTCCAGCCGTCGATCTCCTCGACCCGCACGACCTTCCCGGTCGTGCCGGTGCGGGGGTACCGGACGACTGCGCCCACCGCCACATCATCCGTGCTCATAACGTGGTAGGGTACATCTGTCATACTATTAAGGTATCACCTCCAAGGTATCTTGAATGCCAATCACGATTCGTCCGGTAGAGAAGCTGTATTTTGACGGGACGCACCGCTCCCGATCTCCGGAGGAGACCCTGGCCACCGTGGAGCCGTTGATGACGGAGATCGGCGTTACCGAGATAGTCGACGTCACTCCCCTGGACCGGGTCGGGATCCCGGTTTTTGCGGCGGTTCGGCCGGGAGCGGCTCGGGGAGCGGTTCGAGTCCACGCGGGAAAGGGAAAGGAACCGGTCCACGCCCGGGTCTCGGCGATGATGGAGGCGCTCGAGCGTTACTGCGCCGAGTACCGTGGCGACCGGATGGAGTATGCGACCTACGAGGAGATCGGCCCGGGGCGGGCGGTGTATCCCGAAGACCTGTTCCTGCCGCGGAAGCTCGAGCAGGGGGAGAAGGTCCACTGGACGCCGGTGTGGGATATCTTAAACGACGAGGAGGCCTACGTCCCGAGCAACGCCGTTTTCCACCCCTACGACTCGCTCGGCATGGCAATACCCCTCTTCCGGAGCGACTCGAACGGGCTTGCGTCGGGAAACGTCGTGGAGGAGGCGATCCTGCATGCCCTCTTTGAGGTGATCGAGCGGGACGCGCTCAGCATTGCCGACCAGAACCGCGCCCTCGGCTGCCGCCTCGCCATCGAGAAGGAATGCGCCGCCCGCGAGGTCCTCGACCGGTTCGAGGAGAACGGGATCGATGTCCACCTCTGGCTGCTTGACGGAAAGACCGGCATCCCCACGGTCGCGGCCGCTGCGGACGACACTGTCACGAAAGACCCGGCGATGCTCGTCATCGGGTCGGGGACGCACACCTGCCCCGAGATCGCAGCGCTCCGCGCCCTGACCGAGGTCGCCCAGAGCCGGGGAAGTTATCTCCAGGGCGGCCGCAACGACCCACAGCGGGAGATGATCCTTCGGAAGGCGGGGTATGAACGGTTGAAGCGGATCAACCGGATGTGGTTTGCCGACGCAGATGCCGTCGATATCGCCGACGTTCCCGACGCGAGCACCAGGCGGTTCGACCTCGACATCCGGCGGGTGCTCGAGGAGGTCGCTCCCCATACGGACCGGGTCTGCGTCTGCGACCTCTCACGGACCCCGGTGCCGGTGGTGCGGGTCGTCGTCCCCGGGTTCGAGATATCCTATATGGACCCCGACCGGAAGCGACCTGCGCAGGGGTAAATTCCTGGGTGGGTTTCGGCCCCGGGCGGTGCCACGCCTGTGCCCCTATGAGGCGACGAGGTGTGAGCGGGTTTGGGCATGTGAGGGGAACCAAGGGGGTGTTGGGAGACCCCGTAAGGTTCTTCGCTCCTGCCGCCCTGCCCCAGTCGCGCATCCCGTCCACGGATTTTCAGTGGGTATCGCCTTGGGGGGAGGGGGGTCTCCCCCCTCCCCGTCAGCCCCTCTTCGCACCTCCGGTGCTCGAACTCCGTTCGCACCTATCGGTGCTCAAACTCCTGCCCATAGGGCAGTCGCATTCCTTCGGAACGTCGTTCCTAACGGTGCTCCTGCCCCGTTCCTGCGGAACACTGCAAGCCGCACCTAACGGCGCTCGTGCTCCCGCCCCAAAGCCTGATGGCTTCTCAAGCTCCGGACGTCCCGTCCGTCGCATCTATCACAACGCCACGATGTCGTGGTCATCGATAACCTCGCCGCCGGGCCGGTCAGATGAAAGAACTCCCTTTTTGTGAGGACACGCGTTTTGCTCACCCCGATGTCTCCTGATCCGGCACCAGCACTATCCTCCATAAACTATAAAATAGTACACTCCATAGTATACTACTTATGAGTGTCTTCCTCAACCGGGGCCGGGAACTCTCTCACCTTCATGAGCGGTACGGGAGCGACGGTGCGGAGTTCATCGTGCTCTATGGCCGGCGGCGGGTCGGGAAAAGCGAATTGATCGACCAGTTCCTCCGTAGCGTCACAGGAATACACCTGGTCGCACGGGAAGAGTCGAAACACCTGCAGCTCCGGAGATTTTCTGCAGACCTGAGCGCCTATTTCAAAGATCCATTTCTTCAGAAAAACGGTTTTTCAGACTGGGACGGCTTTTTCGAGTACCTTATCCAGCACGCGGCCGATAGTGTCGTGATCGCCATCGATGAATTCCCCTATCTGATCAAGGAGGACCCCTCACTTCTCTCGATGCTTCAGGAATACTGGGACAGGCGCCTGAAGAAAACCCGGATATTTCTCATTCTGTCGGGGTCGAGCATATCGATGATGGAGTCCGCGACCATGGAGTATGGGAGCCCTCTTTTTGGCAGGAGGACGGGGCAGATCCTCCTGCAGCCCCTTCGATTCATCCATGTGCTTGAGTATATAGGGAATATGAAGAAGGCGGTCGAGTTCTACGCGGTCTTTGGGGGGACGCCGGCATACATCATGGCCGTCGATCCGGAATGGGACATTCTGAAGAATATCGAGGAGAAGGTGATGAGAGAAGATTCGTTTCTCTTCAGGGACGTGGAGTTCGTGCTCAGGGCCGAACTTGTCGAACCGAGGTATTACTTCTCCATCCTCTTCTCTCTTGCAGGGGGAAACCACCGGATCGGGCTCATCTGCAGTGATACCGGCCTTTCTAAGAGTGTCGTCAACAAGTATCTCTCGATCCTTATCGACCTGAAGTTGGTGCACCGGCGCATTCCCGTGACCGAAGGCCACAAGAGCAGAAAGGGGCTCTACTTCCTCTCGGACAACCTCTTCGACTTCTGGTTCTCGTTCGTCAATCCCCATCTTGATATGCTCGAACGCGGCAATGCCCCGCTGGTTGTGGACCAGTACGTCCGGCCGCAATTTGCGCGGTATGTCGGAAAGCACTTCGAGGAGATGGTGACGGATCTCTTCGATCGCATCAACGGAGAGGGTTTCCTGCCGTTCGTATTCACCAGGATCGGGAGCTGGTGGCACCGCGGAGAGGATATCGATATCGTCTGTCTTGCTGAGAACCCGTACCGGATCCTGTTCTGCGAGTGTAAATGGCAGGATGGGGTCGATGCCGCAGAGGTCTTTGCGGGGCTGCAGCGGAAGGCACCCCTCGTCTCCTGGCACAACGACAGGCGGAGCGAGTACTTCTGCGTCGTTGCGCGGTCGTTCTCGCGCAGGGCCGAAGGAGAGGGGATCTCTCTCGATCTCGATGATTGTACGGCGCTCATGGAACGTATGCAAAAGGACAGGGGGTGATTCTCACTCCACGTCCGGGGGCCTCCCGGATCTCGACCGGGGTGAGAGGAGGACGGCAGATGTCCTCGCAGATCTGTATCAAACCCGGATACCCGGGTCCAATTCTGAAAGCACTAATCTGGGGCACTGCCATAGATTCTTCATGCGCTGCATCGTCACCGGCGGGGCCGGCTTGGCTCAAACCTTGCGACTCCTTCCCCGGGGGCGGACGGGGTCTTCCACCGGGCGGCCATCCCCTCCGTGCCCCAGTCAGTGAAGGACCCCTCGCCTCGAACGAGGCGAACGTGACCGGCACGCTCAACGTGATCGTCGCGGCGAAGTCATCCTCGGTCTATGGCGACACCCTCTCCCGGGATCGTGAAACGTTCGAGTTCACGTCTGTCCCCGAACACCTCCACCACCATGCGAAAGTACTGATCAGACAAACCCGAAGAACAGAGTGCTACGTTATGGATAAGGGCTATGACGCTGAACACCTGCATCGACAGATTCGGGAAGAGATCGGGGCTGATTCGGTGATACCGGTCAGAACATGGCAGG
>JAHDQM010000024.1 GCA_018433835.1 Methanoculleus sp.
GGAGGGGGGAGTATTCCCCCCTCCCCTGTCCCCACCCCCCTCACGGCGATATCTCCACGAAATCCGTACATGGGCATGTGGCTAAACGAAATTCGAACACCATCAGATGGCGAGTTGCGCACCACCACGCCCATAAAAAAATGAACGGGGAAGCCGTTCAGTTCCCGTTATTGTTCTTCCGCAGTTCCTGGTCCCGCAGGACGTTCCTCTGGATCTTTCCGGATATCGTCTTCGGGAGCTCCGGGACAAACTCGATCGACCTCGGGTACTTGTACGGGGCGGTGGTGTTCCGGACATGGGCCTGGAGTTCCTTGACCAGCGATTCGGACGGCTGGTAGCCGGGCTTTAAGACGATGAAGGCCTTGACGACCATCCCGCGGATGAGGTCCGGCGACCCGACAACCGCCGACTCCTGGACGCCCGGGTGCTCCATGAGGGCGCTCTCCACCTCGAACGGCCCGATCCGGTAGCCGGAGGACTTGATGACGTCGTCATCGCGCCCGATGAACCAGAAGTAGCCGTCCTCGTCCATACGCGCCTTGTCGCCGGTGTAGTAGAACCCGTTCTGGAACGACTCCCGGTTCGCTTCGGGGTTGTCCAGGTACTCTACGAAGAGCCCGACCGGCCGGGGGTCGAGTTTGACCGCGATGCGCCCTTCCTCACCGCGGCCGACCTGGTTGCCGTCGTCGTCGTGGAGCTCGATATGCCAGCCCGGAGCGGGCCTTCCCATGGAGCCGGGCTTATGCGTCATGCAGGGGAACGTGGCGATGCAGCAGACGGTCTCCGTCTGGCCGTATCCCTCGTAGATGGGCTGCCCGGTGCCGTCCTGCCAGACGCGGATCACCTCGGGGTTGAGCGGCTCCCCGGCGCTGCAGCAGTGCCGGAGGTCCCGGAAGTCGAACTTGTCGAGGTCGGCGAGGATCAGCATCCGATAGACCGTCGGCGGTGCGCAGAACGTGGTCACCTCGTACTTCTCGATCAGCGGGAGGAGCTCGGTCGCGCCGAACTTCCCCCGGATATCGTAGACGAAGATGCAGGCTCCGGCGATCCACTGGCCGAAGATCTTGCCCCAGGCGCACTTCGCCCACCCGGTATCCGAGAACGTCAGGTGCAGGTCGTTTTCCGTGACGTCCTGCCAGAGCGAGGCGGTGATGATATGCCCGAGCGGGTAGCTGTTGTCGTGCAGCACCATCTTGGCCTCGCCGGTGGTGCCCGAGGTGAAGTAGATCATCATCGGGTCGGTCGACTTCGTCCTCTTCGCGACCGGCATGCTGACCTTGTGGTGCGATACCGGTGCAGGGTACTCGAGCTCGTGCGGGTAGCTCGCCCAGCCCTCCCGCTCTCCGTCCGCCAGGAACAGGGTTTTGAGCAGCGGGCAGGCGTTGGCGACCTCGTCGACTTTCTCGGCGTTCTCGCGGTTGGTGATGATCATCCTGAACTTCCCGGCCTGCACGCGGTATTTGATGTCTTTTGGGGTCAGCATCGTCGGGCAGGGGCAGAAGACCGCCCCGAGCTTGGTGAGCGCGATGACGAAGATCCACCATTCCGGGACCCTCGGGAGCATCAGCATGACCCGGTCGCCCTTCTTGATGCCGTACTTCAGGAGGATGTTCGCGGCACCGTTAGAGAGGTACCTGAGGTCGCGGAAGGTGTACTTCCTCTCGTTCCCCCCCTGGTCCACCCAGATCATCGCCAGTTTGTTCCGGTCGGTCTCGGCCCACCGGTCGATCACGTCGTAGCCGAAGTTGAAGTGTTCGGGGACGTCGATGGTGAAGTTGGCGCAGGCGGCCTCGTAGTCGGTCATGTTCGGTTCCCGGACGCTTGCAGGCGGTGCCCCCGCGGGGACCGCGGACTGCACGCCGTTTGCCGATGCACCGTCGAGGTACTTCGTGCAGAGGTCGTTGAGCCATTCCGACCGGGACATTCCCCGGAATTCACGCATCCTGTCGATCGCCTTCACGAGGGCGTCATCCATCGTGACCGAGTATCGCACCATGCAGTACAGGTTTGTGGTGCGCCATATCACCTTTTTGATTTGTCGGGCACCACGATCCGGGAAAACGGCATCTTTGTGGTGCATCCGGCCCGGATACCGGCCGGTATCCAATCCGGTTCGCCAGCCCGGGAGGGAGGAGCGCACCGATCTCCCGCACCAGCACGTTCAAATAGAGACAACGTGCATCAGGCCGCGTATGGCGGAGCAGACTATCCTCGTTACGGGCTCGACGGACGGTATCGGGAAGGCGACCGCACGCGTCCTCTCCCGGCAGGGCCATCGTGTGCTGCTCCACGGCAGGGACCCTGAGAAAGGCCGAAGAGTCCTCGCGGAACTGGAGGCGGCCACCGGCTCCGACCGGCTCGCCCTCTTCGTCGCCGACCTCTCGGTGCAGGAGCGGGTCAGGGATCTGGCAGAGGAGATCGGGGGGCGTACGACCGGCTCGACATCCTCATCAACAACGCCGGGGTCTTCATGCCGGAGCGGGAGGTTCTACCCGGCGGGATCGAGATGACGTTTGCCGTAAACTTCCTCGCGCAGTTCCTGCTCACCCACGAACTCCTGGGGCTTCTTGAGAAAAGCACACTCTCGAGGATCGTGAACGTCGCGTCGATCGCCCACCGGAGCGTGCGGTCGGTCGACCGGGAGAACCTCCCGGGCTTTGAGGACTACGACGCCTACGATGCCTATGCCGTATCGAAGGCAGGGGTCGTCGCCTTCACCACGCGGCTCGCCCGGACCCTCGAGGGGACGGGGGTGACGGCAAACAGCCTCCACCCGGGGGTGATCGACACGAAGCTCCTCCGGGCCTATACCCACGGAAGGGATGGCGGCGCCCCGCCGGAGAAGGGGGCGGAGGTGGAGGCGCACCTCGCTCTCTCTCCGGATGCCGGTGAGGTGAACGGCAGGTACTTCGAAGCGACCAGGTGGACCCGGCCGTCGTCCCTCGCCCTCGATCCGGAGGTCCAGGAGCGGTTCTGGGAGATGGGGCGCGATCTTGCCGGAACGGGGCGTTGGTGACACGAAAGCATGATGATGGATGAAGGAGAGCAATGACCCGCCCGGGTACCCGGGAGGATGATCGCATGACAAAACGCGAGTTAAAGGGCGAAGAAAAAGAGGAGACAAAGGAGTTCTGGTGCGAGATCTGCGGGGCGGCCTGCGACGAGATCACTGAGGAGAACTACCCGGACCTCGAGAAGGCCCGGGTGCTCTGCCCGGGCTGCAGGAAGTCCTACGAGGAGTCCTGCAGGCTGCAGTGACGGGGAGATAACTTCCCGGCCTTCAACTCCTCGACTACCTGTTTGAGCCGGCGGTCATGAGGGGATGCGGCGGAGCAGATCCCCGGGCGGGACCGGCATCTGCCGGCGCTTCATATCCTTCCAGACAGCACGTTGCCGATAAAGCCAGAAGTCCAGATCGCCCGGGTCTTCGGCATAGAGCACTGTATGCGCCTCAAGAACTGCACCCCTGAGATACCAGGGGATCTCGTCGAAGATGACGATATCGTAGCGTTCCCCCGCCGTGAGCATGCGCCTGTAGACCGGAGTGCGGTCGGCACTCTCGTGCAGGATGAGGCAGATATCGATGTCTGAGCGTTCGTCTGCGTAGCCTTTGACGTGCGACCCGTAGATGAGGATGCCCTTGATGGACGGCAGCACCTCACGGAAGTGTTCGAGGAGTCCTGTGCCGGTTATCTGTGAAGCCACGTGAGTATCACCCCGTAAGATTCGCGCAGGGCTTCGATGAGCCGTGTAATCGAGGCATACGCTATCCGGTCGTTGATGCCGTCGTATTCATAGACCAGCCTGTTCCGGAGTCCGTTTGCCTCCTTCAGGGATTGGCCGAGATCTGGCGGGATGATCTCCCGTTCGACCAGATAGTCGACGTTGCTGTAGTCGTCCTGCGCCGATGAGTCCAGACTGCGCCTCATGAGGGCACAGATGTCGGCTGCGGCTTCGACCGCTTCCTGAAACTCCTTGTACATTGCCTTCCTGAGTATCCTGTCGGTGAGGATCTCCTCGGAGAAGTGCAGATCGATAAACTCCACCCGGTCGATCAGCATTTCGCATTTCTGCACCACTCTCTCCGCGATCGTTCCGGTGTGAGTTTCCATCGCTGAAGTTTCACCCGAAGTCGTATTTGAGTGTATGCTTTTTAGGGAAGCGTCGTGACAGCCGGTTCTGACGGGCGGGGTTTCCGGCGCCGGATGCGATCGCCGGCAAACCCTCACGAACTCCCGCCATGGAAGGGCAATCACTTCCCGCCTTTCTTCAACTCCTCGATCATCTCCTCGACTTCTTCGTAGCCGTGCCGGTAGAACTCCTCTTCGGCGGGCTCGATCTCCCGCAGGAGGCGCAGGAATTCCCCGGCGTGCTCTTTTTCCTCGTTCGCGATATCGCGCATCACCTTCTGGACCAGCGGGTCGTCGGTCGACTCGGCGATCTGGTTGTAAAACTGGATCGCCTCGTACTCGGCGGCGATCGAGAACCGGATCGTCCGGATGAGTTCCCCCCGGTCAAGTTTGCGTTCCATGCGGTTCCCGGAGAACGGTTGTGCAAATTCGGGCATGTCGGATGACCTCCGGGGGCTCATGCGACGGTGCGCTATTTATAGGTTGGGCCGGCTGCTGCCCGCTGTGAACGGGGAACCCCTTCACGCAACCATCGTGTTCCTCCCCTCCGGCTTCACGTCCACCGGCTCCGGAAGAGATTTCATATACGCGACCAGTGCATCGACATCGAACGGGCCGTTGACCACGTTCGTTCCTTTCGTGAACACGGTATACCCATCGCCGCCGGTTGCGAGAAAGTCGACCATTGCCGCCGTGTATTCCGCGTTCGGGTCCAGCGGAACGCCGCCGACCCGGATTTCGGTAACTTTGCCGCCGGCGGGTTTTCTATCGTCGAAGGTGTACGAAAGCCCGGAGACGCCGAGGTTGTGGGGCGGGAGCAGGGTCCCCCACTGCTGTTCCAGCGCGACCCTGACCTGATCTCCCGTAAGTGTCATCGAGAGCACGGTCGCAGAGAACGGCTGCACCGCATAAAGGTCGCCCCAGGTGACATTCCCCTCTGCTATGTCCGCCCGGAGCGAACCGGTGGTGATAAACGCGATATCGGCGTTCATCGATGCCCGCTGGCCGTCGGCGACGAGGTCGCCGAGTGCGGATTCGCCGGCACCGGTCTGTTGGCGCGTGATGTTCGCCGATGCAATCGTGACGACCCGGTCGGTCATCGGCCCGACCGCCTCTTCGCTCATTTTGAGTAAGAGAGACCTCCGGATCGGGACTGGTGCCCGGCGGACGGTCACTGTATGCCGGGACGATCCGTGCCGATTTATGGGTGACCTCGCCGGTGACGGGATCGATGACGAGGTCGATATCGGCAAAAGCCCTGCTGTAACTGTATGCCTGCGTCACCAGTACCGGATTTCCGCCGGCGTTCTCCAGGTAGGCGTTGGTGAACGCATGGGTGTGGCCCGAGAGGACGACGTCCACGTCCGGGTCAAGGCCGGCGACGATCCCGGCGACCCTGCCCGTCACGTTGCCCCCTTCCCGGGTCGGACCGTCGTAGGGGTCCTGCCAGCCCCCCTCGTGGAGGAGGACGACGATCGCATGCACCCCCTGCTGCTGGATCTCCGGGACGTAGCGGTTGATCGACTCGGTCTCGTTTCTGAATTCGACCTGCTCGATGTTGATCGCCTTCTGGATCGAGGGCGTTTCGGTTGTATCGGCACCGATAAACGCTATCCGTGCGCCGCCGACGTCGCGTATCGTGTAGGGGGCGGCAAGAAGGGTGCCGTTTGTCTTCCAGGCCACGTTCGAAGAGACGGATTCCGCTGCCGCACCCGGGTAGGGGTCTATCAGGTGGGGTGATGGTTGTTGTACCGTTCCCGCCGCGGACCATCCGCAGCAGTTCGTCCGTGCCCCGGTCGAACTCGTGGTTGCCGAAGGTTGCGATCATCTCCGGGCAGTCGTCTGCGAGGCCGTTGAAGAACAGCAGGGTGGGTTCGTCCAGCAGCAGCCCGGATTCCGGAGGCGACGCTCCGACAACGTCCCCGGAGAGCGCGATGAACGTGGTAGCCTCGCCGGCATCCGCCATGCCGCATTCGAGGTACGAAGCAAGCACCGGTGCGCTCCCGGCCGGTTCCTCATTGAGGTTCTGCCCGACGGGCAATTGACCGTGGAAGTCGTTGACCGCGAGGATCTTGACGTGTACCGGTGCTGTTGCCGGGGACGGTGCAGGGCAGAGGTAGCCCGAGAGTGCGATGGGGGCGAGAACGACGAACAGGAGTACGAATAAGCCGACGATCGCCTGCCGCCGGGGCGATCTGCCGCTCGTGGATGAACCGGCTGCCATTGAAAGAACTCTCGCCGGACGGCATAAACACCAGCCGAAATAGATCCGCACGGGAAAGAGAGAATGGGGTGTCTATCCGGCCGATACGGCATAACGCAAGGTCAGGCGCGGCGCGTTCTATCTCCCGCCCGCGTTCATTGAGCGGCGGGGGCGGACGACTCCCTCGCGGTTGCGGCTCCGGGCAGGCGCTCAGCCGGTCCGGGGGAGGATTGCCTCGACGGTGATCGCGTAGGCGATCGTCTCGCCTGCGAGCGGGTGGTTCGCGTCGACGGTGATGCTTTTCTCGTCCACATCGAGTACGGTCACCAGGCAGGATTTTCCCATCACCTCGACCCTGAGGAATTCCCCGGGAACCGGTTCGTGGTCGAGTTTGAGCTTCCTGCGTTTTATCGTGACGACGAGTTTCCTGCGGAACTTCCCGTAGGCCTTCTCCGGGGGCAGCACCACGGTCACCGGCTCGCCCGCCTCTCTTCCGATCAGCGCCTCCTCGAAGAGGGGATTGACCTGGTTCGCCCCGAGGGTTACCCGGACCGGCTCGCCCGTTCGGGTGTCCTCGAAGACCTCGCCGTCGGGGCGGGTGCTGGTGAAGTGCAGGAACAGGGTATCGCCGTCCTGTATGGGTGGCATGGGTGACTTATCGGTTTGTCGGGCAGGGGTTTAATTCATTGTGAATGTAATGGATTCCCGGAGCATGCCCCTAAATGGGCCCTGTTAAAACCCCCTATTGTAGGAGTCTTTTATTCCCAATCGGTGAGAATATCTCCAATTTGCCGGTGCAGAATAGGTATTTCCACAGTTGCCAGAGTCCAGACATATTTCAAATGCACGCTTGGATAATCATGAATCAGCCTGTCACGCAGTCCTGAGATTTTTCTCCACGGAATGTCCGGATATTCATCCCGGAAGTCATCCGGAACATGTTTTGCAGCTTCACCAATAATCTCAAAAAATCTGATGAGACCCGCGTTGTACAACGAATCTCCAAGAAATTCCTCATAACTCATTCGTTCGGTTGCCTTCATGATATTTTCAGATTGCTCGTAAATATCTGCAAGATAGTATCGCAACCGCAACTCAGTCATGCTGTACCTCTCTCGCGCGTGCAGAAAATAGCCTCCATCATCACGCATATGCGGAATCTCTCACTCATCCACTCAACGGAGACCAGATCCACTTTTCTCTGGAGTAAATCCTCAAGAAAATCCCCTAAATCCAGTAAATTCTCGTAAGTGTCCATCTCCGGACGAAACGAGTATACTACGTCCACGTCCGATTCCGGTGTATCCTCCTCGCGCGATACGGAGCCGAAAATACCGATTGTTTCGATACCGTATTTCCCCCTGAGGGTCGGGAGCTCACGCTCAAGAAGGGCCAGAACCTTGGGCTTGATGGATTGATATTCTTTCACCATCGATCGCCTCCGGGATTTACCGATGATAACTCTTTGCCATCACGAGATATGAGGTTTTGCCAGTAGAAAGGAGACATCTCCACGACGGATGGGATAAAATTGGTTCTTAATTTCGAAAAAGGAGTATTATTCAAGCCTCAGGCGAGATTCGAACTCGCGACCTTGTCCTTACCAAGGACACGCTCTACCGGCTGAGCCACTGAGGCGTAACGCACCAACTATATTGGAGGTTTACCCTATAAAAGGTTACGGCAGAAACCGGGCGAGGAACCGGGCAGGACCGGCCTTATTCGCCCCGCGCGACGGCATCGATCGCCTCCAACGCGGCGATGCTGGCGGTCACCCCGTCGAAGGTCTCCACCTCGACGATGGGGATGACGTTGTTCCTCTCGACGGCCTCCATCACGGCCACGAAATCGATCGTCCCGGTCCCGACCGGGGAATGCGTGTCCTCGGTGCCGTCGTTGTCGTGCAGATGGTAGTGCGCCGCCGGGTGGGCGAGGAAACCGTCCAGGCACCCGTTCAGGTTCGCGTGGCCGACGTCGAGCGCAAGCCCGATCCCGTCGATGAGCGGCAGGTCCTCGCAGGAGCGCAGGAAGAAGTACTCCCAGTTCCCCATGTTCTCCACGAAGAACGTGACCGAGAGGTCGTCGGCCGCCGCCGTGAGTTCGTCGAGCGACTGCCGGAACCTTTCTGCCGCCCGCTCCCGCTCCTCGTGCCACGCATAGTAGCCCGGGTGGATGACCACGTCCGCCCCGACCTCGGCGGCGACGGCGAACGTCTGCGTCAGGATCTCGACGCTCGCCCGCCGGATGGGCTCGAGGAGGCTTGCGATGTTGACCCCCCGGGACGGCGCGTGGATGAAGTAGAGATACGAGTAGCTCTCAAGCGGTTCCGCGCTCTCCAGGTAGTGCAGCCCGTCATCCATCACCTCCACGCAATCGGTTATGGGAGCGAGTTTCTCGAGTGCGCGAGCGAGCGGCTCACGGTGAAGGCAGTAGGTGGAGACGCCAAACATACAGAATGTTCCGGCCGGGACGATAAATAGGTTCGGAATAGACACCTCCCCGGCGTATCCTGCCTCGTCGGAACGTGCGTTAACCGGGCGGCCTTCATCCCGCCCGGCCGCATCTGCAGGACGGGATCGGGGGTGGCCCCCGGCGGGTCGTTGCAGAGAGGTGAACCCTGATGATTCCTCGCGCCGGATAGTACTCCGGACAAAACCCCATGGCATACCGTTACCTCTTCGGCCCGGTCCCCTCCCGGCGCTTGGGCATCTCGCTCGGGATCGACCTGGTGCCGCACAAGACCTGCGTCTTCGACTGCGTCTACTGCGAGTGCGGGCGGACGACCGATCTTGCCTGCGAGCGGCGTGAGTATGTCCCGACGGACCGGGTCCTCGCGGAACTCGACGACTTCCTCGCAACGGCGCCGGACCTCGACTACGTCACGTTCGCCGGTTCAGGGGAACCGACGCTTCACTCCAGGATCGGCGAGATCATCTCCTTCATAAAAGATCGGTATCCCCGCTACCGGGTCGCGGTGCTGACCAACAGCGCGCTCCTCACGGACCCGGAGGTCCGGGCCGCCCTCATGCGGGCGGACCTCGTGGTGCCGTCGCTCGATGCGGTCTCTGAAGAAGTCTTCTTAAAGATCAACCGCCCCTCTCCCGGCATCACCGCCGGACGGGTGCTCGAGGGGCTGCTTGACTTCGTCCGGGAGTATCCCGGCGAGGTCTGGCTCGAGGTCTTCATCGTCCCGGGCATAAACGACACCGAAGAGGAGATCCGGCTCCTGAAAGACGCGGTCGTGGCAATCAGCCCGGACCGCATCCAGGTGAACACCCTCGACCGGCCGGGCACCGACATCCGGGTGAGGCCAGCGTCCCGGGGGGCGCTCGAGCGGATCGCGTCGGTGCTCGGCGGGGAGACGATCGGGGCGGCGTACACGGACCGGGCGCTGCCGCCGGAGGGCAGGGATGCCGGAGAGGCCATCCTTGCGACCATCCGGCGCCGGCCCTGCACGCCCGGCGATCTCGCCGCCCTTACGGGCCTCCGGCCGGCCGAGGTCGCGAAGCACCTCCGGGTCCTCGAAGCCCGGGGCCTGGTCGAGCAGGTCCGGGAAAAAAGGGGTGTATTTTACCGGGCGATCTAAATCAGTCCCGCATGTGGACGTCCATCTGCGGGAACGGAATCTCGATCCCCTCTTCCGCGAACCGCTCGTTGACGCGCGTGTTCACGTAGTCCTGGACATCCCAGGCCAGGTTGAAGGCTTTCGCCCAGATGACGAGCATGAAGTTCAGGCTTGATTCCCCGAACTCAAGGAAGTAGACCGACGGCGCAGGGTCGGAGAGGACGTACTCCGACCGTGCCGCCGCCTCGTGCCCGATCTCGATGAGGATCTCTTTTACGCGTTTGACGTCGCTGCCGTATGCGGCCGAGACCGGGACCTTGATCTTTAACCTGACGTCCGGCATGGCGTAGTTGACGACGATGCTGCTCGATACCTTCGAGTTAGGGATGGTGACCAGCTGGTAGTCCATCGTCTTGATCCTGGTGCTCCGGGGGCCGATGCTGATCACGTCCCCGAGGTAGGTGTCGATCTTGATGCGATCGTTGACCGCAAACGGCTTGTCCATGAGGATCACCGCACCCCCGAAGAAGTTGGAGATGATGTCCTGGGGCCGCGAGCGCCACCGCCAGGCCGGCGATCCCGGCACCGGCGATGAGCGGCGTGATGTCCACGTCGAGCATCCGGAGGACCATGAGGATGGCGATGAACCAGATCACGTAGCGTGCCGAGACCTCGAGCACCCGGATGATCCGGTCGTCGACGTCGGTCTCGGTCTTCGACGCCATCCACCTGCCGTAGAGGTTGATGAAGCTGTAGACGAACGAGGAGGCCGCCCACGCCACGATCAGGGTTGCCACCGCAGCGAAGTACTGCCCGGAGAAGAGCCACGCATACTCGCCGAGGAGGGCCTCCGGATCGATGAAAAGCGTTATGGCAAGCCAGACGGAGCCCACGACGATGGCGATGGAGAGAGGCTTGTCGAGCGAGTAAAGGACGATATCGTCGAGTTTCGATTAGGTTAGGTCGGCCTTCTTCTGCCCCCACCGGAACAACTCGTGAGCGACGAACGCTGCGACAATCCCGCAGAGGACGATCGCGCTTCCATACAGGATACTGTTCATTCCGGTACTGATATGTACTTTTAACGAAATATAAGTATGATAATTCATGGCGGTTGGTAAGGAAATCCTGGATGCACTCCACGCCCTCGTCGACAGGGATATCACGCTCATGCATATCTGCGGCACTCACGAGGCGGCGATCGCGCGCGCCGGGCTCCGGAGCGTCCTTCCCGAGCGGCTCAAGATCGTGATGGGACCGGGTTGCCCGGTCTGTATCACGCCGCAGGGCGAGATCGACGCCGCGCTCGACCTGGTGGAGCGCCGCTGCACCGTCGCCACCTACGGCGACCTGCTGCGTGTTCCCGGGTCGAAGGGATCGCTCGAGTCAAGCGGCGGGGACGTCCGGGTGGTGCAGGGCATCCACAAGGCGGTGGAGATCGCCCGGCGGGAGCCGGACCGGGAGGTCGTCTTCATATCGGTCGGCTTCGAGACCACCGCGCCGACGGTCGCCGCCACGATCCTCTCCCGCCCGCCCGAGAACTTCTCCATCCTCTCGTGCCACCGGCTCGTCCCGCCCGCGATGGCGTGGCTCCTCGCCCAGGGGGAAGCGGCGCTCGACGGGTTCCTCCTCCCGGGGCACGTCTGTGCGGTGATGGGCTACGAAGAGTACGAACGCTTCCCCGTCCCGCAGGTCGTCGCGGGGTTCGAGCCCGAGGACATCCTCCTCGGCCTCCTGATGGCAGTCCGGCAGGTCCGCGACGGCGTGCACCGGGTGGAGAACGCCTACCCGCGCGTGGTCACCCGGGAAGGGAACGTCAAGGCGAAACGCCTGATGTACGAGGTCTTCGAGCCGTTCGACGTCGAGTGGCGCGGCTTTCCCGTGATCCCGGCCTCCGGCCTTCGCCTGAAGCCCGAGTTCGAGGACTACGACGCGCAGAAGAAGTACGATATCGAGATCCGGCACGTGGACAAGCACTCGGCCTGCATCTGCGACAAGGTGCTGCGCGGCGTCGCACGGCCCTCCGACTGCAAACTCTTCGGGAAGGCCTGCACCCCGCGCACCCCCGTGGGCCCCTGCATGGTCAGCCACGAAGGGGCGTGCAAGATCTGGCACCTCTACGAATCGCGAAGAGGCTGAACTCCTCCTCTCCGCTGGCCTTTTATACCATACAGAACAACATAATATGGCAGTCTCGGTAGGGTAGTGGATATCCTGAAAGCCTCCGGAGCTTTCGACCCGGGTTCGAATCCCGGCCGGGGCGTTACTTGTTTTTGGGTTAAGTTCCCGTCATTTTACGGTCGTCAGTGCAGGCGGGCAGCCGCTATTCTCGGCCGGTCATTTCAACACATCGAGAAGGGACGGTATGCTCCGGCAGGGCTCGTGCCTACCGGGTAAAAGGGCGTGTGTCAGAGGTCTCCCTTCTTCGGGATTGAGATACGTAAAACCCCTGGCTCGGAAGGCTCCGCAACGTCTCCATGTTTCCGCAAAAACTGCCTGACGCTCGCCGACTCGACCCATCCCCGGTCGAGCTCGGTGATGATCTCGTCAATCCGGCGCGACTGCTCGAGGATCTTCCCGGCAACCGGGTCGTCAAGCATCTCCGCATACCCGACGATCACCTGCAGCGGGTTCCGGATGTGATCCCCGAGAATAGCGAACTGCTCGATGTTTCTCCCGAGCTGCGCGTATGTCTCCTGTTTCATCTGATCGGTGTAGATCCGCCAGGTGATATCCATAACGATCAGCATGATGCAGAGCGGCTGCCCGGCATCGTTCTGCACGACGCTGCCCGAGACCTGGATATGAAACGGAGACCCGTTGTTTCGCAGCCCGATCATCTCTTCCACGATTGCATGGTTGTCAAGGAGACGGCCAGTAATCTTTTCCCCGACGGTGGGATCCGTAAAGAATGCCTCCAGGTTTCTCCCCGTGATTGCGCCCTCCTCTCCGTACCCGAACATCAAGGCAAAACTCCGATTGGCATACATGACGGCCCCGGTGAGATCGGCGATGAGGATGCCGTTTGTCGACGATTCGAGAGCGCTCTCCTTAATCTTGAGTTCCCGCTCGGTACGGACCCGGTCGGTAATGTCCCGTGCAATCGCTACGACGTACTGCTCGCCGCCGAAGGTGACCGACCGGACGGTGATCTCCATCGGGATCTCCGATCCGGCCCTTGATATGAGCGATGCGGTGCAGGTCTGCCGGCATTCGGATGGAAGATCGCTCTTCTCCCGGATGAGCTCGATAAATCCGGCCTTCTGCTGAGGGGAGATCAGGTCGGCAAACGGTGTCGCAAGCAGCTCCTTCTTCGAGTAGCCGAGGTACGCCCTCACGGTCGCATTAACGTCCGCAAGCTTCCCGGTCTCCGCACGGATCAGAAATATCGCATCGTACGTCTGGTCGAGCAGGGCCCTGAACCGCTCGAGTTCCGCAAGCCGGCTCTGCAGCTCAGGGTAGTAATTCTTGTGCAGGGACGTCTCCCCGAGGCCGATGATCTTCGCCCGGAGCGCATCCGGATCGTCAGGGGGTTCAGAACGCATGCTCATAGATCCGTCCGATCTCTTCGCAGGTGAGGTTGCGCGGGTTCGTTACCAGGCAGGGGTCGGCATACGCCTGTTCGGCAAGGGCAGGAATCGCATCCACCCTAACGCCGACTGCGGCGAGGGTCTCCGTGATGCCAAGCGCTTTCCTGAATGCCGCCACCTCCTCTGCCGGAGTCGTCCGTTCGTCCTGTGCCGGACCGATGATCTCTCTTATCCGGCCGTACCGGTCCGATGCCGCCTCGTAGTTCGCTGCGATCACGTGCTCGAGGAGCAGCGCGTTGCACCGCCCGTGCGCAAGATCGTAGGCCCCTCCGAGACTGTGCGCCATCGCGTGCACGGCTCCGAGGCTTGCGTTGGAGAACGCGAGTCCGGCGTGGAGGCTGGCAAGGAGGGTCGAAAACCGCAGGTCCAAATCGTCGGGCTCTCCAACGACTGCAGGCAGTGCGCCGTGGATGAGCCGTATCGCCTCAAGGGCATGCACGTCGGTCATCGGGGAACTGGCGTTCGATACGTAGGCCTCGATCGCGTGGCTCAGGGTGTCCATGCCGGTATCCACGGTCAGTTCCCGGGGCATCGTCGTCAGCGGTTCGGGATCGAGCAGAGATATGTCGGGAACGAGCGCTTTCGAGATGATGGCAATTTTTCGCTTTCTCTCTTCATCCGTGATGAGGGCAGACTGGGAGACGTCGGCGGAACTCCCGGCGGTCGTCGGGATGCAGATGAGAGGCGGTGCAGGTACCGGCACCCGGTCGACGCCCTCGAACGTGAGGATATCCCGCATGTTGGAGCTTGCTATCCCGATCCCCTTGGCACAGTCCATCGGGCTTCCTCCGCCGACGGAGACGATGCCATTGCACTCCTCAGACAGGTAAACCTCCTTACCCGACATCACCTGCCGGGAGCGGGGATTTACGGAGACGGAATCGAAGATGGTGAAAGATACCCCCGCTTCGGTCAGGCTTTCCCCTACGGCCTCGGCCCAGCCTGCGGCCCGGACACCCGGGTCGGTAACGAGGAGCACCTGTTTCATTCCGAAGTTGCGTGCATACCGGCCTGCAAGCTGCAGTGCCCCGTGTCCGCAGACAAATTCAGGAGCTACGAATTTTCTCAGGTCAAGCTGGCTTTTCTGGATCATGATTCAACCCGACGGCATTCTGGCAGTTGAAGCGCGGCTCCTACTCAATTATACGGAGCCGTATCCATATATACCTGGCGAACAGTAACAATTAATCAATATACATTCTGCTCTTATAGCCGATTAATTCAAGTCGATAATTAAATTCTGCACAAAAACTGAACATCTCATACGGAAATCCCTGCGTCGTCCCTGCCGTTACCTAATCATACCTCCCGCCCCTCCGATCCGTATCGTATGCAGGACGGTTTCATCGCCGGCGTTGCCATCTCAGGCAGACCGGCAGGGAACCGGGACGGTTTTTGAACCGGCCGAAAAAATGAGTGTTTGGTATCAGTCGACGGCCGCAAGGCTGATACTGAAGAACTCCGAGGCGAAGAGATCCAGATCGTCCTGTGCCGTATCGGAGACGACCGCCGGGTACTGCCGGACGATCCTGAAGACGGCGACGTCGCCGGGGATGGCCGGGTCCATCGGGGCGTCGACGTTCTTCTGGATGACGAGGCGCGCAGGATCGAGGTTTGTTGCGTAGTAGTCCTTGAACACCGTCCGTTTCTCGTCGGGGATGGTGACCCAGTCGGCTATCTCGGCGACCGTCACGTCGTTCGGGACCCAGCCGTAGCCTGGCAGGTAGTACTCCGCCCAGAAATGGGTGCCGGGAGTCTCGGAAAGGAGCATCTGGTAGCCCCCGATGGCCCGGGCGGGGATCCCGAGCGACCGACAGAACGCAGCAAAGAGCATGCTCTGGGTGCCGCAGTCGCCGTGACCGGTCTCGAACATGTAGGTGGACTCGGCGACCCCGGGCTCCCGGGCATCGAGCGAACCGTGCGGGACGTGGCTGTAGGGATAGGTCTCGATGATATGGTAGTAGATCATCTGCGCCTGCAGGTGCGGGTTCGTCTCGTTCCCGACGATCTCGAGCGCCTTCTCACGGATCGCATCGGTGACTTCGATGTTTCTCTCGGATGCCGTGTAAAGCAGGTACTCGGGGCCGCTCGTGTCGTACTCCCCGACCTTTGCAGGGTCGATATCCCCAAAGATCCGTTCGTACGAAGTAAACCCGATATCCGCCGTGATGACGAGGTTCCCGTTGACCGCCCCGGCCGGGATCTCGTAGTAGACGTAGCCGATGGCACCCGTGGTGACCGGGCCGGCGACGATGAACTCGGGACACGTGAGGTTCGTGACGGTGACGTTTCTCTGCGACTCCGTCTCGACCGGGAGCGGGAACCAGATCTTTAAGACTCCCGACGAGGGGAGCATCTCATACGGGATCTCAAGCCACTCGACTCCCGCATAATGCACCGGGTTCACGTACGGTCCGGTTCCCGACCGGTTCTCGGACAAGGCGTACCGGGCGATGTAGTCGAAGTCGAGGGTCGTCGTGGTCATCTTCCGCAGATCGTCGAAGTGCGCGTAGAGGTAGTCGCTGGCGACATCACAGTAGTACAGCGTCTCGTTCTCCGAGACGATCGTCTGGGCACGGTTCTCCAGCCAGCCGGTTATACTCTCGTCGGTGATGCCGGGGACCTTCTCCCGCAGCACGGCCTCTGCGGCCGCGGCGTCGAACGGATACTCCATGTACGTCCTGTTCGCCCGGAACATGGCGTCCCTGGCCGCCCTTGCCTTATCCGGATCGCCTGCATCCGCGTACAGGGCGTAGGCCCCCGCAAAGCGTTCTTCGGCGACACGGTAGTTGGCGTTCGCGTATTCGGCCAGTCCCCCGGCATAGGCCTCGTCGGCCGGCGAGGGAGCGGGAGCGGTCTTCTCTTCGGTTGCGGCGGTGCATCCTGCCGCAAAGACGAGGAGAAGGGCGGATACAACCAGGAAAGCGATACTCGCACGGTATCTCATAGTAGAGAGAGCATGCAGAGTAGTGAAAAATCTTTTTGTTTCACCGGACCGTTTTCCGGAGATTACCGGCGATTTCCCGTTTTTTGTGCAGGAAGACGTCCCGGATTCACCGATCGCGGCCCATGCAGCCGCGAACAGTGGAACCGGCAGGGCCGTTCGGGCCCTTCTGCATCTGCTGAGGGGCTTCGAGCACGCCCGGTGCCGCTGATTACCCCTCTCGGGCCTTTTTGAGCGTGAACCGGACCGCCGCCCCCTCTTCCGGCCGCCCGGGCACCCGGTCCTCGGCCCGGATGCTCCCCCCGTAACGCGTAACAAGCATCCGTACGATGTAGAGGCCGAGACCCTTGCCGCTCTTCGAGCTCTTCCCCTTCCGGAACCGGGAGAAGATAATGGGCTTTGTCGCGTCGGGTATGCCCGGGCCCGTGTCCTCGACCGAGACCAGCACCTCGCCGTCCTGCTCCTCGACCCGGATCGCGATCACGACGTCGGGCTCCCCAAACTTGATGCTGTTGCCGACGAGGTTGGTGAAGACCTCGGGGAGGAGGTCGTCGGCGAGGACTGCAACCGATCTACCGTCGTACCTGATATCGGTCTCCGGGTGCTGCCGGATCTCGGCCCGGATCACCGTATCGAGGTCGGCGGGTTTCAGGGGAGGGGTCGGCGGGCGGAGACGCCGGATCGTCGAGACGTTCTTGATGATCTCAATGCTCTGGCTGACGGCCGACCGGATCTTCTGCATCATATCCCTGTTCGCGCCTTCCAGATCTTCGGCGAGGATGTCGCTGTAGCCGAGCGCTATGGTGTTGGCGTTGTTGATGTCGTGGACCATGATGTCGAGATACAGGTTCGCCTCCTCGTTCGCCGCGAGGGTAGCCTCTTCCGCCTCTTTGCGCTCGGTGATGTCCGTGAACGTGACCACCGCCATGAACGGGTCGCCGCCCGCGTCGCGGACGAGGGTGCCGCCGTAGTTGAATACACGCTGCCGCTCGGTCCCGATGCGCCGGGTACGCACCTCCACATCCCGGACCTGCTCCCCGCGCAGGATGCGGGACAGGGGCCACTCCTCCACCGGAAGGAAGGTACCGTCCATCGTTGCAAGTTCGAAGGTATTGCCGAGTTCATGCACGCTCCCGGGGGCATCCTCAAGGCCGAGCATTCCGAAGATCTCGGCGGCGGCACGGTTCCAGTGGAGCGGGTTGCCGCCGAGGTCGAACACACCCAGCCCTTCGTTCAGGTTCTCGACGATCGTGCGGAGCTGGGCCTCGCTGTTCCGGAGCGCCTCCTGCGCCCGGATCCGGTCGGTGATGTCCTTCCCCGACCCGAGAACCCCGACGACGCGGCCGCCGTTATCCCGCAGGACGGCCTCTTTCCAGATGAGCGTGCGTTCATCGCCGTCCTTCGTCACGATGACGTTCTCGTCCGTCTCGGGTGTCGTGGCAGTCCCGGATGCCGCCATGCGGGTGAACGCCCGCCGGGCCTCCTCCCGGTTGCGCTCCGGGACCGCTACGTCGAACCAGTTCTTCCCGAGCAATTCCTCCTCGCGGTAGCCGAGCAGTTCGCAGCCACGTCGGTTGATGAGGCCGATGGTCTGATCCGCGTTGATGACGACCAGCAGGACGGCAGCCACGTCCAGGTAGCCCTGGGCCCGGTCACGCTCCCTCTCGGTGTCCTTCTGCTGCCTCTTCAGCCGCTCGGAGAGCGAGGCGATGACGATCGCGACCACGACGAACATCACCGCACGCCCGTAGTCGTTGACGGTCCCGACGTCGGTCCTGAGGAGCAAATGGCTTGCGACGACCAGCCCGCCGAGGAAGAGCGCCACACTGATGCCCTTTCTCCCCCACCAGAGCGCGGCGAGGATGATGGGTATGTAGAAGAAATGGGAGAAGACGGCCCCTATCGAGAGGACTGCATGAAAGTAGTAAGTCAGGACGACCGATATCCCGATCAGGATGCCAATGATGGATATACGGATGGTCTCGGGTAGCGGTGCCATGGCAGGACTCCTCCCGTGCAGATCCAATTTTTATATTTTCTTTGCAATAAAAGTCACCGAATATATCCCGGGCTGCTGTTTCCGGGATGATTTTCGGTTTTCTGATACCTGCTCGTTGCCTTTGGGCCCCCGCATGAGGATAACGGGATGCCGGGAGATCGTGCACGGACGCGTTCCTGCCGGGACCTCCCGCGAACAGCGCAAAACTGCGTGATTAAACCGGGAGATTCAGGATTTCTCCTGGAAATTACGTTCGATATCGTATTTCCGTCGTTATAATAGGGGAAGGTATATACGTCAGAAGATAATCTATTAATTAAAGCGGAGGCTTTTATGCAGAGCGTTGTACGTAATCTTCTGGTATTTTCTCTTGTTGCCTGCTGTCTTATCGTCCTTCCTTCGAGTGCCCAACCGCCCATAGGCGGAGACAACGGATGGTATGCAGTCAACTGTAACGTGGACGGAGCGCAGGTATACTTCGACAACGAGTATAAGGGAGAGATCGAGGGCGGCGTGCTGTACGTCCCGGTCTACACCACCGGAACGCCCTACCAGTCGTTCCGCGTCGAGAAAGACGGATACACCACTTACTACGGGGACGTCACCTCCGTTCCCGGCAAAGGAGAGGTGTTCGACCTCTACGCAACCATCAACCCGGTCCAGCCCACGCAGGGGCCGGTGATCGGGGGAGACATCGGCTGGTACACCGTCCACTGCAACGTCGACGGCGCGACGGTTCAGTTCGACAACGAGGTCAAAGGCGTCACCAGCCAGGGCGTCCTCAGCGTGCAGGTCTACACGACCGGGACACCGTATTCGACCTACACTGTGACAAAAGAGGGGTATCAGCCCTACACGGGCTCTATCGACCGGTATCCCGGCAAGGGTGAGACGGTCGACCTGTACGTGACGCTGAACCCCGTGGCGGTTCCCACGCAGCAGGCGCCCCTCTCTCCGGCCCTGGCCGGCGGTGCCCTGCTGATTGCGGGACTGCTGCTGGTTGCGGGGAGAAAGAACTAACCCTCACTCTTTTTCGTAACTTCTGCCCGGCAACAGCGGCTTTACCCTCGCAAACTCCAGTTCAAATGAATCGCCGCAATTCGAAAACGCTTCGCGTTTTCTCAAGCTCCGGCCCCGCACCTTCGGTGCTCCTGCTCCGTTCCGTTGGAACGTCGCACCCGTCGGCCCGTCGCATTCCATTGGAACGCCGCAATTCGAAAACGCTTCGCGTTTTCTCAAGCTCCGGCCCCGCACCTTCGGTGCTCCTGCTCCGTTCCGTTGGAACGTCGCACCCGTCGGCCCGTCGCTCCCGCAAGCACGAACGCCGTGGCGGCGATGGTTCCCGCCCGCATGATCGCGGTTCCGATGATTGCTGCATTCCAGGGCTTCATCGTCATCTCCCAGAAGGGAGACAGACGTCCGGATATACCTTCCCGGAACACGGGCACGGCCGCGGATGAGCAGGAGGCCGCCCTGATTTCATGCCTCGCCGTACCTGATACTGCCCCCGGGGATCCGCATATCGAACCGCGCACCGCTGCCGGGCGAGCCGGTCTCCCGGATGGTGATCCCGGTGATGGCGAGGATCTCGCGCGAGAGAAAGAGGCCGTGGCCGGTGTTCCTGCCGACACCCCACCGCAACAGTCCGTCCTTCTCCCCGGGCAGAACACCCTGCCCGTTGTCCTCGCAGCGGAGGATCGTACCACCGTTATCGTGCCGGATCAAAAAGGAAATCTCCGTCACGTTCCTGCCGTGGCGGAGCGCGTTGTCGATGAGGTTGTAGACGACCCGGGAGAAGAGGGGATCGGCATAGACCTCCGCGCCACCGGTATCGGCACGGATCGTCACCGGGGTCTCCCGGAACGCGGCGGCCTCTGCCGTCACGACGGAGCAGACATTCTGCCAGGCAGGGGACTGCTGGCCGAGGTCCTGGTAGTCGCGGGTGAACTCGACCTGCTGCCGGATGAGCACGACCGCCGCATCGCACTTCGCGAGCCGGTCGAGAACGGCGGCGTCCTGTGTGTCCTCCGATGCAATGTTGAGATTGCCGCGAATAACCGTGACCTGATTCAGGAGGTCGTGCCGGGTGATGTTCGAGAGGAGCGCGAGCTTTTTGTTCGACTCCAGCAGGGCGTTCTCGTGCATCTTCCGCTCCGCGATATCCCTGAGGAACACCACGGCTCCGGCAACTGCTCCGTCGTCGTCTCTGACGGCGGCACCGGAGAGGCTGACCGGGAGCGGCCGGCCGTCTCTCTGTTGCAGGGCGGTCTCGCAGTCCGAGACCGATCCGGCCTCCCGAATGGCCGAGAGAATACTCGCGGTCTCTGCACGGTTCGAGAAGAACGTGTCTGCCGGAGCGCCGATCGGCCCGGGACGGCCGCATCCAAGCATCGTCTTCAGTGCGGCGTTCGTCTCGATGATGCAGTTCCGTTCGTCGAGGAGCAGCAGCCCGTCGTTTATCGCGGTTATGATGGTATCCGCCGTCGTCTGCGGGGTGATGACGAAGAGCCCTTATTTCCAGATCGCGTATCCGACGAAGAGCGAGAACCAGAGCGCGGTGACCGGCGGGAGCTCGAAGACCGTGAACCACGGCACCACGTCATCGAGGCGAGGAAAAAGAACCGGTGGAGGCGGCTGTGAGGATTTTTTCCGAGTATGAACGCCCCAAGAAGTGCCACGGCAGCGTTGGCGAGGAAATAAAGCAGTGTCAGCACTTCATGCCTGGAAAGCACGGATCATATCTGGATTGATGCCTATATAAACAAGATCCTTTTAGATATCGTTGCATAAGCCATGTTTTCAAATACCCGGGAAAAATGGATTCTCAATCTATTAAAAAGCGAGTGAAGTACATCTTTTTTGCCGCGCCGGGTTGTCCCGTCTGCTCCGGCCGGAAGAGGGACGTGCTCATGTTCGGCCTGAAGGTGCGTACACCGCAAGCACGGTCCTTCACTCCGGCCGCGACCCGGCTACTGCGACCCGCTTGCCGACGAGGGGAACCTCGCCTGCCTCCGGCGCTCCTGATCCGGCAGTACGCCGACGGCGTGCGCACGGACGGGCGGGACGGAGAATGCCGCGTCAGGCTGCACTTTGAGCATTAATGGGTGACGGAGGGCTTGATTCCTTCGCAGGCTCCGGATGAAGTTCCGGCCTGCAGCAACCCCATCCGGATCACCGGATCCGGTAACCGCGAGCAGGTTATCGTAGATGGGATGCTATCCACCCGGCACGAACAAAAAAGGGTTACATCCCTGCCCGGGAGAGGATGGTGTCGGCCACCTGTCCGGGGCTTATGAAGGGGAAATCCTCAGGCTTCAAGAGAGTGCCCGCTTCACCGGCGGTCATCTCCACGTCGCCTGCTTTGCACCTGGTCGCCGCTCCCGCCGGGAATGCGGCAAGGAGCTCTTCGGGCGTCCTGATCGGGAACGATGCACCCGCAAGGGCGCCGATAATCTGAGTCCGGATCTCTTCTTTAACGTCCATTGCTTTGCCTCCAACATTTCGGCGATATCCCGGGCAGCCGTTGCCGGCGAGCAGTCGTTGCCGCGATCGGCATGACCGAAACGTGCGCTCTTACAAGCCACGGGCCTGCTCCGCATTCTCATCCGGTACGAACGCTCCGGCGTAACGCCATTCGGGAACGTGTTTTCGCCGATCCTCCCGTTGGACGGTTATAATAATATAGATGCCCGTCATTAAACTATACAAGAATCTCGTGCTACACTCTCATAACCGTAACAGTACGGTATTGATCGACTATGGATATGGAGGATCCAATGACCGACGGGACAGAACGCTACACCCAGGAGATTAAAGTGGTCCAATCCGAGATTGCAAGCCTCAGGAGCGAACTCCGCCGGTTCATCGAGTGCGCGAACAGGCAGCACGTTGATACGGCCCTCAACGGGCTCCGCAAGGAGTATGCGGGGGTCTTTGTCGAGCAGCAGCTCTCCGACGCGGACCAGAGGCTCCAGGAGCGGATGATCCGGGAATGCCCAATGCGCGAGAGGTGTTATGCCGCATTCTGTGAGTTTCTCAAGAGTTCTGCAGAGCATATCAAAGACGGCGAAGTGAGCGAAGCGGTCATCCAGTCATACCGGGACCGACTCGCGGCGATGCGGAAGGGCGGGAAGCTCGAGAGTTGTTCCACCTGCTTTGCCGAGACAAACCGCCTCTTTGAGAAACAGATCGAGCTGATGCGCTCGCTCGGGATCTACCGGAGCAGTCAGCAGGCTTCTTCGTCCATCGCAGACCTCTCAGACGAGATCCTGGTCAGGGACATCCTCGAGCCGCTTGCAAACCGGCACCGTTTCCGGATCGTGCAGTCACTTGCCGCCGGGACGCAGACGTTCTCGGACCTCTCGAAACTGACCGGTCTTCGGGGGGGAAATCTGTTATTTCACCTCAAGAAGCTCCAGGATGCCGGGATGATCCTGCAGCGGCACGAGCGGGGAGACTATATCATTACCGAGAAGGGGTATAAGACCCTCAAGGGCATCGGCACCCTGCAGCCGTAGGGCCCCTTCTCGTCCCTGCAACCGTTGCCGTCGGGTCCTGCGGGTGATGCAACTCGAACCAGTCGGGCCTTTTCTTACGGTTCCGTACAGCGGGGAAGCACCGCTCCCTCTTTGCACGGCGCGAACAGAAACGTATTTGGTGCATGCCGCCAGTCAGGAGCCTCCTGGGGAGGAGACATGGACCAGCTGAGGGTCTGAACTGGCTCAAGGACCGGTTCGTGGGAGAGTGGCACCAGGATATAACCATACGTATGCCGGACGGCAACGCCATGACGGGCAGGGGCGCGGCTACCGTCCTGGAGGTCTCCCGCGGGTACGGCATCGAGAGCGTTCTCGCGTACACCGTCGGCGGGATGCCCTACGAAGAGACCGACCTCTGGAGTTACGACCGATCGAGGGGGATGATGCACATGTTCAGGGTGAGGTCAGACGGAAGCGTGCACGACCACACCGGCAGGTGGAAGGATGCCGGCACCCAGGAGATGCACCGGCGAGGCGTCCAGGAGGGAAGGGAGGCCGAGGAGACGAACACGGCGACCTGAGAGTCCGCCGACACCGTCCGCATCCGCTCGGAGGCGACTTCAAGCGGAAAGCCCGGACCCTGCCGTGGACTCCGTGGGAAGAAGGCGAAAGGGGATGAGGGGGCCATATCGCCCCCCGCCCCATCGAGGGTGCCGGCTTCCGGCCGGTTCGCTAAAAAGTTCGCGGGGAGAGCGACCGTCAGGCAGCCTCGGCCGCTTTCTCCGCAGGCACCCCATAGCGGTCGAGCACCCACCCGACCATCAGTGCAGCCGTCGAGAGGGGGAGGGCGATGACGAGGGGGTCCACGACCTGCCACGGCATGGGGAGAACCGCCGGAACCCCGAAGAGGAGGTCGGAGAGGCCGAGCGCTCCCGACTCCTTGATGTGGACGAAGGCGGTCCATACAAACCAGGCGGTCGCTCCGACGACGAGACTCATCTTTGCCGCGCGCAGCGATGGCTTGCTGCTGTACATGGCGTGGGCGTAGGCCGGCAGGAACGCGGATGCACAGAGGCCCATGAACATCGCCGTCGCCCGGGCGATGATGCTGCCGGGCATGATGAAGGCGAGGATGACGCTCACGACGATCATGACGACGGTCGCCACCTGGATCGGCCTCATCGATGCTCTCTGAGACCCGGTGCGCCGCACGACGTCGAACCCGAGCGACGTTCCCATGGTATGGAAGAGGGAACTGAGCGTGGACATCGCGGCGGCAAGGAGTGCCAGCATGAAGACGACGACGAAGAGGTCCGGCATCGACGCGTTGATGAAATTCGGTATGATCGTGTCGACGTTGCCCTCGGTGGCCGCCTGCAGGGCGATCACTCCCTGGGTCCGGTAGAAGTAGACGTTCGTGAGCGCGCCGACCGTGAAGGCGACCCCGGTCATCATGAGGATGAACGGTCCGCCGACGAGGACCGCACGGTTCAGCGCCTGATTGTCCTTGACGGTCATGAACCGGACCACAAGCTGGGGCTGCGCCAGTACCCCGATACCTACCCCGAGAACGAGCGTCGTCACCAGTGTGAGCCAGATGGACGATCCGAATGCCGGCATGGACGCCCAGCCGGTCATCCCCCCGGCGGCGAGCGCTTGCGGGACGAGGTCCGACATCCCGGCAAGGGCGGTGTTCGTTTCGATAACGCCCCCGAGCTGGACATAGGTGAGCGCGAGAAGAATGGTCATGCCGACGAACATGATCCCGCCCTGCAGCGCGTCGGTGTACATGACGGCGATGAGCCCGCCCAGCACCACGTAGAGAGCGACGATCGCGGCGAACCCGATGAGCGAGGTGTTATACGGGATCTGCAGCGTGCTCGTGATGAACTGGGCTCCGCCGATCAGGATCGCCGCCGTATACAGCGGCATGCCGACGACGATGACGAGCCCGGCGGCATACTGCATGAACGGCGACCCGTAGCACTTCCCCATCAGGTCGGGGAAGGTCACGGCACGGAGTTTGTGCCCGATCTCTCGCGTCCGTTTCCCGAAGACGACGAACGCGATGAGAACGCCGAGCCCGATGTTCAGGACGGTCAGCCAGATCATGCCCATGCCAAGCTGCGCCGCAACCCCGCCGAAACCGACGATGGCGGATGTGCTGATGAACGTCGCTCCATAGGAGAGGGCAAGAATTACGGGGTGGATCTTCCTGCCGGCGACCATGTAGTCGTCGTTCTCTTTTGTCTGGCGGTAGCCGAGGTAGCCGAGGCCGATGATGATGACGAGATACGCCAGCGTTATCGCGACGAAGAGCCCTGTGTCAACTGCCATCCCGTTGCTCCCCCACGCCGTTATTCCAGTTCAACAGGCCGTACACTATGCATGCGAGCGTAAATCCGAGCGCAAGCAGATATCCAACCCAGATCGAGGGATCAGTAATGCCGAACATAACAAACCACCTGACGGTAACGGGAAAACCGTTACATTACACGGGAACTCAGCAAAAGGGCCGGTTCCCTATCTAAAGAAGAATGCGTTCTGCGCAAAGGTGCAGTTTTGCACATGTGTGCAATGGTAGGACTCTAAATCGCTGCCAATCATCGAGTACCTAAACATCATCTAAATCCATTTTATTTAAACCATACGATCTTTTTGCCACTCAGGCGGAAGTAGATTGCAGCGCTGCCGGATTCCGCCTATTTTGAAGCCCCGATCCTGACATGGGCCCAGGTAATGGCGGCCGATCGCGCTCCCGGGCATCCAGAACGGTGATATGCACGGACGGCCGCCGCTCTCCAGGACGGCCTCCTCCCGATAGCCATCTTCCTGCTTGCCCGGTTCTGGTGAAGAAGGAAGGCGAAGCACATCTCCGTATATTCGGCCGTCGCAGCGCCCTGCAGAGCCGGGCTCCGTCGGAGGGGCCTGCCCGAATCCAGGGCATACTGCGGAAGCGCCGTCGTTCAGGAGATATTTTTCCGGTTTGTGATCATCTTGATTGCTCTCACCGGTGCACCTACAGCGGAACGTTTTTCGTGCAGGAGTGATGAAGCCGGGGAAAAATCGGAGGGAGAAAGAAGATGGCAGAAACAAGTCTCATCGCTGAACCGGGAAAGCAGGATGTTGTCATCTCGCGGGTCTTCGACGCGCCGCGAGACCTCGTGTTTAAGGCGTGCACGGACCCGGAGCTGATATCGCAGTGGTGGGGGCCGAAGGCCTTTACGACCACGGTCGATGCGATGGATGTCCGGCCCGGCGGCACCTGGCGCTACGTCCAGCGCGGTGCCGGGGGCGAAGATTACGGGTTTCACGGGGCGTATCACGACGTTACGCCGCCCGAGCGGCTCATCTACACCTTCGAGTTCGAGCCCATGCCGGGCCACGTGGCGCTCGAGACGGTCACCCTGGAAGACCTGGACGGCAGGACGAAGGTGACGGACAGGGTGGTCTACCAGACGGTGGAAGACCGTGACGGGACGCTTCAGTCGGGCATGGAAGAAGGGATGAACGAGACCATGGACAGGTTCACCGAACTGGTGGAAGAGATGCAGAAGGAATGATTGGGCGATCCGGAAGCACGACCTCAGGCAGGAGGACTATGAAGTCGTCCCAAAAATACCTCGCGGTTGAGGATTCACATGGTTTTGAACGTTCTTACGTGTGCTCTAGGAGGATTAAACAAGATCCTGCGTCAGATCTCCGACACGGCTTCCCATTGGAGATCCCCACTCGGGGAGGGTCCGGGGAGGTGCGACCGGAGGGAGCTTGAGAAACTCGAAGAGTTTCGAGCGGGTGCCCCCCTCCCGGCAGAGGCATTTTGGGATGACCTCGTTGTCAAAAGAGAAAGTGATGGCACGAATCGATCACATCATGACCGATGAGAGAAAGGTGGATTACGTCCTGAAACTCTTCCACACCATGTACCCCTACAGCCAAAGGAAGGAGGGGACCGAGAACGACCTCCAAAACTACTCCCGGATCACTGCGCGGCCCGTAGACCGGATCACGGTTCCCGCTCTCATCATACACGGAACCGTGGACGCGGACGTGGACTTCGGTGACGGGCTCTACGCAGCAGGCGCGATTAAGGGCGCAGAACATTTCTGGGTGGAAAAGGGCACTCACCTCTGCTTCTGGGTATCGCCGGAGGCCGAAGAAGCGTAACGGGCCGAAATTTTCTCAAAAGGCATCGGTAGTTGTTCACGGGCTTCCACCTCCTCAGGGAGAAAACCGCCTGTGAGACGACGGCACGGGAGGCCGTTGAGACCCCCGTTCCGGGTCAACCCGGCGATCGCTCCTCCTCCATCCTCTTTGCCTTCATCTCCTTCGCCCGGCCGATGAGGTACTCCAGTTTCCCAAGTTCGCCGGCACTCCCACAGGCGCCCCTGCTGCACGCCTCGTCGTGCAGCCTCCAGCACTCCTGTTCGATCTGCTTGAGGTCGTCCACCGTATAGAGATGATATCGGGCGAGGATGTCCCAGTACTCACGGGCGAACGCGGCAATCTCCTCAAGGAGAGCCGTCCGATCCGCTCTTGCCGTATTTTCCGGAGATCCTGCGGTGCACCGGCCTGCCCCGGAAGAGGTGCGCTCCATGATACGTCCTTGCCGCGCGGAGAGTTATCCTTTCCGGAACGGCGGGGAACGGTTGCGGACAAGAATGCAAAACCCGTCCCGGCCTACGCTTCCCGGGCGCTCCGGTCAATCCCTATCGATCCGCGAGAAGATCCCCTTCACGCTACCTGCAACGACGAATGCCACTCCCCGGACCCAGACCGTAAAGAAGTCCAGGACGACGGATGCGAGCGTCTCTTCCGGGAACATGTGGTTGCGCACGTTCCGGAGCGAAAAATACGCAAGCAGCAGCCATACGGTCGCAACGAGCGCCTGGCCGGCCATCGCTATCCAGAGCCCGAGGGTGGCGAATACCAACGCCATGCTGTAGCCGAGGATGCTCGTGAAGAGCGCCGAGAAGAAGTTCAGCACGGTGCCGCGCGACAGCACGTCGCGGAGCTGCGGCAGGAGCATGACCGCGAAGAGTATCGTGATGCCGGTTATTGCAAGGTCCTGCCAGGTCGTTTCGATCACGCCGTCCCGTGCACACGCGGTGCAGCGTAGAGGTATCTACCTGCGAACATATCAGATCAGCAGATCCGGCCTGTTCCAGAACCCGGATCCGGGGCAAAAGGAGGAGGATCGATCAGAAGTATGTCCCGCCCTTCTCGAACGCTTCCCGCCGCTCGCGTGCCATCTGCAGCAACCGCTCCTCTACCTCCGGGCTGCCGAGGACGTAGCCCTTCCAGAGGTCGGTGTAGGGGTCCTCGGGCACGACGATGATCCCTTTGTGCTCCGCGACCCGGTCAAGAATGAGCGATGCTGCTTTATCGACGGGATACGCGTCGTCGGGAATCCTCAGTTCGCCGTGCGCCTGTCCGTCGATACCCTTGTTGAAGATCGCCGTTGCGATGTTCGCCGGGCAGATCGTCGAGAAATAGAGCCCTTTCTCCGCGTACTCGTACTTCAGGCACTCGGTGAGGCCGGTGACGCCGTACTTCGTGAGGGAGTAGAGCGCCTGGAACGGGGGCGGGACGATGCCCGCTATCGAGCTGGTGTTCACGACATGCCCGAACCCCTGCTCGAGCATGATCGGCACGGCGGCATGGACACCATAGACAACACTCCAGATGTTGGTGTCGATGATCGTCTTCCAGTCCTCGAGGGTGGCCTTCTCAAATGGTATGGTGCCCCCGACGCCAGCGTTGTTGAAGAGGATATCCAGCCTACCGGCCTCTGCTGCCGTATCCTCGATACCCTTCCGCACCTCTTCCTGCTTCGTCACGTCCACAACAAGCGGGCGTACCCGGTCGCCGTACGCGGAGAGCCGGGCGACGGCTTTTGCAATCTTCTCCGGACTGCGCCCGGCCATGTAGACGACCGCACCCCTCTTTGCGAGCTCTTCGCTGATCGCGTACCCGATCCCGGAGTTTGCGCCGGTGACGATGCAGACCCTGTCTCTGTAATAATCAGAATCAGCCATGATTTTCCCCTCATTCGATGACCCTGGCGCCCATGGCGTGGAGGACGGCGCTTCCCTCGATCAGCGCCGCCTGGGTGATCTTCTTCATGGGCAGGGAGGCGAGGCCGTTGATGATGTAGTACTGGGCCGGGTTCTGCATCGGGGTCTGCTCAATCCACCTGAGGCGGCCCGTTCCTGCCTGTACCGTCTCCACCCCGATGCCCTGGGGGTAGAGGACGAACTGACTCAGTTCCGCCCCCGGGGCCCCTACCTTCGGGATATACCTCCACCCGAGGGTGTTCACGGACGCGAACTGCGACATCAGGCCCTCCAGGTCCTTTCCGGTAACCGGACCGGCGGCCTCAAAGTTCATGGTGAGGAAGGTGTTGCCCTCGTAACTGACGGACGTCGCGTAATGCGGTTTTAAGATGTGCAGGTCCTCGATATCCGCGTAGATCTTCGGGATTCCGGTCTGTTCCCGTCCCCCGAGGATGGGGGCGGTTTTGTTCTCCCAGACCACCAGCGTGTAGGCGCCGTCGAGTTCGTCCTTCTTTCCGTGGAACCGGACCGGCGCCGCCACGTTGATCAGGTTGTACTGGCCGCCGTGCAGCCAGCTGATCTCGGTGAACCTGTTGAACGTCACCTGCACCTCGGGGGCCAGGATTTCGAACCCCTCCGGGATGTAGTTTTCAAGAAGGTCTCTTTCGGTTTCGTAACTTATAGCCAGAGCCGTCGTTCTCTGCGTGACCCTGGCCTCCGGGTCGAACTTGCCGCCCCCGAAGTGGACCGGCATCAGGTACGTGAAGTCATCCTGCAATCGGAACATAGACATCCCTATCTGTCAAAATACCGGCTCAAAACATATATTTTTATGGTTTTCACCATCCAGACCCCTGATCCGTAAACCAATCACCTGCCGCACCTTTTTTGGCAAAAAAATCCCATATCCCACCGGATGCAGTACCGGAACGGTTAAGGGAGCGTGGTCGCCGCAAAACCGTCCGGGAACCTGCGATGGGGCCTGACGGGGGCCGCAAGGCAGGAAGTTTTCCCGTAACCGGACCGAATCCGGGCCAGGAGCACGAACCCGGCTTCTCCTTAACTCCCGGCGCGCGGAACGCGTTCGCCGATGGGCCGGCGATGCGACCGGACGGAGACGGCCGGCAACGGTGTTTCGGGACGGCCTCGATCCCGCCGTGCAACATGCGGGATCGGCTGCCGGAGTCCGTATACTACACCTATAAATAAATCCTGAAATCTAAACTGATTATTTATCCGATGGACCTCATTAGAACCCCTGTTATCGGATCCATACCGGGAGAGACCAGTTTGACACCTGAAAGTTCGCAAAACCGAAGTACCCGTTCAACGGCGAGAGCAGAGTCCGACCTTTCCCTCGAGGTCGTCATCCTGATCGTCTTCGGGGTATTCATGCTCCTCTTCGGCCTGCTTCTCTTCAGAATTCATACGGGAGAACTGCCGTATGCCCCGGACAGCACCTACGGGCTGTTCCTCGTGATCGTATCGTTCCAGATCATAACGATGGGAAAGACCCCGTTCGGCGATCTCCGGCGCTCGTGGGCGGTCATACTTATCGGGGTGTGCACGGCGGTCATCGGGATGGTCGCCTGTTTCGTTCCCGGACTGCTGGCCGAGCCGGTCCGCATCCTCGTCGGATTACTGCTCTCTGCCGGAGGGGCCGCTCTTCTCGCGCAGTTGTTTTTCTCCGAAGATAAGGCCCGGCTGTGGCTGAAGGTTCCCGGGATACTCCAGCAACTGACGGTCGCCTGCATCATCGTGTACGTGATGTCGATCGTTCTCGGCCTCGTCACGCTTCTCCCCGGCATCACGACCGACCCCGAGACAGCGGTTCTCCTCATCGTCTACGGGATCGGTTTCTTCTACCTCTCCTGGTGCATCCAGAAGGTCGGCCGGCTGTATCCTCCGGCGGGGGCGGAGACTCCGGGGGGGTCAGGATGACCTCGAACGGCCCTCCTGCAACCGGCGGCACCGGCCTGTTTCGGGAGGCATCCCTCCCCCTCTCGGTCGCGATCGTCATCCCGGTCGGCGTCCTCCTGATCCTCCTCGGGCTGCTGCTCATCCCGGTAAACCTGGGGACGATTCCGTTCTCTCCGGACGGTCAGCTCGGCCTGCTGCTCGTCATCATGGCCATCCAGATGCTGGCATTGGGAGAGACTCCGGTGGGCCAGTACAAACGCTCGTGGCTGCTGATCGTCATCGGGATCGCATTTGCCGCTATGGGGATCTTCTCGTGCATCGTTCCGGGAATCCTGACCGGCGTGATCCAGCTGCTTCTTGCGATCCTGAACATCGCCGGGGGAGCAATACTCCTGACGAAGCGGTTCCTCCCGATGCTGCACGGCATCCGGAACCCCCCGGCCGAACCCATTGCGGTCCCTCCCCTCCTCAAACGGCTCCTGGCGACCCAGACGGTGTTAAACGTCGTGGCGATATCGTTCGGTATAACCATGCTGCTGCCGGGCCTCGTTCCGGGGATGGTCATTGCAGGAATCGTCGTGATCAACGGCCTGCTTCTCTTCGTGCTGGTATCGATCCTCTTAAAGATCAGCTAGTCCGGGTCACGGCACCCTTTTTCTCCGGCCGCCGTTTCCCGCCGGGATGCAGGTCCGGGCAATACCGGGCGGTCGGAAGAGAATCAGAAGGTATATGGCGGCACGCAGGGTACTCTCCGGCAGAACGATCTGTTCTCGCCGGGGTATAGCCCGGTCCGAACGTCGGTTACGGATCTAAAAAGAGTGCCGGAGATCGAAATTCACGGCATCGCCGCCGTCATGTAGTCCTTCTCCGCGGCGATCGCCCTCTCCCGCCACTCGATGGGGATCCTTGCATACTTCTCGTCGAACCCCGTGGAGACGAAGAGCCCGGTGCCGCCGTTCTCGAGCGTCCAGGTCTCCCTTCCCGGCGTGAACGTGCCGTCGATCTCGTTCTCCACCGCGTGATAGACGATCGCGTCGATCTGCTTCACCACCGACGCGGCGACGAGGTTCGGGGCGAGGTAGGACTGGTCGGTATCCTCCCCGATGAGGTAGACGTCTCCCGTCTCCCGGGCGGCATCCACGATCCCGGTGTTTCCGGAGCCCGCGATCATCAGGATAACGTCGACACTCTCCTCACGAAGCTCCCGGGCGATCTCGCCCGCACGCTCCGGCATGCCGAACCCCTCGAAACTCTCGCCGACATAAGCCACCGTGACGTTCACGGACGGGTCGTACGCCTTCGCCCCCGCACGGAATCCCTCGACGAACGGGTCGATGACGGCAACCGGTGCACCGGCAACCGCACCGATCCGCCCTGTCTCGGTCATATCCGCCGCCATCACGCCCGCGAGGTAGGATGCCCCGTAGGGGACCATCACTACGTCGCACGCGTTCGCGAGACCAAAGTCCGCCTGCTCGAGGGTGAAGAACCGGATATCGGGGTTCGCCTGTGCCCACGCCCGGGAGGCGTCGGTGAACTGGAATCCCTCGGTGATCACGAGGTCGGGTTTCTCGGTGAAGTTCCCGGCAGAGAATACGGCGTCGAGGAGGCTGAGATCGTCGTAGGAAAACTCCCGCTTGGTGAAATCGAACGACTCCTGCGCACGGAAAAGGCCGCGATACGCCGAATCCGCGAACGACCGGTCGCCTTTCACCAGCGGGTAGACCATCCAGACCACCGGTCCATCGCCGGTGCCAGCCGCCGGGTCGTAGGAGAGGCCGGGGAGACCCACCGATACGTCCGCAGAAGGAACCGGGGTACCCTCCGAGAACGCTCCGCCTTCGACCGTCCAGCGGGTATAATACCCGGCGAGCGGGCCTGCGGAGGACGGTTCACCGAACCGGAGGGGGCCCGAGGCACCGGTGACGGCCGGGTGCTTGCCCGCACGGATCATCGCCGCAGCTTCGCTCGCTTCCTGGGGGTCCCAGCCTTTGACGGTGCCGTCGCCGGAGACGACCCACCGCAGGGAGGCCGCGAGCGGTTCTGCCGGGGCCGCCTCCTGCCGTGCCGCGGTATAAACGGCGAGGAGAAGGGCATCGTAGGTCTGTGCGGCAAACGGCGATGGTGCATCGCCGAAGGCCTCCTCGTAGGCGATCGCGTACCCGGTCGAGGGGTCGGGGGAGAGCGACATGCCCTGGATGCCCTCCGCCCGCTCCCCGAGGCTTGCGAGCAGGTAGGGCGAGCGGCCGGCATCGGTCAGGAAGAGGCCGGCGGACGAACCCGCGGCGTGTAAAGCATCCGCAAGCCGAACCGCCTCTTCGGGGTAAACGGCGGCAACGACCGTCTCAGGCTCCTCCTCTCCGATCCGTGCGGCAATCTCCGCAAAGTCGTCCGACGTATTGAGAGATATCGCTCCGGTGATCCGGACCCCGTTCATCGCGGCCGCTGCCGGGGCAAGCCGTGCAAACGTCTCTCCGTAGGGTGTGTTCGCGGTGACGAGCGAGACCTTTTTGACGCCATCATCCCGGAAGATCCAAAAAATCGCCTCCACCTGCCGGCCGTCGGCGGTACAGGTCCTCCAGAAGCGGTCGTTCTCCTTATACTCAGCCGTGACAAGCCCCGTCGTGACGCTCGGGGAGATGAGGAGTTTGCCCCGTTCCGTGACGAGAGGAGCGATCTGCGTGAGTTCCGCGCTTGTCGCGGGGCCGATGATGATATCGATGTCGTCGCGTCCGGCGAGTTCCTCCGCATGTGCGGAGATGTTGCCGGTGCTCGTGTCCCGGTACACGAGCTCGATCGTGCGGCCGCCCCGCCGGTTCATCGCGTCCGCCCCCCAGGCGAGCCCCTCCGGCGAGTGCACGGCGTACGGTCCGTTTCCGGGCAGCAGGACGCCGATACGGACGGGGCCGGGATCGATCGCGGCGGTGCATCCTGCAAAACAGATACCCAGCGTGACGATGCAGAAGAACGTGAGGATCAGAATAATGCCGGGGAACGGGGGTCGTGCGGTCATGGTAACGTCCGGGCGCCTGTGATCGGTACACTTCGCCGGCGATTCAAATATGGTTTTTTATTCGTTTCCGGCGCCGAATACAGCGGGATCGATCGTGATGAATACCGTTCGAGGGTGTGCTGCCGGCTGTCTTCCGCAACCCCCGGCGGGCAGATTCGCTCCCTGATGCCGCAAGGCAGCGTTCCTGCCTCCCGGGAAACGTGAGCGAATCAGGTACGTTGGGTAGACGCCTGTCTGTCCGGTGCGGGAATTCAGCACGTCCGGATGCTCCGGATTTTCTGCCGCGTAAACCGGAAAGCCCGGCGTCCTGCCCGGCCAGGCAGCGCCCCGGGATTGTGGAATACATCCTCGGGGTGCCGGTGCAATGCTATCGGGATGTGCCGGGTATATATCTTAAAAGTGACAGGTATTGACCATGAAAAAGATCACCATCAATGCGCTCGTCGATATCGGCTGCCTGATCACGTTTATTCCCTCGATCGTTTCAGGACTCGTGCTCTATCTTGTCCTGCCTTCCGGAGGCGGACGGGGCGGCGGGTGGGAGTTGTTCCTCGGCATCCCCCGCAACCAGTGGGTCATTATGCACGACAACTCAAGTCTTGTATTCGCCGCTCTGATAATCATCCATCTGCTCCTGCACTGGAAATTCTTGCGGCACATCGACAGGTGCTTTGTCCGGGGCAAAACGAGCAGCGCAGAACCGCCAGGCGACCGGTAGAGCAGGGGGCGATCCGGAACTCCGGGAGCCCTGCGGTCAGCCGGGCTCCATGAAATCTCCTTCTACTTCGATGCGATCCGTATCCTCGGCGAACCGGCGCTGCTCCTCCTGCTCCGGCCTGTGAGCGGAAAAGGCCGGGCCGGTTTGAGCCGGAGCATTGCAAGAAGCGCAACGCAGTGGGACGTCTTTTTCAGCGGGACCGGGGCGTACGGGAAGAGCGGATCGCCGGCTGATCGAAGCAGCGTACGGAGACCCGGCGCGCCCAACGTTTCCGGGGAAGGTGAACAGCTGGTTCGGCAGGAAGGCGCAGTATCAGGGATGGGGTATCCGTGACATTACGCTATGCTGCAAAATGCCCATAAGCCGCCGTAGAGACTCTTGCGTGCCCCTGGATCCTGCATGTCGAGCCATCCGGTTCAATAGACTGACCCGCACCATGGTAGGTGTTTATGTCATACCCATGTCAATCAGGGTACAGCGGTGCCGGGCAGATCCGGTAACCGCAGGGGGAAAGCAACATGACCAAACGAACGATTGCCCTCGGGCTTGGAGCCGTTCTTCTGGTTCTGCTTGCGTTCGCCGTACCGGCGAGCGCTGCGGCTCTGTGGTCCGGAGGAGCCGGCAATGCAAGCGACGACTGCCCCGGCTGCCAGAATGCCTGCAACGGTATCTGCAGCGGAGACCTTGACCGGACCCACGATCAACTCCGCGACGGGTCCTGCACGACGACCCTTGTAGCGACAGGTGACGGCGATCTGACCCGTGACCAGCTCAGGCTGCAGGACGGAACCGGCGAGAACTGCAGGAAGTAGGAAAACCATCCAGCAGCCACCACAGGGGAAGGATGCCCCGCATCCTTCCCGTTTCTTCTGTTCGCTTGTTCCGGAGACGAATCCCTGCTCCCACCCGAAAGCAGAACGTTTTTCCGACCGAAGACTGAGTCGTTACAACAACAGTAGACCCTGCGGCATGCCTTTTCCGAATGCCGGGGAGCAGGCACCGGCAGGAGCCTGCCGGCCCCGGCGCCGACTGTGGAGCTCCTTTTCTCTCGCACCTTGCGGTGCTCGAACTCCTGCCCCGCACCTTCGGTGCTCAAGCTCCGGACGTTCCGTCCGTCGCACCCTTCGGCCAGTCGCTCCTCACCCACCTTCTCCGCCCGCCAGTCCTCAAGCGCCGGAGCCGGTGCTCAATCTCCGGTTCTTACGGACCATCGTATCCTGCGGACAGTCGTTCTCCGAAACGCAGTGAAGATGCTTGCCCTGGAACAGCGGTGGTAAAGGGGCGTGAATCGGGGTGTAACTCGTCAACAGCCACGGTTCTGTCGGCTCTACACCGTTCTTGTTATCGACGCGAGCCAGGCACGGTGCCCTTCGGCCCGGGTGCGGCTCTCGAAGGTCGCCGGCCGGATGTAATTGATGGACCACCCGTCCCGGCAGTTATCCTGTATCTCTCTCTTTGTTATCCACCTCGGACCGTATCCGCCGGGCTCCAGGTCGCTGAAGCAGAGCATGAAGTATTTCCCGCCGGACTTCTGGACGGCTGCGAGGTTATCCACGAAGACCGGGCGGTCTTCATCGGACAGGGTATGGAAGAGTCCTGAATCGGTTGCGGTATCGAACTTCCTGTTGAGCCTGGAGAGGTCCAGCGCATTCAGGACGAGAAAGTGCACCTGGAGTCCTCTTCCGGCAGCCTTCTCCTTTGCCTTCCGGATCGCCAGGGGGGCGGAGTCGACCCCCCACACTTCATGCCTTTCCCCTGCAAAGAAGAGGGCATGCTCCCCCGTTCCGCACCCTATATCCAGGACGGAACCCGTAATCTCTCCCTGCCTCGCCAGCTCAACGAACTCCTTCTGGGGCCGGCCGATCTCCCAGGGAGGGGTGCCCCGGTATGCCGAGTTAAAAAAATTCATGCCTTATCATAGAGTTCGTCCCAAAAAGATCTCTGAATCTTCGGTACATCCTGATCGGAGCACTTACATCCAGGGTTTCTGCCGTCAGAACCATATCCTGGGTAACGAGGGTGAAACGGCTCTCTTTATCGACCCGCTGCCGCTCCTGCCGTCTATACCGCTTCAGGATACCCGGCGGACGGGGTGAGACTTTCTTTTTTTACCCGCTCCCATGCCCTGCCGGGTGCATCCAGGTAAAATTCTCGGCGGGAGCGGACAGGAAACGATCCACAATGATCCTGCAGATCCTCTGGCTTCCCGGAAGGTATTGTCTGCTTTGAGTGAGAATGGATGACTGTTCCTTAGAGGAGCGATCGGAGATCCAGTCCCGGATCATCTCAAGGGTCAGCTCGATATGGAATTGCAGACCGAGTGCACTCCCCATACACATTGCCTGGTTGGCCACTCTCTTTCCACGATACACCAGGGTTGCAGCGTGCGGAATGTCGAACGTTTCCCCGTGCATTTGAAACACCTCGAACTGTTCGGGCAACCCGGGAAAAATCTCACGTTTCGTTGCAGCCACAGGCGACCATCCCAGTTCTGCCTCACAGGAATAGACCGAAGCTTCGAATGAAGAGGCGATCAGTTGTGCACCGAGACAGATCCCGAGAACAGGCCGCCCCTTCGCCACCCACTCCCGGATGATCTGTTTCTCTGTAATCAGCCAGGGAAGCTCTTCCTCGTCGTTGACACTCATCGGACCGCCCATGAGAAGAAGATGGGTCGCAGTTACGGGTGGGATTTCGTTCGTTTCGTAGATAGGTACGTGCCGGAGTTCCATCCCCCGTTCCCGGATATATTCCTCGAAAAGGCCGCCGTGTTCGTTTTCTGCATGCTGGAGGATACTTACTTCCCGTCGTCGCATGGCAATCAAGATCCAGTGGAGCTATCGTTCCTATAATGATAGCGGTTGTCTCTCTCAATGATCGGACCGTTGCAGGTTAAGGCATGCCGCGACGTCTTCACGGCCCCCTCCGGACAAAAGCCGAGATTTGAAACCCGCGGGATAAAAAAAGCCGAAACAGTCAGAGTCCCGGCAAAAACTCGTCCGATCCCGAAATCTCCCGGACAATCCCGGCAACGACCGTCCGCTCCTCCGGCTGCAGTCTCGTATAGTACAGCCTCGTATCGTTCGCCTCGACGATCTCTACGGCATCCGTGACCGGTTTTAAGAACCGCTCAAACCCGGCGCCCCCGGACGCGATGATCGCACGAGCGGCGCTTTTGATCACGGAGACCTGCCCCTTCCCGATGATCCCTTTCAGGAAACCCGCTGTAATCCGCTGCACCGTGCCCGGGTCCAGGCGATCCGCGTGCCTGTACGCTTCATCAATCAGGGAGAGGCCGTTCGTCTCGTTTCCGTCCAGGAGTTCCTCTCGTGCAAGACCGAGCGCGAGCTGCATACACCGCGCTGCCTCGTCCGGTTCTCCCGGTTGCACCTTCCCGATCGCCGCCAGCGCATCGGCTCGTTCCCAGGCGGCATACGAGGCCGACGGCTCCTGCAGGGGCTCGCCCTCCATGACCGCCGGCCGCTCGTGCCAGGCTTCTAAAAACTCGATGCAGGCTCCTATCCTGTCCCGGCCGGCCGGTCTGCGCATCGCCCGCCAGAGCCGGAAGAGGCGATCCCGGACCTCATAAGACGTCCTCTTCTTCATCGGGCGGGAGATTACGTAGCCGTCCGCCTCCAGCCTCCGGAGCTGCGCGTTCACCGTCGCCGGGTTCAGCCGGGCACGTTCCGCGATATCCTTCGGCGTAATGGGGGTATCCGCGCTGAGAACGGTATCGAAGATGATCCTCCGCTGCCCGGGAAGCCTCTCGAACACCTCCCGGTAGTAGGGCGTGTGCTCGTCCGTCATCCTGAAGAAGACGGCCCCCATATCATCGGTCCCACCTCTCGAAACGGTCTCGTACGCCTGGACGGCCAGCCGCGGGCTGCCGCCGACGAGGTGCAGCAGCCCCTCGATACCGGGCTCGTAATCCCGGAAGTTCTCGATGAAGGCGGTGTTGCCGTCCAGCCGTGCGACCCTCTTCATGAGTTCCTTCGCTTCGGCAATTTCGAGTCCCCGGAGGTGAAAGACCCGGAAGAAGTTGTAGAAGGGCTCGTCGTGATCCGCAATCCCGGGGAAGAGCGACGGTGCCGACGCGACCACCGAAAAGAGATCGCTCCGCTGGAATATCGATCGCAGCGCCCGGATCTCACTCTTATCCATCTGGTAGAAGTGTTCGTGCACGTTATCGACGAATATCGCGATCTGTTTTCCAGTGGCCGCTTCAGCGAGCGTATCGACCGCGGCGTCGCGGATCAGGGGGTCGTCGCTGAGCGCGACGATCTCCGAAGTATCGGCCCCCATCTCCTCGAGCACCCGGAGGAAGAAGTCGGACGCCCTGAACATCGAATACTCCTCTTCCGCAAGTTTCACGGGGATTACCCGCCCGGAGAGGTCGTCGCGAACCCTGTGGTAGAGCAGGCTCAGCAGGTGGGACTTCCCGGCGCCCCGGTCCCCGACCAGGAGGAAGAACCGCGGCGTTCCGCTATGGGACGCCCGATCCAGTTCTTTCAGCATCTCCTCCAGGAGTTTCTCCCGGCCGACGAGGAGGTACCGGAGCGTTTCTTCGTCCAGCGCTCCCGGGAAGTAGCGGTAGACGGCTGCACTACCCGCTGCCGGCATGGTAAATCCTCCACCAGTCCCGGAGCATCTTCGAGTAGAACCGCAACTCGCCGGGAGTATCCGAGGTGACGTAAAAATCGTGGTTCAACTGCGCCAGCAGCGCCAAAAAAGCATCTTCACTCTCTGATGCGGTGCTCCGCCTGAAGATATCGTATGCGATCCCCACAGGCAGGGATTCTGCGGCGCTCACCCTGCTTAAGATGGCGCGTGCGGCTTTTGCCTCCGCACCGGAGTAGGTGGTCCGGAGACGGCGCGAATAATGCTCGAAGTAGTGACGCCCCTCGCTGCCGAGGATTCTTTTGTTGTAGACCCGATCAACCAACGCCGGGGAGGGCGCCCCTCCGGAGATGTCGACCTCCTCCTTCAGGCCGGAGAGGACGATCATGAGGAAGTAGGGGATGCAGGGGTCGCCCACGCAGTCGAGGACGGCTCGCCCGGTCTCCGGAGAATGCTCCCAGCCTTCTCCCCGGAAAACCCGTTCGACGACGGACAGGGCGACATTTTCCTCGAACCCGCCGATGCTGACCCTCCGGAAGTCGTTGATGACCGGGGTTCCACCGACGCCGTATACGACATGGTCGATGCTGACCGAGCCCCCGACGACGAATCTCACCCCGGGCGAGACCTGCCGCAGCCGCCGGAACCAGTGCAGGAACTTCCGTGCGTCGTCGGACTCCATGTTCTGTATTGCAACCGGAAACTCGTCTAAGATGATGCAGACCGGCCCGTCGATCTCTGCAAAGATCGCATCCAGCTTCTTCGCCTTCTCGTGCCAGTCGTCCGAGAACTCCGCTCTCAGGCGGCTCCGGAGTTTTGCCCTGAAGGCCGGGGTCTCAAGCTCGTCGATGCTCTCCTGCAGCAGGGCGAACGCCTTCTCGAGAGCGGAGAAGAACCGGGTCTTATGGCTTGCTCCCCCGCACTCGACGAGCGCCGTAACGAGATCGGTGATGAACTCCCCCGGCGAGTTCACGCTCTCGACCTCGAGGAAGACGCACGGCCGGTGGCTCCTTTCCAGCCGTTTTTCGATGTTTCGCATGATCGAGGTCTTGCCGAACCGCCGGGGCGCGACGAGCATGACGTGGTCTTTCTCGATCGTATCCAGGATGAACGCGGTTTCACGCTCGCGGTCGATGAAGTCGTCTCCCGTTGCGGGACTTCCTACAGGCAACATGCTGCACCCAATGAGGGTGTTGTATAACGGATGTGTTATATAACAGTTTTGTTATGCTTTGGTGTTCCGGGGGGATCAGCTCATACAATGCTGCACACGGGGGACCCGGTGAAAAATGAGGGAGTTCCACCTGTTTAGGAGATGGCGGCCTCCAATGAGATAACTTATTTTTGCATTGTTTGAATTTGGATGAGATTGCCGCAGGTGTCGTCGGAGACTGCTATGGTCACCTGGCCAACAACTTTTGTTGGCTCCATCGTGAACTTCACGCCCTGTTCTTTTAGTTTTTCATATTCCGCATGGATATCTTCAACGCCAAAGGACGTGGCAGGGATACCCTGTTCAAATATTCCTTTCTGGTATGCCTGTGCTACTGGATTGCTGTTCAGCTCAAGCAAAAGCTCGGTCCCGTTTCGATCGTCAGGAGAAACGACGGTAAGCCACCCGTACTCTCCAGCAGAAACATCACTCTTCTTCACAAAGCCCAACACTTCGGTGTAGAATTTCAGAGCCCTGTCCTGATCGTCTACAAATACACTGGTCAGCATGATCTTCATAGCCGTCCATATTCGGAGAACTATATGTCTGTTTCGGCAACTAATTAGTTACTATATAGTTAATACTTTGAGAAGTATATTTTATAAAAAATGAATTTCTATTGAGATTTTCGAGAAACCACGCCACATTTGTTATGCAGGCGGTTTTCTCGTAGCGCCTGTCCGGGTCACATTTATCGTCCCGTGCGTTCAATACGTCGATTAGCCGGGGTGCTTTTCGAATGCTGGTTGAATTTGAAGTATACTATGACGAAGGATGGTGGAGTGCCTGCGCCAGCAGGGACGATGGCGCTATCCACAACGCTATCGTCACGCAGGGTAGGACGCTCGACGAACTCGTCGAGAACATCTGCGAGGCAGTGAGCCTGTACTACGAAGATGACGAGCGCGTCGCGGCCGGAGAGCAGATAACGGTTCGGTTCCCGGTCGAGTTCCAGGTTGATCCTGCGACACTACCTCCGGTTACAGGCGATCAGGACAAAGACGGATTGCAGCGTTAGCAGGCGCAGCATCGGGTGTCCTCTCTGGACAAAAGAGCACCTTTTCCCGGGTACTTTCTTGCCTCTGCCGGACTTCGTGGCTGCGTTGTTCGGGTTGAGTTGATTCGCCCTGTTGTCCATTGCAGCTTTGTACGCGGGGTTGTTGGGGTTCTTGACATCCGCACGTTGATTCTTTGCCATACTAGCCGCTTGTTTGGATTTGTTATATGCTTTCTTGTCGGGTTCGGAAAAGGAGTACACCTATGGTGTTAACACCCGCACGATATCCGGATTAATGACCATCCCGACCCCGGCCCCCGATTGGAAATCCCATGCCGGTCCCCCGGTTTCATATCCTTGCAATAAAGTAACGCATATATGGAGCCTGTCATTCCGTTCGGAGCCATCGGCTCACCCTTTTAGCCGGCGGTTCCCGACGATGAGATGGCGCCGGAGAGGAACCCGGTGCAGGAGTTACGACCATGCAACAGAAATCAGACAACAGAACCCGGGACGGGGGAGGAGGCGAACCGAAGACCGGCGGCGGCAGCCCGGACCGGAAGTGTGACCGCACCGTCGGCCAGGCCGCCACCGGTACATCTTCACCGAAAGAGATAAACGTCTCCCCGGTGCCGCTTTTCCTCGTCCCGCGAGCGGTCGCAGACGAGATCCGGCGGCACGGGCGGGCCGTCCGGGAGATCAACGTCCGCCGGACGCGGAATCACCAGTACGCGATCAGCATCGAGCGGGGCCGGCCGTGATTTCGGAGCACGGGACGCTCGCATGTACCGTGCGATGGGCCGAAGGGCCGGAGCAGGAGCACCGGCCAGGTGCGACCCGCGGGCGGGCTCGTCGTCGACATGGAGGGGGAACGCTACCGGATCGGGGCCGGGGATGTAAAGGTGCTCATCTTTTCCGGCCGGCCGGCGCCGATCAGGCGGGAGCGGGTGCGGCGGGAAGGTGGGAGCGTTGTTACCGAATTGACGGTCGAGGGGTACGCGGCGGTGAATCAGGCAGGCAGAGCGGTGGTGATCCGGACCCGGGCGGGGGCCTGGATCGTCCCGCTTGTCTCCTTTCGGCGGGTGGCGTATGGGGAGGGGGGAGGGTTCCAGTTTTTGGGCTTGTGGGGGAGGGGCGGGAGGACAGGGGTTGAGCACCTACCTGAAGGATTCAACTCTCTAAGACCAGGCGGGGTTAGAACCATCCATACCGTTTGTGCGCCTGCTCGATCGACATCACGGAAAGAACATGGACTTCCTTCTCCGGTTCATGGATGCGATAGAATGCCGTGAATGTCCGGCTGATATGAAGTCGATAGGTGTCTTCCCGCCCGTGCACGTACAGGCGCTCCTTGTCGCTTCCGCTGCCGGGATACGGATCTTCCTGGAGGGTTTTCAGCTTCTCCATGACTATCCGCTGGCTCTTTGCGCTGAGGCTCCGGATACTCTCAAGGGCCTTGCGATTAATCAGTATCCGGAACGTCAAAGTCCAGCTCCACGAAATCTCCTTCGGCCTCAATACGGTCCATATCCTCAATGAACCGGCGCTTCTTCTCCTGCTCCACCATGGAAGAGAGGAGGTCATCGAAGGTCTGGCCGGGGTGCTTCAGCTCGGAGATCTCCGCCCATACCCCCTCCGAGACGGGAATCCTCTTGGTTGCAGCCATGATAGCATTGTAAGTGCTTATCATATTTACAATGTCGCACGCGAGTGAGCCGATGGAAAAATGAGTGAGTTCTGATGGTTCGGGGGACTTCTGCCTATTATCAAGAGCGAAGAACATCAGGTATACCTATCGTGCAGATTGGGATGTTACCATTGCCGAGACGAGCACGGCGGGCCTAAACTTCCGGCACTCACGGCGCAGAACGTCATCTGGATTTTGAAAAAGAAGGGGTCGGTGATCGAGGGGGCTTACCCTCTACCGACCGCTACGTAAATTGCTGAAGACCGTGACGGCGGAATCGGGAATCCGTCCTCCCGGAGTCCTTCGATGTGGAATTCAATCGCTTCATGCATCCGCTCTTCCGCCTCCTCACGGGTCGCTCCGGTCGCCACGCACCCCGGAAGATCCGGGGAGTATGCCGAGTAGTTGCCGTCGGTCTGCTCGACGATGACAAGAAATCGATACATTATTCATTCCTCCCTTTCAACCCAACCTATTTGAGAATTGAGGAACGGAGCTTGAGCAACCGGAGGTTGCAAGGTTTGACAGATGCTTATACTGCCGGTGGCCGTCATGTCACTTACCCCCTGGATTCCCGGTAACCCATAACGAGCCTGATCAATCCGCAATGTTCTTCTCCTCTAAATCCTAATCGCCCTTCAAAATCAAAGCGATAGGTTTATTCACCGTTATGTATAATACATAACGATGGTGGAGTACCACGGTGGCAATTGTTTATCAAACGGACAAGCGGTCTGGGATCACCTACGCCTATCGATCCGTCTCATACTGGGACAAAGAAAAGAAGCAATCCCGAGCTCGACGCACCTTGATTGGAAGGGTAGATAGTGTAACAGGAGAGATCGTTCCCACCGACGGAAGAAACCGTAAGAACCGAGAAGGTGCAGTGCCCGTGACCCGTGACCCGTGATCGCCCGGCAACCGCGCAGGTACACCGGTCTTTTTATGGAGCTACGTACCTGCTCGATGCCATCGGCGAGAACCTGGGAATCACTCATGACTTACAGCAGTGCTTTCCCGACACCTACAAGCAGATCCTCTCCATCGCTTACTATCTCATCCTTGAAGATAGCACGCCGTTATACCGCTTCGAGAAATGGGGTTCTCTCCACAAGCATCCCTACGGCAACCCCATCACCTCACAGCGCAGCAGCGAATTGTTCGCCAGTATCACTGAGGCGGATAAACACCGATTTTTCACCCTGCAAGGAAAAAGGAGACTGGGACAGGAGTTCTGGGCATATGACACGACAACCCTGTCCAGTTACTCCGAGACCCTCCGCCAGGTACAATATGGTCATAACAAAGAGCACGATCGCCTGCCCCAGCTGAAGCTGGCTCTGGTCTTCGGGCAAGAGTCCAACCTTCCCTTCTACTATCGGAAACTCGCAGGTAATATCGTCGATTCCAAAACCATTCACCACCTGCTCTCTGATCTGGAGTTCCTCGGGCACTCGAAGATAAAGTTGGTCATGGATCGCGGGTGCTATAGTGAAGACAACATCAACAACCTGTTCCGGGACCATGTGAAGTTCCTGGTCTCGGTCAAGATGTCCCTCTCGCTTATCCGCACTGAGCTGGACGCAATCTACGATACTGTTCGCAGCTTCGAGCATTACAACGAGGATTACGAACTCTACTGCCAAACCGTTCGAACCACCTGGAAGTACACACAGAAACGCCCGTATAAGGGCGACAAACTCCGGGAGCCCCGCCGTCTTTACATCTACTACTACTATAATATCGCCAGGGCGGCTGAAGAGGAGCAAGCCTTTGACCGCCGGTTACTCGCACTGAAGCGGGAGCTGGAGACCGGTGAGCGTGTTCCGGAGCATGAGGACCTCTACCAGAAGTACTTCACCATCACGACAACACCCAAACGGGGGACCCGAGCAAAGGTCAAAGAAGAGGTTGTTCGCCAGGATAAGCGCTATTATGGATTTTTTGCCCTGATTACCAATGAGACCATGGATGCAGTGACGGCCCTTGAGCTGTACCGCAACAAAGACGTTGTCGAGAAGGCCTTCGGCAACCTCAAGGAGCGTTTGAGCATGCGGAGGGCTCTGGTCTCTTCGGAGCAGAGCCTTGATGGGAAGTTGTTCGTCCAGTTCGTAGCACTGATCTACCTCTCCTACATCAAAAAGCAGATGCAGGTAAAAGGGTTGCTCAAGAACTACACATTGCCAGGTTTGTTAGACAAACTGGATGTCATTGAATGCTTTGAATACCCGGGAAAAGCACTTCGGGTGGGCGAGATATTGGATGCGCAAGCGCAGCTGTACCATGACCTGGGGATAAACCCACCGACCTCGTTATGAGTGGACGGGAATATAGGGCTCATTCAATGTCAGGATTATAATCGAAATCATGGCTTCACTTCACATCATTAACGAAGACAAAATACCCCTGCTTTATGCGCCTCACTCTTCATTTTCGCAACAATGTCCTGTTTGCTACTGTACAGGGGATACAAAATCAGTAATGCAATGATTGCAAGATAAAGGTACCATCCGATCCTGAAATAAGAGGCTGTAAATTCCAAGACGATGAGAGAGACAAGCACCGCCAGCGCGAGAAGCAGCCAACCTCTCCTTTGTCCGATTCTTACAACCGTGGTGTACGAACCGATCAGATCTTCCTCATAGTCATGAATCTGATGAAGGATCAATGCCTCACAGCAGACGATAGAACAGAGCAATGCAATTGCCACTGGTAATTGCAGTGACAGGAAGTCTGTTCCTCCCGCCAGTGTGAACCCGGCCAAAAATGGAAAACCGCCAAACATCACGCCATGAATGATAATATCGATGAAATACCGGTCCTTGAGTCGTACGGGTTTCGCCGAATAAAGGGTGAGAGCGAGGATACAGAGAAGAGTAAGGAAAAATCCAAAAGAATTCATCGTTGCCGATACAAGGGCAGGTACCATAACAAGCACTGCTGAAAGCAGGAGTGTGCCTCGTTTAGTAATTCGGTTGCTTGCGAGAGGGTTTGTATCAAAGCCGGCCTTTCTTGTATGCTTTCTATCAATTTCGATATCGAAGTAATTGTTAATGACAAAACCATATGCGATTACACAGAAAAAAATTGCAGATACCATTATCAGGTCCGTGGAAATCCCGCAATATAAAAACGCCCCGGCAACTGGAAAAAGCGTGTAAAATTTAATCCAGTCTGGTATTCTCATCATTTTCAGATAAACAGTTATTTGCTCCATGATTTTTGATCCCTTCCCCGTATCGGTTCTGTTTCGGGTCTGACCTAATTTTACAGGATTTCGTCTCCCTGCTTCCGGTATTTCCGAATTCTTGGGGTGTGGGGGACGCCTCAATACTTAATCTTAATTTAAAATTATTTAATTTTTATTAAATACTCTTTAACAAATATTTAATAACGGGCCGCCAAACATGAATATTGCAGATAATCTGACAGGTGATGAGAATACCCCGAATCAAAACGAAACATCGTGAGGAGGCACGGAATCAGATTGTTGCTGCCGCTCTTGCGATCGCAGCAAAGAACGGGTGGGATGCGGTAACACTTGATGCCATCGCCCAGCATGTCGGTGTCACCAAACCCGCGCTCTACAGTTATTTCGAAAACCGCGATGAGCTGTTGCACGAGGTGGTCCTCGAAGTGATCCTGAATATGCGCAACGAGATCGAGACGATTGTGACAAAGGACGACGATATCCGCTTCATTATCCAGAAACTTGCATGGCTCCTCTTCGAACAGCAGAAAACCTATGCCAGCATCTTTTTCCTGCTTCCCACACGGCCACCTCAGGCTCCGGAATACCGTGAGGAATTCATCCAGATCTTTGACAGTAGCAGGATTCTTATCCGCGACTGCCTTGTGCGAGTAAAGGGTGAAGGACAGTTAACTCCTGGCGTTGATCCCGATAAGGCCACTTCCATCGTCATCGCGATGAGCATGGGCCTGCTCATCAGTTCGGATTTCCTGGAGATGGATGCTGGTGAAGCTAAGACTATCTGGATCGAGGCCGTTGAGAGGACCCTGTTGCTTGAGCCGGGTGCAGAATAGAATATACTATTTAAGGGAAAAATCTCCGTTGAATCTGCTACCCCTGAACTCTCATGAGTATCAAGAGAGAATTCTGAAGAATCGCAGAGGTTGTCCCAAAACACCTCTGCCGGGAGGAGGACGCCCATTCGCACCTTTCGGTGCTCATGCGCCCGCCGTTCCGCCGGATGCACCTCCCGATCCCTCCTCGAAGACCTTTGGTCTTCTCAAACTCCCTGCCGTACCGGCAGTCGTTCCCCGCGTGGCGATATGCGAGGGTTCGTAGAGCGATGTTCCGAAGGAACAGAGTTCGAGAAACCCATGGGGTTTCGAGAACCGGAGCAGGAGCACCGAAGGTGCGACTCCCTGTGGGACGCTGTATCAGCGATCCGGCAGCAAATATTGCTCAGTTTCAAGAACACGTGAATAAGGTGCTCTAGACCATGTTGCGTTTCAGTCGCCTGACCCTTTTGGGACGACTTCTAGGTTCAGGTAACCTGAGCAACATCTTCTCAAGGAGCCAGTCTTTCCCCTCGATCGTGTTGGCGGCTCACCTATCCTCTGCGTGATTCCCAGCCTTTCTGCGACCACTCTGGCTGTCAGTCGGGGTTCGGCCTTCAGGAGTGCGAGGATTTTCTCCGAACTTTTCTCCTCCTTTCAGCGAACAGTGACGGTGAAGAGGCAGCCGTCCCGGCCCACCGGCAACCTCTCCGGTACCGTCACCGGAGAGACGACTCAGGCAATGGAGAACTTGCGGGCTGTTCTTTCCGAAGCAGGTCTCGACTTTTCGGACGTCGTCCAGACCTGGATCTTCCTCACAGAGCTCACGGACTTCGATACGGCCAACGCCGTCTACGCCGAGTACTTCAACGAGCCGTACCCCGCACGGGCGATGGTGCAGGTCGCCGGCCTCCCGAAGGGGGCAAGGGTCGAGATCGAGATGGTCGCAAAGGTGCGGTGATCCGGCCGGTGGGTTCACCGGACCACGGTTCAGAAACCATTAATAGGGGTGGATATTCCTACAGCGCCCAAGCTGCGACATCCGGACGACACGGTGCATCTTCGCGGCATTCATCGAGCACGCAGACCGACGACAGCGAACACCCTGCAGGACCGGCGTGAACGGGAGACACGCGGTCATTCACATGCGAGAGCACCCGGACGAAAGCGGTCACAGCCGTCGCAGTGGACCGCCCGAAAGGGTGAAAAGGTGGTGACAATGTCGATAGAGGAGAATAAGGCACTTGTACGCAGGTTTTACGAGCAGGTCTATAAAACCCATGATCTGGACATGGGTGTATCGATGCTCGCCCGTGCCTACGTGATGCACGATCCGATGAACAAATTCAGCGGAGGATCGGAGGGCTGGAGACGGATCAATGCGGCTTACTGGAAGGCATTCCCCGACCAGATTCTCACCGTCAGGGGCCAGGTCGCCGAAGGTGATCTGGTGACGACCTGCTGGACATCGAGTGGAACAGATTCGGGAACCGGGCTCTGGGGCCGGCCGCCGACCGGGCGGAAATATTCGATCCAGGGAATATCGGTATCCCGGGTCGCCGACGGCAAAATCGCAGAGGAATGGATTATCTGGGAGTCCGCCGGCCTGATGCAGCAGCTCGGCATCGAACGGATACCGGGAATTCCGATTCCGGCATGACCTGATCGTCGGCTGTGGATCGGAGCTCTGCCTCGATACGCAGGCGGTGGGCTTCCTCGCCGGGGGTGGTGAAGACACCGTCACTTCTTTTGGTCGTGCGGCCAGGCGAGCTTACTCGCTCATGCTCGCATTGCCGGCGGTCTTATTGATAAACACCTATCAACCTCTCCGTCGATATTCGCTATGGAGAGATTCGATGCCCGCAATACGAATAAGCGAAGGAAACGAGCTGGATCAGCAACCGGAACCCTTCAGGAACGAGTATGAACTGCAGGAGATACTTGCCGAGCATCCGGTGCTCCTTGTTGACCGGGGCGATTCCGCACTCGTTACGATCAGCCGGGAGTTTCCGTTTGAAGGCGAATTCGCCGATATCTTTCTCATCGATAGCAACGGGTTGCCGGTTATCGTCGAGGTGAAACTGGCCCGCAACGAGGAGTCGCGGCGCGAAGTAATCGGTCAATTATGCGACTACCTCTCTGCAATGCGTAACCTTACGCCCGACGAAGTGAACGCAAGGTCTGCAGGCCTTCTCGAAGAAAATCTTCAATTGATGGCCGGTGCCGAGGGAGAAGAGAACCTCCGGGACCGGCTCGCTCTGGTGAAGAGCAACGTTGCCTCGTACCTGAGAGCCGGACAGATCCGGGGTATTATCGTCATCGACGCTGCCCCGGACGACCTTATCAGGGAGTTCAGCTACCTCAACGAGCACAGCGATCTCGACCTCCGGTTGCTGGTGGTTGAGCGCTACCGGCTTAGCAGGCATGAGTATTTCTATCATTCTCGCTTCCTGGTATCGAGAGAGGCGGGTCCGGAGATAAAGAGACAGAGATTTCGGCTCCGATTGATAGTCGAGAAGTTCTCGAAGATGAAGCCGCCCATATTCTCAATACACGCGACCGGGGAGGAGAACGTCCGCGTATACCGCGAAGGGTGGCCGACAGCGGTGTACTACGAGTTCAGCGACTGGAAGGATTCAATCAGTATCGAGGTGCAGGTCAAACACAAAGAGTACCCGAAGGTTGCGGACTTCCTGCCCAAACTCCGTGATCACCTCCCCACGGTCATCCCGAACACGCAACGGATCGAGCTGGTTACCAACTCGTTCGGATGGACGAGGCTTCAGCTCTTCTTCGGGGAAGAGATTGACCCTTACCGGATTGCACAATCGATGATGCGCCTTTGCAAGACCGAGAAAGACATTTCCACCCTGCTGCAGGGAGAGAATGGATAGGGGCTGAGCGCCACCCGTCGACTCATCTCCCTTCCTCGTCCCCTCCTCGACCAACGCCGGCGAACATCCTGTGGGCGTTCACATTCTTACACCGCGGGTACTGCCGGGGCCTGGGTGCCGTATCCGCCGGGTCGTTCTGTCCCCCCATCCAACCCCTACCTGAATCACCCCCAAAACCGACTCTATCCTATGAATCTCCCCAAAATCCCCTTCCTCGCCGTCCTGCTCATCCTCGCCGCGGTCTGTGCATCCGGCTGCATGGGCGAGGAATCGGTGGTATCCGACGAGGAGAAGGCGCAGGTGCTTGCATACGCCGAACCGATCGCCGACAACCTCCTCGCGGGCTTTAACGAAGGCAACTACACGGTGTACTCCCGCGACTTCGGCGAGGAGATGAAACAGGCCCTGGACGAGGCCGCGTTCGAGCAGAACCGCGAATTAATCACGTCCCGGATCGGGCTCTATGAGTCCAGAAGAGATCCCGTCGTCACAGAGACCGGCGAGTACATCGCCGTGACCTACAAGGGGAAATTCGAGCGGGAGGACGGTGTGAATATCCGGTTCGTCTTCCAAAAGGACGACGAATCGCACCGGCTCCACGGGCTCTGGTTCAACTCCCCGATGCTGCGCAGTTGAGGCGCCTCACCGCTACGGAAAAGGGCCCTGGAGTACTGCTTCACACGTTGCCGGGCAACCGGTTGTCGATCCGGCTCGTCCTGCCGTTCCGCCAGTGTCCGGATGATGAAGAACCCGGGGCTTCACCCCTGCCAGTGGCCATGCCCCGTTCGAACCGGGTGAAGAGTTTTCGTTTCACCCCCTCCGGCACACCCATTCCTTATCCCTGATGAACTACCTTGGCGTAAAGATGGCACACGCACCCGCGCTGAACTGCTTCATGTGGCGGTAAAGCGTTACACCGCCTTCTTCAGCGTGAACCGGAATGCCGCCCCTTCGTCGGAGTGCCCGGGTACCCGGTCGTCGACCCGGGCCTCCCCGCCGTATCGTTCGACGAGTGTCCGGACGATGAAGAGGCCGAGCCCCTGGCCGCTTCCTGTGGCCATGCCCCGCTCGAACCGGATGAAAAGTCTTCCTTTCACCTCGTCCGGCACGCCCGGGCCGGTATCCTCGACCGAGACCAGCACCCTGCCGTCCAGTTCCTCGACCCGGACGGTGATCTCAACGTCCGGGCCACCGAACTTGACGGCATTGCTGATGAGATTGGTGAAGATTGTCGGGAGGAGGCTGTCTGCCAGCACCTCGATATGGGCATCCCGGTACCGGATCGATGCATCGGGGAAACTTGCGATCTCGTTCCGGATGACCGCATCGAGGTCCACCGGGGCCAGGTTGTCGACCTCCTCCGCGGCCTGCCGGATAGTGGCGACGTTTTTGAGGATCTCGCTGCTTCGCTCGATACTCGCGTGCAGTTTCTCTGCATACACCTTCAGGTCCCCTTCCGCCAGGTCCATCAGGAGGTCGACGTACATGCTCGAGACGTTGTTCGCATTCCGGATGTCGTGAGTCATGATGTCGAGGTACATGTTCGCCTCGTCCCGTGCCGCCTCGACCTCCCGGCTCACCCCGATGAGGTCATCGGTGCGGCGCTGAAGGGCTTCCTCAGCCCGCTTGCGGTCAGTGATGTCGCGGGCGTTCACCAGGAACCCGCGGACGGCCGGCTCTCCCAGGAGGTTGGTGCCGATGACGTCAAGATACAGCCAGTATCCCGAGGCATGCCGGACCCTGACTTCGAGGGTGATCCGCTCTTTCGGATGGGCGGTAGCAGTGCGGAGGGCGTCCAGCACGAGTGCCAGATCGTCCGGATGCGTCAGTTCGAGGACGTTTCTCCCGATGAGGTCATCGGGCGCATACCCTCCGACTGTCTTCACCGACGGGCTCGCATACCGGATGCGTCCTTCCGGATCGAGGACGACGACGATGTCCGAGGCGTTCTCGGTGAGCAGCCGGAACCGCTTCTCGCTCTCCCGCAAGGCTTCCTGTGCCCGCTTGCGGTCGGCGATGTCCCGGGCGATGGAGAGGATTGCAGTTCTCCCCCTGTATGAGATGAGCTGTGCCGAGACCTCAATGGGAACACGCCCCCCCTCGTGGGTCACATGGGCGGTCTCAAAGACTGTGTGGCCTTTCTCTATAACCTCCCTGATTCGTTCGGGCACGAGAGCGGCGAACTCCGGCGTGACGATCTTCGTGAGGTCCATGGTCAGCAGTTCTTCCCGTGAGTAACCGAGGTGCTTCGTCGCCACCCTGTTCACATCGAGAAGCTTCCCGTCGAGATCGTGGATGAGGATGGCATCGCCTGCGCTGTCAAAGAGAGTCCGGTATTTCTTTTCGCTCTGTCGTATCGCCTCTTCTGCCCGATGCCGCTCCGTGATGTCCCGTAGCGAGATGAGGATTGCCGGAGCACCCTTAAAGACAATGGATTTCCCGATACTCTCGACCCACCGCTCCTCCTGCGCCGCCGTGAGGATCTTATAGCGTGCAATATACGCGTCAATCCCTTTTGCCACCTCACCGAAGTCTTTGATGACATCGTCCTGTGACACAGGGGCAACGAACTCCATGACGTTTCTTCTCCCGATGAGTTCGTCGGGATTCTCGATCTCTATGAGCCGGCCTGCAGCATGGTTCGCGAAGAGGATGTTTCCCTCCGGATCAAGGATGAGAGTCCCGTCAAGGGAGTGTTCAACAAGAGCCCGGAACTTCTCCTCGCTCTCGCGCAACGCCTCCTCCACACGCTTGCGCTCGGTGATATCGGTGAAGATGAGTGCACACCGATTTTTCCTGGGCATCGGACCGACATGGATGCCGTACCATCGGTTCCAGATCGGATTATATTCTTCGAACTGCTCCAGCCTTCCGGTGCTGAAGCCTGCACCGCAACGCTCAACCCAGATCCTCCCGATACCCGGTGCGACCTCGGTGACACGCCTGCCGATGACCTGATCACGCCTCGAACCCGTGACGCTCTCATAGGCGGGGTCGACGTCGAGAATGGTGAAGTCGATAGGCTGTTCCTTATCACCGCAGACCGCCTCGAGGACCACAAATCCCGCTCCCATCGACTCGAGGATCTGCCGGTACTTCTCCTCGCTCTCCCGCAGTTCGTCTTCCGCCCGTTTCCGGTCGGTGATGTCATCGAAGAGAACGGCCACCCTGTTGCTGCCCGGCTCGCCGAACGGGAAGGCATAAACCTCGTACCACCGGTCTATGAGATATTTCACCGCCTGGACGAAGCGCCTGGATTCGCCGGTTCTGGCAACGGCGCCGAAGATCTCGAACCAGTGCTCTTCGTGGCCCGGGGCAAGTTCCCGCATCGTTTTTCCTGCTACGTCGGAGAGGCCAGTCAGCCTCTCGAACGCCCTATTCGTCTCCAGGAAGCGGTAATCGGCTGGTCTGCCGTCGGCATGAAAGATCATCTCGACGATGCAGAACCCTGAGTCGACGGAACCGAATACGGTCAGGTACTTCAGCAGCTCCTGTTCCGCACGCTTCAGGTCGGTAATATCCCGGAATCGGACGATTCGATTACCCTGGAGCGATCCCTCCCGGATGCCGTTGCTGGAGATAAGAAACCGGCGTTCCCGATTGCCGGAGGTACGGATGGTGCAGGCGAGACCGGCGATGTCGTCCCGACTCGAGAGCAATGCCGCTATCCTCGCCGTGCTCTCTCCATCCGTGACGCGCGGCGTCAGGTACCGGCGCACGAAACGGTCGATATCGCTACTGCAGAAGGCGTTTTTGTCGATGCCGAGAAGACACTCGAGCGGGTGGTTGACCCAGGCCACCCGGTTGGTGCGATCGATGAGGAGCGCCCCCTCGCCGAGTGCGTCGAGTACAGCCAGCGCCGATAGCACTTCCGGTGGGAGCGGGCAGGGTGGGTTCATCGGGTGCCGACCATCCTCTGTGAGACCCGATATATATGGTGGTGCATAAATGTTTCAAAGGCCGGGCGAAGCGAGATCGGTGCCACCCATGCCGGGCTATTTTATCCCCACAGTGCTCCTGAGAGGAGATACGATCCTCAATTTGCTGATACATCGGGTTTTATGCTCCCGTGAGGGGGACTGGGGTCTCCTCCCCTACCAGTCCGTATCGTCACCGGCATGGCGTCCACCCGGTGCTCCCGACACGTCCCGATCCCGCGCGATCGTCAGCAGGTCGGGGACGACCCCCGGTACTTTTATAAGATCTCCCTCTCTGCCCGGTCAGAAGAAGGGGTAAGATATGAAAAGCCTGGCAATGCTCAAGATCGGGGAGATCGGGTGGATAGAGAAAGACGGACCTGCCTGCGGTCCGAGAGACGCCATCGTCAAACCGCTGGCGCTCGCGCCGTGCACATCCGATGTCCACACCGTCTGGGAAAGGGCAATCGGCGAGAGGCACGACCTCATCCTGGGGCACGAAACTCTCGGGGTGGTGGACGAAGTGGGAAGCGAGGTCCGGGACTTCAGGCCCGGCGATCGGGTCATCGTACCGGCCATCACCCCCGACTGGGAGACGGAAGCAGCACAGCGCGGGTACCCCTCGGAGGGTGGAAGTTCTCGAACTTCAAGGACGGTGTCTTCGCCGAATTCTTCCACGTGAACCTGGCGGATTACAATCTCGCGCACCTGCCGGAAGGCATGTCCCTCGAGGCGGGGGTCATGCTCCCCGATATGCTCAGTACCGGCTTTGCGGGCGCCGAGAACGCCAAGATCTAGTTCGGGGCTACCGTGGCCGTCCTGGGAATCGAGCCGGTCGGCCTTTCCGCCATCGCCGGTGCAAAACTGAGGGGCGCCCGAAGGATATTTGCCGTCGGCACGAGGCTCGCCGACATTAAAGTGGCGAAGGCATACGGTGCTACGGATATCGTCAGCTACAGGGAAGGAGATACTGCAGAACAGATCCGGAACTCTACCGGCGGAGCTGGCGTCGACGCCGTGATCGTTGCCGGCGGCGGGCCTGAGGTCATGATGGATGCCATAAACGCGGCCAAGCCCGGATCGGTGATCTCGAACGTCAACTACTTCGGCCGGGGAATGGGTGATCAGGACATCATACCCCTTCCCCGGGTCGCCTGGGGGTTTGATATGGCGGAAAGGAATATCATGACCGGACTCTGCCCCGGCGGAAGGGTAAGGATGGAGAGGCTGGCCGAAGTGGTGATGCACGGGCGCATGGACCCGTCGCTCATGGCGACGCACATCTTCAGGGGCTTTGATCAGCTCGAGAAGGCTCTTCTTCTGATGAAAGAGACATCCCGGGACCTGATCAAGCCGGTCGTTCTCGTGGAGCAGTAGAGACTCCGACATCTTCCTTTCTTTCAGGGCCGCCAACCGGGTCCGTCCCGGTGTTCCCTCCTCTGCGCGTAAATCAGTTCCCCGAAACCTTTGCAATCACGCTGTCCAGGTGCTGCCTGTAGAGTTCCTGCGGGTCGAGTTCCCGCAATCCTTCCGGTGTCCTGACCACCACTTTGCCGACGCCGGCATTCACCAGCATCTTTGAGCACATCAGGCAGGGCGGGTCGTACGAAGGCGCTCCCGTCAGGCGCTCGAACCCGGCCAGGTACATCGTACAGCCGGCCGCAGCCCTTCCTGCCTGCAGGAGCGCGTTCATCTCCGCGTGCACCGAGCGGCAGAACTCGTATCGTTCGCCGGAGGGGATGTTGTACTGCTTGCGTATGCAGGTGTTCAACTCATCGCAATGCGCCTCTCCACGCGGCGCACCGTTGTGCCCGGTAGAGACGATCTCCCCCGCCGAATTGACCACGACCGCTCCGTAGCACCGCCGAAGGCAGGTGGACCGCCGGGCGGTCTCGATCGCGATATTCAGGTACCACTCTGTTCGTGAGGTCCGGGGCGGTACGGGTGGCGCTTCGGACGGGGCGGTATGCCTGTCCCGGTTTGTCATGACCGTCCCTCCTCCGGCGGCGGCTGTTGACCTGCGGGACACGAAAGCCTCTGCCCGCTCAGGTTTTCGCTCATGATAGGATCATCTACGCTGCAGGACTAAAATGAGACGCTTTGGTGCTCCTCGTGGTGGTGTCCGGATTGCTGACGATCTGCGGGGCGTCAGTACACGCCCTCGCCCGTTACGAGGATGCCCTTCACCGGATAGGTGCCGTTGCACGCGCCTTTGAACTCGTGACGCACCCTCTCGAAATACGAATTTGACTGCCACCCGAGAACCCACCACTCGTTTCTCCCCTGAAACTCGAATGAGATGGTGAGGACGTTGTCGTCGTCGGCGTCGAACGAGAGGATAAACAGCACCTCAACGACGTATCCGGAAGACCCGGGGCTCACGTAGTAAGCGACCCGTCAGCGACGAGGTCGTCCGCCTCAGCTGGAACGTCGCAGCCGCCGCTTCCCCGAGAGGCACTCTCGACTGCGTCTCTGCGTGGCTGACCGACTTCCGGAACGATCTCCGGAGCATCGACGTGCCCGTCCTGGTGATTCACGGCGATTCAGACCGTATCGTACCCTTCCCCGCCTCGGGAAAGCGCACCCCTGAGTTGGTCAAGGACAGCCGCCTGGTGGTGATCTAGGGCGGGCCGCACGGGAACACCTGGACCCACGCCGGGAGGGTCAACCGCGAGCTGCTGGACTTCCTCGGGCAGAGGGTTCAGCCGGTCGAGCCGACTGCCGGAACTCCCGCGTAAGAGGGGGCCGGCCGCCCGGGAGAGGAGCGCGAGCAGCGGAAGAGTCCGCTCTGCCCCCTCAGTACACCGGGACCAGCCCGGGGTTCGTCCCCGTGATGCACCGGCCGCCTCCGCGGGTGACCACGAAGGTGTTCTCGATCCCGACCATCCCGACACCCCGGATCCCTTTCTTGGGTTCGAGGGCGATCACCATCCCTTCCTCGAGCGGCTCATCAAAGCCCCGGGCGATCACCGGTACCTCGTCCACCTGCAGGCCGACGCCATGGCCCAGGAACTGCACCCGCCGGTCACCAAACCCCATGAAGTTCTCGAGGAACTCGGGTTCCAGGCCGTCGACGATCGTCGCGTAGACCTCCGAGGGCGCGACCCCCGGCCGCAGCAGCGAGGCCGTCTCGTTCTGGACCTCCACGCACCGGCGATGAGCCTCCATCGCGTGCTCGGGGAGCGGCCTCCCGAACATATACGTCACCGTCTTGTCGGTGTGGTAGCCCTGCACCCCACACGCACAGTCGACGAAGACCAGGTCCCCTACTCTGAGTTTCCGGTCATGGCTGCCGAGCACCGGTGCGCCGGGCCCCGCTCCAAGGCACCCGCCCGGCCCGTCGAAGCCGGTCGGGTAAATGGAACTCTCCCCGAACCCGAGCTGCCCGAGAATCATCTCCGTCCCGAACATCCCGAACCGGGCTATGCCGTGGTGCCCTTCCCTGACCAGGAGGGAGAAGATCTCGCCCCCGAGTTCCGCCTCGCTCATCCCCTCCCGGAGCATCCCGGGAACGCAGTCCTCGAGCACGTGGCGGTGAATCCTGCCGGCCTTCTCCATGATTGAGAGTTCGTAGGCGCTCTTCTTCGCCCGGACCTTCGCGGCCTGTGCATCCAGCGACTTCGTCTCCGTGACGGGGAAGTGCTTCCGGAACCGTTCGAACAGCGCGAGGGGTACCGTCTCCGTCTCCACGTGGACTGTCCCCGAACGTGCCCCCATCGCGGCTGCCGCATCCCGGTAACTCTTCATCGGCCGAATATCGGGGAAGAGCGACTCGTCCTCTGCCCGTTCGAGACTCCGGCGCACCCAGAGCACGGCCTCGCCGGTGCGGGGGACCAGAAGGACCCCGTCCTGCATCGTCCCGGTGAAGTAGAACTGGTTTGTCCTGCCGAATATCGCGGCAAACTCCCACGACGGGTTCTCCGCATCCATACGGAGCCGGAACCGCTCCATGCGGTCCCGGAGTTCGGAGGCGGGGGTCTTATGCTCCATACGGATCATTGGGCGACGGTGGTATTTGGCTCTGGCGGGATGCGGGTTTTGGCAGTTGGGGGCGCCCCGATCCCCTCTCGGTCATGGGGATGGTGGCCTCGTAAACCTTCTGTATAACCCCGGGTTCGGCACGGACGCAGTCTCGCGACGATTGGAAGCAATTCCGACCGTATGGGTTATAGAGCCGCACGACGCATTACTGTCATGGAAACACCCTTCATTTTTACCAGGCACGAGGGCCTGCCCCGCCAGGGACCGGGGAGCAACGAGTGCACCCGGAAGGCTTTCTCAATGCTCGACGACCTTCCCGCCCAACCTGAGATCCTGGATATCGGGTGCGGGGCCGGGATGCAGACGGTCGAACTTGCCCGGACCTGCCCCGGCTGCCGTATCACCGCCGTCGACATACACCAGCCGTTCCTCGACCAGCTTGCCCGGAGCGCGGCATCGGCCGGGGTGAGGGACCGGATCATCACGATCCGGGCCTCGATGGACGACCTGCCTTTTGACGACGCATCGTTCGACGTCCTCTGGGCGGAAGGCTCGATCTTTATCGTGGGGTTCGAGAAGGGGCTCGCCTCATGGAGGAGGCTGCTACGGCCGGGGGGCTATCTCTGCCTCACTGAATCGGTCTGGTTTACTGATCAGCCCTCGCCGGAGGCGGCAGCATTCTGGAACGACTGCTACCCGGCGATAACGACGGTCGCGGCAAACCGCGCGATCGCCGAGAGTGCCGGCTACGAGGTCGTCGCGACCTTCCCGCTCCCGAAGTCCGCGTGGTGGGAGAATTACTATGTGCCGGCCCTCAAGCGGATAGAAGACCTGCGGCCGAAAGTCGCCGGCAATCCCGAGGCGGAGGCGCAGATTGAGTTCGCCGAGCGGGAGACCGCCGTCTACCGGGAGCATGCCGACGAGTACGGCTACGAGTTCTTCATCCTCCGGAAGAAGGAGTGATCCGGCCGGGAGGTTAACCTCCAGCGGCCGTTACCTCCCCTTCGTCTTCCCGATATCCCTCTGGAGCTTCCCGATCGCTTTCCAGCGTTTCTTCTCGAGCCTTACAAGCCCGATCTCCGCTTTCTCCTCTTCAAACGCGAGCTCCTGCACGAGCCTCCGGTAACTCTCCAGCCGTGCCGCAGGGAGGGTCCCGTCCGCGACGGCCGCCTGCACCGCACAGCCGGGCTCCTCTTCGTGCCGGCAGTCCGAGAACCTGCAGCCCTCCGCCAGTTCGAGAATATCGGGGAACGTATCGGCGATACCGGCGGAAGCCGTACCGATGCCGACCTCTCGCAGGCCGGGGTTGTCTATCATGAGCGCCCCGCCGGCGAGGACGAAGAGCTGGCGGACGGTCGTGGTGTGCCGCCCTTTGCCGTCATAGTCCCGGATCTCCGAGGTATCCTGCACCGGACGGCCCATGAGCCGGTTGATCAGGGTGGACTTGCCGACACCCGATGAGCCGATGAGGGCGATCGTTGTCCCCGGCGACAGGTACGGGTCGAGCCGGTCGACTCCCTCCCCGTTCACGGCACTGATTGGAATGACCGGTATGCCAGGGGAGACCGAAACGAGCTCGTCGGCGAGCGTTGCGGGGTCGTCCGTCAGATCGGATTTATTGATGACGATAACCGGACGGGCACCGGATGCGTGGGCGATCGCGAGAAAGCGTTCGATCCGGCGGGCATTGAGATCACGGCCGGCGGCCGTGACGATAAAGACCGTATCGACATTCGCCGCGATGACCTGATCGGCGCCTTCGCGTCCCGGTGTTCCCCGCGCAAAACGGGTCTTCTGCGGGAGGATATCAACGATCGTCGAGGTGCCGGCCTCCGGCTGGTCGAGCAATACGACAAAGTCTCCCACGGCGGGAAAACGGCCGAATTTTCGCAGTGCTCCGGAGATCCCGGCCGTGACGGACCCGCCGTCGACGAGCACGTCCCACACGGTTTTTTGCCGGCAGGCCACGCGGCCCGGCACATACGCGCCGGTGTATTTTGAGAATGCTCTCTCGTGTTCTTCCGTCCAGCCAAGCTCTTCAAGTGTATAGGGATGCTGTTGCCCGCATCGGGAAGTGGATTGGCTCATATAAAGACCTGAACATTGTAAAATGGATGGCATTCGAAGCGCCAAGTGCTTTGTGGTTGCGGTTGTCGACCGCAATTTCTTCTACGCGGCGATCGCATGCCATGAGCCCCCTTCGATACTCTCCTGTGACCGCCTCCGGAGCGGAGTCATGGGGTCCGGGCAGATCTTTATATGGGCGGGCGTTCCTGTCTCCTGCCGGTGATGCGAATGACCGAGAGAGGAAGAGATCGTCCCAAAACGATCTCCGAACCTTTGGTACACCCTGATCGGAGCACTTACATCCAGAGATTCTACCGTCTGAACCATATCCCGGTCAGGGATGGTGAAACGGCTTTCCATTGGGAGTCGCACCTTCGCACCTCCGGTGCTCAAACTCCGTTCCTCGAACCTGATGGCTTCTCGAACTCCTGTCCGGTGGGAGCCCACAGTGCACAAACCCGGACCTGAAACCGAGGCGCTTGCCCGGTTCCACCCGAACGGAACCTGGACGGGCAGGGTGAAGGCAGGCAGTATGGGTCCCGGATCGCCCGAGATGGAGGCCAGAGGCAGGGCAGACTGCGAGTGGATAATAAACGGCCTCTGGCGCTCCTGCAGGCTCGAGCAGGACCAGTTCGTCGCCAGGAGAGAAGGTGATTACCTGGAAGGCTCACTGGATTGCGGGTTGGGATGCGAGAGCAGAGGAGTACCGGGGCATGACCGTCGCCAGCAACGGTATTGCCATGATGTTCAGGGGGAGGCTGGAAGGTGACCGGCTCAGCATGGAGGCCATGGGAGATCCGGCGGTCTCCTTACGCTTCATCTGGGACGCGACCGATCCGCGTGCAATCACCTGGGCGAACGAGATCATGACGGAGGACGGGTCCTGGGGCTCATCGAAGAGTATGTCGTCCGGCCGTAGGAGCCGGTATATGGCGGAGTGCGAAGACGATGCCGCGTCCGGGGGATTCGCTCTTGAAGATGGCGGGAACGTCCCCGCACGCCTGCCTGCGCTCAGCCCTCCTCGACGCTCCCCTGCCCCCGGCTATCCGTCGGGTCCGGGCCGGGCTCTCCGCCTCCAACCGGTCGCCATGCCCGGGGAGGGACAAGAATCTCGAACCGTGCCCCCGTGCCTGCCGTCCCGGTCTCACGTATCGCGATATCGGTTACGGAGAGGATATCCCGGGAAAAGGCCAGCCCGAACCCGGTGTTCTTACCGTAACCGTAGCCGAAGATCTTTTCCTTCTCTTCGTCACCGACCCCCGCGCCGTCGTCCTCGAATGCCACGACGAGCGTCCCATCGGTCCGCTCGTCGGTCGTGATACGGACCCTGGTGACGCCTCCCCCGTGCCGGAGTGCGTTCTCGAGCAGGTTGTACATGGCTTTTGGTGAAAGCGGGTCGGCATAGATCTCCACCGGAGCGATCCGGGCGGGGATCTCGACCCCCGGATGCGGAATGCCGCTGACGGCACGGACGATCATCGCCTCGAGCGGTTGCCAGACCGGCTGAAATGTGCCGATCATCTGGTATTCGCGGGAGAACTGGAGATGCTTCTTGATCTTCTCTACGGCCTCGACCGATCGGGAGAGATGCACGTCGCCGTCAGGATGCATCCGGTCCTCTGAAAGGAGGTTCAGGTACCAGGAAAGGCCCGTGACATCGTTGCCGATGTCGTGGCAGGTCACCCGGGATAAGAGTGATAACTTCTGGTTGGCCGTCCGAAGGGCTGTTTCGGCTGCTTTCCGGCTGGTGATGTCCCTGACGATCAGGACGATTCCGGCAGGCTCCCCGTCCGGGTCCCTGACAAGTGCCCCGGCGATGCTGAGAACGCGGTCCTTCTTGCCGTCGGGCACCGCCTCCAGATCCGAAAACCTTCCCTGCTCCGTGACGGTGGTCCTGATCGAGGCATATACAGTATCGGGAATGAACCTCCCGACCGGCTGTCCGGGAAGGTCCGCTTCGGCCACGCCGAAGACCTCAGCGGCCGACGTGTTCGCCGTGATTACCCTGCCGTCCATATCGGCGAGGACCAGGCCGTCGGGCATCGTCCTGAGGATCTCCGGGACCGCCGCCTGGGGACTCAGGGTAAACAGCCCGTACCTGTGGACGGCATAGGCGATAAGGAGGGAGAACACGACAATCCCGATGAATACGAGATTGACTGTGTAGATCCCGAAGGCCGGAAGGACCAGTCCGGAGAGAGCGCCGAAACCGACGACGGTTGCGATGCCGATACTGACAAGCCGGTTCTGGCGCCGGACTCTTCCCGGGCGCGCGCTCCGCCAGGACGAGATGCCGGCGTATACCGCCCAGAGCATCGCCAGGGTGGCATAGGCTCTCCCGACCACGTAGACCGGATTTGCAGATGCTGGCAGGTAGACGTACCCCGCTCCGGGCTGGAACGCTACCGTGTAGATCAGATCGGTGGAAAGCCCGATCAGGGCAAAGAACAGGGCGGGCAGGTACAGGACAACGAGGAGAACGCCGTGTTTCTTCTCCTGCGCGAGGGGGTGGCCGGTGAAGGCGAGCGTGAAGTGGACGGTGAGCGCGATGACCAGGGGCCAGAACGAGCTGACCTTTAGCCAGAACAGGCAACCGTCGTAGCCGGCCGAATACCAGATGGAGAATTCGCCCATGGCCCAGTAGGTTGCTGAGAGCGTTACCGCGAGGAAAAGGCGGTTGACCGCCGATGAAGGGTTCCGTGCAAAAACATACGTCCCGAGACCGTAGGTGATGAGCGCTGAGACGACGCAGAAACCAACCAGAATCGGAAACAGAATCATGAAGATATCAGACACGGCCGTTCACACCCCTGTACCGTCCGGTTTTGTCTCGGCCCATCCTGTCCCGTTCCTGGTTATCGTGAGGTCTCGTCGCAGGACTGTTGCGTCTATATTTACATTATCCTCATTAAGGAGTTTTGCTTTCCGTCTTGTTCGGCAGACATCATATGGGTGGAATCGGAGCAGATTGCGCTCGTCCGGATGATATGGGTCCGCTCAAGACCCCTGCCCCTACCTGCGGCCTGTGCTGCCGGGAAGGGCTCCGTGGCCCGGGCTCAGGGCCACCCGGTCATCGCAGGTGCCCTTAATACCGGACTCATGCTATAGATCTGCAGGAAGCGGGATGAGCGGCAGAAACTACGTCCACGGGTACACAGAGCGTGAAGCGGAGCGGTTGAGCGACCAGGCACAGACCCTGACCGGGCTCCTTCACGACGACACCCGGTACCCGGTGGAATCAAGGGTGCTCGAGGCCGGGTGCGGCACCGGCGCCCAGACGGTAATCCTCGCGCAGAACAGCCCAAAAGCCCGGCTCACATCGGTCGATATCTCCGAAGCCTCGCTTGATGCGGCAAAAAAGCGCGTGCTGGAAGAAAGGATCACGAACATCACGTTCGAGGCCGGCGATATCTTCGACCTCCGGTACGAGCCGGGGAGCTTCGACCACATCTTCCTCTGTTTCATCCTCGAGCACCTGGAGGAGCCCCGCCGTGCGCTCGAATGCCTCCGCCCGCTGCTCAGGGAAGGCGGCACGATCACCGCGATCGAGGGAGATCACGGCTCGGCATACTTCCACCCGGACAGCGCCCACGCCCGCCGGGCCATCGGGTGCCTTGTCGACCTCCAGCAGGAGATGGGCGGCAACGCCCTGATCGGGAGGGAGCTCTACCCACTCGTCGCCGGTGCCGGGTACCGCGACGTCCATGTCTCTCCGCGGATGGTCTACGTGGATGCGTCCCGACCGGACCTGGTTACGGGGTTCACGAGACTGACCTTCACCGCCATGGTCGAGGGCGTCGGGGACGATGCGGTGAGCCGGGGCATGATGAGCCGGGAGGACTGGGAACGGGGGATAAGCGACCTCTACCGGACTTCTGAGGCGGACGGGGTCTTCTGCTACACGTTTTTCAAAGCGACGGGAAAGAAGTGACCGGGCGGGGGGTCCTGCCCGTCCATCTCACCGCTTCTCTGCAAACGGCGCCATGAGGTATCCCCCGAACGCCGTGAGCCAGAGGAGAGCAGGGTACACGATCATCCGCTCCGACCCGCCATGGCCGATAGGGCCGTAGAGATCCACGATGCCGAAATCGCTCGCGGCATGGATCACAAGGGAAACGAGGCCCAAAACGCCGGCGATTATCGAGATCGCCTTTGGTGGTCCCCGGAGCAGGGAGGCGCAAGCGAAGGCCTGGATGTTGAAGAAAACGAAGACGAGAAGCGCAAAGAGGCCGTGAATGCCGGGGACGTCCAGCGTAAAGACAGCGGCACCGATTGCCCCGATGCCCGCGAAGACGAATATGGGAAGAGTCCAGCCTTTGCCGCAGGAGCGGTAGAGGAAGTAGCCGCCGATGATGTTGAGGAGGCCCACTATGATCAGGGAGGAGTTGAAGAGCCACGCCGTCGCGTCGATCACGCCGAGATCGCTGATCACATTCCGGCTGATGCTGTACCGGGTGCTATGACCGCGCCGGCCATGAGAACGGTCATGAACTGGACCGGGAGCAGAAAGAGCAGTACTCCCTCAATCGTCCGGTTGCTGTTCGTTCCGTGCATGGTAAGGGGATTGAGTCTCCCCCTTAATATCTCCTGTACAGGTCCGGTTATGCCGGACGCCGGAGCGTGCCCGGCCGGGCGTTAACGTCGCATGGGATTGGTACTGGCACTTATTTCGTCGCCATCGTCTGCAGGATCGACATGATTCCCGGCGTCGTCCTCCGCCCGAACGGCGAACCGAAACCGCCCGTCTCCATATCCCCGGACCCGTACATCTCGTCGTTCAGCCGGTCGGTGATCTCTTCGAATATCCGCTTGTAGGCGATGCAGTGGGGATCGACGCCGTGGATCTCGCCGTTCGTGGGCGCTATCGCGTTGTAGGGGCACCCTCCCCGGCAGTATTTGATATGGGGGCATTCGGCGCATTCGCGGTCGACGTAGTCCTTGAACGCGTGCATGAACTTCCAGGCGTCCGACCGGGCGAGGTCTTCCTGTGTGGGATGGTCGTGGACGTTGCCCATCACGTACTCCGGCATCCCGACAAAGCGGTAGCAGGGGTATATGCTCCCGTCCGGCCCGACGGCGAGGGTGTTTCCCATACAGTCAACGAACGTGCAGACGGTGCCGCGCCGGGTAAAGATGCACTTGCAGAGGTCGTTGATGTTCATAACCTCGACCCGGCCGAGGTTCTCCAGGTACTTGTCGAGGAGATACACCAACAGTTCCCCGTACGCCTCAGGCTCGAGCGCCCACTCTTTCGGGTCCTCGCTCCGGAGAGACGGCAGTGCCGGGTGCAGTTTGAGCGGGAACCCTCTCTGCAGGAAGAAGTTGAAGATCTCCTCCTTATGCTCGACCGACCTGCAGGTGAACGTGCAGATGAACCTGACCTCAAGCCCGTTCGCCCTTGCGATCTCATAGCCCCGCATGGTCTTTTCAAAGTAGCCCCTCCCTCTCTGCAGGTCGTTGATCTCTTCGGGGCCGTCGATGCTGGAGCCGATGGGAATCTGATATTCTGCAAATATCTGAGCCATTTCCGGGGTGAGTTTCCAGAGGTTGCTCTGCAGGGCGAACGTCGGTGAGATGTGGGCGAGCCCCTCGGAGAGGATGGGGAGTGCCTGCCGGTAAAAGTCCGCGCCTGCAAGGAGCGGCTCTCCCCCGTGGAAGGTGATGGTGATCTGGTCGGACCGGTAGTCTTTGAGCCACTCCGCTATCTTTTGGACCGTCTCGATACTCATCTTCGGAGACCCTTCATCAGAACTCCAGCAGTAGTGGCATTTGGATGGGCAACCGAGCGTGGGGATGATCATGACGTGAAAAGGGCTCTTCATCGTACCGAGATTCTCTTTAAAGATGTTAAAACCTATTCATATGGTTATCATAATCTGCGGCCTGAGGAGGTGTGTCTTTCCGGATAAACGAGGCTATTCTGCAAAGACAGTGAGCCTGCTCGGAGTATGCGGAATCGCTGCTGGAGGCGCTAACGTGAGGCGGGGCTGGTCCGGGCAGCAGAAAGAGCAGTTCCGGCACGTATACCATCTGCTTTAAGGCAATGGGAAGAAGTAATCGAAAAGGAGCTTTCGATGTTCGTATCCGTAATACTCGCCCATCCGCATGGGGGGAGTTTCAACCATGCGATAGCCCTGACCGCCGTCGCCGCTCTCGAGGAATGCGGGCATGCCGTTGCATTCCATGACCTCTATGCCGAGAACTTCGACCCCCTGTTGCCGTACGGCGAGATACCCCGCGACGCACCGCTCCCGCCGTCTATTGCTGCGCACTGCGCGGAGATTGCCGCCGCCGATGGTCTTGTGGTGGTCTACCCGGACTGGTGGGGGATGCCCCCCGCAATCCTGAAAGGCTGGATCGACCGGGTCCTGCGCCCGGGCGTCGCGTACCGGTTTCTCGAAGGAGATGCCGGGGAAGGCGTTCCGGTGGGCCTGCTCAAGGCGGAGGCGGCACTCGTCTTCAATACCTCGAACACGCCCCAAGAGAGGGAACTCGAGGTCTTCGGCGATCCCCTCGAACGGCTCTGGAAGGACTGTACCTGTACGTTCTGCGGGATCCCGGTCGTTCACCGCCGGATGTTCTCTGTTGTGGTCACGAGCACCGACGGGCAGCGCAAGGCCTGGCTCGACGAGGTGCGGAGGCTGACCCTTGACGCATTTCCGCCGGATTCGGTTTGAGACGGCCCGGAAACATTTTTTACTTCCTCTCCGTATGGATGTACGAGGAATGGGAATGGAGTTTTCCGACTGCGTGAAATTCGCAAACGCCAACCCCTTGACCTACATCGCGACGATGGACGGCGACCAGCCCCGGGTCCGGGCGTTTGCCATGTGGTTTGCCGATGCGACCGGGTTCTACTACCATACCGGAACCCCGAAGGCCGTCTGGCGGCAGTTCACCAAAAACCCGAAGGTCGAGCTCTGCTTCTACTCGCCCGAAGGTACCGGAACGATGATGCGGGTCGCGGGAGCGGTCGAGTTCCTCGATGACGCGGCCCTGAAAGAGCGGCTTGTTGCGGAGCGGCCGTGGCTTCTCCAGATCGGGGTCTCCGGCGCGGACGACCCCAAACTCGCCGTATTCCGCGTGGCCCACGGTGAGGCGTACTTCTGGACCCTGGAACAGAACATGCGGGAAGCCGAGGCGCCCCGGGTCAGGTTCTGAGCCCCGCCCCCCCTCACCAATCCTTTTTCATCGCCTCTGCCTTCAGGTCCTTCGGCATCAGCTCGATGGCGTACCGGAGCGCCGTCCGGGGCATATCCCTCTTATTTGCCATGACGTAGGAGAAGACCTCGTCCGTGTGCTTCCGGCTGGCTTCTTTCAGGAGCCACCCGTAGCCTTTCTGCACCAGGTCATCCGTGTCGGTCAGGAGAAGATCGGCGATCGCGAGGGCCTCGTCGAGGAACTCCCCGTGCTTCGCCGGCACGATCAGCGAGACCGCCGCCGCACGCCGCATCCAGCGGTTCTCCGACTGCGTCCAGCGTTTCAACTCCTCGATCTCATCCGGGTACCGCACGATGAAGTCCCCGACGGCATGGTTGCAGAGACCGTCGCAGGTGGCCCAGTTGGTGATGTAGGTCTCGATCCAGTGCCGGAAGACGGTGATGTCCCCGGGTTCGTAGCGGTCGGCGAGCTGCGCGGCCCATTGGGAGACGACGAACGCCTCCTCCATCATCCCCGAGCGGTAGAGTTCCTCGCAGAGGGCGAAGATCTCCTGTTTGTCGCGGGTTTTGACCTCCTTCCAGTACTTCTTTGCGATCGAGATCGCGGTTGCGGTCTTCATCCCGTAACAACGGGCCTCCTCCTTGAAGAACCGTTGCGCATTCTTCCGGATCCCGGGGTCCGCCTGCGCCGCGAACTCCTGCCGTATCGTTTCGACGACCGGGTCCATATACAGATGTACGGAGGGCCGGGAGATAAGCGATACGGCAGGCGGGGCTCTGTTACCGTGCCCGGCGGCCCGGCAACCCCCGCGTCCCGGACGCGGCCGTAGGTGCCCAAGGTGTCGTCGTTGTTCCCTTCGACGACGATGCAGTGCTTCTCTGCCGATGCAATCTGCCGGAGGAGGCCGAGGAACAGTTCCGTCTCGTCGAGCCCCGATCGCGAACACCGGTCGCATGCGGAATCCCCGGCGAAGACGACGATATCCGGGTCTGCCTCTTCGACCAGGCGGAGGAACGAGTCCCGGTCGACCTTCCGGCCGCCGTGTGAGCCTTGCTCCCTCGTCCCCCACGCAAGATCGCTGAACGCCAGTGTCCTCGTCATGGGCGTGGCCCGGAGTTACTCCCCCAGGTGATAGGTCTCGCGGTCGGGCCGGGTGATATCTTTTGCCGACCCGGAGCGGCACGTCTGTGCCTAGTGCAGAGCGACTGGCCGCGGGAAGATACGTATCCCCTGCGAGTTGCCCAAAAGAGAGCCGATAGCAATCGACACAAAAAAGTGGTGTGTTACGGGCTGTCTGTCTCCGTAACCTCCGGTGTCGACATCGTGCCGGGTGTAGGAACGGTCTCGTTTCCAACGATGATCGAACCGTCAGGGACGACGAACTCCGTGGTCTTAACCTCCGATGTCATAAGACCGGCATTCCGGCTCAGTTCCAACGAATAGAAATGCATTGCAAACCGTGGATTCCACGCCGGGTTCTGGCCGTGGGAGATCTTGACGTTCACTTCGTCCGACTGCGGGAACGGGACGCTGATCTCGAACATCTGGTCGTCGCCTGGAGGTACCTGCAGGGCGGTGCCCGCAAAGACCTGCTGCCCGTTCACCTCAATGGTCATCCACCGTCCGCCGAGTGTGTCCGACGCCGTCATGAGCCCGACGAACGTGAGGGTATTCCACCCGTTCCCCGAAGCATCCGTGAACTGCTTCTCGACACATGCAGTCGTCGAACCGCGGATAAGGTTTACATTGATGCCGTGTTCGCCGTGACCGTCGACGATCACCGGTCCATACTCCGAGCAGGGTCCGACCTCTGTTCCCGACCACGTTGCCTCGTGGGACCACCCGTCCCATCCGTCCCTCGACCAGATCCATTCTTTGCCGGAGCCGGTGAGTTCTTTGAAGGTCGCCTCGATGGTGTGGTCGGCGGTTACCGAAGAGAAGGTGTATGGATTCCGGGTGACCGCTACGTTGTCCACGAGGATTTTATCGATAACATATCCCGAATCGGGTCTTATGGTAAAGGACTGACTCTCACCGTACCTCACCGGCACGGCTCCGGACGGGCTGATCGAACCGCCCGGCCCGGCAGTTGCGGTCACGGTCAGCATCGGGTACTGCCCGCCGGTGACGTACTCGACGAGGCCGCGGGTGTACTTCATGCTCTCGCCGATACGGTTCTGCGTCATGGCGACGATTGCAGGGTTTTCCTCAAAATCGAAGTCGCCGTTTATGACAAAGTGCCAGTAACAGTTGTAGATTAGCGGATAACTCATTGCCCACGAGTAGGTTCCATGAATCTTGGCCGAGTAGGTCGGATTGGAGATGTCGTACCGGCCCTGATCGCCGGTGTAGAACGTATCCCAGTGGTCCGCGACCATCCCTTCGTACTCATGATGAAGGGTTTTGTAATCAAGGATCATCTGAAAATTCGGGAACACTATCTGGGAGTAGGGTGTATTCACTTGCTCTAGCGGGATGATCTGCGCCATCGGCGTATGGTAGGGGTTCCCCAGGTCCGTTATGAAGTGGCTCGCATAGCCCATGTTCGTGAACGCCCCGGAATAATCGTGAGAATCGAACCGCTGTTTTGCCAGAGTTGCATACTGACCGAAATTGCCTGGTGCGTCGCCGATACCATCGATCTGTGGGGGGACTATCAGAACCGGTATTCCTGCTATATTGGGCAGAGCAATACTGGTTGGAATAAATCCGTGGTTCCATGACTGGCAAACCTGATCATTGCACCAGGTATCGGGTACCCATGCTGCATCTTTTGCAGTATTTATTAGAATATCGGAGAGGTCTTTAATTTCACTATTCAATGCAGTTTCCATGAACTGCATATGTGTTGGTTGCTGATACCACCGAATAGTTATTTCACCCGCCCGAACCGCTTCCATATCCTCGGCGATATACCGCTCGATCTCCTGGAACGTCGCATTCTCCGCGGGCGTCAGCGTGAATTCATCTGAAGACCTTCCCGGCACGAGCGCGGGATTGCCGGTTGAATTGTCGAATACGACGGGATACTCCTTCCACATCTTCCTGACAAACTGTGTCCACTCGTTCTTCTGTTTGTCAGGCACGTTTGCACCGTCGATATAGTCGAGCAAAGCATCCTTTTCCTCCGTTCCGGCGGCAAGGAAGATCCAGTGCGGCGTGCTCTCGATTATCGCGGTGTCGATTGTCAGATTCTCGACTTCGGAGAATGCTGGCGGGATAGCGCATTGGCACTTCCAGTTATGCTCCCACGCACCGTAGGCGTGACCGTTCCCGTTGTCTGCCGGACAGTCGACATTCCCTCCGCCGCGGCCCACGGCCTTCGACGCACCGGTATCATTAGCAGCGGCCGGTGCAGCCGATACGAGAATGAGAACAACGAACATCAAGCCAGCAAGACGAACCAGTGACGTACTTTTCATGGTATCGCATCCTTTTTTCTGGAATCTCCAAAAATCAGGGTAATTACTGACTTCGTTGCAGATGTATCGCTGAACGTCCCGACCAGGGTAAATGATTCCGATCCAAAGAAAGAATTCACGTATTTATGAAGATTTCGATTTTTCATCCGGCCGGACGATCAGAAATTATAATATAGCCGGGTGACGATGAGAGGATAGACGCGACTGTCACCCGGCGGTGGAGATCTATGGGCTGCACATCGAGGAAACTGGTTCTTTGCATGGCGATCTGCCTGTTCTCGCTCATTCTTGCCGCCGGATGTTCCTCCTTCGATCCCGACCCGAGGATGTTCAGTTCGTATTACAGTTACGATCTCAAGATCTATACAACCGGCCCAATAACTGACGTCACTATGTACCTCCCATTACCGGTCAAGCACGGGGTGCCGATGGTGGGGCCGGTCGTTCTGCACGAAAGCGACTTTGCAACGAACAACCTTTCCGTCGAGTTCGTCGCATCACCTCCGGGTATTAACCTTTCAGGAATCCTGAACCAGACAGATACACATCCCCCGAGCGGTAATGAGCCGAAGTACCTTAAGATCAGTACCGACCGGGTTTACTTGGATGAAACACAGGACGGACGGTACCTGATCGAGATTGATAACCTTACCTGGCTGGAAAGCCCTCTTTCTTTTGCCGACACCGTCAATCCCTACTTCAACGAAACCGTCTTCCTGCCGAAGTTGAACTTCGCACTCCCGGCACCGCCCGAAAGTATTCCCGTCGATTCCGCGTTTTCGGACTGGATTCAATATCCCCCGATCGTGGTCTCGCAGCAGGTCCTGATCTATGCTGAGTATTCTGCTTCGCCGGCAACTGAGGTGCAAATTTGGTCTTCGATATCCGGCTCCAACGCATGGAAGGAAGGATATGATTGCGGCGGGGGTAATTCATATGCGGACTATTATAGCTGGCACCACTCCGGCGACTCCCACGGCTGGCAGACCGCGTCCGGGACCTATGAAGCTGCTAAGGGAGTGTACCCGAACTTCAGTCACCCGGTATGGCAGGAGGTGCTGAACCGGACGGCGGAAGAATAGGTTGATAATGCCTGCCGGCCGGGCGGAGCTATGTATGCATGCCGTGCCCTCACCCCGGGCCGTTCACGCCTCATCGCCGATCCGCAGCACGACGACTGTGATGTCATCGAACTGCGGAGCGTCGCCGGCAAACGCGGCGACGGCATCCCGGACCGCTTCCGCGACCTCCGCAGCCGGCCGGTCGGCCACGCCCTCGATGACGGCAGAGAGCCGATCTTCGCCGAACATCCCGCCGTCCTCGTTCTCCGCCTCGGTCACGCCGTCGGTGTAGAAGACGAGGAGGTCGCCGGGCCGGAGCGGGACCTCGACGTCCTCGAACTCCACGCCCTCGAGGAACCCGATCACCGGTCCGGTCGGCTCCAGGGTCTCCACCGTTCCGTCCCCCCGCCGGAGGACGGGCGGGTTGTGGCCGGCGTTGACGTAGGTGAGGGTGCGTGCCTGCTCGTCGAAGACCGCATACAGGAGGGTGACGAAACTGACACAACCCGCATCCTCGATGATGGTGTCGTTCGAACGGCGGACGGTCTCCGAGGCGACGTTGCACCCGCGGGCGACGGTGCGCACGGTCGTGCGGGAGAGCGCCATGTAGAGCGCGGCCGGCACGCCCTTCCCGGCCACGTCGGCGATGACGAGGGTGTACCGCCCCTCGCCCAGGTCGACGAAGTCGTAAAAGTCCCCTCCGACCTCTTTTGCCGGGTGGGTGAACGCGGCGATCTCGCACCCCCGGATCTCCGGGGTCGTGCGGGGCAAAAACGATGTCTGGATCTCGGCGGCGATCCGGAGCTCGGACTCCTTCCGCTCGATCTCCTCGCTGTAGTGCCGGATCCGCTGCACCATCCGATTAATACTCCGCTCCAGCCGGACGAACTCCGCCGTGTTCATCCCCCGTATGGTGTGGTCGAGGTCTCCTGCGGCGATGCGATCGGCATCGTCGATGACGGCCCCGATGGCGGTGCCGATGTAGCGCGAAAGGCCGAAAGCGAGGCCGATGCCGACCAGGGCGGCGGCAAGCCCGATGGCGAGGTAGGTGATCAGCAGGTAGCCCCTGACGGCATCGAGCCGGGAGCGGTCGAAGACCAGCGCAAGCACCATGCTGCCGTCGGTCACCGTCGCCGGGTCACGGAGGTCGATGAAGACCAGGCGGCTCGTCGTACGGTCTCCCGGATTCTCGGAGGTCGCAGAGGTGCGGTTCTCAAGGACGCTCATTATCTCGGCGCCTGCGATCTCCCCGGTATCATTTCCGGCGACGATGTTACCGTAGACGTCGACGATCCTGACACCGGCGAGGTCCGGGTTGTTCTGCATCAGGACACGGACGACATCGGTGTAGGAGAACTGAGAACGGACGTCCGAGAATTCAGGAGTATCGATCCCGAGTTCAAGGACGAACCGGTGATCGGGCGATGGGAGGTAGGCAAACTTCCGGAGCCTCCCCGAGACGTTCAGGTCGCTTGAGTCCTCGATCGAGCGGACGACACGGTCGGCGGCAAACGCGTCCCCCTCGCGGACGGCGGTCAGCCGGGTGTAGAACGCCGGATACTGGCGGAAATCGACCCCCAGCACGTCCGGGACGGTTGAATAACGGATTATCCCGTCGGCATCGATGATGTAGAGGTCCACCTCGCCCGGGAATAGGGGTGCAAGTTCGTCTTTGAGAGCATCCAGGTCGACCGCGGACGGGTCGTTGCCCGCCGCGCTGTATGCCCGGGAAAACTCTAAGAGCCCCTCCTTCATGGCGGGATTGAACTCGTCGTCGATGAGACCGAGCCCTTTGTCGACAAGCCTGACGGATTCGGCGCCGTTCTGCTCGGTATACCCCCGGAGAGCCTCGTACTCCCGGGCAGCGTCGTCGCTCGCCTGCAGGTACGAGACCGTCAGCGCGAGAACGATGACGACGATGATGATGAGGGCGGTGGAGACCGCAAGAATGGCCTGGATCGAGCGTCCGGGGCTTTCGGCGCCCCTGTTCCGGTCTTCTGCAGGTTTCATCGCCCCTCGTCCGGTGCGTAGCCGCCCCTGCCGGGTCAGGCGGTCCGGTCAAGCCGGGTGACAGGTGCAATCCCTACCGTGGCGTTCCGGAGTTTCGAGATGGGGAGGAGATGGTGGAGCGCAACGAACTTCCCCGTATCGAGGGTGGTTGCAATCCCTTCTTCGAGGATGCCCGGCCCAACGTATGGAACCCCGGTATACACCGCTCCTGTCGCATAGATGAAAAAGGGAGCCGCCGGAGATCCTGGCCGCGTGTAGTAGAGCGGTTCGAGGAGTGCGGGGTCGACCGCCGATCCTGCCCGTTCAAGGTCGATGGCATAGCCGAACGCGATGAGCGTCTCTCCGTCGTACCTCGGCTCGATCTGCGTGGCGGTGACGTCGTCGGGTACGAGTGCGCCGGGCCTCCTCCCGAAGTACATCGAATGCATCCCGCGAGACGGCTGCCGGTTCTCTGCATCGGCGGCCGCACGGTGTGCCGCGAGAAGCGAGGACTTGAGGTCCGCACTGCGGATGCCCCGGATGGTTCCCCGCAGGAGGAACAAAAAGACACCGGTGTACTCCGGGTGGTTCCCGCTCAGGTAATCGGCAGTTTGCTTGACGATATCCTGCACCGTGATTCCTTCGGGGCCATCCGCCGCGATGGTGAGTTGTGTGGAGAACCCGCCGTCAAGGGTGGCACGAAAAGCGCTCGCGAGCGTAATCTCGCCGCCCTCAAGGTGCCCGGGAAGAAGGTAGTCCGGTGTCTGGTTTCCGTCCGTCGTCAGGGTGTAGACGGTGCCGCGGATACCGAGCATCTCGCCGACGAGCGGGGCGGCGGCTGCGAGACTCGGGGCGGCTGCTCCGATACCGACCATATATCCATTCGCGGGTGCGGGAACCGCGGTGATATCCTGTTCGGAGAACGGCCCGAGGTACGCTGCCCGGAGGCTGCCTGCATAGCGCAGGGTCGCACTCTCTCCTCCCCGCCCCGTAAAGGCAACGGTCTTCTCGGCCGCCTCGCCGCCGGCCGGCCGGAGAGCCGCGAGTGCCGTATCGGGATCGGGAAACTCCTCGATGACTCTCAGAAACCCGCCCATCGAGAAGATCTTGCGGGGGTACTCGCTGAGGCCGGCAACGGCAACGCGGCCGTTGCGCTCCTTCATGGTCGTATAGAGCGACTGGAAGAATCGCAGCCCCGCCGAGCTCATGAAGTCCACGCCGCCCATGTCGACGATGACGGCCCTGTCGTTTTCATGCATGTAAGAGCGCAGCAGATCGCTGACTTTCTCCGCACCGAATCCGTCCAGCCTCCCGACTGCAGATACCACTATGACATTTCCCTCTCGCGTCGCCTTACAGTCCATGAAACCACAGGTATTCATTAACCGGCCGCAAGAAAAGTATTTTTATTCGATTTCGGCAGACTGTGTGTCGATCACGGGATATCCGGAGAATCGCGGGGTTATTGCACGAACCACCGGTCTCCTGTGTGAGAACTTTGCTGCTCTCGACGCCGCCCCGGCGCAGAAGACCTTACGGAAGATACCCATCCACGTACTCGAGGAACCGCTCCACGACGGCCGTCGAGTAGGGTCCTTCTTCGTAGGCCGTCGTGATCGTCAGGCGGTCGCGGAAGGTGGAAGCGATCGTCAAAAAACCGTACGGCCAGCAGGCGCAGGGAAGGTACCGGACGTCCAGGAGGCCGAGCTCCGTGCCGTCCTTTCCGGGGACCGGGAGATAGTTGCCGGGGTCGAAGACCCCGAGGTTGGAGAAGACCGGGTTTTTCAGCCCGGATGTCCGGTACCGCTCGATCATATCGTCGAAGAACGTTCGCACCGCCGGCATCCCGCCTGCCAGGATCTCTTCGTAGAAGAGGATGGCCGCGAGACCGAGGCTTCCTGCCTTGCGGCGGGCCGTTATTGCCGCCACCTGGCCGATAACATCCTCGAGCCGGGCCCCCTCACCGGCAGAGAGGGTGACCTCGTAGGCGATGGAGAGGTTCATGGGGAGGCCCTCGGCGTGGAGGCCGGGGTGCTTCCTCCGGAGGTCTGCCGAGGTCAGGATCGATCGGGGTGCTCCCCGGTCCGAGGGGTCGCCCCGGATCTTTGCGAAAGCAAGGAAAAACGCACCGATGAGGACGTCGTTCACCGTGGCCCCGTGCCGTTTGCCGAACGCTTTTGCGAGCCCGAGCCGCTCGGGCGGGAGCGTCCGGCAGACGATCCGGGGTGTCCCCCTCCCGGTCCGCTCGACCGGGAAGCGCCACCGGTCGACGAATGGTGCCTCCTCAGCAAGCGCCCGCTGCCGCTCCTCATCGGAGTAGAGCGCGAGGATCCGGTCCGTGCTCCGGTCGTAGGGATCGCGCCGGATCGGCCGGAAATCGGGGTCCTCCATGATCCCCCGGTAGACCGAAAAGAGGTCCCGGGCAAGGGTCATGGCACCTGAGGCGTCGCAGAACCCGTGATGGCAGGTGACGGCCAGCAAGTCTCCTTCCCCTCTCCGACAGAGATTGACCCGCACCTGCGGCCCGGAGCGGACGTCGAGCGGCGGCGGGGGCAGGATCTCAACCTCCCCGGCCGGGAAGAGGACGAACGCTCCCTCCCACTGCTCTTCCGGGACCTCCTCCCAGACGGGCTGACCGTCTACCGCTGCAAACCTGGACCGGAGGTAGGGATCGGACGCGATCAGCCTCTTCGTCGCCTCCTTCATGATCCCGACGTCGATCTCGCCGTCGAATGTGAAGACGATGTGCATCGTCGGGTCGTAAATCCGTTCGAAATAGACGTTGAAGACATCGAAGGCGGGTGCCGGACGGCGGATTGGGGAGGGGGACATTATCTTACGCATTTATTGTTTCAGGGTTAACTGCTTTCGTGTTCATCGTCGTCGTCCTGGGATAGGATCGTGATCCTCTTCTGCCCGAAACTGGATACGGACGGCGAAGGATACGTCACGAAACTCACGGAGATTTTCTCGCAGCATGCGATCCGGTCGATCACGGTCCTTCACATGGAAGTGCCCTGTTGCAGCGGGGTTCGGTACGTCGTGGATCAGGCCCTGGAACGTTCGGAGAAGGAGATTCCGGTGAAGGAGCACACCATACTGATCAGCGGGCGGGTTGCAGGGGAAGGGGAGAGGATGATCCGGCGCCCCATCACCGCCGCGAGACGTACCGGCTCCCCTTCAGGTAAAACCGGAGAGGGAGGTCCGCCGCCTTCGTGATCCCTATCCTGGTCGTCTGCACGATCTCCCCCGGCATTCCTTCCGGCCGGCGGCCGGGCAGGCTGTCGGACGACCGGACCTGGAGGGGGCCGTCGTAAAGGGAGGTCCCGTTCAGGTCCATGGTGATGCCGAGCGCCTGCGTCAGTTTGCCCGGCCCGCTCGCGAGCGAGACCCGGTCGCTCATCCCCCGCCTCCGTTGCATCAGATCGATCCCGATAGCCGGCTCGAGAGCCCGGATCAGGACCGCCTCTCCCCCCCCCTCCGGTCCGGTCACGACGTTGACACAGGTGTGCAGGCCGTAGATCAGGTAGATGTAGGCATGGCCCGCCGGGCCGAACATGACGCTGTTCCTCTTCGTCTCTCCCCGGTACGAGTGGGCCGCCGGGTCCCCCCGGAGGTAGGCCTCGACCTCGACGATCCAGCCCATCGTCGTTGCCTCCTCCCGGTGCACAAGCAGGCATCCCAGCAGGTCCTTTGCGACGGTCACGGTATCGCGTTCGTAGAATGCAGGCGAAAGGATCATAGCGGTCCCGGGTCCTTTTCAAGGTCTCTCCCGTCTGCCCATCAAGGTTCCGGACGGAAGAGGCTGCTCCCTGAATGGGTGCTTCCGGGGGGTATCCCTGCGGTCCCCACAACCCTGGATGCGCACGCGCAAGTCCGCGCCGGGCTCCTTGTCCGTGAGATCGTGCCGCTGGCCATGTCGGCAGGGTCCGGACCATCTCTCTCCTCACGCCGCAGGCCGGAACCAACTTGCATATATCCCTGATGAGCAAACCAGTCATTGCCGGCCTCGCTACAGCGGCCGGAACGACTCTCGTGAGGTAACTGTATGCCTGAATTTGCACAACCGTTTGCCGGAAACAACATCGACCGGACGATGAGCCACAACGAACTCATCCGCGCCGTGCGCTACACGATCGCCGCTGAGTTCGAAGCCATTCAACTCTACAACCAGATGGCCGACGCAACCGACAACGAACTGGCCCGCGAGGTTCTGCGGGATATCGCAGATGAGGAGAAGGTACACGTCGGCGAGTTCTATCGCCTGCTCATCGAACTGGACCCCCGTGAGAAGGAGTTCTACCAGAGGGGTGCGGAAGAGGTCGAAGAGGAGATCGAGAAACTCCGGGCAAAGGCGTAGACACCGGCGGGCATCGCGATCGTCGGGGTGATCCGCGTATCCCCCCAACCTTTTTCCTGCGTATTCTGTTGCGGTATCCTATAACACCGGTCAACAGGGATCTCTGGCGTCCGAGATATGCGGATGAAGGATACCCCATCGTCCCGGTTCCCGGATCCATTGAGGTCTTCATCCGAATCATTGCCGTCGGCAGGATCCTGGACCTTGCGAATGCGCTTGACTGCGACCGATTTTAAGGCAGGCACTTCGTCGCATAGGAAGAGCCCGTGCTGCCCGCCGGGAATCGCTCTCTGGACAATTCCTCCCCGGCTTCCCTGCAGTGACCTAAATGATAAATACTTGCGGCGCTTCACATTGAAACGTTAACACTACCCGCTAATCAGCCCCAATCACAGGTAGGTTTTGGATATGAAGAAAGGATTTGTAACCGATATCGAGACAGAGACGGTAAAGAACACCGAATTCCGCAGGGTCCTCTATACGGGGAAGTTCAGCCAGCTCGTGCTGATGCGCCTTCTGCCCGGCGAGGAGATCGGCGCGGAAGTGCACGACGACGTCGACCAGTTCTTCCGGTTCGAGGAAGGTGAAGGAGTTGTCGTGATCGACGGCGTGGAGCACGCCGTCAAGGACGGCAACGCCGTGATCGTGCCGAGCGGCGCGAACCACAACGTGGTGAACACGTCAAAGACCGCCGATCTCAAGCTCTACACGATCTACTCCCCGCCGGAGCACCAGGACCAGGTCGTCCGGAAGACCCGCGAGGAGGCCATGGCCCGGGAAGAGCACTTCGACGGAAAGACGACCGAGTAACTCTCCCTCGAACCGCTCAAAAACGATCTCTTTTTTTGGCTGCCGCTCCCGGAGCCATGTCACCCGGGACCCCCTTCCGGCCATTGTGCCGTTGCCGCAAGCATCGCCCTGGACGGGAACCCCCTCAGTCCCGCTCGATCTCGCCGCCCGCCTCGCGGATCGTCGCTTCGATATGCTCCAGCAGATCAGCGTCGTGGGTGGCAAAGTCCAGCATCGAAAATCCCCCCACGAGTGGGATGGGCTTGAAGATCGCGAGCGGCGCTTTTCCGCTCCTTTCCGGGTTATCCCCCGGAGCGATGACGGCGGTCGTTCCGTCCCCCCACACGGCGAGGTTCCCGTAGCCCTGTGCGTCCCAGATCTTTTTGACGAGCTCACGTGTGTGCAGCATTTTCTGTTCCCGGAAGAGAAGGTGTGTGAAGAGGGCATCAACCTTCCGAAACGGTAGTGCCGCAACGTATGCCCGGGCCGCTTTCTTACCTCACCGGCGGAGCCTCGGGCTCCCCGCTCTCCACCGAAGGCGTCCGCTCTCCCGTAAAGAGGTGGTCGACACCCAGGATCGTGTTCACCCAGGCCCAGTCATCGCTGAACTGAACGATCATCAGGACGATGAGGGTGAGCGGAACGGCAAAGATCATCCCGGCAACGCCGAGAGCCCATCCCCAGAAGATGACCGAGAGAATGACTACGAGGGCGGGGATATCGAAACGCCTCGATGCGAAGTGCGCAAAGATCGGGTTCTCCACCAGCGCGTTCAGGACAGCGACGGCTGCAATCACCGCGATCGCGCCCCAGAGCCCGAACTGCAGCCAGGCAAAGAAGATCGCCGGGAGTGCCGCGACGATCAGGCCGATGTAGGGGATGTACGAGAGCAGGAACGTCAGCACTCCCCAGAGTACGGCTGCGTGCACCCCCATGACCCAGAGAAATGTGCCGAAGAGGAAACCGTGGACGAGGTTTACCTCGGTCCTGACGATGACGAAGTCGATCAGGAACCTGCTCATGCGGGAGAACCCCTCGACGCTCTCTGGCCTGTTCGTCACCCTCCGTATGCGCTCAGGCATCCGCGGTGCCTCAAGGAGCATGAAGCTCGTCGTTACCGCTATGAAGAAGAGGTAGAGCAGAAGATCCGCGATACTGATAGCTGATGAAGAGAGGAATTCTACGAGTCCCTGCAGGTTGACCGAAGAAGGGGAGAACGAGCCCGTGTCGATCCCGTACCTGTCCAGGAGGGCGAGGATCTCCGATAGCCTGGCGGTCAACTCCTGTTGGTAGAGGGGGATGGCCGAGATCAGGTTTTCGAACGAGAAGAAGACGAGATAACACATCAGCAGGACAGCAAGGCAGGCGATGACGGCGACCACACCGACGGCGGCGAGTTCCGGCAGACCCCTCGAACGGAGCGTTTTCGTAGCGGGGTACACGATCATGGCGAGGATCGTCGATACGGCAATGATGGTGATGAGATACGCGATCGCCTGGATTCCGATGATGAGGAACACCGCTGCCGTCAGCAGGAGCACGGTGCCCGCGGACCGGGGAAGAACTGGAGTGTCTGCCATCCTGAGTGACGTGTTTTAACGACAACTATAAAAAAGGTAGTATTCCGGTTTTACAACGGGGTCTGCAAATATCTGAATATACTTACTGTGGGCGCGTGAAAAAGACAAAAACTTATCTGTCTCTCCTACCCCCAAGCTGCGACCGGTTCCCCGGCGCGCTCCCGGGCGGACCGTAGCAGCATCCACACCTGCAGCGCCACCGCCGCCCCAGGGTAAAAATGAGGCGGTATGACATCCCGGCAAATTTGCCGGAAGGTCGCGATCGAGAACAGCAATACTTATAGAGTGTGTATCCATACAAGCCATCTTATGAAGCATCTGACAATTCTGCTGGTTCTCCTGCTCGCTGTGAGCCTGGCGACGAGCGGCTGCACGAACACGACCGCCGACCCCGCACCGACACCCGCCCCCACGGCGACGCCGACGGCCGCAAAGATCACGGCGAAATACACGTCCGGCGACGTGGTGCAGGTTGATCCGTCGGACCCCAATTACAGTGAGTATGCCGCACTGTTGGTCGTAGACGTAGGCGAAATCTACTATACATGTGAGGTTGTCGTCCGGGAGTCCCCGACCAGCGCGTGGATGATATACCCCGATAATCGGGTGACATCTCACCGTGCAGATTTAGAATTGGGGTTCCCACACCGCATGGATCGGGTAGACGCGAGCACCCTTGCGACGTGGACTTCGGCCCCGACGCAGACGCCGACCCTAACTCCGAAACCGACACCGAAAACCGACACGACGACAATTGGCGAAAAGAACGCGGTGGAGAAGGCAAAGAGTTACTTGCGAGTCATGGCGTTCTCGCGCGAAGGATTGATCGACCAACTAGAGTTTGAAGGATTCTCCCACACAGAGGCCGTGTATGGCGCGGATCACGTGGGCGCGGACTGGAACGAGCAGGCGGCGAAGAAGGCCGAGAGTTATCTGAGAATCATGGCGTTCTCCCGGTCGGGGCTGATCGACCAACTTGAATTTGAAGGGTTCACTCACTCGCAGGCCGAATACGGCGTGGCGGCGGTCGGATACTAACTCCCCTTTTTCATATCCTGCGGTTTGTAACTTCCGCGAGCACGGCGGCGAGCAGGAGAATGGGGATATTTCCGATAATTTTACACACGGGTTTGCGTTTCTCCTACCCGGATACTCCCGGGCAAGGCCATTTTGCACTCTGTTAAAAAGAGGTTGTGGTGGTGTTATGCCTTCGCCGGCACGGTGAGTTTCTGCACCAGGGCAATCCACACCTCCGGATTCTCCTCGCGGGGGCGGGCGAGCACCTGCTACAGCCGGGGGTTACAGGCCAGACCGGCTACTCTGTGAATCGTCCGAGAGGGAGCACGCCCATGATCTGGGTATGGGCTAGGATCCAACTGGTATTCTGGACTATGTGGTTGTAATCTCCGGAAACGTAGACAAGGCCTGGGAGGGTTAAAGCAATATCATGTGCATCGAGGAGCACCGTGATGTCCTCGTCATCAAGAATATACTGATTAAGAAGCGCAGAGATGTCCGAATAGTAAGTGGTTCGCCGGTGCCACGTGCATTGCTTCTCGACGATCTTCTGCCGCTGGACGACCTCGCCCTCAAAAGCCCGGAGAGAATTCGATACCAGTTCGTCGATCTTTCGGTGTGGGTTCCCTGCGGCAATTGCTTTGATATCTACAAGGATCTCGCGGATACGGTCGTTTTCATTGGGATCGGCAGTGATCCGATCGAGGGTTTGACCTCGCTTCAGCCTGAAGATAACTCGCCGCAGAGCACTCGTAACCTCTTTTCGAATAGTTCTGACCCTTCCCAGGTTGGTATCACCCAACCCAAAGCATTCGCACCGGACAGCGAAGCCGGAGTGATTGGGCTCAGGATCTTCGACAGCCCGAACCGCGGCCTTGCCCCAATGATCCGTTGTGGAAAAGATGTAGCCAATAATTACGTTTGAATCAAGAAAATACGGCACTTATTCTACATCTCCCGGGGGCGAACCGTCGCAGAGTCGCGCGCATATGCCATGAGACGGCGGACAATCGGATCGATCTCTGGATCGGGAGCAGGGGGTCGGTCCTGCTCCAGGCGTCCAAGCGCCTCTTCGTGAGCGGTTTCGAGACCATGGTCGTATATCGGGAGGTCCTGTACGAACGAGCGCTCCCATCGCTCAATAGTCTCTGCTGGCACGTTCTCGTTCTTTCGCACCCGCAGAAGGCTGCAGAAGATCTCCCAGTACTGGTTTGAGAGCCCATTGAGCGGCTCGCGGATCTCAACGAAGATCCGGGCCGTATCGTCCCACTCCAGGTACGTATCGAGGAGTTCGCTCATCTCGTTCTCAGGGAACTGTTCGATCAGCGTATCCAGATATTGGAGAAGATTTCGGGAGATGGGAGTATACGCAGAATCATAGAGCCGTGGTTCATTTGAGAGCGAGACGAGATAGTCCAGGTATTTTCTCTTGAAGGTCCGCTGATACGGGAACGGGGCGAGGTTGTATGCTTCGCCGACCAGCCTGGTGCCGTATCCTTCTTCCCATCTGGCTCCGCTCCGGTATTTTCCCAGGATCTTCCGGATCTCCTTGAGAACTACTTGTTTCTCTCCTTCTGCCAGTCCTGCGTCATGAGCGTGACGAACCGGTGCGGTCGCTCCATCGGGCTGCAGGTACCCGGTCAGGGGGGTGCCTGTCTGCTCTTCAAACGTGGTCGCCTCGATGAGGGGGCCGTGGAGGTACCAGCAGTAGGGCAACCCGAGGTCGATCTCCCGCTTCTTCAGGTTCTGATGGAGCAGGAACAAGGTCTTGTAGAAGTGGGTCTTGCGAAAGAACGGATCCCCGGACGGGTTGGCCTCTACGAGGAGAGCCTCAACGGTATATTTCAAGAGGGGATTTTTTACCATGGACCCACCAAGTGTTTGTGTGGTACCGAGATCTCTGAGAGTATAAAGTATTCGATTGGACCCGGAGGTGGCAATTTCCACTGGAAATCTGGGGTATTCGCCTGGGTGAGGGAAGAACTTCCCGGCAAATTTGCCGGGAGGTTCGCCGTCTGAAAAGAGAGGGTGGGATCAGATCACCTGCTACTGCGGCTCGCCTTCGGTGGCAGCGCAATCGTTGATGTGATCAAAGGGGTAGAGGTTCATGAGGCCATAACGTCGCCCGTATTCGACGGCTTTCCTGGGATTGGAGCCGTGGATCTCACTAAGGATCATTTCAAGTTGGGCTCTCATCCCGCCCCGCAGTTCCTCGGCCAGCGAGTCGCAGATGTCGGGATCAAAGTCTTTCCACTCAGGGAAGGCATGGAGGAAGTCCCGCCATCCCCGGGGGACTGCGATTTCGAGGAGGGCGAGGTCCTCCAGATCTTCCGCCGGCTTCCCCACTTCATTCTTCGGGCGCACGGGCGAGGTGATCTTCTGCACCAAGGCGTCCCACTCCTCCGGCATCTCCTTGCGGAACCGGGCGAGTGCTTCCCGGAAGCGGGGGTCGTACGGGGTCGTGTCGAGCTCCTTCGCGAACACCTCCCCCAGCAGATCGGCCGCGGCCTCTTCCGACAGAGGCATCCTGCACCGGCCACAGAAGCGAGCCCCTTCTCCCAGGACTGCGCCACATTTCGAGCAGGTCGGCGGCTCCGGGGCGGGGGCCTCCGCCTCGTCGAAGACCTCGCGGATTGCCTGTACAACGTCTCTCTTGTAGTGCACCAGGGCTTTGTGGGTGTCGCGGCGCTCGTCCCCGGTCAGGTTGCTTTCGGTGTAGTCCATGTCTAACAGAACTCTCGACACCAATGTGCCAAAGTCGATTTCGCTCATGTTTCTTAGTCTCCTGTTGTTTCCCCCTTGACAAGCCGCCGGGAGGGGTCGCACCTCCCGCCCGCGTGGTTACGGTCGGCGGCGTCGTGGTCTACTCGTGGTCCCATGCCGCCGGCGGGTCGGGTCGCCACGGCTCCGCGGTCAGCTCTTCCAGCTCGTCGCGGTAGTCCTCCGGGACGGTCATGTCCCGCCATCCGGAGCCGGTGTTGACCTCCAGGACCACCACGGGGTACCCGCTCCGCGTGCCGGTCGCGACCACGACCTCGCGGCCGTCCTGCCGGCGGAGGGTGATCTCGTCGAAGTAGATCCGGCCGTCCTCGTCCACGGCGGCGGCGCACGAGGAGACGGTCGCGCCACGGAGGTCCTCCTTGATGAGCCGCTCCAGGCCACTCCGGGCCTCCTCGGGGATCGGATCCATCATCAGAACCCCCGGACGAGGCCGGCGTCGATGGCCTCCCGCTGCACCCGGTCCGCGTCGATGACCGGGGCCGGGGCGGAGAGCCGGGCGGCGAGCTGCTGCCCGGAGAGCACCCGCTGCACCTGGGCGAGGGGCGCGGTCATGAGCCGTGCCTCGATCTTCACGTTCACCGCCTTGCCGGACCGGGAGAGCACGGCCGTGCCGGCGTAGCCGATGAAGGCCTCGCGGCCGGGACGCTGCTGCACAAAGTTGACATTCACCGTGCGACCTTTCAAGAGCTTCGAAACGTCGCCGGCGCCGATCACGAGCGTTCCCAGGGTCCACCCGTCCACCTGCACCTGCAGGGCGTCGTGGACCTTCTCGATTTTTCCTACCTGGTTGAATTTCTGCATGGGTTCTCTCCCTTGTTGCTACATGTTGTTACAAATAACAATAGGAGAACTAGATATAAATACCTTGTTGTCATATGTTGCTACATATGTCAGAGCCGTACGATGTTACTGTCCGAAGGGGCGGGTTCGTTCAGGAGTTCAAAGGCTACGAGATTATCGAAAAAGAGGTTGCCAACGGCGGCAACTCAGGCCGGGTCTTTGTGCCGAAGAAGTGGGCAGGCAAGCACGTGAAGATCGTTCTCATGGAGCCGCTCGACGCGGGCGGCGAATAACCTCTTCTGTGCGCCTCCATATCGTCGATTTAATGGCCTCTATTCTCTCGGAGGTAGGGGAGACCTATGCCGGAGATCCCCGAGTTATCGCGCAGGAGCAGGGCGGGGTCTTTGCCTCGATGCCGTGGGCGTCGGCGAACTTTTTGGCACGGGGGACCGGTGGAGAGGGACAAGAAAAAGTAAGTAAGATAGTTAGAACCGTGCATCGGGGGGATATTCCGGTTCGTAGCCGTCGTCGTAGTAGTGGACGATCTCCCCCCCGAAAAGGCGGACGGCAAGGTTCGCCATTGCTTCGGCCATGAAACTGCGGTTCGGAACGTAGATCGCATCGTCGAGCGCATCATTGGCAGAACACTCACCCCGAAGGACATAGAGAACTGTGGGGTGATCGCATTCCCACGTTTCGCCGTCTGTAATAGCCTCAACTCCCCTGAAAACGTCGAGTTTTGGGTTTGTAAATCGTATCTTGACTGCCGTGATCATGCTGTCACCCCATGAATAACCTCAACGATCCACTTGAAATATTCAGGGTCTTTTTCCAGGAGCCGCACCGGATCGACATACAACTCTTCAAGCCCCATGCTTACCAGTTCGGTATATGCCTGTTGACCCGTGGCGTCGGTTTCCCATTTACCCATATACGGATGTAAAAATTTATCCTTTTTCGTCTTCTCCGAGCCATATCCCCGTTTTCCCGTAAGTTTCGCAAGGCTTTCGATTTTGTCTTTTTTTGTCCGTTCGGCGTAGAACTTCCGAGACGCAGACCAGACTTTCTGATCCAGCTCTTCCAGAGAGTGTCCCAACTCGTGCACGATCGTTCTTGCCGGATCGCCGTTTGCGATACGGAGGGTGGTGCCCGTTCCTCCAGCATATGATCTCGAACTCGTCTTCATGGGTTTGATCTCGATCTTGCGCTTGACCTTCCCGGAGGTGACGACGCGGTTAAACCAGTCGAACGCCTCTTCGGTCGCCGTCCCGGTGCAGCCGCAAGCGAGGAGCAGAGCGACCACGAGGACGACAAGAGCAAAGAGGGGTTTCATATTGCCCCGTCTGTGGTAGGCATGAAAAGCGTTTCGACTTGATGCTCCGGGGCCATACGGGGAGTTGGGCGCTATCCCGCCCGCCGGCGCTGCTTGTAGATGAACCCGTCGCGCCGCCCCCCTCCGCGGCCGCCTGGTGGCAGTCGGCGCAAACCCCGCGCGTGTGGCACCGGTGTTCGCGGTCCCGGGAGGTAAAGGTCTCCCGGTAGGTCGCCGGAGCGCCACAGTAGAAGCACCGGACCGGTGGCCACGGCTTCCGCTGCGGGCGGGTTTGATCGGTTCGTAGTCGGCGAGGTCGAGCGGGATCATAAAAGATGTTTTGAGGAGTTGCAGTTAGTCCCGGCACCGTGCCAGGGGCCATAGTGCTTCTCGCGTCGGTATACCCGGGCAGCGGTCACAGCGTCATACTCCCGGGCATCAGTGACCTGATACGTCGCGTAATACTCGTCCGCCGGGTAGAATCCGGCGAAGGTCGTGTCGAAGACCACGCCCGTATATTCCACGAAGGCGTGAGGATACAGCAACCCTGCGAGAGGGCCATGTGGTTGAACCGTCATGGCATGCACCAGCACCCACGCGAGGTTAGCCATCTGAAACGAGAGGGCCAGCTCGTAGCATCTCCCTGTTCGATGTGCGCGGTCCTCCGGGATACATGTCAGGTTCACCGGAAGCGGACCGACGAGAGGATGGATGATCGTGGCGCGAGCGCGATCTTCCTGCTCCCCGAAGACCAGGAACCGGGTTATCCTTGAAGACCGCGCCGCGTGACCCGGGCCGGCGCGGGTGGTCACGTCGTCGGGTCTGCGAGGTCGGCGAGCAGGTGCTCGATGTCCTCGGGGGAGATGGGGCGGAGTTTTTCCGCAATCCTCCCACAACCCGGCCGCACGAAGGTACAACAGGCCTTCGGCATCTTTCCGGATCCGGGGCGCGATATCGTCCTCGGGGTGCACGGCCTCGCCCGATGCTGCGGAGCACGCCTTCTGCGGGCTGAGCCCTTGCACCATAAACCGGAGTTTCCAGACCGTCGCCTCGTGCGTCTCATCCAGGTATTTAGTCGGCCAATAATCGCTGAATAACCGGTATACTGCAGCCGAGAAGGTATACCGCGCCCCGGGGTTGGGTTTCGAGGTCACCCGCTCGATCTCGGGGAGGGTCTTGTCGCGGTACGTCTCGATCGTCACCTCCCGGGCCAAGGCTTCCTCCAGCCCTTCAACGATTGTGGAGACGGTATACTGCGCCTTCTCGTCGGTGGATAGGGAGCCGGTGATTTTGTCGAGTTTTTTATCTGTGCTGCTCATAGTCTCCTCCCCTTGGCTTGTTCGCGTTCGATCTGTTCAGGGTGCATTGTTTCCACCAGGCCGGGATCGAGAGGGTCTCCTGGTGCTTCGCCTCGACCCCGTACGGGAACCGCTCTCGGGCTGCAGGGGGGAGGTCGAGGTCGCAGCTCCCCCACGTGGGGTCCAAAAATCCAAAAATTCACAGTCCCGATCGCATCGTCCTTCTCGCATCACCACGTGGTGGCGCGCGGTAGCGCGGACGGTTGCCAGCGCACTGTTTCCAACAGCCTCGCTCATAGCTGGGTCACCACCCGAAGCACGCGCTTCTTCGCCCGCTCGGAGGCCTTGACCACATCCGGTAAGCAGACGGCCGCCAGGTTCAAGAGGGCCGTGACCTCCCACCAGCTGCCGCCGTCGTCCTTCATCGAGAGCCAGGTCTCCAGGGTGATGAGCGGGACCGGGGTATCCTCAGACATCAGGTGTGCGACAGCTGCAAGGGGCGTCTTCGTCTTCGCCGGCAGCCGCTCGACCTCGTTCTTCAAGATCTTGCAGATCCTCTGCGTGGTCCGCTCCCACTCCTTCGGCCGGCCGTCTGCCTGGAGGGTATCGATCGCAAACCCTGTGCTGCCAGCCTCCCGGACGAGGGAGACCCTGGCGGCGTGAGCCCGGAGCCGCCGGCCCTCGAGGATACCCCGGGCGACGTCGTCCGGGAAGGCGTCGTAGAACTGTTGCGAGGCGGCGGGGGTCATGACTGTGCCCCCGCGAGGGTCCGCTTCTGCTGGATCAACCGATAATGGTGTTCACAGAGTGGCCAGTTGCCGTGCTCGTCCTCCCATACCGGAGGCATGGTGCACCTGCCAGCCGAACACTTTCCGGTTGCCCGGGCGGGGTTATGCCGGTGAGATGCTACTGTGAAGTTCCGCGGCAGGCGGAGGCCTTCGAGCCAGGCAGCAAGATCCCCCTCCTGCTCCAGAGGGGTAAAAGAATCGTCCCGGTCAGGGCGGTCAGGGTTATCGTTTACCTTATTAGTGTATATGTAATCAGTACTTTGTACCTCTTTTTCCTCACGTGCTATAAGATTTAAATTACCCTGACCGCCCTGACCAGATAGGGAAGCATCCTTCCACCTGACCCCCGCGTAGACCTGCACCCGGGACTTGCCGCCGCGAGGACGGGTGCCGGCGATCCCCATCCGTGCCAGGTCCGACGAGAGCACGTTCTTCGCACGAGCAGAGATCCCGGCCTCCTGACAGTACTGGAGATATACGCGGTAGAGGTCATCCTTCGGTACGCTCGCCTCGGGATCTCTCTCAAAGAAAGCCCACACGAACTTGATCGTTGCGTCGGCGGCCTCGGTCCATCGCTCTTTAACCTCGGCGGCAGTCATCCGCTTCAGGGCGTCCCGGTCCTGCATCACCGCGACCACTACCCCGAGAACCAGGTTCAGGAACGCCGAGTAGTTCGCTTCGGTGAAGACCGTCGCCTTCCATCCGTCGTCCCGGGGGAACCGGTTCGGGAAGACGACATAGGCCCACCGGCTCCAGAAGGCGTCATCGTCCACCTCTTTGATCTTCGGCGGTGTGTTGCAGGTGAACAAGTGAACGGCTGGCAAGACTGCGTGATATGCGTTCTCGTGTTTTCGCTCGATCCGGTGGTGTAGTCCGCCGGTCAGGTTCTTCACCTGACCGACCGACCGGACCGCGACCGCCCGCATCTCGTCGTGGATGTTCGCCAGCTTGTGCTCGAGGTCGGCCAGGGCGAAGCGGTCCTCGGAGAGCCGGAGAAGGTCCACCTGACTGTATCCGCCGTCCCCGAAGAATCCGTACAAGAACTCGCAGTAAGTCGTTTTGCCGCCGTCGTGCCTTCCCTCGAAGAGGAATAGTTGTTTCTGGACACATTCCCACGTCTGAAGGATGGCAACCGCCGGCACCTGCAGGAGGTACGGCACGTCGTCCGGCTCGACCCACTGCTCGAGGACCTGCCGGATATACGTGCTGTCGGCCGCCGGATCATACGTCACCGGCAACTTGTAGCTGAAGCGATACTCCGGACTGTGCGGGAGGAGTTCGATCCCCCCGGTGCCCGGGTCCACGCGGATAACGCCGTTCTTCACCGGCAGATGCCAGGCGCATTTGTTGAACGGATACGCATCTTGTGGATTCTCCGCCAGGAGGTACCCGAGAACCTCCCGCCGCACCACAGAGAAAGCGCCGTCGTAACCGATTTCATCCAGTATCTCTTTGATACGGGCGGAGATTCGGCCTTTGTCCCTGGAGTAAACCCCCTCCTGATAGACATAGAGCGCTTCGTTGAACGAGAGCGTATGCATCTCCTGGTGGAGGACCTCGGCAAGCCGTGGGTAGCGGATAACGATCTGCCCTCCTCGGGCCACTTCGTACAGTTCGTTGAGCGTTGCGTCGTCAAGAGTTCGGGGCGCCCCGGGTGTTCTCTGTGCAGCCGGGATCGGCGCGGGCACCTCCGGCCGGGCCTCTCTCCGGGTCGGTGCCGGCTTCGGGCGCTTCGGCTCGGCGAGGGCGCGCAACTCCGGCCACCCGTTGCCGCTGCACCCGTTGTGCTTGCACCCGGCAAACAAGGGGCCGTGGTTGAATTGCCCTATAAACGCGCTCCGGTCCCGGTGCGACGGGTCCCACGGGCACACGTCGAAGACGTAAAACGACCGGCACCCGGATCTACTCTTCGCGTGATAGGACGGCAGGCTTGCGCCGTACTCCCTCAGCCACTCGTCCAGGTCGATCCCCGCCTCTCCACCGGATCGGGCGCGGGGCGCCTGCCGGGGCTGCTCCTCCTCCGGCGCCAGGGCCGCGAGTCGTTCCAGGGCCTCCTGGGGCACTACTTCGATCACCTCCGGCGCCTCGATGATACGGGCTCTCCGGTGCGGCCGTTCCGGGGTGTTATCACCCTTCCGCGCTACGGTGCCGTAGAGTTTCCAGATCCGGGCCGCGTTGAAGGGCGTTTGGTCGATCACCACTCCCGGCCGATCCCCCATCGTGGGCCTATCAAACGCCGCGCCCAGGGCCTTAAGGCACCGCTCGATCAGGCTCCGGCTCTCATCGTCGTTCGGCAGGTCGATCAGGTACAAGAGGTGGCTACCGTTCCCGGAGTCGCCGCGAACCGGAGCAGGGAACCCGAAGATCTCGGAGAGGCACCCGGCCACGTTCCCGGCAACCTCCAGGGCGGCCGCATGTTCCTCATCGGAGGAACCGATCCCGCTCGGGCGGGCGGGGTCGATGTCCACCGGGAACCACCCCCGGTGGATAATATCCGCGTCGCTCGTCGTCGCCTCTTTCTGTCCTAACCGGGTCTCAATCCGGTTTGACCGTCGGGAGAGTAGGACGGGGTTAACCGGGTTCAGGGTCACGTAGATCCCGTGGTAGCTCCCGGTCGCGTCTAGGGCCTCGATCGCCTTCGCCGCAGGCTCTAGGTGATCCGCATCGAAGTATCCACTTGCGGTCCGGTCTCCTAGGGCTCGCACCTCAAAGACACCGCCGGGTGGGGCGAGGAGCTGCAGCGCGTCGAATATCTCTGCATAGGGTCCGATCCGGCCGGGTGCCGGGGCCGGTCTTGGCGGCGGCGCGAGGGTGTCGCCGTCAATCACGCGACCACCTCACGTCCCTCTACCATCTTAACCCGCCGATGCCGCAACGGGCACCCCCTCACGTGGTACAGGGCACATGGCCCGGTTGAGGTGCCCCAACTTCCACAACGAGAGGGATCGGTGCAGCATGTTGCAGGCAACCGCCCATTCACCGGCTCGATCACTTCAGCGGTCATTCAGCACCGCCCCCTCTGGAACCGCTCAGCTACCGGGCGATCGTCGTTTAAGAAGTAGAGATCGCGGATGACGGCCCGCTGATCGTCGGTCAGGTCCTCGACGTCATCAATATGGGTGAGGAGGGCGAGGGCTTGTGCTCTGGTTGTCGGTACTAGCCGTTGACCTTTTGCAAGCTGCTTCCTGAATCCTGCCCGGCCGGAGGATTTTGAGGTGTCGTTTGCCGGGCCGTCTTCCTGATCGGGATTAGACGGCGCCGGTTGCGCGATCGCGTCCATAAGTCTCCCTTCCGGTCCGGTTGAATGCTACGCTGCCAATGGCGGCGGATCCGCTTGCCTGGTTGCTCTCGTCGAGCGTTACAAGACCCATATCGAGAAGGATCGAGCCTATTCCCTTTAATGCAGGCACCGATTTCTCGTATGCGTCGAGGTCCTCCCGGGTCACGACGAGAGGAGGTTTGGCGGCAGAGGGTTGGATCATTCCGCCACTCCACCGGGGGAACCTATTGCTGATAGAACCAAGTTCCCGCCTGCATCCATTGAGACGCTAACCTCCCCCCTATCTACTATCCCGGCGTTTCGTAGCCAGTCTTTAGGTAGAGCGACCATTCGCGAGTAGCCCATTCTCACGATCTGCCGGTTTCCGAAGTGGAACGCTTCTGGCATAGTATAGGGTGTATCACGATCTCATTATAACGATAAAATTAAGGAGAAAACCCCACGGATATCATTCAGAACTATACCCCCTACCCTATGATATACCATAGAGATAAGAATGACTTATACCATACTATTATTGATGACATATACGCGGGAGAGGACACAGGGTATTAAAAACGGGAGATTTGCGGTTAAGAAGTCGCCTGGACCGAAGAACCCCCCGGGATTTACTGCAGGCCAGATCCTTACTGTCGTCTACAACAACCCTGCCGGGATAGATGAACCGACCATTCGGGCGATATTGAAAGATGATTTTGATATCCGGGAGAAGAAGGGCGTAAGTAACCACTTGAGCAATCTGTTGAATGAAGGGTATCTGCACAAGATCGCACCTCCCCCAGGAGGATCAAACATCTGGCAACCCGGCAACATGGGCCGTGAAAATTTCTGTAAATTGTGGACAAATTTCCCCGATGAAGTTAAAGAACCCCTCTTCTCATCTGCACATGTCCAGGAGTTAATCAAACTCAATATAGTGCCTTCAGTAATCGAAGACTTCCGCCTAATAGAGATAGCAAACAAAAAGTGGGAAAAAGCAGCAAGGAAACTTGGACACAGCCCTTTTAAAAAAATACCTTCGGATATCCCAAAATTTATTGAACGAGCATGTGAAATGGCCCCTTCCCTGACCTTCGCCAAGTGCCAGGCCCCATCGCGAGAGATATGGTTACTGGATTCGATAACCTATGATCTCCTGGCATACTCGCGTATCAACGGCGGCGATATTGTCACAGCTCGATTTCTATCGCCCGTTGGCAATTATATCCATGGGATGGTTATTAGTCTGATCGTAGATATGAACCTATACCCGAATAAACAGCAGAGCATCTCAGGATTTTTACAGGACTCTGAGACAAAACAGATTCTCTCCTTCATTTTCAAGAGACCCGATGAGGTGCTTCACATTCTTCAAAGAGCTCGTGGTCATCAAAATCTCGATGTTGCGCGGTACTGTGAAGATATGGATGCAACAAACCCCACTGATGAAGAGATTGTGTCAATGCTCTCATTCCCTGCAGACGAGGTACTGCAAGGAAGGGGAGCATAAACATTTATTTTCCTGCAGATTCCAGCGCTTCCTTTATTCTCTTATCGATGAGCGCCTGGAGGGCCTCAGGATGAGCGGCCACGAGAGAGTGAATCGCGTCCATCTTGGCGATCTGCTGCTGCACCTGATCGTATTTCTCCTGGAGATCGCGGTAATCGGCCTCCACCCGCCTCAATTGTTCCTCATTGATCGGCTTCGTCCGATAGATCCACAGCTCGTGCTCCGCCGCCCGGTATTGCACCTCCAGGTCGGCAACCGTCAGTCTTACGTAGGAACCCGCTAGGTATCCTTCGTGGCCCATAAGCTCCTCGACCACATCGACCGGCACGCCGCCCATCGCCAGCCGCGTCCGGTAGAACTTCCGCAAGGCGTGGAGGTGCAGTACCGTTCGCCCGGTCGATGGATCGGTCTCATCGAGCCCGGCCTTCTCAAGAACCCGGAGGAACTTCTCCCGCGTGGCCTTGTAGGTCACAGGGAACACGCGATCGGTGTCGCGCTCGATCTCTCGCCATGTGACCGCGTCGATCTTCGTGATATACTGATCGAAGTATTCGCGCCATTCGTTGAGCGTTTCCATAGCCTCAACGCTAATGAACGTTATCCGGGGCGTCTTGTTCTTCGCAATCTCGCCCCTAACCCGGATCAACCCATGCTCGCGGTCGATATCGTCCCACCGGAGTTTTAACCCTTCACTCGGCCGGAGCCCGCTCGACGAGAGGAGGAGAATGTATGCCTTCAACTGAAGATCGCCGTGCCCGAGGATCTTGCGGAGCTCCTCGTGGGTGGGTATCCGGTCCCGGGTCAGGGGCCGCCCTCCCGCCTGGATCCGCCGGGTCGTCTGTTGATGCAGATAGATGTGGTTTTCGGCCAGCCACGAGAGCACCGTCGATTTATAGATCCCGAGCGACTTCGGGGCCGCTCCAGCGTTTGCCCGGATGAAATCCTGGAGGTCGTCAGCAAAATCAAACTCGTCGCGGTCGCCGTTCAGGTATTCTATTGCCAGCTTGTCGTAAAATGCCACGTCAACCGGAGCCCGGCCCGGGGGGGCGATCCGCCGGGTCTTCTTGTTGTCAAAAACGAAATCGAGGAACTTAACCAACCCGCTCTGATACGTCGCCGCGGTGGCTTTCGGTCGGTTCTTGATGAACTTCGAGACATCCCGGGTTCGACGCCTCTCAGGGTTTTTCTCGTCCATCCGTTATCTCTCCACACTTATTATTGGGTTGATACCGATATAATAGTATCCATGCTATTATGTCCATAACGACAACTATATTAATGCCGCGAAATGCGCCGGAGGCGGCGAGACCGACAGATCCCCTAATCGATGCGTTTATCTTCCGTCGTCGTCCCCATACCGGGTGCCGGGACGACGTCCTCCTCCTCGCCTGCCCGTGCACCGCGGCCGGTCCCGTCTCCGGCAGCGGGAGGGTATCCGCTCAAGCGATCGGAGAGGCAACCAGAAGCACAATCATCAAGGCCGGGGAACGTCCCCGCTATCGAATCATGATGCACGAACATAGCGCCGTCCGGTGTTCGGGACAGGGCAAAATCCCTTCTCCTGCACGGGCACCCATTCCGCCACGGAATTCCCCGGAGAGCACGGCCGGGGCGACTCTATCGCCGTAACTCTGCGAGGATGCCCCGGGAGCGATCCTGTCTGGCGCGGGCCTTTTCCGGCTTCGAGCTTCCCATGATCTTCACCGAGATCCGTCCGGGTGCAACCAGGCATGCCGTACTTTTATAATAATATTTAAATATAATGTGCTGTTTAATCCCTCCGGGGATTGTATGAGAAAACCCCGATTACCTGTAATCTATCTGGTAGTTTTCATTGTGGCGGTCATCTCGATTGCCGTGATCGCCACCGCAGCTCCTCAGGCTGGAACCTTTACCAGCGGCGAGCCGGGCATGCCCGGTCTTTCCAGAGCACTTGATGTTTTCCCGAATAACCTCTCACATGCAGACATATCCGGCAATCGGATCGTCTATAGCGACTATAGAAACGGAAACTGGGACATCTTCCTGTTCAACCATACCTCGGGCAGGGAGTACCAGCTCACGAACGACTCTTACGACCAGATGAACCCCACGATATCCTGCGACCTGGTTGCCTGGTATGACAACTCCACCGGGGTGTGGGATCTCGTTCTCCTCAAACTCCACGGCGACGATGCTGCATACGCGGTCTGCACGGGCCCAGATGAAGGGCGGCCCGGCTGTCCTGCGGGAGTGGTCTGTCCGCCGATCTCCACTCCGACATCCGCTCCGACACCCGGGCCCGGCAACTGCTCCTGCACGGCAAACGTCACCTGGAGCCCGCAGAACCCCGGCGTCAACGATACGGTTAACTTCACCGGGAATGCCCCGGTCGACGGAGACTGCAACGTCCAGACGTGGGCCTGGAACTTCGGCGACGGGGCAACCGGCGACGGTGAAGCCGTCACTCACGCTTACACCGCGGAAGGAACTTACACGGTCAGACTGAACGTGACCCTCGATGACGGCACGGAATGCAATGCGTCCGAAAACGTCACTGTTTCGCCGCCTCCCTCGGAAAACTGCTCGTGCACGGCGAACTTCACCTGGAGCCCGCAGAGCCCCGCCGTCAACGACACGGTTGACTTCACCGACACCACTTCAATTCAAGGAGACTGCAACGCCCAGTCATGGGCGTGGGACTTCGGCGACAACGCGACCGGTGAGGGCGGAACCGCGAGCCACGCCTACGCTGTAGCGGGAACCTACACGGTCAGGCTGAATGTGACCCTCGACGACGGCACAGCATGCAATACATCGCGTGATGTCACGGTGGTTGCTGTTGCTCCGACGCCGACACCGACAGTGAACGTGACACCGACACCGACAGTGAACGTGACACCGACACTGACACCGACAGCGAACGTGACACTGACACCGACACCGACGCCCTCGCCATGATCCTGCCCGGCCGGTGACGGAACAACCGCCAGCGGCCGGGACGTCACCCACGACTACACGTCGGAAGGGACCTTCACGGTCAGCTGACCGTGACGCTCGACGACGGGAACGCGTGCCGGGCGACATCGGAGTACGGCGTCCTCCTCTGATGCATCCGCGAAAAACGGCGGGGAGGCGAATCTCCCCGCTCTCCTCTTCTGGTGATACGCGGTGCGGGGGGTCACACCCCGACGACCGCAGCCTCGATGGTGTCCTCTCCGAGGTTGTCGGCGTGAACCTCGTCCCTGCTTAAGAACGCGAGGGCGACGACGGCGAGCGAGACCGCGAAGACGGCAACGAAGACAAAATCGAACCCCGTGGCAAGCACGTCTACTCTGATCCCCGCCGTAGAAGACGTCGTGACGTGGCGGTGCGACGCGACCGTGAGCATCGCCTGGACAAAAAGCATGCTGATGAAGGAGATGCCGAGGGTTATCGGCCCGGAGCGCTCCGCGGAGATGAGGCTTGAGACCATGCCGTGCCTGTCGCGTGGGGCCATGTTCATCACCATGTTCGTGCCGGGCGAGAGCATGAGGCCGAGACCGAACCCCACGGCAGCGAGCGTGCCGATGATGTAGTCTATCGTGCTCTGTGCCGAGAAGAGGTGGAACATCAGGTACCCGGCGGAGACGACGAGCGCGCCGACGATACAGAGTTTCCAGTTCCCGATGCTGTTGATCAGCATGCCGGAGAGGAAACCGCTCGCCATCATGGCGAACGACAGCGCGGTGAGGACGAGCCCGGAGGTCGACAGGTCGAAGCCCTTCACCAGCTTGAGGAAGAACGGGAGGAGGTAGTTGACGCCGCCGAAGAGGAAGTAGGAGAGGGCGAGCATGAGGTTGACGTAGAGGAAGTTCCTGTTCGCAAAGAGTCGGAAGTCGAGCAGCGGGTCGGCCGCCTTCCGCTCATGAAGGACGAGGTACCCGAGCGCGACGCCTGCGGCCGCGAGTGCCGTGAGAATCGTCGGATCCGTCCAGATCAGGGTCATGGAACGAGGGTGTGAGGCTGCCTTCTGTTGTTCCCTCTAGCGAGTACCGGGGACAACCCGCTAACCCGGGATGAGACCCGTGGGTCTGACGGGGGGCAATGGATCGGCCGCCAGTCGTTCGATCGAAAACAGGCTCCGGCGATGTCGAACAATAGCGCATGATTTACCCGAAACGGCCCGGAAACAGTGAAAAACTATTCGTCATCCTTTTAAATCAGGGCAGTCTCTTTTCTTTATGCGAAAAAGTACCGGTATAACTGTTTTCTTACGAAGCGGCCTGTGCCTGTTCGCCGCACTCCTGTTTGTGTCGAATGCAACGGCGTGCACCATCTTCGCGGTAACGCCCGGTGCATCCGAAGACGGATCGATGTATGTCGGGCATACTAATGACGGAGTCGGAAAAGACTGGAGAAACGTCGACGATATAAGCCTTCTCTATGTCCCCGCGGCCGATCATGCACCCGGGGAGCAGAAGCCGGTGTATTACGACCCGGACAGCGGTTCGGATGCGGCAGGAGGCAAGAAAGCCGGCAATTCAAGCCTGATTCTCGGGCATATCGATCAGGTGCCGCATACCTACGGCTACTACACCGGATCCTACGGCATGATGAACGAGCGCCAGCTGCTCTCCGGCGAATGCACCGATTACGCGAAAGTCGAGCTCGATGCAGTCGAAGGAAAACGGATCTTTTACTCTTCGGAGCTCTCGAACATAGCGATGGAGCGGTGCACGAAAGCACGGGAAGCGGTCGAACTGATTGGCGGCCTGATCGATACCTACGGCTATTACGGAACCGGCGAGACGCTCATCTTCGCCGACCCGGAGGAGGCGTGGGTCATCGAGATGTGCTCGAGCCTTGATCCGGAGGACGACGGAGGACTCTGGGTCGCACAGAAGGTCCCCGACGGGGAGGTCTTTGTAGCGGCAAACGAGTTCAGGATCCGCGAGGTCGCTCCCGGAAACCCCGACCAGATCTACTCGAGCGATCTCTTCGGCAAGCTCGAAGAGGCCGGCGTGTGGTCCCCTGCGGACGGCCCCCTCGACTGGCTTGAGGCCGTCAGCTACGGCGAGTATTCGCATCCCTATTACTCGCTGATGCGGGTCTGGCGGATCCAGGACCGACTCGCCCCGTCGCTCAACCTGAGCCCTTACGTTGAGAATTCATACACGAAGGCGTACCCGTTCACCATCACGCCCGACGAGAAGGTCAACCTCACCGGGGCGTTCTCGCTCGTCCGGGATCACTACGAGGGAACCGACTTCGACCTCTCAACCGGTGAGGCTGCAGGACCGTTCGGGAATCCGTACCGGTACTTAGGGCCTGCCGATGCCCACACGGATTTCCAGAACGAATCGTACCTGGAGGTCCGTCCCGGGGCGAACCCGCGGCCGGTCTCGGCGGTCTTCTGCAGTTACAGTTACGTTGCCCAGGCGCGATCGTCCCTCCCCGACCCGGTAGGCGGCGTGCTCTGGTTCGGTCCGGCGGTCACGTACGAGACAGTCTATGCGCCGATGTATGCGGGCTCAACGAACGTATCCGCCGCGTATGCGACCGGCAACCGATTGAAGTACGACTACGACACCGCGTACTGGACGTTCGACCTCTTAACGAACTGGGCCATGCTTCGCTACGACGCGATGATCGACGCCGTCACCGCAAAGCAGGGCGAGCTCGAGGCCGAATCGATTGCCCTCGTGCAGGAGACCGACAGACAGGCGGCCGGGCTCATCGCTGCTGGCGACAATGAAGGGGCGGCACGTCTCCTCACGAACTTCACCGTTACGCGTGGCGATGAGATCATCGACGAGTGGCACGATCTCACGGGCACGCTGATCGTGATGTATTCAAACGGCCTCGCCACCGACCCGGTGACGGAAGCGGTCGAGGAGCCCGGGTACCCGGCATGGTGGCTGAACGAGACCGGGTACCAGTACGGGCCGCGGGTCTACCCGCTTGACGACCTCCGCGCCACCGACGGGCTGAACTACACCGGCAGCAGTGTGTGGATCTCGAAGGATGCAACGTTTGCTGAGATCCGGGAACTCATCTGATTTCCCTCTTTTTTTACCGGGTTTCCTGCCTCGCTTGACTGCCGGCACCGGCCGGACGACACTGTTATACGGTGTGAGCAGGATGAGGGTGCACCCTGGAACGGGGGGAGATCTATGAGAAACGTTATCCTGATTGCGGCGGTCGTATCCCTGCTCCTCCTCGTCGGTTGCGCCAGCGCCGGCGACGTGGGCACTGCCGGGATGCGGAACGGAACGATGGTGAACATTCAGAGCGGCGGCCAGAATTACCCGGCCTACATCACGACACCCGGGGACGGCGGGCCGTATCCGGCCGTGGTGCTGATCCACTCCTTCAACGGGTTGGAGCCCGGTTACCTGGACATGGTCGACCGCTTTGCCACTGAGGGGTTCGTCGTCATCGCCCCGGAGTGGCAGACCTTTAACGAGTCACCGGAGGATGCCGTGATGGAGGGGCTGGTCCGGGACACGGTCACGTATCTTGAGACCCGGCCCGAAGTTAACGCAAGCAGCATCGGCCTGACGGGGTTCTGCGCGGGCGGACGCTACACGATGCTCTTCCTGCCCCAGATTGAGGAGTTCGACTCGGCTGTCGCCTGGTACGGCTTCCCCTACTCCGGCGGACAGGCGAACGGGACCGCACCGGCGGCGTTCATCGGCAACATCACCGACCCGATGCTGATCATTCACGGCACGGCGGACCAGGCAAGCCCGGTGACCGATATCTACCGGTATGCGACCGATCTCGATGAGGCCGGGAAGTACTTCGAGCTCAAGGTCTACCAGGGCGAGCCGCACGGGTTCATGATCGGGGAGGACGGACAGCTCGTGGAGACCCCGGTCACAGAGAGCGCCTATCAGGAGATGGTCGGGTTCTTTAATCAGCGACTGGTGGGCGCGTAAGCGCCCAGCAGGAGCTGGAGAAAATGCGAAGCATTTTCGACCTGTGAGTGGTGTTCGGGGAATGGGACCGGGACTGGATTCAGCACTCACCCGAGCGTCCGGTTGCTTCGACCAATCTTCTTCATCACCTTCTCCCAGGAGCCCGTAATAAGGAAACTTTCCTCCATGAAGCCGACCAACTTCTCAAACTTCTTCATGGGGAAGGCCATCGTCAGGACGTCTGTCGGGACACATGGCCGTGCCGAGGGGTCGAACATCCCGAGCACCGCCTTAGGGTTCTCGTTCTGCTGCTCGAGCCACGGGAAGTAGAAGACCGAACTGCACCCGGCGCCGAACGGGCAGACGACTCCGTTTGGGTCGGCCTGGTCGAAGTTTGCAAGCGTGAAGAGGCCGGAGAGCACTTCCGGCCGGGCGAAGAAGACCACGGCGTCCGGGTTGTCCGCGTCCGTGAGGTTGTCCCAGCGTTTGAAGATGATGCTCTTGCCTTTCGTGGGTATCCGGGCGGTTCCCCTGTCGAGTTCGTCCACGATCTCCGGCGTCTGCTTGTAGCGCTCCCCCTCCATAACCCCGGGTTTCCCGTAGGAGAGGAAGTAGCGGAAGTCGGGGAATCGTTCGACGTCGTAGCCGAGGTAGAACCTCCCCCCGCGGCACCCGATTGAGTCGTCATCGAAGACGAGGCTCGTTCCTCTCCTCACCTTCACGAGGTCGCAGATGAAGCACCTCCAGCCCTTCGGGGCGGGAGCCTTCTCCACCCCAACGGTCGCGCCCCCGACTTCGAAGGCGATCGGGAGCTCCGTCCCCGGAAAGTACTTCTCGTGGAGCCGGATGTATGTGTCACGCAGTGCTGTGTCCATATGACCCTGTTTTAGAGCGGTGGGGACTAATATTCTGATCTGCTCCCGGTCGTTCGAAGGGCCTTTAGGGAGGCGGGGAATGCATCATACTGTTCGAACCGTGGGTGCCGTCCGCGGCACCCTTTACTGTGCCGCTTCAGGCTTTTCTCATCGTGTTCCAGCGCATGAGCCTGAGCGCGTATACCGTTACGCCTCCGATGAGCCGGGCGCCGGTGGTCTCGTACTCCTTCGCAACCTCCGCAAGGTGCTGTGGGATAGAGAGATGCTGAGGGCATACCTTCACGCACTTTCCACAGTTCCTGCATAACGATGCATACGCCGGTTTTGCTCCGTCCATCTTCCCCCCGACCCGGAGGTGGTACACCACCTTCGACTGGAGCGTTCCCCCGTCGGTGTTGTAGGCTTCAAAGCATCCGGGGATGTTGACGCCCGCCGGGCAGGGCATGCAGTACCGGCACCCGGTACAGCCCACTCTGTTCGTCTCACGGTACGCCTCCGCCGCCCGGCCGACGATCTCGAGTTCCTTCTCGGTGAGGGAGTTCGGGTGGGCTTCTCCGGCAATCCTGATGTTCTCTTCGATATGCTGCTCGTCGTTCATCCCCGAGAGGACTACCGTGACCTCGGGGTGGTTCCATACCCACCTGAGCGCCCACTCGGCCGGGGTCCTCTTCACGTCGGCCTCGTCCCAGACGGCCTGCACCGGCGCCGGCGGGTTCTTTGCGAGGTAGCCGCCCCGGAGCGGCTCCATGATGACGACGCCGAGCCCTTTTGAAGCCGCATACATGAGGCCTTCGGTCCCGGCCTGGTTCGTCTCATCAAGGTAGTTGTACTGGATCTGGCAGAAGTCCCAGCCGTAGTCGTCGACGATTCTCTTGAAATCGTCGACGGTGCTGTGCGATGAGAAGCCCGCGTTCACGATCCGGCCGTCCGCCTTCGCGCTGTCGAGGAACTCCGCGACCCCGAGTCCCTTCATCCTTCCCCAGCCTTCGCCGCTCGTCAGGCTGTGGATCAGGTAGTAGTCGATATGGTCCGTCCTTAGGGTCTTGAGCTGGAGATTGAGCATCCTGTCCATATCCTCGCGGGATTTAACGAGCATGTGCGGCAGTTTCGTCGCCAGCCGGACTTTCTTGCGGTAATCGTCGGCGAGCGCTCGGCCGAGCAGCTGCTCGCTTCCCGGATACATCAACGCGGTGTCGACGTAGTTCACCCCGTGGTCGATGGCGTACCTAATCTGGTTTATTGCTCGCTCTTCGTCGATGCCCATGCCCTTCCTCGGCAGCCTCATGCAGCCGAAGCCCAGCACCGAGAGCTCGTCGTCGGTCTTCTTCATCGTTCGATACAGCATAATCAGCACCTCTATTTTTCCTCTGAACCGGGAGAGGCCATCACTCGCCCGTTAATCCCCTCCACATGATCTCGAAGGAGGCGTCGATCAGCCGGTCCCGATCGAGGTTTCCGTCCGAGTTGATGATCGAACCGACAACCGCGTCGATTGGAGAGCATATGACGGAGAAGGCAACCTCGATTGCCATGTCTTTCAGGCAGCTGTTTCCGATGGTCTCGGCAAGTACCTCGAATGCGGCCGGGGCACCTTTCAGGATCTCCTCCGGAGGGAGCTTCTTGATGAACGGGGACGAGCAGAACTGCCGGACGAACAGATAATCGTCGGGATGCTCGACTCCCCAGAGGACCGCGTTGCGCCAGATTCTCTGCATATTCTCTTTGTTTGCCCGCTCTGCATCGACTTCTCCACCGATCTCTTCCGCCATCCGCCCTTTGATCTCGTAGTAGGCGAAGTTGATGAGTTCCTCCTTTGTCGGGAAGTAATGGAAGAGCGTCCCGTTCGAGACGCCGGCCTCGCGCGCGATGAGCGACGTGGGGGTGCCGTGGAATCCCCTTTCCGTGAAGAGCCTGACGGCAGTGCCGGCGATGGCCGTCATTTTTTCGTTCCTGTCCTCGGTCATGCGGATTAGCCTCGTGTGAGTGACCGGTCAATCTGGAGTGACCAATCACTCCAATGATCTTCAGACGGTTAAGGCTTTCCTTTTGTGCGGCCGCACACGCGATCAAAAGCGCCTCCTCAAGCAGAAAAGGCATGGGTTGGAATACCGGTCTTCCCCGACGCGTGGACGAGTTTACAGGAGGGTTTGACGAGGAATAAATCGAATCATTTATAATGTCAACCCGCGAGTGTTGACGCATGCCACTCCCCCTGAACGACAGGCAGTTTGCGTTCTGGAAGCTCCGCCGCACCGGCCTTCCCAACGTCGGTATCGCAGACCGTTTTGGCATATCCCGCCAGGCGGTCTCGAAGGCGCTGCTTGCCATGGACCGGAAGGTCGAGGAGACGCTTATCGAGATGGCGCACGCGAACCAGATCGACGTCGAACGCCTGAACGCGGAGAAAGGTATCCTCTTCGGGCGGTCCGTCCCCTTCGATGCGGCTGCCGTCGTCTTCGTATCGGCGGACCACGGGGTGCAGGTCTGGTACGAGCACGAGGGCGACTGCGGCGCGTGCCCCCGGTATGCCCGGTGCATAGAACTCCTCTGGGGCTACGCGGACGAACTGGGGATCGCGCTTGCAAAGACCGACGACCCTACACGGATGGCCGATGAACTCTTCGCGAAACTCCGGGAGGTCGTATGATGCCTCTCGTGGAGACGATACGGATGTACCTGGGCTGGTGCCCTGTGGCAAGGTCAATGCGGACAGATCTGCCGGTGCGGCCGGTGGCGACCGTGGCGCCGGCCGGGCAGGACGGCCCCCTCCGGACCGAACCCGGGTGGTGGCGACTCCACCACAACCAGCTGCTGGTCGCGGCGGTGGCCGCCTCGGCGGCAGCAACGGCGCTCTTTATTCTGTTCGAGGATGCTTCAGGGCACCTCGCCATGTTGACGGGTCTTGCCGTCGGGGTAGGAGCGCTCCTCGGCTCTCTGCTCAGTTACCGCTCCCGGTATGCGCGGGTTGCCGCCGGCGAGTTCCGCAGGGACAACATGACCCGGAGACAGCGCATTGTCCAGTACCTGAGGGTGCCGGTGGCCTCCATTCTCCTCGCCGCCGGTATGGCGTATTTTGTTCTGGGCGGGATGTTCGACCGGATTCTCGGGATCGTACTGGGCATGTGTCTCATCTGCTGGACCTGGTACGGCCTCACGATCCTCTGGGAGCGCCGGCACCGGACGATCATGATCGCGGAGTGGGGGTCGGTGTATACACTCGATACGGCGACGGAGGGTGAACGCGCATGATAATGAAGTTCTCCGAGGCGATACGGAGGTGGATGGGCTGGTGCCCGAATGGGGCAATGTCTGGCACCGGTCGGCGCCGATATGCCGCGCCGGAGGGCGAGGTCGGGCTCGGGACGGCGGGAGAGGGCAGCCGGGAGGTGGTGGGGGGTGTGCTTGTGGACTACGGCCCGATCGGCACTCCGGCGACGCTCTTCATTCTGCTTGTTGCCGCCGCCCTCCTCGCAGGATGCCTCTTCGTTATGGCTGCCGCAGTGGGCCTTCTTCTGCTGGCTATCATACTGGCTTACTCCGGTATGGAGTTATATGGAGTCATGCGAAGAGCCCGTTTCACGGTCACCCCGGATACGATTACCATCACGCGACCGCTCTTTCGGCCCATCATCATCCCGAAGGATGCTGTCGTGAAAGTGGAAGTGAAGGAGAACAAACTCCCCATCCCTTACTGGCTCCTCGTGGGGGCACTGGCGATGATCTTCGTACCGGCGGTCGGCGGTATATACGCCGGATTTGGGAATCCGGCCTCCATGCGGTTTATCTCCGGGCTTGGCGGCGCGATCTTCTTCCCCATGGTCTTCTACCGCACCCATGCACGGACACATTACCCGCGAATCCTGACGATAAGGACCGCGGATAAGAAACTTGCTGCTATCTACACCGATGACCCCGAACGGATAGCCCGAATGCTGGGGGTAGCCTGATGGCGGTCTTCATGGAGTATATCCGGAAGAAGCTCGGCTGGTGCCCGAACGCCGGTGCCATCAAACCCGCCCGGCGCACGAGCGCACAAGCCGGCTACGAAAGCGCCTGGAAGGGACGGGGGCCGGAGCCGAACCCCGCCCCGGATTCGGCCGGCACCGCAGGCGGAGATCGGAACGATTACCAGGACAACATGCTGCTGATTCTCCTTGCCCTGGCCTGGCTCTTCCCGGTCGTGTACGACCGTGAGTTCCTCCCGCTCCTCGTCGTCCTCTCCGCCGTCGCCGTGTATTATGACGCACAGAGTATCCGTGCCGGAAGCAACTTCGAGAAGGAGACCCTTTTTGGCGATATCGTCACCTGGCAGCCGCTAACCTGGGGAGCGGCGACGCTTGTCGGCGGGATCGTCATCATGGCGATTTACCTGTTCCACCGGAAGGAGATCTATCGCGCAAACTTCGGTGGGGAGGAACCCGCATGCCGATGAAGTTCTCCGGGGTGATACGCCGGTGGATGGGCTGGTGCCCGAATGCGGCAGCCACCGGCACCGGCAGGCGCCGGTATGCCGCCCCCGACGGCGAGATCGGGCTCGGGACGGCGGCGGGCGGCAGCCGGGAGGTGGTTGAGGGCGCATTCGTGGATTACGTCAGTCCCCGTTTCTTACCGGTATCGATCCTTGTCTTCGGCGGACTCTTCGTGCTCTTCGTGGTGGGCTTCCTGAGCCCCTCCCTGCGCCCCGGGTTCTATATTCTCATGGGCCTCTCCTTTATAGCGTATGCCGCGGTGCATCTCTATTTCGATACGAAACGGGCTGAAATAGATTCATCTGGGGATTCCATCGTCGTCCGGAGATCGCGTTCCCGGCCGCTCGTCTTCGGAAAGGATGCTTTCAGATCAGTCGAGGTGAAGAGACCGTATCCCCCCCTCCTCCGTGGTGCGCTTGCGGTGCTCCTGATTCTCCTGGTTGCGGGGGTATACTTCTTCAGTGTGTGGGTTGGGTGGATGCGGTATCCGGGCGCCCTGGCTGTCGATCTCGATTTCGCCTTCCACGCCTTCTTTGAGGTCGGCTTTGCGGTGTTCATGCTGGAGTTGCTCTATCGCTCCCTGGTCGGTCTGCGGTATCCCGGCCACGTCAGGGTAACGCTCGAGCCCGCCGGGTTCCTCAACGTCTACACGGACGACCCGGAGAGGGTTGCCACGCTGCTCGACGCCCCGCAGTGACGGAGCATACCTTTTGAAGAGAACGGCCCAATGTACACAGCGGCGATATCCGATGGAATCCCTGTACCGCATACATTCCCGTGAACCCTATCCGACGGAGCAGCCGGCATGACTGAGGGCAACGCCGACGCTCAACAGTCCTCCCCGCCGCTCGTCGAGTTTCAAAACGTCAGCGTCGTCCGGGACGGCAGGACGCTCCTTGATGCGGTATCGCTCACAATCCGCGAGGGGGAGCATATCGCCCTCCTCGGGCCGAACGGTGCGGGGAAGTCGTCGCTCATCCGTGCGATCACGCGCGAGTACTACCCCTCCTCCCCGGGCCCGGACGTCGTCTTCAGGTTCCGGGGACTGGACACGTGGGATGCCTTCGATCTCCGGTCCCACCTCGGGGTCGTCTCCGGCGACCTCCAGCACGTCTTCACCCGCGGCATATCGGGCCGGGAGGTCGTACTCTCGGGGTTCTTCTCGAGCGTCGGGCTCTTCCTCTCCCACGAGGTGACCCCGGGGATGGAGCAGAGGGCCGACGAGATCCTCGAGTTCCTCGAGGTCGCCCACCTCGCCGACCGCCCGATGACCGAGATATCCTCGGGCGAGGCCCGCAGGTTCCTGATCGGGAGGGCGCTGGTCCACGACCCGGGCACCCTCGTCCTCGACGAACCCACGAACAGCCTTGATCTGCACGCGCTCCACACCTTCAGAAGGACCCTTCGGAAGATCGCACGGTCGGGCACCGGTGTCATCCTCGTGACCCACAACCTCCACGACATCATCCCGGAGATCTCCCGGGTCGTCCTCATGCGGGACGGCGCCGTCCGGATGGACGGCCCGAAAGCAGAGGTCCTGACCGACGAGGCCGTCGGCGGGCTCTTCCGCGTTCCGGTTCGTGTCCGGGAGGAAGACGGCTACTACTACGCGACGGGCTACTGAACGGGAGGTGCCCTTTTCCCGAGACACCCACCCGGCAACCGCACCGACCGCGGTGCCCGCAACCACGCCGGGCAGTCCGGCAAGCATCAGCCCAGCGATCATCCCGAGCGCCGCTCCGATTCCGGCATATCCGCCTGCAAAATCTGCCATACCTATCCGGTGTGCCGATCCGACGTAAGTAACCGCCGGGACAACATTTAAGAAACCGGTGCAGCATCTCGTTTCCCGGGATGACGGAGAATGCAAATACCACAATCGTCCGGGACCTCATGGCGGAGTTCGCCGGCCTGACCGGGCTTGACCCGCCCCACACCCGTCCGCGGCGCTACCTCTGGACCGACGCCTACGCGGTCTGCAACTACATCGAACTCTTCCGCCGGACGGGTAACGGGACCTACCGCGACCTCGCCCTCCGCCTCGTCGACCAGGTGCACCACACCCTCGGCCGGCACCGCGACGACGACCCGAGGACCGGCTGGATCAGCGGCTTACCCGACGAGGAGGGCGAGGCGCACCCCACCCGGGGCGGCCTCCGGATAGGAAAACCGCTCGGCGAACGCAGGCCCGGCGACTCGTTCGACGAGCGGCTGGAACGGGAGCGGGACGGTCAGTATTATCACTATTTGACGAAGTGGATGCACGCGCTCAACCGGGTGAGCCGGGCCACTGGAGATCCGACCCACATCCGGTGGGCGGTGGAGCTTGCGCAGGCTGCACATGCCGCGTTCGTCTACGCCCCCTCCTCCGGCGGCAGGAAGAGGATGTACTGGAAGATGAGCATCGACCTCTCCCGGCCGCTCGTCCCCGCGATGGGCCAGCACGACCCGCTCGACGGGTTCGTCACCTACAGCGAGCTCCAGGCGGCGGCCGGGGGGATCGATCTCTCGCCCGAGATAGCTGATATGGCCCGCATCCGCCGGGGTGGGAACCTGACCACGGACGACCCGCTCGGCATCGGCGGCCTCCTCTTCGATGCCGGAAGGATCGAGCAGGACCCGGAGGGATCCGGAAGGATCGAGCAGGACCCGGAGGGATCCGGAAGGATCGAGCAGGACCCGGAGGGATCCGGAAGGATCGAGCAGGACCCGGAGGGATCCGGAAGGATCGA
>JAHDQM010000033.1 GCA_018433835.1 Methanoculleus sp.
CAGGAGCTCATTATATATACCCCAGTCACGATCATCGGGGTACGGGCGTCCCCAGCGTTCTTTCTTGGCCATGAAGGGGCGGGCGGGGCGTCCGGCATCTTCTACGTTTGGGTCGAAGGACCAGACTTATGCAACACAGCATGGCGGTCCGGGAGAACGGCGTGGAAGAATGAGTCGGATGCCGGGGGCACCGGGTATCCGGCCTAAGTTCCATACCGGGGCGTGGCGGGATCCTTCGTGGAGAGACACGAGCATGTTGCCGCCGGCGGTCAATCCTCCTCAATTGAGGAGGATTTAACAACGTTTATTTTGCTTTCCGTCAGAATCATTCGTAGAGTACCCGGCGCTGTTCTTCCGGCTGAAAACGGTGCCGCACAACAATTCAGGGATAGCCAAATGGACGTTCTTTCAATCCTTATCGACTGGTTACCATATCTCCTTTCAGGCGTTGCCTCTACCCTCGGTCTGGTCCTCGCCGCCCTCACCCTCGGCCTCCTTCTCGGGCTGCCCATGGCGCTCGGTCAGGTGTACGGTTCCCGGCCGGTGCGCTGGGTCGTCGGGGTCTACGTCTGGTTCTTCAGGGGCCTCCCCATCCTCGTCCTGCTCTTCCTCTTCTGGTTCGGCATATTTCCCGGGCTCGGGCTCGGTGATCTCTCGGCGTTCGTCGTCGGAGCGGTCGTGCTGGGCCTCCGGGGAGCGGCATACCAGTCCCAGATCTTTCGGGGAGCCATCCAGTCGGTCGGGGAAGGGCAGATGATCGCGGCGCGATCTCTCGGGATGAGCAGGGTAACCGCCATCCGTTCCGTCATCCTCCCCCAGGCGATGCGCATCGCTCTCCCCGGGTGGTCGAACGAGTATCCCAATATCCTGACCGATTCTGCGGTCTGTTACGCGATAGGGGTCGTCGAATTGCTCACCATTACGGCTCGGATGGTCACGCAGACCCACATAACGATGCCTATCTACCTCGCCACGGCGGGGATATTCATCATCTTAAACTACGGGGGCCTCAAAGCCCTGCACAGGCTTGAAAAGAGGATAGCAATCCCGGGATTCGGAACCGGAGCGATGTAGAGCATGAACGACAACGACATTGTGTTGAGAGTCGAGGACATACACAAGTCCTTCGGGGGCAACGAGGTCTTGCGGGGGGTTTCGTTCGACGTCCGTCGTGGCGAGACGAAGGTCTTCATCGGCCCCTCGGGGACGGGAAAGAGCACGCTTCTCCGGTGCATCAACCAGCTGACGCCGCCCGACCGCGGAAAGGTCTGGCTCGACGGTGAGGAGGTCACGAACTCGGGAGCCCGGATCAACTACTTCCGGCAGAAGATCGGGATGGTCTTCCAGAACTTCTTCCTCTTCGACCACCTCACCGCGCTCAAGAATGTCGAACTTGCGCTCTTGAGGGTCAGGGGCATGGGGAAGGCGGAGGCACGCGCAAAAGCGCTCACGGAACTCCGGCAGGTCGGGATGGAGGACTGGGCCGATCACTACCCGGCCGAGCTCTCCGGCGGCCAGGCCCAGCGGGTATCCATCGCCCGGGCGCTTGCCATGGACCCGGACGTCATCCTCTTCGACGAACCGACGTCCGCGCTCGATCCCGAACTGACCCGGGAGGTGCTGGAGGTCATGAGGAAGCTGGCCCGGGAGGGGATGACGATGCTCGTCGTCACCCACGAGATGGGGTTTGCCTGCTCGGTTGCAAACGAAGTACTCTTCATGGAGAACGGCGTGGTTGCCGAGCAGGGGTCGCCGGACCTGCTCCTGCATGACCCGCGGTTCACCCGGATGAAGGACTTCATCGGCCGGATCGATTCCCGGATGGAGGACTGAGGAGCGGCATGGACCAGTCAGTCTTCATCTTCGATATCCTCCTCCCGGCGCTGATGCAGGGGCTGGTCGTAACCCTGCAACTGATCGCGTGCTCCGCCCCGTTCGGCCTCGCGCTCGGGATCGCCGTTGCGGTGGGGAGGCAGTACGGCGGCCGCGTCACATCCTGGCTCTGCAAGACGTTCGTCTTCCTCATCAAGGGCACGCCGCTTCTCCTCCTCCTCTTCATCCTCTACTTCGGCCTGCCGGCGATCGGGATCACGTTTTCCGCGTTCGTAGCATCGGTGGTCGGCTTTATTCTCTGCAACGGAGCGTATAACGCCGAGTACATCCGGGGCGCGCTCATATCCATCAAGGACGGCCAGATGGTCGCGGCGAGGTCGCTCGGGATGACCCGGTGGCAGGCGATCAAAAACGTCATCCTGCCGCAGGCGCTCCGCCGGGCAATACCGGGGCTTTCGAACGAGTTCATCTACCTGATCAAGTACTCTTCGCTCGCGTACATGCTCACGGTGATCGAGCTCTCCGGGGCGGGGAAACTGGTGGCGACGAAGTACTTCACCTACACGGAGTCGTTTGCGGTCGTCGGCGTCATCTACCTCGTGCTGGTGACGATCACGACCGCCGCCGTCAGTATTCTGGAAAGGCGGGTGGCCGTCCCCGGAACGGCCAGGGCCGCCACCGCGGCTCAGTTGTGATTTTTTGAAGTGTGAATTCTTTGGATAGGGGATTACTGCCGGTGTGGTTCTGGGGTAGCATACCGGACCCGGTACTGGGATGAACGTGAATTTTGTTTCTGGTGGGGCTTATGCTCTGCTGGTTCAGCACATCGCTCTTTGGGATGCTGCAAACCTGTTCACGGCTTTCCAGTGAGTATCGCCATTGGGGGAACGACGCTCCGGAGAACGACGTCCTGAAAGGACGGAGTTCGAGCACCGAAGGTGCGAGGAGGGGTTGCAGGGGAGGGGGGAGACCTCCCTCCCCTGTCCCCACCCCCCCCGGGCGCGATATTCCCACGGTCCACTGTACCGGGCTATTTCAGGGTTCCGATCCGTTTGCCGGGTGCAACCCCTCCTTGCCGGGGCTACCTGAGATCCTTCGTTTAACTCACGGTCTCATCCACCTACATCGTCGCACATAGACCTTCTGGAGAATTCCGAGCCGATTAACATACTTGTAGGCCCGGGGAACCCCTCCCACCCTACCGCCTATGCAAATGCCGGTGGTGGATATCGGGCTGGTGCGGGTGGTCGTGGGCGAGTTCGGCATGGGCGTGCTTGTGAGAGTGCTCGCCGGCCGCCGAGAGCGGCGGGTCGCCGGCCTCGTGGATGTGGTCGTGGTGAGGGTCGTCGTGGCGGTGGCGGTGCTCGTGGACGGTCGCCGGGTGCCGGTGGGGGTGGGAATGCTCCTCGGAGACCATCAGCCAGGCCCCGAGCGCCATGACGGGCAGCGCGATGTAGAACGCGCCCGCCGGAAGTTCGGCGAAGAGCAGGAGCGAGAAGAGGACGCCGAAGAACGGGGAGACGGCAAGGAGCGAACCAGCCCGGGCGGTGCCGATACCCCGGAGGGCGAGGAGGAAGAGGATGCTTGTCAAGCCCCCGTAGCAGAGGAACCCGACCACCATGGCGGCCGCGGCCGTGGCCGGGCCCGGCAGGTGCTCCCCGGCGGCGAGCGCGATGAGGAGCGTGACGACGCCGGCGCTGATCCCCTTTACGGAGATGACGAGGAGGGGGTCCTTTGCCGAGAGCCGCTGCCCCAGGTTGTTGTCGACCGCCCAGAAGAGGCAGGTGAGCAGGATGCCGAGCGCCGGGAGGGAGAGACCGAAGCCGGCCGCCGGGTCATGGGTGAGGAGGATGCACGATACGGTGATGCACCCGAGCGCAACCCAGACGCGGCGGCTCACCCACTCGCGAAAGACCGCCGCGGCAATCAGCGTCGTCGCTACGGCCTCGAAGTTCAGGAGGAGGGCCGCCGTCGCCGCCGCCGTCCCCGGGAGGCTGAGTACCAGGGTTACCGGCGCGAGAAGCCCTCCGAAAAGCGTCACGCCGATGAGCCAGGGAATGTCGCTCCTCCCGGGCGGCGCCTCCATGTGGCTCCGCCGGTTACCCGCCGCCGTTCCGGCGAGGGAGATGAATAGGGCGCCGGAGCCGCTCCCGAGCGAGATCAGTGCGGCGAGCGCGAGCGGCCCGGTTCCTTCGATGAGGAGTTTGGTGAACGGGGCGCTCCCACCGATGAGAACCGCCGTCGCCAGCGCACAGAGGACGGGTGCCCGGTAGTTCGCCAGGGCGGATCTGTTGTCTATGCCGGCTGGTTTGCGCGGATACAGAAGAAGAGCCTCCGGGTGGGTTGAAGATTATGAAAAATGGGGGATGGGTCGTCCCCGATTACTTCAGGTTGTGCTTCTCTTTGAGCTCTTCCCAGTAGGGGTCGGCCTGCAGCTCCGCAATCCCCTCGTTCATGAGTTCGAGGAGCGCGGTGTCCTCCTTCCGGATGGCGACACCGAACTGCTCCTGCTCCGCCGTCTCGACGGATCCGATAGTCTTCATCGGCATGCCCTTGATGATGTCCTGCAGGGAGACGTCGTCATACATGACCGCATCGATCCTGCCTATCTCGAGGTCGCTGACGGCAGCCGGTGTGTCTGCGTAGCGTTTCAGGTTCTCATCGGGCATCTTTCCGGTCTCGATCAGGTTCTCCTCGATCCAGTCCGCGGCGGTGCATCCCCGCTGCGTTCCGAGGATCGCTTTTCCGGCAAGGACGTCCTCAAGCGTCACGTTCGAATCCTCGCGGGCCACGACGTTCTGGTTGATTGCCCAGTAGGGGTTGGTGAAATTGACCACTTCCTGCCGCTCAGGGGTGATCGACATCCCCGCGTAGACCATATCGATCTTCCCGGCCTGGAGGGTCGGGATGATGGCGTCCCAGTCGACTGCCATGAACGTCACGTCGATGCCCTTCTTCTCGGCGATCCACTTCATGGAATCGACATCGAATCCCTGGGCGTTCCCATCTTTGTCGATGTAGCTAAAGGGAGGATACGCGCCGTCGATGCCGACGACGTAGGAGTCTCTCAGTTCCGCTCCGCCGGTCTGCTCGGTCGTGCCGGTGCACCCGGCACCCGCAACGGCCAGCACTGCGACTAAACAGGCGAGCAACGTAAGAATACCATGCGTTCTCATGGAAGAGGAATTAGTTAGATAAGTAAAATTAACCTTTTGATTTGCCCTTTCTGAAGGGCCTGTTCGGCCGGTGGAGCGGTGACGGCATCGTGTCCGGGGATAAAGCCTGCGGCCCTGCCGTGGGGTGCCACGGAACACCTGCCTGCCCCTCGCGGCGGGAGGGCTTCCGTCACGTGCGGTCTCCAGGGTGTCGCCCCAGGGACCCTGTCGATCCGGCTGACAAAGCGCGTTCCTTCCATTCCTGTAGGCGAGGACGATAGTTATTTATGACAATGTACCCCCTCCGGGAGCGCTCCCGGAAGGGAACAGAGACCAGATGGTGAGAACTATGAAAGGCATGAAAGAATCCGCCATGGGCGGGATGTCAAAAGTCGCCGGAACCATAAAGGAGCTCGACCCACAGATCATCGAGGCGAGCACCTCCGGCATAAACTTCCCCGCATCGAAGAACGACCTTATTTCCCGCGCGAAGGGGACCGATGCGCCCCAGATAGTTCTCGATGCGCTCAACCAGTTCGAAGACCGACAGTATAACGATCCGGAAGACGTGAAGTCCGAGTTCAACAAGATCCAGCAGAAGTAATTTTTTTCCGCAGGTGCCGGAGCCGGCACCTGCTGACTCTTACTCCCGGCCGACCGAAACCGTTTGGTCCGGTGGCCCGTTTGGTCCGGTGGCGCCCCTGCAGGGCATGCATCGGTATGCAGGTGCATGATGGACAGAGGTGAGTGGATGTGCCGGAAGAAGCGATACCCTTCGTGAAGGGCGGGCACGGGGGAGGCCAGGCGGCGCTCCACGTCGAAGAGTCGTTTGCGGACCTGAGTGCATCCGCACTCCAGAAGCACCTCAAGGGCATGAACTACCCTGCCGGAAAGCAGGACCTGATCCGCCATGCCCACAAGAACAACGCACCGAAGTCCGTGATCGAGATGTCCCGGGAGAAGTCGTACCAATCTGCGGCGGACGGAAGCCGGGAACCTGGAAGGGTCACGTAACTCTTTCTTTTCACAGCAAACATCGGGCCAATGCCTGCCTCGACCCCCGTCATCTATATCCGGTCCCGGGTGCATGGCGTGGCATGCTCATCATCGGACACCGGGGAGCAAGGGGTCTTGAGCCGGAGAACACTCTGCGGGCCCTGCGGAGGGGCATGGTGTGTGCCGATCTCGTCGAGGTCGACGTACGCCTCACGAAAGACGGCATCCCTGTTGCAATCCACGATGCAACCGTCGACCGGACAACCGACGGGACCGGCCCGGTCAAAGGGTATACCATCGAGGACTTTACGAGGCTGGACGCAGGTGAGGGCGAGACGATCCCGACGCTTCTGGAGGTCCTCGACCTCGTACAGGGCGAGAAGGGGCTTGTCGTGGAGATCAAGGAGTCCGGGACCGAAGCGATCGTCGTCTCGGTGATCATGGACCGGATGCCGGAACGGCTCTTCCTGGTCTCGTTCCACCCCGAAAGCGTTGCGATGGCGAAGAGGCTCCTTCCCGGGGCGCAGGCGGGCCTCATCTACTCGGGGGAGATCGTCGATCCCGTCGGGCTCGCCCGCTCTGTGCAGGCGGAGATCATCCTCCCGCGGCGGGACCGGGTATCACGTGAGCTGGTGGAGCGGGCGCACAACACCGGGCTGCTCGTCGTCCCCTGGCTGCTGAACACGGCAGACGACATCGACGAAGCGATCCGGATCGGCGTCGACGGTTTCGCGAGCGACGACCCCTGTGCCGCACGGCGATACCTGCAGAGCGAAGCCGCAACGAGCCCGGCTCAGGCGAAGTGACGGGCCGGTCAGACGAGCATGCCCGGGAAATGTTTGAGGAGCCATGCCTTCACCTCGACGGAGAGGCTCTCCGCCACCTCATCGAGGGTATGGCCTGCTCCTTCGTAGATGATCAGCCGTTTGGGCTCGTGGGCACGGCGGTAAACCTCCTCTGACGAGCGATGGGGGAGGACCGGATCGGCGTCCCCGTGAACCAGCAGGATTGCCGCACGGCCGGCGAGGCCGGCGACCGGTTCGGTCCCGTGGGTCTGGGTGGAGATGGTGACGACGACCCCGACCGCAGGGTCGTTCGCAGCCGCCTGGATCACCACCGCTCCCCCGAGCGAATGCCCGACCAGCCCGACGGCCGAGACGCCCTGGATCTCGAGGTAACGCGTGCCGAGGATTGTGTCGACGGCTGATTCCACGAGATCGGTCGGGTGCCGGTACTGCACCCGGAGCGTGCTGATCCTGTCGTTCTGGAGATCGTTTGCCAGCCGGGGGTAGAGCTCCCGTGCGGGGGTGTCAAACCCGCCGCCGGTCCCGCCGACCATGACGACACCGCTTCTGGCCCCCCGAGCCTCGTAGTAGCGGCAGGTGGTCGTCCCCCGGTCGGTCTCGATCTCCACGATGTCGTAGGCCTCGCCGGCCTGCGGCACTCGCCTGACATTCATGGGGCGCACCTCGACCCTCGTCGCATCCATGTCCAGCTCAATTGGAGCCGTTCCGAGCATGAAGGGCAATAGAGATTGCGGCTATTTGTCCTTTGCGGCGCGAGCCGGATCGGATCGCCAGGGATCCGGTGCGGTCCATGAGGCAGGCATTCTTGCGGGCCCAATGCAGGAGCGATCTCGCGCACCGCAAGAAGCGTTGCTCCACAAACCTGTGCGGAAATTACATTAATATTGATTATATAATTATAAATTATAATAGATAAAACAGAGCACAAGTTCTTCCGACAGGTTGGCGATTCTCGTCCGGTATCCGTTCCGTTCCGGAACGGTACATCCCCCGATACGGGGGAGTCTGACGCCGATCTCCTCGACGCCTACTCCCGGGCCGTCGTCCGGGTCGTCGAGTCCGTGGGGCCCGCGGTCGTGAGCGTGGTCGCGGGGAAGAACCTCCAGGGCCGGCGCGGCGAGCAGATGGGAGCAGGCTCGGGCGTGATCGTGGCACCGGAAGGCTACATCCTGACCAACAACCACGTGGTGCAGGGGGCCGGGAGGCTCGAGGTCCGTACGGCGGACGGGACCGCTCTTCCCGTACGCCTGGCCGGGGCCGACCCGGCGACCGATCTCGCCGTGCTCCGTGCCGATACCGGGGGCCTCCCCTACGCGTCGTTCGGTGACTCCGGAGCGCTCTCGGTCGGCCAGCTCGCGATAGCCATCGGCAACCCGCTCGGCTTTAACTCGACCGTCTCGACGGGAGTCCTGAGCGCTCTCGGGCGGGCGCTCCGGAGCCGCGACGGCCGCCTGATCGAGAACATCATTCAGCACACCGCTCCCTTAAACCCCGGCAACTCCGGCGGTCCGCTGGTGGATTCGCGCGGTCGTGTCATCGGCATCAACACGGCCATCATCCCGATGGCGCAGGGCATCTGCTTCTCGATTCCGTCGAATACCGCCGCCTGGGTCCTGCCGCAACTGGTCGCCGACGGCAGGGTGCGGCGCGGATATCTCGGTATTGCCGGGCAGTCACAGCCGCTCCCGCAGCCGCTTGTCACGGCGCTCGGGCTTACCGCGAATCAGGCGGTCGAGGTCGTCTCGGTGAACAGGGCAAGCCCCGCCGGCCGTGCAGGGCTCCGGCCGGGAGACCTGATCGTCGCGATCAACGAGACCGGCGTGACGTGCGTTGACGACCTGCACCGGTTCCTCGCCACCTGGCCCATCGCGGAACCGGCAACCCTGACGCTTGTTCGGGACCGGCGGCGGATCACGCTCCCGATCATCCCGGCGGAAGCGGTCGCGTGCCCCGCCACCGGGTGAGCGGGGGGGCGGTTCGCCCCTCTCTCCCGGGGGGTTCTCGGGGTGCAACGGCAAGCCACGGATTGACGTGTTTCGCCTCACGCGAAGTGCGACGGATAACGTCTGGATCTTGAGAAGCCTTGGGCTTCGAGGTGCGACTGGCGCGAAGTCCGTAATAACTGCTTCCCTTTGCGGCCACTAATTGTCCCGGTCAGGGAACCCACGTTATCCGGGGCTCCCGTCGTCCCGGTTTCGGTGAAAGGGGAGCGGGGTAGCCGAAGATCAGCGGCGCAACAATCTGGTGATCTTCAGGAACTTTCAGCGCCGCAAGGATCTCGGGGTTCTGCTCGATGAGGGCCGCGGAACCGATCCAGCAACTGCCGATGCCGAGTGCCCAGGCGGCAAGCATCATGTTCCCCGCACAGAGCGTGCAGTCGAGGATGCTTGATACGACCTCACGGGCGCCGAGGACCAGAACCAGCACCGGGGCGTTGTAGAAGATGTTGAACTCCGGACTCCTGAGCGCCGCGAGGAACTCTTCCATCCCCGGGCGAGATTCCTCCCCGATCTTCTCCACGAGGATCGGTTTGCAGTAGTCGGACGCCCGCCGCATCAGGTCCCTGTCCCTCACAACCACGAACTGCCAGGGCTGAAGCCCGAGAGCGGTCGGCGCTTGAATGCCCGCAGCGATGATCGCCCTCAGGGCCTCGTCCGGGACCTCACGGCCGGTGTAGTTCCTGACGCTCCGGCGTTCCCGGATCACGGAGAAGATCCCGATGGACTCTGTATCCGTCACCATAAAACCCCCTACGGCTCGCCGATGATATTTATGTATTGGTGGAAGCCGCACAGGTCCCCCGGCCGGGATCCGGGACCGGACCCCGGTGACGGGGCCCGACATCCTCCACGCTGCCGGTGGGGACGGTTTCCTGAATGCAGTCACCTCCCGGCCCGGTTTCTTATCCGGCATGCTACAACACGACCCGGCCCTTCAGGAGACCGGGAATGCCGCCGGAATCCCCGGGAGATCGAGGAAACCTGATTTTTGCCCTACAAACGGATAGCAATCTTTTTAATGTCCCCGGAGCACAACCACTACAGCGACTGCATTCCAGCGCCGGTGGGAAATGACAGACTCGCACCAGAACCGGGCACCCTGCGACCCTGCGGTGTTCGACGCTATCGAGGACGGCCTTCTTGTGGTAAACGACGACCGGAAGGTCAGCTGGTACAACCCGGCTCTCGCACGGACTCTTGCCATCCGGGAGGAAGACGGCATAGGAATGGACGTGCACACTCTTTTCGGCACGTATCTTCTTCCGACCCTCGAGGATGAGACCTCCGCACGGCTGCTCCGGCAGGCTCTTGAGAACGGGGCGGACCTGCCCACCCTCCTCTACCGTGCCCGGACACCCGACGGCACCCGGCGCTGGCTCTCGATCACGGGCAAACCGGTCTTTGCCGGGCAGCGGCTTATCAAGATCCGGGACGCCACCGCAGATCTGAACGCGCACCATTTCAGGGTCGCGCTCGACCGGTCGCCGGTGGTCGTCTTTGCGCAGGACGAAGACCTCCGCTACACCTGGTCGTACAATCAGCAGCTGGGGTCTACGGATGCGTCCATCATCGGCATGCGGGACGAGGACGTCTTTCCTGACAGTGCCGCGCTCCTCACGGCACTCAAGCGCCGGGTTCTTGAGACGGGAGAAACCGTGCGGGCGGCGGTGACGTTCCCCGTCGCAGGCGATCCTCGCATCCGGGATCTGACATTAAAGCCGCTCCGGAACGCGGAGGGCAGAATTACCGGTGTTACCGGAACAGCCTTCGATGTGACCGAACGGAACCGTGCGGAGGAGGCGCTCCGGGAGAAGACGCACGAACTGAAGAAACGAATGGACGAACTCCAGTGTCTGTACACTATGACGCACCTCGTCGAGGTGCCGGGGATAACGCTTGAAACGCTCCTGCAGGCGGTTGCCGATACCCTTCCTCTGGGCTGGCAGTACCCGGACGATACCGCGATACGGATCACCGTCTACGGCCGGGACTACTACCGGGGCGCTCCGGGAGAGACTTCCTGGAAGCAGAACAGCCCGATTATCGTCCGTGGCGTGCAGGTTGGCGAGATTGAGGTCCGGTATCTCGCGGAGATTCCGGAGACGGCCGAAGGGCCGTTCCTGCCGGAAGAGCAGATGCTGCTGGATTCCGTCACGAAGCGGCTCGGCCGGATCATCGAACGGCTGCAGGTAGAAGAGGCGCTTGAGGAGAGCGAGGAGAAGTTCCGTGGGATCGCTCAGCGGAGTTTCGACCTCATAGTTACGTCGTATCTGGCCGACGGGCTGAATTACGTTTCGCCGGCGATGGAGCGGATACTCGGGTACTCTCCCGAAGAGATGGTAGGAACGGAATGGGAGGATTACATTCTCCCGTCAAGCCTTCCGGCCTGGGAAAAGGGGCGCCGGAAGGTGCTCCGGGGCGAGCAGGTCGAAAGGCTCCAGGTCGAGGTCAGGCGGAAGGACGGGGAGACTGTCATACTGGAATTGAACGAGTCGCCGATCGTCGAGAAGAGGAAGATCGTGGGGTTCCAGGCTGTCGGCAGGGACATCTCCGAGCGGATCCTGTACGAGCGGCTCCGGGAGCAGGCGTTCGATATGACCGAGCGAAACATCGCGCAGTTCGCCGTCCTTGCCGACCATGTCCGCCACCCGCTCCAGGTGGTCATGGGGGTTGCGGATCTGCTCGACGACGAGGCGACCGCAGAGAAACTCCGGGAGCAGGTCCGGAGAATCAATGTGCAGATCAACCGGCTGGACCGGGAATGGATGGAGTCCCGGAAGATCCGGGAGTTTTTGAAGCGGTACGAGCTCTGAGGGCCTGCTGCGGCCTCATGGTTGTTTTATAGGATCGTAGTGGGCATTTCACCGTATCAAGTGGGTTCTGGTGCAGATCGCCACCTCACGCGAAGAGCGATGGATGGAACATCCTGAGTTTGAGAAGACCGAAGACCTTCGCTGTGCGGCAAACACAGCGAGTGGAGCGAGGAAAATATCCCGATGCAGTGGACCGTGGGAGTATCGCGTTGGGGGGGAGGGGGGGGGGGGGC
>JAHDQM010000039.1 GCA_018433835.1 Methanoculleus sp.
AACACTCGGAGAGAACCTCAAAGCCAGAAAATACCGGAATCAGGCAAAGGAGATCAAGATCAAGCTCATCCTCTACAATATCAGAAGAACGATCACGCCAGGACGAGCGCTGCTCGTGATCGAGCTTTTCTACAAAGCCGAATATCCGTTACGATCAGCCATTTTGTGTCACCCAAGAAGACCGAAGGTCTTTGAGGAACGGAGTTGGAGCACCGAAGTGCAAGTTGCGACGCCTCCCGGGGGACAGACGGGATCTTCCACCCGGCGGTCAATCGTCCCTGTCAGCCACGGATCTCACCCCCCCGATACGACCGCACGCATGGCCCGGGATAGTTGATGCGGGATGGGGGTTATTCAGACCTGGATGCCTGCCCGGGCAAGCGCATCCTTGATGGAGACGAGCTCCCTTCTCATCTCTGCGAATTCGTCCTCAAGGTGCTTTTTGGTATCGCTCCGGAGCCCGACAATCTCTTCTTTTGTTTCCCTGCCAAGCTGGAGCATCTGGTCCTGCTTGTCCAGCATCGTATGTTGTAACTGGAGGCTCTGGTCCTGCTTGTCCAGCATCGTATGTTGTAACTGGAGGCTCTGGTCCTGCTTGTCCAGCATCGTATGTTGTAACTGGAGGCTCTGGTCCTGCTTGTCCAGCATCAGGTCAAATTTGGTATCCATGCTGTGCAATACATTCCCGGCGTAATCCATCCGCTCGAATATCTCCTCCTGGATCTCTCCCCGGATGATCTCAAAATCGGCGTACTCTCCCGTTGCTTCTTCCCATCTGACGGTGAACGATTTGACTGCAATAGGTCTTTGTATGATATTGATCGCGTTGATGAAATCCCGGAGATCCTGCTCGCTCCCCTCTGCGACGATCTCGACCTCCCTGTTCTTGAGATTCTTCACGTACCCCGAGATATTCCGTTCAAACGCCTCGTCGTACACATGCTCCCGATAGCCGACCCGCTGGACACGCCCCCGTGCAGTGGCCACAAACCGTCTCATTCAATTTCACTCTGTATGGTTGACTTAAATAGTTTCTTCCGTTCCGCTCTTCGCCCGGCGAAACTCTCTCCGGATCCTGCCTGCACCAAAAAAAAGGTAGCAGAAGAGCACACATGGCGTGCAGTCACCCCTCTTGAAATGGCGCTTTATCGAGGGGCGCAGGTCACAGGGCACGACTTCCGGCGGGTAACGTCGCCGGACGCCACGCCGGGGCTCGCACGGGACCTCGAAGGGGTGCTTGCCAGCGCGGACGCGGCGGTGGTGGTCTTCCCGGCATCCGGCGGGCCGCGGAGGACGGCGCTCCCCACCCCGGGGGCCGGCCGCAGGAGCCAAGCGAGTTTCAGGCATCGTGGTGGTGGAGGTGATCGGGAGACGAAGGTGAACTCGAACGTTTCACCGTCCCTAAAAAGGGTCTCGTCGTAGTTGAGGAGCAATCGGGCCATAGAAGAGTCTGGAGAAGACAAGATAGTTACGGGCGGGCCGTGCGCGGGCTGAGGGTGTGCGACATGTAAGCTGCACTATGTGATTGCGTAATGCTATCCCATTCGTTCGGGATATCCCTACCGCAACATGCATCCCTGGTAACAGGGTTGTGTGAAGCTTGCGGGACAACGCGGAGAACACCGGAAGTCTGAACCGGTCAATCTGCCAGGGAAACGATGTCATGGAGAAGCAAACGCTGAACCATCGTATGGGTCGTGACCCGCGATAAGCGAAATCGGACTGACACGCTTGAACCAACATGGTATGGAATCGGGTTACACCGGTAACTTTCACGGTGTAACGAACGAACGGATGGTTCCCGGCCTACAGGTGGCTCCTAAAACATCGATGGTATCCATAATGCGGAACATGGTAACCCGTATACACCCCCAAACAGGGTATGGAGGTCGTGAGACCGACAAACGGTGTAGATGGAACAGGATGTCCCAGGAAGCGAATGCCGGCGTGTAATGCGCCGGATAGAGGTCATTACCTCAGCCTGAAAGGGCGCCCACGTGGGACAGGTATTCCAAAGCATTGAAAGGAGGTAAACCCGGTGAAAGTACGTCATTCATCGATGCCGAACGGCGAGAAACGCACTGACAGGGATCTTGCCAACCAATGGGAAACCATTGGCTGGGAGAAAACAGAATCCATTGTTAACAGGCTATAAACCCGGATTGCAAAGGCAACACAAGACGGAAAATGGAATCTGGTCAAACGTCTCAGGTATCTGCTGACGCATTCTTGCTCCGCGAAACTCCTCGCGGCGCGGATCGTCACATAAAACAAAGGCAAACGAACTCCTGGTGTTGATGGGGTACTCTGGACCGCCGCATCGGACAAGATGCGAGCGGCCCTGAGTCTCACTGACCGCCAGTACCACGCGAAACCACTGCGCCGCATCTACATCCCGAAACCGGGAAAAACGACGAAACGCCCGATCTCTATTCCAACCATGCATGACCGCGCGATGCAGGCACTCTACGCTCTGGCTCTCCAGCCAATCGCAGAGACAACAGCGGACGCCCGGTCATTTGGGTTCCGACTCTTCAGATCGGCACAGGACGCATCAGAATATGCGTTTACCTGTCTGGCAAGGAAGAACTCGGCCCAATGGATCCTAGAAGGAGACATACGCGGCTGCTTCGATACCATTGCCCACGACCGGCTCATGGAGCATATCCCCATGGACCGATCGGTACTTGCCCAGTTCCTCAAAGCGGGATATATCTTTGAGGAAAGACTCTTCCCGACAGACCAGGGCGCAGCCCAGGGAGGGCCCATCTCACCCATCCTTGCCAATATGACGCTGTATGGGATTGAGGGGCAGCTTGCGGCAAAATTCCCCCGGATGAAAGTCAATTTCATAAGGTATGCGGATGACTTCCTCGTTACGACTCCTACAAAGGAAATCGCAGAGGAAATCAGAGGCACCATCAAGGAATTTCTTGCCGAACGCGGACTCGAACTGTCGATGGAAAAGACGGTGGTCACTCACATCGACGACGGATTTGGTTTTCTGGGCTACAATTTCCGGAAATACAACGGAAAACTGCTCATCAAACCATCCTGGAAATCGGTCGAGGCGATCACCGAAAAGATTGGCAGAACGGTGAAGAGAGCGCGGGCCGGGACACAGGATGCGCTTATCAAAGCCCTCAACCCGATCATTCGGGGCTGGACAAACTACCACCGTCACAACGTTGCCGCAGAGACATTCAAGAAACTGGATCATCGCATCTGGAAGGTAACATGGCGGTGGGGCAAACGCAGACATCCCGACAAAGGACACAAATGGATTGCGCGCAGGTACTGGCAGCCAGAGGGAAACAGAAAATGAGTGTTCCGGACAGAGGAGAACAAACTCCTGGAGTTCTCGGACACCAAAATTCGAAGACATACGTATCCCAAACTCGATGCAAACCCATACCTTGGCAGGAACTATTTCCAGGAAAGGAGGGATCGCGTAAAACCAACAGCACCCGGAGACGAGACCAGAACAACTTTCCTTACGTTGCCGCCCTTAACAGGGTAGCGGAATGCGCGAGCGCACTGCGATGAAAGTCGCACGGTGCGTTCCTGGAAGGGGGAGGGTGGTAACACCCTCTCCCTATTCGACGAGCGGGACGCCGCACCCGACCCCGCCAGTCCCGGATCGATCCCGACAACGATCACGCCTTCCCACTGCCTCCGTGCACGATCATTCCTCCTTATTTGTGGTAGATACTCATTTTGCATGCGGTTCGGATGTATTCTGTGGAGAGGGGGTGGTTTTGGCTGTCGGAGGGATGTCTGCAGGTGCCCGGGGGCTCACGCCGACCGGTATCCCGCTCCTTTCCTGCGGATCATCCCGATCTTCCGCATATCGTCGAGCAGCCCTTTCACGAAGTCGAGGTCGAGATCCAGGGTGATCTCTTCGATCTTGCCTGGTATTTCAAAGACGGCCCTCTGCAGGGCAGCAAAGATCTCCTCGACCGGAACTGTTCCGCGCCCTTCGAGAATAGCTATTACCCTGGAGACGACCGTTCTTTTTGCGTAGACGTTGTCCCTGAACAGATCGTACGCATCGAGATCGATCTCCATCTCGCCGACGAGCTCGTCTAAATCCATGATATCTATCATACTGATCGCCTCCGGGCTGAATTCGAGGCGGTAATCGGGATCGGAGATGATCGTCATGCTGGTCTTGACGGCATGTCTCCTCAGGGTTTCGAGTCCGATCTCTTCGATAATCTCCCCGGAAAGCGTGGCAACCAGATCTGCAGGATCGGCGTACCCGTGCAGGATTGCTTCTCCATCTTTCGTCCATTCAATCTGCCCGTTTCGTTCGAGAAGCGCGAAGATCCTGCGGTTCTTGAGGATCTTCGCGATCTCTCTACTCGCCTCTACCTCATCGGCTCCCTCCGTCCAGAGCGCTTGATAAAGTTCAGGCAGATTTTTCTTCGGCATAGCCGGGGTGACTGCTTTGCCGGGAGGATGCTGCTGCAGGAAGGTTGCAATCTCCTCTTCGTCCTCTCCCAGTGAGGCGAGAGTTCTCTTGAGCCACGGCCGGGCATCGTCGTCATCCCCAATCTGCGCGATCCCCTCCTCGATTGCGGCTTTGAGGTCCCGGATCCTGCCGACAACGTCGATCGACCGTACCAGGGTATCCTTGCGCACGATGCGAACCGGTATCCCCTTTTTCCGGAGCGCGCCTGCAATTCTCCTGGCTTCGTCCGGATCGTATACCACCAGCGTCTCTTCGAGCACCATACTCCTCCCTTGCTCATCGGCATTTATATGACTGTGGGGTGCAGCCCCCTCTGGAACAGCCTGTCCCGGTGAAAACCTGTTGCGCTGCAAACCTCACGTTCCTGCCCGCCGCTTCGGCTCCGGCAATGCTATCTGCCCTCCGCAGATACCGATCTGTATGCCGAAACGAAAGAAAACAGCATCTGCGACTCCTCTCCTTGACTCGCTCAGCGCCGAACAGGCGCATGCTGTCCTCGCACGGCTCATCCGTGACGATCCCGCCCTCACGGCACGGGCGGAAGGCGTTGCCCGTGACCTTCTCCGGATCGTCGACAGCGAGAAGATCGCCGACTCGCTCGCGGGCGACCTCGCCGAGATCGAGGACGTCTGGGAGACTTCGGGCAGAACCCACGACGGCGGTTACCTCTATCCGTCCGAGCGGGCATGGAAGATGATGGACGAGGTGGTTGCATCCTATAAGGAGGAGATGACAGCCTACCTCCGGCGCGGCATGGCCGACGAGTCGCGCCTCTTCTGCACGGGCATTCTCCTCGGGATACGGCGATTCGAGCGGGATTCGGGTTCCGCGCTTCTCGATGAAGTGCCCGACTACTGCGACGATGCATTCTCCTCCGTCCGGGAAGAATGGGAGGCAGCCGTCGGCGATCCCGGACAGGTGCGGCTGCTCGCCCGGTTCCTTGAGGAGAAAGGACTTTTGTGAGAGATCTTCGCCGTCACGCACGAAGAAAAATTGCGTGGGGGACAGAAGTCCCCCGCCCCAGCACAGCTGCGGGACGGTGTCCGTCCAGGGCGCTCGCACCGCGATCCGGACGATGGCGGGAACGGCCCCCCCCTCGGCGCCGGTATACCCGGCGCACCCGAAGGGGTTGCCGCCGATGTGAACCGGAATCATACACCAGTTCGTATCCCGCCTGCGCGTGTGCTCCCGGCACGGTTCAGTCTTCCGCTCCCGGCGTACCCGGGAGATACTTTTTGAGCGCTGCCACCTTGTTCCGAACCGATGACGGTTCGAGATCGAAGAAGGAACCGATCTCCCGGGCCAACGGGGTCCCCCCTTTTCCCGGCCGGATCAGACCTGCCTCCCGGCATGCGGCATAGACGACGGCCGCACTCCAGAGGTCTTCGTCCCCCCGCGAGAGCGGTGCTGCCGGGTGGGCGGCCAGGTCGCCGACGATGGTCCCGCAACGTCCCGGGATCGTGCCGTCTTCAAGCCGGGCACAGAATTCCTCGCACCTGAAGAGGATCGCGGAGACCCGCAGATCGCCGGAATCCGGGACGATTCCGTCGTCTTTGAACAGATCTTCGAGTTTTTCGATGAGACCTGAATCGTCCGGGTCCATCCCGGCCATTGTTACGACTTCGCGCATGACAAAGTTCATCAGGGCATTTTCATCCTCCGGATCGACCCCTGCGTCGAGCGCCCGCTTAAAGAGACGGTCCGATAGATCCTGATATTTCTCCCGGCTCGTGGCCGCGGCCCGGAAGGCGGGTTCTGCCTCTTTGAGTGCGGAGATCAGTTCCGCGGCATTCTGGAGCCCGCCGGCCGCCTCCATGGAGGAGAGGAACCGGCAGAGGATCGGGACGGCGTTCTCAAGCCACTCTTCAGGGAAGATCGGGTTCTGCGCTATCTCTTCGATCAGGCACGTGCGTACTAGCGGGACATCCCACTCCCGGATAGTCTTTCCGTGAAGGCCGTACGTGAAGATGCAGAATCCCGTGACGGTCTCTCCTGCCATCGCACCGTAGAGCTCCCCGTGCGCGGCCCGCTCCTCGTCGACGAACGCCTTGATATCCGGGCCGATATCCGCACAGACGGCGTCCATCATGGACTGCACCTCCGCATCCACGGACAGGTCTTCGACAGGATATATGCCGTCGTCCGGATCGAACCCCGGGGGGTTCTCCAGGATCTCTTCGAGTTCCGGGGATGCGAGATCCTCCGCGCTCCATCCCGGCGGATACCAGTATACTGCGGCATCAGGGTCTTCAACGTAGCCGCAGATACCGGATCTCGGGGAGTTATCGATGATCTCCACGCACTCCGGATCGGGTTCGGCCGAAACGAGGCATTCGCGGCAGAAGAAACGGGGGGTACCGTCTTCATCGTCAAACAGGCTGAATTCTGCTTGATTCCCACAGGCGTCGCAGGGGAACGGCGGCGGGTTGTTCCTCGCGATCAGGCAGATCGGGTTCTCCGGGGGCATTACGGGTATTGCACCGATCACCTTCAGGTCCAGTTCCGTCGTGGAGCCGAAGTCGTATTCGTAGGAGAACGAACTCCCCGGCGAGACTAACCCGGAGAGGGAGACTGCCATGCTCGTCCCCGGCTCTTCCTCGCTGCTCAGGTAACTCTCTTTGCCGATGGAGAACGCGCTCATGTGCCCGCAGCATTCCACCCATACGTCGCGGATCAGGGAGTCGAGGTCTTCGAGCGTGGCGTCGGGCCGTGCAAGAACCACCAGCCAGTAGGATCTGTCGTACCGCCCCTGTACCGTGATGATGAGCGACGGCTTTTCCCCTGCAGGCCAGCCCGACGACCGGAGGCAGCCCTCGACGTGCCGCAAAGTACCCCTCCTGCTCACCGGTTCCCTGCAGAGCATGCAGGTACCTGGTACGTTCCGTGGTGCCATCCAGAAGATGTTTCACCCGTAATTATATATGATCTGTTTCGACACCCGTGCCGGAAACATTGCCGCTCTGTATGCCGAAACGAAAGAAAGTCGCTTCTTCCACCCCTCTTCTTGACTATCTCGTGTCCTCGCCGTCTCGTCTGCGGCGATCAAGGGGGGACTGCAGGGAGACGTTCCCGACTTTCTTGCCCTCGCCGTCGATGAAGTCCATCTTTGCGGTGTAGTGCTCGCGGTTCCGGACGACGGCGGGAACGGCCTCGCCGCCGGCATCGGTATACTCGACGCACCTGAAGGGGTTGTCGTCGATGACGGACTGGACGAGGGTGTTAAACGACGTTACGTCGGCGATCGGGACGGCGAGGTCCCGGATTGCCGTCTTTTTCGCGGTCTTCTGCACGAAGTCTGCCATGGTTGGTTCTCCTCACGGCACAACACTCCTGGTCGTGCCTGGCAGGAAGATGCTTCGCATCTTCCGTGGCCTGCCAGGTGCCCCAGATCGGAGATCTGAGGCAGTTGCACTGAAAGTGTAACTCTTCCCGGGAAGATGACGGACAACTATGGAATGGCAGGGATATTGGGGAAAATCGCACAGGTGGAATGTTACATACGAGATATGAGTCTGGAGGAGCAGGCTCCATGGCGGACACCGGCTAGGAAGATTTTAGTGTGCGTGAGATAGAGTTGATCCACAAGGGAAGAGAAGGCGTGGGTCAGAGTAAAGAAGAGATCATCGGGTCGGTAAACCGTGATTCAATCATCATCTCGCATCATGCCCGGGTCAGGATGTTTGAGCGCAACATCTCCACCGATGATCTCCTTTCAATGATCAAGGTCGGCGAAATTATCGAATCGTACCGGTGATGAGCCCTGCCCCTCACTGCTCATGCTCGGTTTTATACGTGACCACGCGTATCATGTAGTACTCGGGCTCTGTGACGACCATCTTCGGGTCATCACCGCCTACATGCCGGACGACGAACACTGGAGCGATACACGGACGAGGAGGAAAATAGAATGATTCCGGAGAGATGCACGTTCTGTAAAGGAACCCTGCACGAAGGAAAGACCGAATTCATCGCACGAGTCGGGGACGAGATCATCGTCATCAGGGAGGTCCCGGCACTCGTCTGCGACCGTTGTGGTGAGGCATACTACAGCGCGGAAGTTTCCCGGAAGATCGATGCCGTGATGAGGGACGTCCACAGCGGCAGGCTCTGCTGCCGGCCTCTCGCGGCAGGCGAGGTTGAACTCACCGGGTGAGGGAAGAGGCCAGCAGATTCACCGGGAGAGACAGTACCTTCTGGACCAGCGGCAATACTCGGCAGCCGGTCGCAGGGCAAGCATATTTCCACCGGAATTTCTGTATATAGCCCTTACTGTCAGCCTTTTTGGGTCTCCCTCCCTATAGTCCTCCGGGAGGGGCACCAGGATGACCGATGCAAAGACCACCCGGGAGCCCGGTCTTACGAGACGAACCGGGGCGTGGAGTGGATCCGTAAGACGCGAGGGGCCGAAGGGTGCGAACGTGGTGAACTTGAGCACCGCAGGAACGATGTTCCTCTAGGAACGGAGTTCGAGCACCGAAGGTGCGAGTCGCGACTTGCGATGGACGGAACATCCGGAACTTGAGAAGCCATCTGTCTTTGGGACCAGAGCGGGAGCACTGTCAGGAACGACGTTCCGGAGTGCGACCGAAGGCCTTTGAGAAACGGAGTTCGAGCACCGGAGGTGCGAGTTGCGACTCCTGCCCCGGCGCGGCCGGCATCTTCCGCCAGGCGGCCATCCCGTCCGTGCCCCGATCGGTGAAGGACCCGCTCGCTTCGAACGAGGCGAACGTGATCGGCACGCTCGACGTCCTCGTCGCGGCGAAGGACTGCGGGGTGCCCGCCGTCGTCGCCGCTTCCTCTTCCTCGGTCTACGGCGACATCCCCGGCTCCGGGGTCATCCCCGCCCCCGCTCGACGCTGAAGATGTAGTGGGGGTCCTGGGTCCGCCGGACGGTGATCTCCTGGACACGAGGCCGACGATCCCTGCCTTTGCGAGAGCTTTAAGGTTCTCGTGGCAGACAATCTTCCCGACCGAAAGGTAGTCCTGCGGCGCCTTAACTCACCGCCACGTTTATCGGTTCTCCCCCCTATCTCCTATTCATCAGGTGAATCGGTTATGTCCGATATTACCATCAGGGTCCCTCAAGATATCGTCCAGGCGCTTCGGCTTCCCCCCGATGCCATTGCCGTCGAGTTGCAGCGGGAACTTGCCGTGGCGCTCTACCACCGGGGCATACTCTCTTCCGGGAAGGCAGCCGCTCTTGCAGGGATGAACCGGTGGGAATGG
>JAHDQM010000034.1 GCA_018433835.1 Methanoculleus sp.
GGCAGGAGATGTTCGTCGACTTTGATGCAGATCGATACCGGGAACGAAACAAAGTTGAAACAGCGTTTTCAGTCCTCAAAAGAAGATTCGGCGGGGATCTGAAGGCACGAAAATATCGGTATCAGGTCAAGGAGATCAAGAGCAAACTCATTCTCCATAACCTCACCAAGGCACCTCAATCGGTCGTAGTTGTTGTGATTGTTGAGGAATTCAACAGAGCCCATATAATACTAAAATGCGGCTTTCTGCTTTTCGAGGTGACCCATCTTTGTCACCAAATATCGATATCCTGATACGTGAGAGTATGTGAACATTCGTTTCAGATTATCATTTCGCTAAAACAAGAATGCTGCTATGGGGATTTGAACCCCAGTCGTCGGCGTGAAAGGCCGACATGATTGGCCCCTACACTATAGCAGCTGATGCGTGCACCGAAGTGCTATACAACTTGGGCGTGAGCGGATAAAAAAGTTATGTCGCGGGAATCCCCGGCGGCCGCCCGGGGCTTCCCTGCCCGGAGACCCGGACCTCACTCGTAGATCGGGCTTCCCTCTTTCTGAGTGACGGTCTTGAAGGCCGCCATCAGCTGCCGGGTGATGGGGCCGGGCTTGCCGTTCCCGATGACGCGGCCGTCGATCTCGCGGATCGGGCCGACCTCCGCCGCTGTTCCCGTGACGAAGACCTCGTCGGCTGCGTAGAGGTCGTAGTAGCCGAGGTTCCGCTCGAGGAGGGTGATGCCCATCGACTCCGCGATCTCGAGCACGACCTGGCGTGTGATGCCGCGCAGGTTGTTTAAGGTCGGTGGGGTGATGATGGCGCCGTTCTTGACGACGAAGATGTTGTCCCCCGAACCTTCGGAGATGTTGCCCTTGATGTCGAAGAAGATCGCCTCGTCCACGCCGCGGTAGTTCGCCTCGATCTTCGCGAGGATGTTATTTAAGTAATTGAGGCTTTTCACGTTCGGCGGCATCGCTTCCGGCGGGGTGCGCCTGACCGAGACGCAGACCGCCCGGAGGCCCTTCTCGTAGAGGTCGCCGTACATCGCGCCCCAGGTGACGGCGATGACGATGACGGTCGGTTTCGCGCACTTCCGGGGGTCGAGGCCGAGGTCGCCGACGCCCCTCGTCACGATCGGACGGATGTAGGCGTCCTTTAAGTTGTTGCGCCGCAGGGTCTCCTTGATCGCCTCGGCAAACTCCTCCCGCGTGATCGGGACGGCAAGGTCGATCGTCTTTGCCGAGTCGTAGAGCCGCGCGAGATGCTCGTCAAGACGGAAGACCCTGCCGTTGTAGGCGCGTATCCCCTCGAAAACGCCGTCGCCGTAGAGGAGCCCGTGATCGAAGACCGAGACCTTCGCCTCCTCCTCCGTGACGTACCTGCCGTCAAGGTAAATTATCATGGCAGTAGTGTGGTATCGATTTGCTTGTATGTTTTGTGTTTTGTGCACCTGGCGTCCGGCGGCGACCGGGACGGCCAGAGGCGTGGTGTCCCTTGAGCTCTGTCCCTATGGAACGTTGCACTTCTTGTGAGACCGTATCGCTATCTGCACCCGTTAGCTCACGCGAAGTGCGACTGTCCGCAGGATGCGATGGCCCGTAGGGTGTGACGGACAACGTCAGGAGTTTGAGAAGCCATCTGGCTTCGAGCCGGAGCTTGAGAAACCCGAAGGGTTTCGGACAGGAACTTGAGAAGCCTTGGGCTTCGAACCGCGATGAACGCGAAGATTGGTAGATGGGTAGAGCAACACCCCTTCGCGGGTTCGCGTGAGGCAACGATATGTGCCTTACGCAATCTCCGGGTGTTACCCGTTGTCGATGGAGGCAGGCAGTTAACCTCCGATGGGAGTGTTTCTAAAGACACTCGTCCAGGTACCGGAGCACTTCCCCGTATGCCTGATTTCCTTCAAACCGTGCGAGCGTACTCTCACCGTCGGTGATAAGGACGATGGGCTCCCCGCCTTCCAGCGAGAAGACAATCTCGTAGATATCGACCTCGTCGATGACGACCCCCCGGGGGAGGTCCGATGCCGCGTGGAGTTGCAGCCGCTCCTTCGTCAGCTCGTCAGGCGTCTCCCGGAAGTAGTAGTAGAAGACCTGGTAGGCGTTGAGGAGGTCGGAGGAGAGCAGCGCTCCCCGGATCTCTTCGTCAAGCGTATCCAGCATCCGGGCAAGAAGTTCGTCGTCGTCGTCGCTCGCCTCAAAGAGCCTGTCGGCAAGTTCCGCCAGTTCCATATAATCGACCATACTCGAGTCTCACCATACCTTATGCCGCCCCGCACCGGTTAAAGAACCGTCCCGATAGCGGCTCACAGAGCCGGAACGGTGCGGGCGGTGCATGAATAACTATATCGGTCCGCCCGGAAAAAAGAATAGGTGTGCGTGAGGAAGATCTGGATTGGGCCGTATACCACAGGATTCCCGAAACCGGCGGCATTACGGTCGAAGACCTGGCAGCAGCCACCGGGTTCGAACCCGGTGCGGTCACGGCGTCGCTCGAGCGTCTCGAGCGCAATCTCCTGGTCCGGCAGGCCGGGGAGACGGTGCGCCTCCTCTCCATCCAGGAGTCGCTGATCGAGTGCCAGTGCCGGCACACCAGGGACGACCTGCCGTTCGTCATCGAGAACGGCGTCGTCAGGGCGAAGAGGAGAGATGAGTAAGGCCATGCCCGAAGTAGCCGTGCTCCGGATAGGCCACCGGCCCGAACGCGACCAGCGGGTGACCACGCACGTCGGGCTCGCGGCGCGGGCGCTCGGTGCCCGGGGGATGTACCTCGCCGCAGACGACCCCGGCGTGATCGCGAGTATTGAGGACGTTGCCTCCCGGTGGGGAGGGGACTTTTTCGTAGAAAACGACGTGAAGTGGCGGCGGTGCATCCTGGACTGGAAGGCCGCCGGCGGCAGGGTCGCCCACCTCACGATGTACGGGCTCCGGATGACCGACGTCATCGACGAGATCCGGGGAGAAGAGCGGGTGCTCGTCGTGGTGGGGGCGGAGAAGGTGCCGGGCGACATCTACGGCCTTGCCGACTACAACGTCTCGGTGACCACCCAGCCCCACTCCGAGATATCGAGCCTCGCCCTCTTCCTCGACCACCTCTTCGAGGGAAAGGAACTCAACCGGGAGTACCCGGACGCGAAGATCCGGATCGAGCCGACGAAGGTGGGAAAGAAGACGGTGGAGCGGTGACGGGCCGGGTTCTGGTTGCGGGATTCGCCACGCGGCACGTGGCGCAGTCGGCCCGCCGGGCCGGCTACACGGTCTACGCCGTCGACCACTTCTGCGACCGGGATCTCGGGTGGTACGCGGAGGACTGCCTCTCGTTTCAGGAGCTCGCCGAACTCCCGGAGAAGATCGTCGAACTCGCCGCCCGCCACCCGGTCGACGCGCTGGTCGTCGCCTCGGGCGCCGAGGCCGTCGGGACGGCGATCCCGCTCTGCGGCACGCCGCCCTCAAAAGTGGAGCGATTCCTCGACAAACTGGAGATCCAGCGGTTCTTCGAGGGGCTGGAGGTGCCGGTCCCGCCGCTCGCGGCGAGCGATCGGTTTCCGGTGATGGTCAAGCCGCGCCGGGGAGCAGGGGGATGGAGGAACGCGGTCGCGAGGACCGCGGAGGAGCTTCGCCGGTGGAAGGAGGCCTGGCCGGACGTGCCCTACATCGCACAGCACCTCGTCGACGGAGTCCCCTCAAGCGTCTCCTGCGTTGCGGACGGCCGGCGTGCGCGGGCCATTGCAGTCAACCGGCAGATCCTGCGGGGCGAGGGGGAGAGCGCACACGGGTTTGCCGGGTCGCTCACCCCGTTCTCCCATCCTCTCGCCGCGGAGATGGTAGCATGTGCCGAGCGGATTGCTGCTGCGAGCGGGTGCGTGGGCTCGGTCGGGATCGACTTCATGGCGGGGGAGAAGCCCTGGGCGATCGAGATCAACCCCCGTTTCCAGGCCACCCTGGATACGGTCGAGATGGCGACCAAAAAGAGCGTCTTTGCCATGCACATGGACGCCTGCCGTGGGGTGATCCCGGCGGCGGTGCCTGCGGCACGGCAGGTCGCGGTCCGGCGGATTCTCTTTGCGGAGCGGGATATGCGCCTCGGTGCCGATCTTTCGGCGCTCGCGCCCCGGATCGCCGACATACCCTGGCCCGGAACCGAGTTCGAGGAGGGCCACGCCGTCGTGAGCGTCTTTGGGTGCGGAGAGACGGAAGCGGCGGCGTATGCGGACCTTGAACGGAACACCGCGACCGTCCGGAGGCTTATCGGGGGATGAACCCCGGGCACGGACTCTTCTTTGGCGTGAGGGGCTGCCCGCTCCCCCCGGACACGGGAAAAGGGAATTAAAGATTGAAAGCAGAGTATGGTAAGCATCGATGCTGGAACATATACTATTATACGATCATCCATTATGGGAGAGATTTGAGCATGGTATCCGTCACTGAACTGTTAAACGATCCGGCAATCAACGCCTACATCCTGCGCATGATCGGGGAGGATGGAATCGAGCTTCTCAGGCGGTTCCCCGAAGGAGGAGAGCACAGTGACGAGGAACTTGCCGAGATGACCGGGGTCAACCTCAACACCGTCCGCCACACCCTCTACACGCTCTACGAGAAGCGCCTCGCCGAGTACCGGCGGCTGAAGAACACCGAGACCGGCTGGCTCACCTACCTCTGGCACCTCCGCCTGGACCGCGTTTACGACGTGCTCGAGGAGGAGATCCGGGACGTGCTCGAGCACCTTAACGCCCGGCTTACCTACGAGGAGAAGAACGACTTTTATATGTGCAGGAACTGCAGCGTCGTCTACACCTTCACGGATGCGGCGAACTGGAACTTCGAGTGCCCGAACTGCGAGGAGATGCTCGAGCACTTCGACAACGAACTCATCGCCAACGCCCTCAGGAGAAGGGTCGATAAGATCAAGGAGAGCCTCGGGAGTGCGTGAAGAGGACTGCATCGCCCTCCTCAGGCGCGCCGGGTGCTCCGAAGGGGTCATCGCACACTGCCGGGCTGTGCGCGACCTTGCGCTCACCTACGCATCCAGCCCGGCAGTCGATCGCGACCTTGTCCAGATCGGGGCCCTCCTCCACGATATCGGCCGGGGGGTGACGCACGATCTATGCCACGCCGAAGCGGGCGGCGCGATATGCCGGTCGTTCGGGCTTGACGAAGCCGTCGTCGCCATCGTCGAGCGGCACATCGGCGCCGGGCTGACGGCCGAAGAATGTTCGCTGCTGGGCCTCATCCCGCGCGACTGCATGCCCCGGACGCTCGAGGAGAAGATCGTCGCCCACGCGGACAACCTGGTGAAGGGGACCCGCGTCATCACGCTCGAGGAGCGGCTCGAGCGTGCAGTTGCTCTCTCGCGGAGGCAGCGGGAGCGGATCCGCCGCCTCGGGCAGGAGATGGAACTCTTCAGATGATCAACTGTTTTACCTGCGGAAGCGCTCGCAGGCGTTCGTAGACCGAGGCCGGGACCCGCGGCTCGTCCACGATCATCACGAGTTTCGGCTCTTCTGCGAGGTAGGGATCGGTGACGAAGATCTGGCGGATGGAGAGGTCGTGATCGACGAGAACTTCGACCGCCGCGCCGACGATCCCCTTCTGGTGTGCGTCCTTCGGGAAGAGCGTGATGACTGAGAGGCCGAGTGCTTCGGCGACCCGGGAGAGGTCGGGCGCGGCGCGCATCCGGATGAAGACCTCCCGCAACGCCGGGTTCTCGAGGATGCGGCGGGCTGTGGCGTCGACGACCCTGCGGTCGGTCTCGATCGCCCTGCCGATGTGCGTGGCCGGGATCTCGATGCCGTTGCAGACGATGCGTCCCTCTTCGTTGATGCCGAACCCGTTTTCCAGCAGGAACCGGACGACGCGGCTCTGGGACGGCGAATCGGCGAACTCCCGTGAGATGTCAGCCCACATGCGGAAGCGTTGGAACCGGGCACATAAATACGCATCGAAGACGTTCGCGGGGCAACGGAGCACGGGTGTGTTCAGAACGGGGCGGTCCTGCGGGGGCTCGCGCCCCTCTCGTCCGCGAGAGCCCGGGTTCCCGCAGAGCAACATATTTCTGGTTGCAGCGTATTGTATTTAGAGGAACAGAGCGAGGGTTGCCAAGCCAGGTCAAAGGCGCCAGGTTGAGGGCCTGGTCTCGTAGGAGTTCGTGAGTTCGAATCTCACCCCTCGCATTTACTTTTTGGGTGATGACATCAGCCGCGCCCATCGGCCGGTTGGTCTTGCCAATAATCCGGTTGTCAAACTCGTACTTCTCGGGGATGATCTTCTGAAACTCCTTCCAGTAGAGAACCGCAACCGCTCCTCGACCCCCCATGACCTCACGGATTGTCTTAGCGCCATCGAGCTTCGCGGCCTCCTGAGAGAAGGTTCGTTAGAGCCAGGTCAAAGGGGCCGGACCTCCGTCACCGCCGTATATATATACCGGTACCGTTACGTCAGCAAAAGTGGGAGAAACGTATGACCGAGACCATGACGCTTAAGGATGGCAGAACGCTTGCATTCGATAGTTATGGCGACCCGGACGGGACCCCGGTTATCTTCAGCCACGGGTTTTCCGATTCTCACGTAATCCGAAACCCCGATGATGCATTGACCGCGTCGCTAGGCGCACGCTGGATCGCCGCCGACCAACCCGGCGTCGGCGGATCGAGCCCAAAGAAGGGGCGTAAAATGGTGGATTGGGGATCCGACATGGAAGAACTCGCAGACTATCTCGGTTTGCAACGGTTTAACGCTGCGGGTCATTCCGGCGGCGGACCACACGCACTCGCGATTGCTTTCCATATGCCAGATCGCGTCAACAAGGTCACGCTGGCATCTCCGGTGGCTCCCTTCGATGAACCCGGCGTCACCAGGATGCTCGTGATGAAAGACCCGAAGACGATCGCCAGGCTGCGGCACCTACATCACCTTCTCCGATGGGCGGAGCGCTACGATGCGAAGAAGGTCCTCAAAGACATCCTGTCCTATGTGGAGTCTATGGTCGATGAATTGCCTGATGAAGCGAAAACAATGATGCGCAATCCAGAGCAGCAAGCACTCTTCGAAGAAAATTTCCGCCTCGGCTTCATCCAGGAGGAGAAAGGCCCCTACGAGATGACGATGGCCCTCTGGGATTGGGGATTCTCACCCACGACATCATCCAGCCTGTTGAGCTTTTTTACGGGACTGCCGACGACATCATCTCACCCAAAATGCCGCTGCACCTGTGCGCGGAACTCAACCATTGCACATCCCACCCCCGGGAGGGTGCGGCACACTACGGATTTGTAGATCGGGACAACTGGATTCAGTTCGTTACCGCCGCCGTGGAATTCCCGGGCTGACAACATAACCCGTGAGCGGAAAAACAACTGGTTTCATTATTTTCAGAAATCTCTCGGCTGTTTCACTCGGCTTTTCTGAGCGTGAACCGGAACGCCGCCCCTTCCTCGGGATGGCCGGGCACCTGGTCCTCGACCCAGATCCGCCCCCCGTAGCGCTCGACGAGCGTTCGGCAAATGTAGAGCCCGAGCCCCTCGCCCTTGCCCTGCCGCACCCCGCGTTCGAACCGGTGGAAGAGCTTCTCTTTCATCTCGTCAGGGACGCCCGGCCCGGTATCTTCGACCGAGATCAGCACCTTACCGTCCGGCTCCTCGACCCGAATGGCGATCTCGACATCGGGACCGCCGAACTTGACGGCGTTGCCGAGCAGGTTCGTGAAGATCACCGGCAGGAGACCGTCTGCGAGAACATCGACCCTTCGGCTGTCATACTGGATCGATACTCCCGGGAAGTTTCCAATCTCCTCCTTGATGACCACATCGAGGTTCACCGGTATCGGGCTATTGGATTCCTGCTGAAGCCTCCGGATGGTGGCGACATTTCGGAGGATCTCGCTGCTTCGCCCGATACTGTCCCGCAGTTTCCGGGCGTAGAGCCACTGGTCCCCCGCCAGGAGTTCGACCAGGAGGTCGGCATACATGCCTGAGACATTGTTCGCGTTCCGGACGTCATGGGTCATGATGTCGAGATACATGTTCGCCTCCCGGTGTGCTTCATCGAGCTTCCGGTTGAGCCGGATAAGTTCGTCGGTGTGGCGCTGGAGTGCTTTCTCGGCCTGCTTGCGCTTGGTGATATCCTGGCCCTGCGCAATGGTCGCCAGCAGATCGCCCTTTTCGTCGTACATATTCGCCGAGTTCCAGAGCGCGATGCGTATGTCGCCATCCTTTCGGAGAATGGGTATCTCGATGGACTCCCAGTGTTCCGTCTGACTGCGCTGTATCTTGGCAATCGACTCGTCCCGAGTATCCTCCGGGAACAGGAGGTCCAGTTTCTGGCCGATTACCTCTCCTGCGGTATACTCTGTCAGGCGCTCAAAAGCGTTGTTGAACCTCGTGATCGTCTGGTCCGAATCCCAGACAATGATGGGCGCGTTCGCATAGTTGATCAGGCTCTCGAGGTAATCGCTGGTACTTCGAAGCGCCTCTTCCGCCCGCTTGCGCTCTTCGATTTCGACATGGAGCTGGGTATTGACACTCGAAAGTTCTGCCGTCCGTTCTCTGACCCGGTCGTCGAGCTCGGCATAGGCCGTCTCCAACGCTCCTTCTGCCTGCTTGCGCTCGGTGATCTCTCTATTGCTTCCCCGCCTACCCAGGAACACGCCATCAGTCGAATACACTGGCTGGCAATAGTGGCTGATCCATCGTATATCCCCGCTCTTTGTAACGACACGGAAATCTATATTGCCGGGATCCGTTCGATTAGAATGAAATTCTTTAACATGCTCTTTCCATGCGTTCCAATCTTCTGGATGAATGATCCTTTGAATCATTGGATCAGCAGTAAGGTCGGCAGCAGAGTAACCCGTGATGCGTTCGCTTGAAGGCGATACATAGACATAGGAGCCCCTGGGGTCAGTCCATTCCTCCCAGTCATACGTAAAATCGGCTATCAGCCGGTACTTCTCCTCGCTCTCCCGCAAGATTGTTTCAGTATGTTGAAGCCGTGCAACCTCCCGCCGAAGTGCTTTATTCTCTATCTGCAGCTCTTGCAGACGCTCGGTCACAAGCCGTTCGACTTCGGCGGAGACGTCTCGTACTGCTTCGTCCTGTCTGGTGGGATCGGATTTTTTCCGTGGAGTATCTGGGGGCGCTGGCATCGGGATCGGGGACTCCAGTTTAACCAGTTATCAGTGAGTTTCCTATAAGGGGTAATAACAATAGCTCTACCGGACTGTGCAGTGTCGTCACCCGGGTCGAAAAACCCGTCATCCTCCATCCTGCATACGGCATATTCAGGATTTTTTTTGCCGAATCTCGTCAGAATCCTGTCGCTCAACCGTATACAGAGGAGTCACGAAATCCGGCATCGTCTTCTTGCCAATCAGATAGTACACCATCTCCCGCGGGTATTTTATTGCTGCGATGAGTAGTACCGGATAATGAGCATGCCAGTACATCAACCGCCCGGCGTTAGGGGAGGCGGTCACCATGGCGTGTAAGTGCTGTCAGTGCGGCAGCTGCTGCAGCCACATGCGGATCGTTCACGAGACTATCGAAGAGCGTGGCAACTACACCTTTGTCGTGCACAACGCCTATAGCGGGGATGTGAAGGAGGTGCGGGTCGACCCGGACAAGATTGCCCTCTTCGATGATGAGAGCAGCATCGAGGAACTGCCGGAAGCATGCCCCTTTCTGAGATTCGATGCGAAGACCGGAAAGGCATGGTGCACGGTCCACCTGACACGCCCCGATATCTGCCGCGATTACTGCTGCTGGCGTCTTCTCATCCTTGATTCACAGGGCAAAAGGGCCGGACGTGTGATGTATCAGGCAACATTCCTCCCGGACAATGAAGAACTCAGCCGGCTCTGGGAACGGATGCAACCGACGTTGAACGGGCTCTGCGGCACGGAATGGGATGACGCCGTCATCAATATTCTCACGGCAGCCGGATACCGTGTTCACCGGTAGCCCGCCTCAGTACTTTGCTAAACTGTTGAGACAGTCCCCAGGAGGTCACACCACCGACTTCCCTTCGCGTTCTTCGCACCGTCAGGTGCGAACTCCGGTGTCCGGGTGCTGCTAACTCCGTGTTGAGTCGTCACGCGAGGCTGCACCAATCGAGGTCTGACGTCAAAATTAGCGAAGTACTGTGCCTGGAGGCCCCGAAGAAGAGGGGCGATATCCCCCGACCCGGCCCCTTTATTCGCTCATTCCCATCCTGTCGTCGAGCCAGTCGAACTTGGCGGCAAACGATTGTGCGAATGCACCGAGCTGGCAATGCGCCCCGGCACCGTAGTCGTCGGAGAATACCATGAGTTCCCGCTCGCAGGTGAGGTGGTCGTAGAGTGCCTTTGCCTGCACCCCGTCCGGGTCGAAGTGATCGGCCGTACCGGCACAGACCAGCGTGGGGCAGCGTATCTTTTCGGCAACTCCCACAAGTGAAAAATCCATCCATTTCGCCCAGAACCGTGCCGGCGAGCCGGCATTGAAGACGAACATCCCGTTCTCGTTCAGCCAGCGGGTGCCGGTGTCGTGTGCCATGGCGTCGCGGAGGGCATCGTTGAACTCAGTCGGATCCGTCTGCAACCACTCCTGCAGCTCGATTTCTGTCAGGTTCGTTTCCCCGCCTTCCTGGATGTTCCGCAGGAGAGTTACTCCGACGTCGTAGGTGCCTGCGTCCGCGACCAGCGCCGTGATCCGGGGCTCATCTGCAGCACCGCGGGGGGCGAGGTAGCCTCCGAGTGAGATTCCCCAGAGCGCAATCCGGTCTTCGTCGATGTCGGGCCGGCTCACCGCATAGTCCACGACAGGTCCGATCACGTTCTCCCAGTCGGGACGGAACGGGATATGCTGGAGCCGTATCACTTCGCCCTGGCCCGGCCCCTCGAATGTCAGGACGTTGTATCCGCGTTTGATCCCTTCCATTGCATACGGATGGAGTTCCTCCTGGCAGCCGTCAAAGCCGGTCTGGACGATGAGCAGCGGCCGGGATTTGCCGGAGTCGTCGACCATATAGAAGTAACCCGGCAGCGTGGTATTCTCGTACGGGATGGCGACAATCTCGTATGGGACGACATCGAGCGAGAGTGCATCGCGGAATGAATCCCGGCTCTTTCCCCAGGTCTCCACGATGCGGGGATCGGTGGGATTGCCGTGCAGGAAGAACTCGGCCGTGCGATAGTACGTTGCGGCCCGGTAGTATGCTTCCATTGCGGTAACCCTGTGCCCGGCTGCGAGGCTCTCGTCACCCGCTCTCCTGAAGTTATCCGCGGTCTTGTTCCATTCGCTGTACCAGCTTTCGAAGTCTCCTTCTTTGATCCGGGACGCTGTGGCAAGGCACTCGCCGATATCGGCCTCTCCAGAATACGAGGCGCCAAGTGTCCGCTGGAATTCGAAAGCAAATTCCCGATCCGCAAACACGAGCGCCGGGCAGCCAGGGGCAGGTGCGGCAACCGCAGTGGCGGGAGGTGATGCCGGCGATTGCTGACCGGTCGAGGTACAGCCTGCAGAAACGACAAAAAGAATCGTGATAGAAAGGGTGATCATGACAATTAAGGCTCTGTTGGGCTTCACGGTGGATCATAGGAGGATCACATAACCGGAGAGATAATGGTTACGAAGTTTGTGCGTCCAATGGAGTCTGCCACGGCACGACACGCCGGTGGCAAAGCAGATTTGAGAAAAATTAACCGTCAACAGCCCGATATCTGTATGGGATACACATGGAACTGCAGACCGAGAGAAGAGACGGGATTCTGACGATTGTGATCCGCGGAAGGCTTGACGGCTACGGCGCAGGAAAACTCTCCGATGCCGTGCAGGCGTCGCTGCAGGACGACGATCGGTCGGTCGTCTTCGACCTTGCAGGGCTGAACTACCTGAGCAGCGCGGGCATCCGGGTTCTCATCGCCGTCAAGAAACAGTTGAAAGAGCGCAGCGGCATCCTGGCCCTTGCCGGAATGCAGGATTACCCGAAGAGCGTCCTCGATATGGCCGGGGTGACACCGATATTCTCCATCTATCCCGGGATCGAGGAGGCCGTCGCCGCCTGCAGGAGGCCGCAGGACAGCCTCTCGGTCATCGGCGAGATTTCCCGGACTCCGGTCGTCAGGAACGGCGTTGCCTATATCGCCGAGCAGGTCTCTACGAAGAGAGCGTCGCTCCGGGTCGCCGGCAGCCTGGATGACGTGCTGCACGCCCGCCTGACGGAGGATGACATCCGTGCGATACCGTTCTCGGCCATCCGCTACTCGCTCGGGCTCGGCGCACTCGGGGGAGGCGTGGCGGACGCCCTCCCGCTCCTCGGGGAGATGATCACGCTGCACGGCTCGGTGGTATGGCTGCCGACGGACGGGAACGAGACGCCGGACTTCTTCACGCCGGTGAAGGACACCGGGGAACTCTACGTCTACTCCGGGTATAACGTAGCGCTGGACGGGCCGTTTCACGAGATCGTCACCGTCGACGCGGGGGATGGGGGCAGCATCACGCTTTCCGAATTGTACCGCTCGGTCTTCGACTTTGCCCGGGAGCGCAGGTGCGACTTCTCCGGCATCGTCGCAATTGCCATGTGGGCCGTCGTCGACGGGGTCTGCAGCACCGGGGTGAAAAAGTCTCCCATCGCCGCGTCCGCCCCGGCAAACGGCCTTGCCATCAACGCGGAAGAGAACGTGCGGGAGTGGTTCGCAGAGGACGACGAGCCGAAGTACCGCGGCGATACGATGGTCGGCTTCGGGTTCGGGATCGATTGTTCCGCCTGCACCGGCGAGCAGATCGCAGCCCTCATCGACCCGGCCCATGCGGGAGGGGAGCAGGTGCAGATCCACAATCACGGCGTCGTCTTCCGGGGAGTGCCGTGGGATGCAACGCTCGACCTCTCCCGGCAGATCGAAAAGATCGTGAGCGACGGCGAGTTCGTCGATATGCGGCACCTCAAGGACAGCACCGGGATCAGGCGGGCGAAGCTGGGCGTGGCGTATATCTCGGGAATCGACGTCGAGCTCTATTGAAACCATTTTTTGGTTCTGGAGATCGTAATTGAGGGGCATGTGGCTATCCAGAGTTCGAGCACCCGAAGAGTGCGAGGCGCAACTGGCCGAAGGGCAGGAGCGTGAGCACCGCAGGCGCGAGGTGTGGCAAACAGAGTAATCAAAACGAGAAAATATCATGGTGCGGTGGACCGTGGGACTATCGCTACATGGGGAGGGGCTGACGGGGAGTGCGATGGGCGGAACGCCCGGAGCTCGACCACCGTCAGGTGGGGAGGGGGGAGCATCCCCCCTCCCCTGTCTCCCCTCATAAAGGGATTCCCATAACCCCACCCCGCCCGGCCTCCGGCCTCCTCCTCCGCACCTTCGGTGCTCA
>JAHDQM010000060.1 GCA_018433835.1 Methanoculleus sp.
CTTCTTCGAGTATTTGCACGAATAGAGCGGAATGTGGGACGCCTTGACGGCAGACAGAGCTGCCTCGGTTAACCTGATATACCGGGATGACGACACTTAGAGTAGCTCCTTGCTGTTGTCTTTGGTCGGATAAACAAGGAGCTCTCATTCTCATAACAACTTCGCTGAATTTACCGGGCAAGCCCGAATACGATTTCTACAAAGCCAGCAAATGGACGATTTAAGCCCTACATTTGCGGGGTTAGGGGCTGAACACCGGATGGCATTCCCCTTGAACCGTCCCAGATCCCCCCGCTTCACAGGGGCGGCCGGCGGCATCCCGAACACCCGCACAACGGCGAAGAACCTTCGCTCATCGCAACTTCGCCTCCGCATCCCCTATCCACCCCTTGATCCGGTCGATCGTGCTCTGAATGTCGGAAATCCGCTCGTTCTCCTCGTCAATCCATCCATCTACGCGGTCGCGGTAAGAGTCCGACCATGCCGAGTCTCTCATCCCCTCCAACTTGAAGAGGTTCCTCTGTCTCCGGTCCAGAGCAGACTCGAGGCTATCGAGGCGATCCGTCAGGTTCGCAATATTTTCTCTCGTCCGCTCTTCCCACGCTTCTCTCCTGGCTATCGCCTCCTGTCTTCTGGCCTGACGGGCCTCCCATGCGGCTTGCTTCTCGGCATGATACCGCTCGATTGCCGCGCTCCTTGCACGTTTCCATTCGTCCCACGCCGCATTCAGGCCCTCCGATGCTCTCGTCAGGGATTCAAACGCCTCCTGTTTATCCCTGCCGGACATCCGGACCTTGTTCCGGGAGAGGTAGGCCCATCACTCTCCCATGGCCTTGCTGCACGCTATAAGTTCGAACTTCCGGTCGTCGAACTGGCCGAGCAGCGTTTCGAGGACCTGAGTGATGACGATCGAGAGTCCTCCGGTGATGAGCGCAAGAAACACACCGTCCGACTCCGATGACGGAGTCGCCCTCCGTGCAAGCGAAAGGATTTCCGACAGGTGAGAGTTCGATTCGCTCACCCTTGCTGCAAATTCTTCTTTTGCCCTCTCCTGGGACGCTTTTACCTCTGCAATAATTGCTTGAAAGCGATCCCATGCCGCCTGCCTCTCCCGGACGGTTGGAAACTTCGATCCCTTAAACGCCTGATTGATACTCTTTATCTCATTCCATACCTCTTTCCACGTCCTGTTGCACCTCTCGGCCTCGCCGATCAAACGCTCCAGTGAGTCCAATAGTCCTTTAATCTCCGATCCGTCGGTCATGGGTGCGCACTCTCATCATCCCTTGCGGTTAGCAGTCACCAGCAAGACTATCGCTGTTAATTCTTCGATCTCTCACCCGGGTGCCGCTCGCGTCTCTGCATCTGTAGCCTCCTCCCCCGTTTCCCGATCTCAACGCCGGAGATGTCCGGGCCGTACGGCATATCAGCCGTGATGCGGGACGAGGTTCATCAGGCGCAGCAACTGTTTGTTCTCTATCTTCGGGAACTTGTTCCGGACCAGTTCGACGACCCGTGAACGGTATATGAGTTCGACTTCAACGGGGTCGTCCAGCCCCTCGTTGATCTCCTGGGGGAACGTGAAGAGCGGATGCTCTGCGGCTACCCTGGCAAAATGCATCGCTCGTCCTTCCCCGAGGGCGAGAACGAACCTCTTTACGGATTCTTTTGGATAATCGAAGCTGATATGCTGACAGATGTACTCTGTGACTTCCAGGATCGAGGGAGTATTCTGATCCTTGAAGCAGTTAATGAACTGCTGGGCCAGAGCCAGGCGAGTATTGCGGTCCTTTGGATAACTCACAGAACGTTCGAGAAATTGCGATACATCTCTATTTAACGCTTCGTCATCGGTAGCGGCCGTCTCGCCGCTGATCAGGGGGCTCTCTCTGAAGATGACAAGAGGATGACCTGTCCTCGGATCGGTCTCGATCTTTTCGACGACATCTCCGACGAACGATTCGACGAACGGCTTAAATGATGGAAGACCCAGGCTTTTTTCGGAGAAGGAAGGCTCCATCCTCAGCAGTTGGTTTTTCAACTCAGAGAGGTGGATCCTCTCACCCGGAGCGCGTGTCCTGGTGAAGCGGATCAGCAGGTTTCTGGCCTTCGAAAGCGGCGGACCCCTATCGACCCCCGGTTTTGAGACGTCGCTCCCGGCATCCTTATTTCCGGCGAGACTCAACAGGTCGTCCATCGACTTGAATATCGTACAGTTCTTTTTCAGGACAGGCCCGACCGACACCTCAAACCCGACTACGTGTACCCGCTTTCCCTTCTCTATGATGTTCCGGGTGAGGGGGACGAAATCGGTATCTCCCGAACCCAGTATAAAGATGTCCAGCGGCAGGTATTGAATGTCGTTTAGAATGTCGATGGTCATCTGAAGGTCGGAGGCATTTTTTCCCTGCGAATTCATGACCGGAACATGTCTCATCTCAAAGCCGTGATCCACGAGCATCCTGACGTAGCTTGTCGCATAGGGCTGGGTCCAGTCGGCATACGCTCTTTTAACGATGATAGTCCCTTCACTCGCGGCGTAATCCATCAGTGGCTCAACATCAAGGGGCTTTTCAAGGTGAGGATATGTGTTTGACGCCGAAATCGAGAGGTTTGCAAAATCAAGATATATCCCAACGTTCAATCCATCCATGATCACACGAATGTGTGATTCATATCAGGCATGATAAGGATTCCGATATTTGTTCAGTGTGCTGCATCCGAAAACGGTCGATATCGAGATTATGAGCCTGGAGATACGGGAAATGAACAGATGCAGGGGTGAAACGTCCCGTAACGGATTCTGCGGCTGCCCCGAGGGACGATGGCTCTGTTCGGGCCGCGGTAACGCCTGCAAGCGGGAGACTCAGTCACCCGCGACGCTCCTGATCACCGGCGCCGCCTCCCGAAACATCTCGTCGACGAAATGAACCGCCTCTCTGGCCTCCTCGTATAGGATGTGGGGTTTCAATCCGACGATCTTCCGTGTCCCGGCATCGCACCCGCCCTCCTCCATTGTTTTTGTCACGTACAGCGCCGTCGAGATCTTCTCGAGGTCTTTCACCCCCTTCGGCCCAAACTTCCGGGCGACAAAAGATATCACCGGCCGGTATCTCGCAAGCGTCCTGGGTATGCTCGTCTTTAACCTCTCGCTCTCTCGTCGTCTTCAGAGTGTTCCCGTACGGTTAGGGAAGAGGTCTGGGCCGCCCTCTCCAGCATGCGAGAGCCGGGGATGACCTTCTCGGAACTGATAGAGGAGATGATCGAGCACGAGAAGAAGCGGCGGCTCGTGGAAGATATCGAGCGGATCCGGGAGGCGGAAGAACTCGTGGAGAGCTCGTTGTGCCGGCTCATCGTTCTGTTCTGGCGGCCGGCAGCAGACTTCCTGAATGCTTTGCCGGAGAAGTCGCAACGCAGTATCACGGCAAAACTTGCCGTTCTGCAGACAGATCCGTATCCCGGCAGCGAAGGAGATCAAGAACGCCTGAATACAGATGGCATGGAGGTATTTCGCCTCCATATAGGGCGATCGTTTACTGCGCTCTATCCCCATACCGACAGGAACCGGGTCGAGATCACCCATCTGATGACCGTCGAGCAGGCGCATAAACGCTACGGCAGGCTCTAACCTTTTGCACTCCCTACTATAGCGTGGAGTTTGCCATATTCGCGGGTCAAGCCTCTGACGTGTCCTTTCCGGAAAAGAGAGATAAGTGGCAATTTGAACGGAGAGGGGGGCGAGGGGAGCAGGGTTGCCGGGCGGGTAAGCCCGCCGGACGTGGTTTGGGAGAGCATCGCCCCCCTCTCCGTTCGACGATGTGCTTCCTGACGAGGTCGTTTAAATCGTTCACCGCGGTCCTTGCAGCAACGGCGTTGAGCTCGTGATACCGGCCGGCTGGTGATGGTGCCATGGACTCGCAGGAAGGGCCGGATTCAGAGGGACTCGTCAGGCCCCGACCTCCCCCTCATCCCCGAACCGGTACCCGCCGTTCGGCACCCGGATCTCGAACCGGGCGCCCTTCCCGGCCTCACCGGTCTCCCGGATAGCGATCCCCGTGATCCCGAGGATCCCCGAGACCAGGAAGAGGCCGTGACCGTGCCTTCGTCTGTAGGTCTCGCGGAAGATCGCCTCCTTCTCGCCGTCCGGGATGCCGTTGCCGTCGTCCTCACAGAAAATCGTCAGGTCCTGCCCGGATATCGCATACGAGAACCGGATCTCCGTCACATCCCCGCCATGGCGGACGGCGTTGTCGATGAGGTTATAGAAGACCTTCTTCACCATCGGGTCCGTGTAGACCACGAGGCCCGCAAGGTCAACCCGGACCCCGACCTCCACCGGGAGGGCGAGCTCCGAGACGCTCTCCCAGACGAGGTCTTGGGGCCTCTGCCAGACGGGCGCCTTCACCCCCATGTCCTGGTAGTCCCGGCTGAACTCGATCTGCCTTTCGATCTGTTCTATGGCAGTCCGGGCACGCTTCAGGCAGACCTGGACCCCGGGATTCTCGCCGTCTTCCCCGGCAAAGTCGATGTAGGTGCGTGCGACGGTGATCTGGTTGAGGATGTCGTGGCGGGTGATCCCCGCGAGAAGGTTCAGTTTGGCGTTTGCCTGCCGGAGTGCCGCCTCGGCGTGCTGCTGCTCGGTGATGTCCTCGCCGGAACTGAGCGTCCCGCAGACGATGCCGTTTTTGTCCCGGAGCACGGTGTTGTGCCACGCGATGATCCGCTCGCCGCCGGCGGCGGCAAGAACCGGTGCCCTCACGTGCTCGTTTGCCTCGATCTCGCCCCGCATCAGCCCGAAAAAGACCGTACGGCAGCGTTCCCGGTCCGCCGGGGGGACGAACCGCTCGACCCAGGGTTCGCCCACGGCCGCATTCACCGGGCAGCCGAGGACCTCGGACGCACGACGGTTGACGAGGGCGACCCGCCCGTCAGGATCGAGGACGACGAAGAGGGCGCCGGCGATATCCAGGTACTGCCCGAGCCGGTCCTTCTCCCGCCGGAGCCGGTCCTCGCTTGCCGTTAAACTGGTGAAGACCACCGCGTATGGCTGCCGTATCCCGGTCTCGACGAACGCGACATAGATGATCCCGAAGGAGAGCACCATGAGGAGGTGGCCGACCATGTTCGAGAGACCGTAGACGCTGGTATAAAGCGTGAAGGCGAGTTCTGAGGCGATCATCACGAAGATAGCCGCGACCAGATGGCTCGCCACCCGGGGCGAGAAGACATCCCGCAGCCGGTAGACGGCGACGCCCCCGAGGGCGAGCAGGGCCGCTATGACGTACTCGCTCCAGACCTTGAAGGGCGTCAGTCCGATGCCCTCAACATAGCAGTCCGGGAAGACGGGAATGACGAAGATCGAGAGGAGGAAGAGCGCAGAGATTCCCGCGAACGCGGTAACGACCCATCCGGGGCCCGGGTCTCTCCGGAGAACCAGCGGCGCGGCAAGCAGGGTCCCGGCAAGGAGGTAGCGGGAGGCGATCCAGAGCTGCGTCGGGAGGTTTGCGTCGTAGCCGACAAAAATCCCCATCCCCTGGTAGGCGAGGGTGTGAACCAGTTCGATGCCGGCCACGAAGAGGAGCCCGGTGCCGGCGACCAGCAGGTAGCCGTTCTCCCGCATCGTCCGGGCGTTCCACGCCACGATGAATACTCCCGTCGCTATTGTGATGGCAACGAGTTCGGCGATCGTGTGGAAGAGCAGGTAGTTGTACAGACCGGTCGCTGCGAGAGCGGCGAGGAGCACTGAAAAGCCGATCGTCAATCTCAAGATGCCCGGTTCTGTAGTTCCCTGTTCCGTGCGGCCCTGCCGGTCCTCCACACTGCTCCGGGCTGCATGCCGGGTTAACGGTTCTGTTCGCGTAGAGTTGTTTTGCATGGTTCAGGTCTGGCTGCGGGCCAGGGAAGCGCCGGGCCGCTTCCCGGGTGGCTCTTCCGTGTCTTACTTCTGCCGTGCGGCAGCGTGGTTGACCGCACGGCCCGGTTCACCTGCCCGATTTTTATTCGCTGAATATTATATCTCTTATATAATAAATCTGCCGTACAGAAAAAACCCTGTATCATGCATAATTCATAGAAACGAGCGCAATAGGCAAATATCCAGGGAGAACAGTTCGAACAGGATCGGGATCATGCCTAAAACGATCGCTACACCAGTTCGTTCCTCCGCAGGAACTCCCGGATATCGCGGGATTCGACCCAGCCCTCGTCAAGCTGCTTGACAATCTCGTTGATCCGCCCGACCTGCTCCCTGATCTTCTCCGCGGTCACCTCGTCGTCGGTCAGGTCGGCCATGCCGAGGATCACCTGCAGGGGCAGGCGGATGTGGTCTGCAAGGACGGCAAACTGCTCGATATTCTGCTCGATCTGGTAGAACGCCTGCAGTCGCATATCTTCGTAGTGCTTCCGGTCCGAGACGTCCCGGCCGACGGTCTGTACGCCCACCACGCGGCCGCCCTCCATGATCGCCGATTCGTTCATCTCGACGGCGGCGGCCGTTCCGTCCTTCCGGCGGAGCTCCACCACCAGCCCCTCGACCGGCTCTCCCCGGGCAATACGGGTTCTGGCCTCCTGCCAGTCAGGAAGGGCCATATCGAGGACATAGTCGCTGAACTGCTCGCCGAGCATCTCTTCCGGGGTATAGCCGAGGATCCTCGTTACGGACGGGGATATGTAGGTGATCCCCCGGTCGTAGTAGCAGGTGTAGATCATATCGAAACTCCGCTGGGCGATCTCCCGGAACCGCTCCTCGCTCTCCGCGAGAGCGTTCTGCATCTTCCGCCAGTCGGTGATATCCTCCACCATCGCGATGACGAGCCCTCTCTCCCCGGAGTCGCGGAGCAAGGACGTGGTCAGCCGCCCCCAGAGGATCCTGCCGTCCTTCGTTACGTAGCGCTTCTCCCGGCGGATGCCCTCCCGCAAGGTCGTCTCCCGGAAGAGAGACCCGGCCTCCTCCCGATCAGGCGGGTAGATCAGGTCCCGGAACTGCATGCCATACAGCTCGTCCTCGTCGTAGCCGAACATACGCACGAACGCCGGATTCGCCTCCGTGATCCTCCCCTCCGGATCGATGAGCGCGATCCCGGTCCCTGCCTGCTCGAAGATCCCCCGGAACCTCCCCTCGCTCTTCCGGAGGGCGAGTTCCGCCTTCTTCTGCTCGGTGATATCCTGCCCCGTGACGGCCAGCCGCCCGGCCTGCGGCCGGTAGATCTGCAGGTCGTACCATCGCCCGGTCCTGGGTTCCTGCAGCCGCCGCTGCATCGGAACACCGGTCTCTGCGACCTCCCCATAGAGGACGCGGGCTCCCTTCGTGATCGCCGGGAAGATATCGAAGAGCCGTCGCCCGACCAGTTCCTCCCGGCTGCGGCCGAAAACGTCGGCCGCTTTCTCGTTCAGCTCGACAATAAGGTAGTCGACGGGACTCCCAACGTCGTCCCGGACGACCTCGTAGAGAGTGTAACTCTCGAGCATCTGTTCGAAGAGATGGCGGTACTTCTCCTCGCTCCTCCCGAGGGCCTCGGTCGCCCGCATCCGCTCGATGATCCGGCCGAGTCTCCCGGCGACGGCGTCGATCAGGCGGCGCTCATCGGTTATGAACGGCGCATCGCCATCGGTGGGCAGTCCGTGACGGTAGCAGACCTCCACCTTCCCGGTGATGCGGCCATGGACAATGATCGGACATTCCTGCTTCAAGGGAGTCTCGACGAACCCGGGCGACCGGTATTCCCTGCCGTCGACCGTGATCCGGGCGGCAGCATCTTCCGGGTGGCGCCAGCCGGCGGGGAGGATGCCGGCAACCTCCCGCAGGACCTCCTCGACCGATATCCCGGGCCGCTCGACGACGCCGCTTACGGCATAGAGTGTCGCAAGTTCCCTCACCCGGTTATCCAGAGCGACCTGCTGCTTCCGGAGCAGCTCTTCCCCCCTGCACTGGTCCGTGACATTCTCTGCAACGACGGCGAGCCGATCGTACTGCGGCCGGTACGTCTTCAGCTCGTAGCAGGGGCCGGTCGCCGGGCTGGAGAACTCGCGATGCACCGGTCTTCCGGTTCTCGCGACGCGGTAGAGGAGGTCGAGCACGGTAGGGGTGACAGATGGAATGACCATGGCGAGGTCTTCTCCGGCGACCTCCTGGTGGCGGCGTCCGAGGATCTCCTCGGCCTTGCGGTTGATCCGGACAACCCGGAAGCCGGCGGGGTCCCCGGAACCGTCGCGGAGTATCTCAAGGAGGAGCCCGGCGGCCGGCATCTGGTCGAAGAAGAGATGGTAAAGCTGCCCGGAGGTTGCGGTCTCTCCGTATCCCGGCGCGATGGCGGCCCCGAGCATAGCGGCGACAGCGCGGACAAGGTCGCGCTCCTGCGGCAGGAAGGGGTCCTGTGTCTCCTGCGGAACCCTCCGGTTTCCTACGGCTTCCTCCGGAACCCTCCGGTTTCCTCCGGCTTCCTGCGGAACCCTCCGGTTTCCTACGGCTTCCTCCGGAACCCTCCGGTTTCCTACGGCTTCCTCCGGAACCCTCCGGTTTCCTACGGCTTCCTCCGGAACCCTCCGGTTTCCTACGGCTTCCTCCGGAACCCTCCGGTTTCCTACGGCTTCCTGCGGAACCCTCCGGTTTCCTACGGCTTCCTGCGGAACCCTCCGGTTTCCTACGGCTTCCTGCGGAACCCTCCGGTTTCCTACGGCTTCCTGCGGAACCCTCCGGTTTCCTACGGCTTCCTCCGGAACCCTCCGGCACTCCACCACGAGGTGCCCGGCCGACCTCCCTCCGGGAGCGATCCCCGCGACGATCCTTCCGGGCCCCGGAGCGGCGGAGCCGGGAACGACCCGTGCCGATACCTCTCTCGGGTGCCGGAACCCAAGGGGCAGGAGGCCGACCGTCTCCCGGAAGACCTCCTCAGGATCAGCCTCCTCGATCGCCCGGGCGATCGAGGAGAGGGTCGCGAGTTCCCTTACCTGCCCGCCGGGTTCTTCCCGGCCGGTGACGTCGAGGCTGACCCCCACCCAGAGGACGACCCGGCCTGCAGCGTCCCTGACCGGGACACCCTTGCTCACGACGGTGCGGTACTCCCCGTCGGCGCCCCGGATGCGGTAGTTGCAGCTCCACGGCGTGCCGGCTGCAGCACAGCGCTCCCACTCGGCAAACACCGCATCAGCGTCCTCCGGGTGGAGGGTGCCCGCCCACCCGGAATCCCGGCACCCTTCGAGCGTTGTCGGAGGCAGGTCGGGGCACGGGTCCGGACAGCAGGGCGTCGCGCCGTCGGGCCGGCAGAACCAGACGCTACAGGGGATTGTCTCGTCGGCGAGTCGGTCGGGATTGTCCGGGGGGATCGTGGTGAAGTCTGGTGGAGGCATCGTTTTAGTCCTCCAAAGAGGGGGCAGAGGATGACGGGTATGCCTGCCGGCACACGGACATGTTGAGGGGCGAATAATCTTTCCGATCACTAGGGGCGGTTGCTTCATAATATTTCTGCTCGGTGAAAGGGTGACTTCCAGTCCGGATTGATCGCGCCTGAAGTGGGCCAGGGGGTGCGCCCGGACCACCCTTTAAGAGGGACGTAGCCAAGATTGAATACCATGATGGAGACCTGCGCCCGAAAGACTCCGGCCGGAGGCGGACCGTGACGGAGCATGAGGAGTGCCCGTCCTGCTCCCGCTGCCGGGCCGGGATCTGCGAGATTCACAGGCCGGTCGTCGGCCGCCGGGAGATCGCGGTCTTCGTGGTCTCGGGCCTCCTCCTGCTTTTCGGGATACTCGCCGGCTACGTCACCCCGTATCCCCTCGCCGGCACGGCCCTCCTGCTCGCCGCCGCGGTCATATCCGGTTACGAAGTCCTGAAAGCCGGGTTCCTCGCCCTCATCCGGCTCAGGTTCAGCATCGCGGTGCTCATATCCGTCGCGGCGGCGGGCGCTTTCCTGACCGGGAACCCCGCAGAAGGCGCGACAGTGCTCTACCTCTACGCCATCGCCGAGTTCCTGGAGGAGTACGCAGCCGGGAGGGCCGAGCGCTCGATAGCCTCGCTCCTCGATATTGCGCCGCAGACGGCCCGGGTCCGGCGGGACGGCAGGGAGATGACCGTCCCGGTCGAAGACGTCGGCGTCGGGGAGACCGTGATCGCGAGACCTGGCGACACCGTCGCGCTCGACGGTATCGTCACTGCCGGCGCGTCGTCGGTCGACCAGGCGGCGATCACCGGCGAGAGCGTCCCGGTGGCAAAGGGCGTCGGGGACTCTGTCTACGCCGGGACCCGGAACGTCGAAGGCTACCTCGAGGTCCGGGTGACGAAACCGGAAGAGGAGAGCACGATAGCCCGGGTCGTGGCTCTGGTCGCGGAGGCCCAGGCCCACACCTCCCCCACAGAAGCGTTCATCGAGCGGTTCTCCCGCTACTACACGCCGGCGGTCATCCTCCTCGCCGCCCTCCTCGTCGTGATCCCGCCGCTTGCCTTCGGCATCCCGTTCCTCGAAGCGTTCTACCGGGCGCTGATCCTGCTCGTCATCGCCTGCCCCTGTGCGCTCGCCATCTCCACCCCGGTCTCGATGGTCTCGGGGATCACGACCGCGGCGCATAACGGCGTGCTCATCAAGGGCCGGGACTCCCTCGAGGCCGTGGGGCTTGCCCGGGTGATCGTCTTCGACAAGACCGGGACGCTCACGACCGGAAGGCTCGAGGTGGACGACGTGGTCGGATTCGGGGTGCCGGCGGCCGAGGTGCTCGCCGTCGCCGCGTCGCTTGAGTCCCGTTCCGGCCATCCGATCGCGGAGGCGGTCCGGCGGCGGGCGGAGGAGGAGGGGACCACTCTCCGGGATGTTGAGAAATTCGTCTCGGCCGCCGGCAAAGGCGTTCAGGGTCGGATCGGCGGCGCGACCTACATCCTCGGAAACGCCGCGCTCTTTCCGGAGTCCCCCGGCAGCGCGTGGCGGGCGGCATACGACTGTCTGGGGGGAGAGGGGAAGACCGTTGTCCTCGCCAGCACCGCATCAGAGGTCATCGGGCTTATCGCCCTCTCGGATGTCGTCAAGAAGGATGCGCGGAAGACAGTTGCCGCTCTCCGGGCACGGGGCATCAGGACGGTGATGCTCACCGGGGACAACGAGCGCGTCGGCGAGGCGGTGGCACGCCGCATCGGGATCGACGAGTGCCATGCCGGGCTCCTCCCGGAGGATAAGGTGGCGATGGTCGAGCGGCTGATGGACCGCTACGGGCTCGTGGTGATGGTCGGCGACGGCGTGAACGACGCGCCGGCGCTCGCACGGGCAAACGTCGGGGTCGCGATGGGGGCCATCGGGTCGGACGTCGCGATCGAGGCGGCCGATATCGTCGTGATGGAGGACGACATCTCACGGATCGCCTACCTCGTGGCCCTCTCGGAGAAGACGGTCTCGGTCGTCCGGCAGAACGTCGCAACGGCGCTCGTGGTGAAACTCGGCATCGCCGGGCTCGCCGTCGTCGGGCTGGTCACTCTCTGGATGGCGGTGGCGTTCGGGGACATGGGGCTCTCGCTCGCGGTCATCGCAAACGCCCTCAGGATAGGCCGGTCGGATGCCGGTACCTGAGACGCCGGGAGGCAGAAAAAAGGGGATCCTTCATTCAAAGAGAACAGTCGTCTCCGGCGTCCATGCCGGGTCGATGAACGAGAGGAGCTTCGTCGTGGATTCTGCAGCGTTCCGGGTCTCTTTCACCTGGTCGGGCAGGACATATGCGGCACTCCCGGCCGGAACCCGGACTGTTTCCCCGTCGGGCGTGGCGACCTCGATCTCCCCCTCGATCACGTAGAGTAGATCGGAAGAGCCTCGGATTCCGTCGTACCCGAGATGCCCGCCCGGGAGGAGTTCGGCGTACGCAAGGCTGTAGTCGATCGGGATCTCCGTCTCGTTCATCAGCGCCGGGTTTGCGAGGGTGTAGACAGCCACGCCGGATTCGAGGTCCCACTCGATCCCATCCCGGGGATCGGCGACGACGATCGGCGCATCATCCGTCATCACGCTGAGCACGTCGAGTTCGTCTCCCGAGATCTCGATTGCGGCCGCAAACGGCGGCTGGATCACGGTGAGGTAGCAGAGATCGGTATCCCCGACCGAGGCTATCGACTGCAGCACGCATTCCGGCAGAAGGACGGTCTCCCCTTCGCGGGCGGTCACCGTCTCGTTGTCGCAGCGGATCTCCGCCGCACCGGCGATCACGTAGACGAGCTCCGTTGTCCCGATCAACCGGTGCAGGGATGTCGCGTTACCCGGCGGGATGACGACGTACCCCATGCTGTAGTTCGTCCGGATCTGCGGTGTTTCATCCCCGATGAGCCCGAAGTACGTTGCCCGGCCGGCGAAGATGGGGACCGGGTCCGCCGGGGTGACCGGTACGACACCCGCCCCTGCCGGAGGCTCACTGGCGGTGAGGCATCCGGCAGAGAGGAGCATGCAGGCTAAGAGAAGAGGAACAATCCAGTACATGGCTGTTGATCTCTGCCATAGGAGGAATAAATCCGATCGTTTGCGTCGGATATACAACTGGAGCGATCCGGAGGCCCGGATCCTCAAGGCGGGGGATATCTGCCCCGGAGGTTCGCCGACCCGACCGGCAGGACTCCGGACGGCTTACGCGCTCCTCCCGCGTCCGGCCTTCCTGAGGGTGAGCCGGAACGCCGTGCCCTTCTCCGGGTGCCCCCTGACCCGGTCCTCGGCCCAGATCCTCCCGCCATAGCGTGCAGTAAGCATCCGGCAGATCGAAAGGCCGAGACCCTGGCTCCCCCGCCGGCCGCACTCCCGCTCGAACCGGAAGAAGATCGCCTCCTTCGCGTCCTCCGGGACACCGGGCCCGGTGTCGGCAATGGTGACGATGACGTTTCTTTCATCCAGATCTTCGACCGCCACCGTGACCTCGACACCCGGCCCGCCGTGCTTCGCGGCGTTGCCGATCAGGTTTGTGAAGACCTCGGGCAGGAGGTCGTCGGCGAGAACCGTCACCGGCAGCCCGTCGTAGCGAATGCGGAGGTCGGGGAAGTGAGCGATCTCCTCCCTGATCACGTCATCGAGGTCAAGGGGCGTAAGTCCGGCCCGGCTCTCGTGGATCTTGCGGATGGTGGCGACGTTTGCGGTGATCTCAATGCTCTTTTTAATCCCGGCCTTCAGTTTCCGGGCATGCCGGGCCGGCTCCCCCTCGAGCTCGTCGATGAGGATATCGGCGTAGATGTTGGCGACGTTGTCTGCGTTCCGGATATCGTGAGTGAGGATATCGAGGTAGAGGTTCGCCTCCCGATTTGCCACTTCAAGCCTCCGATAAAGCATCCCACGCATGATCCCGGCCCCGATCTCCCGGCCGACCGCTTCGAGGAGCGCACGCTCGTCGTGGGAGGAAAATTCCCGGTCCTTGCTCCCGATGAGGAGCGCCCCGACGACATCGGACTCGACGACGAGCGGGATGCAGGCGAGTGCGGCAAGCCCGAGTTCCCGGAGGAGACGAGACCCGGAGGCGTTCGGACCCCGGTCCTGCTCAAGGTAGCAGGGAAGGCCGGCGGCGAGGGTGTCGGCGAACGACGCTCCCAGGACCTTCTCCGTCTGCTCCAGGCACGCATCCGGCATGTTGCGCCAGCACCGGAGAGTAGCCTCGCCCTGTCCGGCATCGAGCCGATAGACGGCGCCGGAGTCGTAATCGAGAAGATTGAGCGTCTGATCGAGCGCCTTCTCAAGCAGCTCGTCCGGTGTCCGGGCCAAGGCGGACGTGCCGATAATCCTGTTCAGCAGCAGGAGGTGGCGGTTCCGTGCCTGCAGTTGCTCCTCCGCCTGCTTCCGGTGGGTGACGTCCCGCATAACGACCTGGACCGCGGGCCGCCCCTCAAAGAATGTCCGTGTGCCCCTCCCCTCGATGGGGACCGTCGTCCCGTCAAGCCTGACAACCAGCAGTTCGATGAGCGGCGTATGCTCTCCCTGCAGGTCCCGCGTGGTGAAGGCCTTGACGGTATCCCGGGCGTCGGGGTGAACGATATCGAGGATGGCCTTCCCAATGACTTCTTCCGGACGTGAAGCGCCGAGCAGCCTCATGCCGGCCGGGTTGATGAATATGATCTCCCCGTCGCGGTGGATCAGGGTCGCCTCGGCGGAGAGTTCGACGAGCGATCGGTACTTCTCCTCGCTCTCCCGGAGCTGCGCCTCCATCCTTTTTAAGGGGGTGATGTCCTGGACCCCGGCAAAGAATCCCCGGCAGGTGCCGTCGGCGTCGACGATCGGGGTGGTCGCCATCAGCGTATGCACGTGACCACCGTCTTTACGGATCAGATCGATCTCAAAGACTTCGCGCGTGCTCCGGCCCAGGTTCTGCAGGTACTCCCTCAGGCACCAGGCACCCGCTTCGTCGACGAAGAGAGAGACGGACATCCCGATCAACTCGGCGACCGGGTAACCGATGATATCGGCCAATCTCTGGTTGGCAAAGACTGCAACGCCCTCCCTGTCGATCACCCCGATGCCCTCGTTGAGGTTCTCGACGAGGAACCGATACCGGTCTTCGCTCTCCCGCAGGATCTCTTCCATCCGCCTCTGTTGGTGGGTATCCATGAGCCTCCCGTGACCGCCGCCCGGAAGGACCGGGATGCCGGGGACAGGACCTCCCTGGAGCCCGAAGGATTCGGGAGAGAGGCAGATTACCCGCATACCCCGAAACGGCTCCTCGTCAACGACCCTGCATGAGCAGCGGACCCGCTCCTCTTTACCACCGGGCGATCGCAACGTGCACAGGACGTCGGCAGCCCGGGAGCGGCCGGAGAAGGACGCCAGGACCGCCGCCCTGCACGACTCCTCGCAGATCCGGGGCACCACGGCCCGGCGGAAAAACTGGGCTGCATCCGTTCCAGAGAGCGTGTCCCGGTCGATGCCGAGAAGGTGCCGGAGATGCCTGTTGACGCAGACTACCCGGTTATCGGGGCCGACAACGAGCAGCCCCTCATCGAGCGCGTCCAGGATAGCGGAGAGCGCAGGGATACCACCGGATGCGGGCTTGCGTACGTGCATTGGCCGGGACCACCTTCCTTTTTAGTGTCAGGGGGCTTTTATACCCTACATAGATAAAATGTTCCCACGCGATTCAAACGGATCCGGGCTGTTTCTAGAGGAATCTAAGGATATCTGTCACTCCTGGGGGCAAATTTGTCCGACTACGTGCAGTATGCTGTCTTCCCGGGTTTATAAACTTGCCCATTTCCTCCGGGGGCCATTTGTGATCTCTCCGCAGGCGGACACGCGAGTCAACTGTACCTGCAGCTGCGTGTGGTCGGCTGTCCCGAACCGCGAAGGTGGATGCGGGTCTTTTGCGCTTCCATAGCCGGTATATTTACATTCTCAGAAGACTTGCATCTCCTGCCATGGGTGCATGCACCCGCATCGGGACGGGCGTCATCGTCAGGAGACGGCCGCGCTCCGGCAGCGTTACGCGCGGGGCGGAACCGACGAAGAGAAGCGTTCGAGGCGCAGGGTGGTGTTGATACGGACCACGAGCACGCCGGACGGCAGTACGAAACGCAGCCAGCGGGGGCGAGCGGGCAGAAGCCGCCGGAGGCCAACCGGCCCGGTGAGCCGCCTCCGGGCAGCCGGGGCTCGAGCTCAGTTCCTCGCACCTGGCGGTGCTCACGTTCGCTTTCGCTCACGCCTCGAAACCCTCCGGGTTTCTCGAACTCCGTCCCTTCAGGACGTCGTTCTCCGGAACATCGCACACCGCACCGACCGCCTCCAGGCGGCCGGGGCTCGAGCTCTGTTCCTTCGGAACATCGCACACCGCACCGACCGCCTCCAGGCGGCCGGGGCTCGAGCTCTGTTCCTTCGGAACATCGCACACCGCACCACCACGCCCTCGAGGACTTCCGAAAGCGGTTTATCATCTCGACGATACTGACGATCCCGATCCTCCTCCTCTCTCCTCCGGTCCAGGCGCTCCTCGGGATCACCATCCGGTTTCCGGGCTCGGATTATCTTCTCCTCGCTCTTGCGACGGTGGTCTATCTCTACGGCGGCCGGCCGTTTCTTTCCGGCATCGTAAGCGAGCTCCGGGCACGGATGCCGGGGATGATGACGCTCATCGCCGTCGCGATCACCGTCGCCTACGTCTACAGTTCGGCGGTCGTCCTCGGCCTCGTCGGCGGAGAGGGGTTTTTCTGGGAACTCGCAACCCTGATCGACATCATGCTCCTCGGGCACTGGGTGGAGATGCGTTCGGTCCTCGGGGCGTCGCGGGCGCTCGAGGAACTGGTCCGGGTCATGCCCTCGGAGGCGCACCTTGTCCGGGACGCCGGCACCGAGGACGTGCCCGTGGACCGGCTCGCACCGGGCGACCGGGTCCTCGTCCGGCCCGGGGAGAAGGTGCCGGTGGACGGCACGGTGGTCGAGGGCACAACGAGCGTCAACGAGGCGATGCTCACCGGGGAGTCGAAGCCGGTGGAGAAGCGCCCGGGCGACGGGGTCATCGGCGGGGCGATCAACGGCGAGGGCTCGGTCGTCGTCGAGGTCGAAAAGACGGGGGCGGAAACCTACCTCGCCCAGGTGATCGACCTTGTTCGGAAGGCGCAGGAGAGCCGGTCCCGAACCCAGGATCTCGCAGACCGGGCGGCGTTCCTCCTGGTGGCGATCGCCCTCTCGGTCGGTGCGGTGACGTTTGCCGCATGGTTCGCCCTCGGAGAGGGGACCGGGTTTGCGGTGGAACGGGCTGCGACCGTGATGGTCATCGCCTGCCCCCACGCGCTCGGTCTTGCCGTCCCGCTCGTGATCGCGGTCTCGACGGCGCTTGCCGCCAAATCAGGGTTCCTGATCAGGGACCGGAGCGCGTTTGAGCGGGCAAAAGATCTCACTGCGGTCGTCTTCGACAAGACAGGCACCCTGACGACGGGGAGGTTCGGGGTCACGGATGTCCTCGCCTTCGGCGGCGCGGCGGAGGAGGATGTGGTCCGGGCGACGGCATCGGCGGAGGCGCATTCCGAGCACCCGATCGCCCGTGGGGTGGTCCGGAGCGCAGAGGAGCGGAGCCTCTCTTTGCTTCCGCTCGAAGGCTTCCGCGCGATCCCGGGAGTCGGCGTCGAGGGAACGGCCGCCGGCCGAACCGTCCGGGTGGTCGGTCCGGGCTACCTCGCGGAGCGGGGCATGGCGGCCGGGGACGGGCGGGTCGAGACGCTTCAGCGTCAGGGCAAGACCGTCGTCTTCCTGCTTGAGGACGACCGGCTGGTCGGCGCGATCGCGCTCGCCGATATCATCCGGCCGGAGTCGGGAGAAGCTATCCGCCGGCTCAAAGCGATGGGCGTCCGGTGCATGATGCTGACCGGCGACAACCATGACGTCGCCGCGTGGGTGGCGGGGGAACTGGATCTTGACGAGTTCTTCGCCGGGGTCCTGCCCCACGAGAAGGCGGCGAAGATCCGGGAGGTGCAGCGCCGATACCGGGTGGCGATGGTGGGCGACGGGATCAACGACGCCCCGGCGCTCGTGCAGGCAGACGTGGGGATCGCCATCGGGGCCGGGACCGATGTGGCCGTGGAGAGCGCCGATATCGTCCTCGTGAGGAACGACCCGGGGGACGCGGCGGCGGTCATCGACCTTGCAAAGAAGACTTACCGGAAGATGTTTGAAAACCTCCTCTGGGCGACGGGCTACAACGCCGTCGCCATCCCGCTTGCCGCCGGCGTGCTGATCGGCGCCGGTATCCTCCTCACCCCGGCCGCCGGGGCGGTGCTGATGAGCGCAAGCACCGTGATCGTCGCAATCAACGCCCGGCTGCTCCGGATATAGCGACGGCTCCTGCACCACCGCCCGGGTGATTGATTGAACCGGGAAGCTCAATGCGGTCAAATAGGGGAGCAGAGCCAGTAGTTATCGGAGACAAGTTATCCATGAAACGAGATGCTACGATCCGAATCTTCTCCCTGCTGATCGCCCTTGCCGTGGTGGCTCCTGCCGTGCAGGCCGCCCTTGTCGTCGATGCGGGGAGCGACCGCACCGTGCTTGCCGGGGAGCCGGTTACCGTCCTCGCTACCTGCAACGACACTGATGTCTTCGATGCGATGAACCTCTCCGCTTCCATCGACTGGAGCACAGGAACGACGGAAGCTCAGATCGTGCCGGACGACGAGCACAACGGCACCGTACAGGCCGCCTACACCTACCTCGCCGCCGGCACCTACACCGTCACGGTAAAGGTCGCAAACAACGCCACTGGCGCCGTCGCCTGCGATACCCTGAACGTGACCGTGAACCCGCAGTCGGCGGAGGTGAAGGTCGTCCCGAATGCCCTGAACCCTAAGAGCAACGGTATCATGACCATCTTCGTCAGCCTTGCGGAATGGTTCGGGTTTGCCGACACCGACAGCACGAACGTGACAGTATCGGACCCCTCGGAGTTCGCAATCGGGAACGCAACGCCGGAGAAGGTCAACTTCTGCGCAAAAGACGGCGGCACGCTCATCCTGAAGTACCGGCGGCAGGATATCGACCTGAACGAAGGTGACAACAACCTGACCGTCACCGGCAGCGCCGTGACGGAGGACGGCAACGTCTCGGTGGCCGGCACCGGTGCCGTATCCGTGATCAACCCGGGCAACGGCAAAAAGGCGGAGTTCGGCGGCGATGACGGGTATGCCGGGGCCGCGAAGGTGAAGGAGAAGGTGAAGAACCAGAAGGAGTTCCTTGACGCGCAGCAGAAATCCAACGGGAAAGCAAAAGGACAGGCGCTTTAACGGCGCACCCTCCTTCCTCCTGTTTTACGCGGCCTCTGCCCGGTGCGGTTCCGCGCACGGGGTCGCCGGTACGTAATCAATCCTCTTATCGGTTATCGGGCCAACCTGTATACACATGGGACGCTACGCCAGCGGCGACGTCGTTTTAGCCCCCGTGCGTATCGGGGGTGTCGGCGAACGGAAGGTGCGCCCGGTGGTGGTCGTTATCGCAGGGGAGGACGGAAACCTGCTTACCTGCCCGGTATCGAGCAGCCCCTCGACCGACGGAATTTCTGTCCCGTTCTCGCTCGACGATTTTGCTCGCGGCGGGCTCGACCTCTTTGCAGAGAGCTACGCTCTCGCCGCACACGCCGCCATCATCCGGACGGCAGACGTCGTCGGGAAGAAAGGCACTCTTCTGCCGGAGACGCTCGCCGCCATCCGGGAGGCCATGCCAGAGGTACAGGGGAAGAGGGGGCGGCGGTGAAAGGGTTTTTCCCGGGGTTGTTCCCGTGCAGTGGATCGTAGTGGACTGCACATCTTGCACCTCCGGTCACGCTTTGGGGCGTCTAAAGTCCCATGCACGGATTTCAAGGGGATATCGCCTCGCGGGGGTGGGGCTGACGGGGAGGGGTGGTACCGGGAATGGGTGACGACATTCAGGCCATCAAGGCCGGTATCATGGAGGTCGCGGACATCTTCGTGATCAACAAGGCGCATCGTGACGGCAC
>JAHDQM010000008.1 GCA_018433835.1 Methanoculleus sp.
CATCCGTGACGGTGACGGTCGCACTTCCGGTGACGCCCTCGGCGGTTGCGGTGACGTTCGCCGTACCCGCTGCATGGGCGGTGAAGAGGCCGCTGGACTCGCCGATGGTTCCGACAGTCTCGTTGTCGCTCGTCCAGGCGATCTCAACGCCGGTCATCTCGTTGCCGGACTCATCGAAGGCGGTCGCGAAGAACTGCTCGGTGCCGTCGATCTCCAGGGTGACCGCGGCCGGTGTGACCTCGATGCGATCGAGGACCGGTTCTTCGGCGCTGGCGTTGACGGTGACGGTCGCGGTCCCGGAGACGCCGGCCGTCGCTGCGGTGATGGTCGCCGTGCCCGCTTCGGAAGCGAGGAAATAGCCTCCCGGGTCGATGGTGCCGACGGTTGTGTTACTGCTGGTCCAGATGACCTTCAGGCCGGGCATGACGTTGCCGTCCTCGTCGTAGCAGGTGGCGTTGAACTTCAGCTCTTCGCCGATCTCCATCGTGGCCGTGGCCGGTTCGATCTCTATCTCCGTGACCGTGTGGGCGGGGTCGCCGGGCACGTAGGTGTAGACGCAGATGTTTGCGAACTCACCCCGGTTCTTCTGCCAGACGATCGTGTTGCCGCTGACGGCGGGGTAGAGCTGCTCGCCGCCGGTGGTGGGCACGGACATCTCCTCCACTCCGTCGGAGAGGTCGTACATGTAGATGCTCCACTGTCCGTCCCGCTTGTCCTCCCAGGCGGTGAGGCTCTCGCTGAGTGCCGGCGAGACCTGCTCGTAACTCAACTCCGTCAGCTGGCGCTCGTCACCGGTCTCAAGGTCGTGGAGGTAGATCGCGGACTGCCACGCCGCTCCCCACCTGTAGTCCTCCCAGGCGATGAGGTCGTCGCATATCGAGGGCCAGGACTGATCCGCGTCGCTCGGCGATACCACCCGTCTGTCCCCCGTGGCGATCTCGTAAAGCCAGATCCCGTCATCCTTCTCCTCCCAGGCGACGTACTCGTCCGAGAGCGCGGGCTTGAACTTGGTCGTGTCGGTGCCGAGCTCCGGGTTACAGATGATGGTGGCCTTCTCTTCTCCGGCGGCGATGTCGTAGAGGACGATGTTCGTATCGCCCCCGTTGTTGTCGTACCAGACGATGTAGTTCCCGTGAATGACCGGCAGCCACTGGTTGGCCGGGTCATCTTCCGTAAGCAGGACGGTCTCGTTTGTCGAGAACGAGTAGAGGTAGATATCCTTGTCTCCGTTCCGGTCGTCCTGCCAGACGACGTAGTCTCCCGATATGGACGGCCTCTCCTGCGAGGCGTCGTCGTCCGTGAGCGCATGGATATTGCTGCCGGAAGTGGTCATGCAGTAGATATCCTTGGGCCCACTGAGCAGGCTGTACTCGAATACGATCGTGTTGCCGTCGATGGCGGGATGTTCGTTCCCGCCGGGGAGGATATATTCCTGCGATGTCCCCGGCGCAGTCTCTACCGCCATAACCGGCGGAATCGATAACCCGATGATGACGATTGCACACAATAGTGCCAGATGCGTGAATTTTTTCATTTCTTCCCCCCTTGTCGATTGCTCACCGCCTGCGAGCTCCCCGGTGCATACCTCCCGGTAGCACAAACGGGCTGACGAAAGCAGGTGCTCGCCGGGGCATCCGGCAGGCGGATTGCGAATTCCGATTTAAGACCCGGTCATAGGGTAGCCGGTGAATGGGTGGATAGCGGTATAAATATATATCTTTTACGGTGATTTATTCTCAAAATTTTATAATAAAAACAGGAATCTCTTAAGTGCCCTTACGGCCGCAGGGAGATCCGGACGGGTCTTTCCCAGACCTCTTCCTGCCGGAGGGCGGGGAGACCGGCGGCCGCGTATATCCTCCCGGGAAACGAGACGGTCGCGGGTTTTTCAGGAAAACCGCTGCAGAAGGACCGGGTGGCGGGTCAGCGCATCGCGGCAAGGCCCCGCCGGATACTCCGCCTGGCGACCCATTCCACGATCCTTCCTGCGGCGTCGTAGAGCGGGTTGACCGGGGCGCTCGTGTAGTAGCGGGCGGACGCATCGAGCCAGCCCTGCTCTTTCCAGTAGGCGCGGTCGGCCGGGGCGGAGTCGGCAAGCTCGTCGAACGTCGCCAGCCGGGCGTGGAAGATGACGACGCTCCGGAGCCCCGGCCGCTGCTCCCGTCCTTCCTCCAGGGCCCGGAAGAACTCTCGTGCCGCCACCTCCAGCCTCCGGTTGTTCTCCTTCACCTGCCGTTCCGGCATCTTAGGCGGCGTGACGATGCCGGCACGGGAGACGACGTCGAACCCCCATATGCCGGCGACGTCCTTGAGGTAGTCGAGGAGGTCTTTCTCGCCCACCGCGCCGGCGGTGGTGAGGAGGAGGGCCTTTTTGTCGAAGAACCGGGGGCGAAGATGCAGGAGAACCGGTCGATGAAGGTCTTCATGAGGCGGTGATGGCGAGACCGTAGACCGGGGACGCGAAGATCACCCCGTCGGCGTCGTCCCGGATGGGGCAGCGCTCCTCGCCCCGCTCGAAGCACGCGAAGCATCCCCGGCAGGGTTCAAGCCCGACGTCAGGAAGCATGAGGTACTCGAACTCGACGTCGCCGAGGGACCGCATTACGTCCTCGATCCTGCCGCCCGAAAGGTGTTGCCCTTCCGGGGGCTTCCCACGATAACCAGAATTTTCATGCTCAAGGCCTCCGTGCGTTCCGGTGCGGGGTGCGGCGCACAAGCGGGGGGTCTGTTGCGCGATATAATAAGGGTTGCCGGGGCGGTCGCTCAGCACCGGTTTGTCAGCAAGTTCCGCCGGAAGGGGAGGCTCACGTGGCATCTCACAGGTTGTTGTAGGCGTTCTTTCGATGGCCGACGTCGACTGCCATGATGACGAGTTGGCGGTGTTCAAATGCCAGGATGATCCGGTACGTCCCTACTCGCAGGGAGAACAGAGGTGAGTTCGTCAGACGCTTCACCTGCAGGTGGGGGTGTTCTTCTTCTGCCAGCAGTTCAAGCGCCTGGATAATCCGGGCGGCAACCTCCTTTGGAAGGTGCTTTAATTTGTACTGGACTCTTTTTGAGTAGATGAGCGAATATTTCACTCGATCCCCAGATCCCGCTTCAACGCTTCATGTGTTACGAACTCGCCCTGCCGGATCTCATCCAGCGATGCCTGGATATCGGCAATCGTCTCGGGACTCAACGGTTCACGATCCTCGCTCTGCTCCAGCAACCGGTGTATTATGGATCGGTACGGTTCTTTGGGATAGCGACGCAGACGGTTCAGCCGGTCCCGGTCGGATCTGGTGATCTCAATCGTGGTCGTCTCCTCTGCCATAATCTGTTATAGGGGCCTATGAGATATAAAAGCGGGGTCATGCCGAGAGAGCATCCGCAGAGTGGAGCCTACGCCTGTATATTCTCCGTAGGAGCGAGGGAAGAATCCCTCCGCCCCCGGGCGCGTGAAAAAGGTGGGGATCGGCGTTAGTAAACCGCCCCGTTCATCGCGTAGAAGAACGCGGCCACGATTGCGGCCAGGAAAAAGAGCGCAGCAATACCTACGATCCACAGGACTACGAAGAGGATCATGTGGATGACGTTCGTCGCCCGGTACGGAACCTCTCCTGCATTCATCCGCTTTGCCGTTTTATATGCGTCGTAGATGCCGTAGAGGTACACGACCAGGCCGGGAATAACCAGGAATAAGGAACCTGCGACGGTCCCGAGGAGGATAAGAAAGCCCCGGCCGATATCGCCGTTGTATGCCTGCCCGAGGCCCGTGAAGATAAAGGAGCAGAGCGCTGCGATAAAAGGACTCTTCTCGGGATTCGTCTTCAGCCTGACCCCGCACCGTGGGCAGATCTCCGCGTTCTTGCTGATCAGTTCGTTTCCGCATTCCGGACAGAAGTTCGGCAATTCCACCACCTGATGATACGGAGATCTGTTTCGTCACGGCAACGATATGTTTTCCGATTTTACCGTGCAGCACGGCCCGGAATGCCCGCCGCAAAACGGAACGCTGATATACGGGCTTTTCGTCCTGTCCGGGACGGGCGATGCCCCCCCGGCGGGTGCAGGGTGCATTCCGCGAGTGTTATATACAGTTATATGACAATGGATAATCATGTCAGCCAGCAGCCCGGCGGCCCATTCCCCCACACTGGTGACTATCCGGATGGTCGAGGATTTCATCCGGGAGCACAGCGGCGAGTACCGGCGGAAGGCCCTGTGGATGAAGCTGCCCCGGAGGCCGATGTACCAGACCTTCAAGACCATCATCGAATACCTCATGGAGTCGGGGAAGATCGCCATCGACGCACGGGGAAGAGTCTGCTGGATTCACAACCCGGAACTTGTGCAGCAGTACCTGGCGCGTGACGGCCTGCGGATCCGATGAGGGCCAGGGTCTTTTTTGCGGATGAACGCGTGAGAGAGGCCTACGCGGCGCTGAAGAACTCCCGGCGGCGGGAAGATCAACATCTCGTGACCCTCCTTGACGGGGCCTTCGATGCACTGGCTGCCGATGCCTTCTGCGGCACTCAGGTTCCGAAAAGGCAGATACCGCGATTCTATCGCCGCCGGTACCCCCTCTTCGATAACCTCTGGAAGTACAACCTCACCGGTTCCTGGCGGCTCATGTATACGGTAGCGAGCGACGGCGAGACGATTGCCGTGGTCATCGAATGGCTGGACCATACCGGATACGAACGCCGGTTCGGGTACTGAACCGGGTGCCCGACAGATCCTGCCTCCCGGTCCTGTTCCCGGCAACAACATTTCCCGCCGCTCTCCCTGGACGGGAACGATTCGTGCTTTCCGGGGCGAGATAGACAGTCTTTTATGAGAACGCCGGGGATACTCCCTTCTATGGCGGATACGGACGGCGGGATCTCGGAGGTGGTGAGCGTAATCCTGATGGTGGCGGTCGTGGTCATCCTTGCGGCGATTACGGCATCGACGGTCATGGGGGTGCGGATGCCCGAAGAGCCCAAAACCGTCGTGGTGACGGCGGTCCGGTCGGGGGATACGATCGCGTTCACGAACCACGGCGGGATGAACATGGACCGGGTCGCGGAGATCCGGTGCTGGATCGGCGGGACGGGTCCGGGAGACGAGAACTTCACGCTCGATACCCGGGCGGGGGCGACCGGGACGCGTATCGTTCCGGACCCGGCGCGGATCGTGGTCGTGGGGACGTTTGTCGGGAACGAGTCGTGGATATTGTTTGATGAGACGGTTTGAGATAGACTGATTGCTCTTTTTCAGGGCGGGATGTTGGGGGTCCCCGCCCGGGGCCGGTTCTTCGGGGCCGATTTTTGAGGTTGAGGCAGTTGTGCTGGTGGGTGCAGGATTCTGACTACTCATGCACGGATTTCGAGGGGATATCGCCATTGGGGTGGGGCTGACGGGGAGTGCGATGCTCCGAAGGAGCGGAGCACGAGAAGCCGTTAGGCTTCGAGGTGCGAGCGTAGCGAGCTTGAGCACCGAGAGGTGCGAGGGGGCGTGCCCCCTCCCCTGTCTCTCCCTCATAATAGGGATTCCCATAACCCCACCCCACCCGGCCTCCTCAAACACACCTGCAGTGCTCAAACTCCTGCTGTTCCAGCAGTCGTTCCCCGCCCCACGGGGGCGGGGGCAGTGCGTGGCGATAGCCAATGGAAAGCCGTGCCCGGGTCTGTGCGACTGAAAGGTGCGTAAATGTGAACAATAGCACCCGGCGAGGACAAACAAGAACGAAATTTAACCAAAAAAGGGAGGTGTCACTCTTCCCCTTCCTCTTCTTCCCCATAGTCCTCCCCTTCCTCCTCGTACCCCGGTTCGTCTTCCTCCGCCTTCACGATATACCCCGCTACGGCAAGGATGAGCGGCACCCCCACCGGGACGGCGAGCCCCGACGGCCCGTGAAGGGAGGGGCCGTACCGGGAGGGTGCGACGAACCTGGGACCGTTAATTCCCTGCTCTCACAACGGGAAGATCGCGTACTGGATGTACCAGACGTACTGCACCACCGGTATCCAGAAGTGGTACCCCTCCCAGCAGAGAGTGGCGAACCGGAAGTCGACGACGGCTTCCCAGGCAAGAGGGAAGAACATCAGCACCGGGACTGTACAGGCGAGGAGGCGGGGAGATGTGCGTTTTGCGAGGAGCGACTGGCCGCAGGGCAGGAGCGTGAGCACCGTTAGGTGCGAAGACGGGGGTGTAGAGGATCGCGGCCCCGGCGAGGAAGATGTAGGTGAGGGTCGTGACGAACGTTACCTGCCCGCCGAGGTTTCTGCCGGCGATTACCTGGAGGAGGACGAAGATAAGCGGGAGGTCGATGACCGCGAGCCAGAAGAGCGTTCTCAAGGCCTCCAGCACCCCGTCGCGGTCGAGATCGGCGTGCTTGAGGGCGTAGACGCCGATGACGAGCATCGGGAGGTAGGTCGGGGAGAGGTAGCGCATGTCGGGGATGATACCGGGGCTTGCCGACATCCCGGGGATGGACCGGGCATAGGTGAGCACCACGAGGACGGCGGCGAGGGCGAAGAAGGCGAGGAGCCGTGCGTCCCCGGGGCTGATCCCGGTCGGCCTGCGGCGGAGGAGGGCGAAGAACGAGAGTGGCGAGACCTGGAAGAACGCGGCGGAGCCAGCCCGGAGCGGGGCGTTTGAGGTGCGTATCGTTCCGGACGCGGCGCGGATCGTGGTCGTGGGGAGGTTTGAGGAGATTGAGTCGTGGATACTGCTTAATAAGAAACTTTGAAATGGCGGAGATTAGCCCCATCCCGATCCTGACGCCAGATGGCTGACCTGGGCTTCCTACTGGACTTGCAGCTCGCACCTTCGGTGCTCACGCTCCTGCTCTTCGGTCAGTCGCGTTTCGGGCCATCGCATCCCACAGACAGTCGTTCCCCGAAAACACTTCGCGTTATCTCATGCCCCTGTCGTTCCGGCAGTCGCACCCTTTCCCAAAAAACTTGTATAATCCACGTGACCAATGGTATGATCATGAAATATACGGTAGTGCTCGAACCGCAGGAAGAGGGCGGGTTCACCGTCCAGTGCGTTGAAATCCCGGGAGCGATCAGCCAGGGCGAGACACGGGAAGAAGCACTTGCCAACATCAAGGAAGCAATAGAACTTGTTCTTGAGGTGCAGTGGAAAGAGCTGCACCGGCAAAGATCAACCGCCCGTCACGAGATATCAAAGGTTGACGTAGCTGATGTCGCATAAGCTGCCGGTCGTTTCCGGGGAAGAGATGGTGAAGTACCTTGCCCGGCATGGTTTCGTTCCGCAACGACAGACCTCGTCCCATGTTGTCGTGCAGAAGGGGTGGCGGGTCTTTTCTGTACCTCTGCACCGGGAATTGAAGAGAGGCACCCTGAATGGCATCCTCAAACAAGCCGGGATTGATGGGGAAGAGTTCAGGCGCACCTTCAGGTGATGGTTTGCATTGTGCTCAACTACCATCAGACATATCGGGCTTCTCTTCTGTTCTGGGCGTCTGATATCCGACACCCGGGCGTTGAGAGAATCGGTGTTTTTGTGGAGGGTTGAAACGCCACGGATTTACTGTATCCCCTTCCTCGCGTGGAAGGGAAACGCGAGGAGGAGGGCGAAGAACGAGAGCGGCGAGACCTGGAAGAACGCGGCGGACCCGGGCGGGGGCGTTTGAGGTGCGTATCGTCCCGGACGCGGTGCGGGTCGTGGTCGTGGGGACGTTTGTCGGGAACGAGTCGTGGGTATTGTTTGATGGGACGGTTTGAGATAGACTGATTGCTCTTTTTCGGGGCGGGATGTTGGGGGTCCCCGCCCGTGGTTGGTTCTGAGGGATTTTTTGAAAGCAGTTGCGCTATTGCGTACAGGCGTGGCGGCTGAGAATGGAGATTTAAGAGGGATGAAGTTCCTGCTCGACCAGTGCAATGCATGAACGGTTTTGAACGATAGGTGAACCCTGTACACTGGACCGTGGGACTATCGCCATTGGGGAGGGGCTGACGGGGAGTGCGATGCTCCGAAGGAGCGGAGCACGAGAAGCCGTGAGGCTTCGAGGTGCGAGCGTAGCGAGCTTGAGCACCGAGAGGTGCGAGGGGGCATCCCCCCTCCCCTGTCTCCATACTATAGGGAGGCCTGCAACCCCCACCCCGCCCGGCCTCCGGCCTCCTCAAACACACCTGCAGTGCTCAAACTCCTGCTGTTCCAGCAGTCGTTCCCCGCCCCACGGGGGCGGGGGCAGTGCGTGGCGATTGCCCATGGGAATCCGTGGATGGGAATGTGATCGGGAGAAGGCCGTGACTTTGAGTGCTTTCTAACACCGGCGAACGGATAGGGTGACTAAAAAGGAGTTCCTGTCAGGAAAAAGGGAAAAACGTCACTCCTCCCCTTCCCCTTCTTCCCCATAATCCTCCTCTTCTTCCTCATACCCCAATTCATCGTCCTCCTCCGCCGTCATGACGTACCCCGCTACGGCAAGGATCAGCGGCACCCCCACCGGGACGGCGGATCCCGCTGGCCCGCGGAGGCCTAGGCCGTACCGGGAGGGTGCGACGAATCTGCGACCCGGAATCCCCCCTCAGAGCGGAAAGATCGCGTACTGGACATACCAGACGTACTGCACCACAGGTATCCAGAAGTGGTACCCCTCCCAACCGAAGGTGGCGAACCGGAAGTCGACGACGGCTTCCCAGGCAAGAGGGAAGAACATCAGCACCGGGACGGCGTAGGCAAGGAGGCGGGGGGAGGCGCGTTTTGCGAGGAGCGACTGGCCGCAGGGCAGGGGCGTGAGCACCGTTAGGTGCGAAGGCGGCGGCATAAAGCACCGCTGTCCCGGCGAGGAAGAGGTAGGCGAGGGTCGTGATGAACGTTACCTGCACGCCGAGGTTCTGGCCGGCGATGGCCTGGAGGACGACGAATATAAGCGGGAGGTCGATGACCGCGAGCCAGAAGAGGGTCCTGAGCGCCTGGCGCACCCCGTCGCCGTCGAGACCGGCGTGCTTGAAGGCGTAAACACTGATGACGAGCATGGGAAGATAGGCCGGGGAGAGGTAGCGCATGTCGGAGCCGGCGGTGTCGTCGGCGGGGTGGTGGCGGTGATCGTGAGGGGGCTCGGCAGGGGGTAAGTCTGCTGGACGTGGTATCGGTGGGCACCGCCGTCACTCCCGTCCGGGGTATCACCCTCCTCTTTCCAGACGTCTCCTTCCCTTTTCAGTCAGGCGGTATTTCTGTGTCGGGCTTTTGGGTGAATCCGGCTGCGTCATTTGAACAAATCCCGCCTGAATCGCCGGCCTCAGATAATCGTACAGAAATGTGGGGCGGTGACTGAGTCCCAGGCATTGCATTGCATCTTTCGTTCCGGATGGTCTCTCCTCTAAACAGATCAGAAGACGCTTCACTTGTTCGGTCACTTGTTCGGTCACTTGTTCGGTCACTTGTTCGGTCACTTGTTCGGTCACTTGTTCGGTCACTTGTTCGGTCACTTGTTCGGTCACTTGTTCGGTCACTTGTTCGGTCACTTGTTCGGTCAC
>JAHDQM010000028.1 GCA_018433835.1 Methanoculleus sp.
AGGGGGGTCTCCCCCCTCCCCTGTCCCCACCCCCCGTGGCGATATTCAATGGGAATCCGTGTCCGGTGGTGATTGCGGAGGGGATCATCTGTCAGGCATCATCCATTCTCCATCTGGTTTTTTATGGATGCGAGTCACTACTCAGCAGAATTCGGCGAAAGATTCCGAAGCACACTTGGCACAGTCGTGGATCACCCCGCCGCTTCATCCCCGTCCCGAAAGTTCCGTCATCCCGCGGAGCCACTCGAACGGCGCACCGGCGAACTCCTCCGGCGTCATCCGCCACTCCCAGTTCCCTGTGGTGGTCGAGGGGTAGTTCATCCTTGATGCGGCGCCGAGGCCGAGAAGGTCCTGCATGGGGACGATGCATGCCCGGGCAACCGATCTCATCGCGAGAAGGATGAGTTCCCGGTGAATCTCGTCAGCCGCCACCTCCCGCCCGGCGTAGGCAAAGAACCGCTGCCTGTCCTCCTCCGACGCCTCTTCCTCAAACCACCCCCTCGCCGTGTTGTTGTCGTGCGTCCCCGTGTAGCAGATGAGGTTTGGGACGTAGTTGTGGGGGATATGGGCGCTTCTCGCGATTTCCTCGCCGAACGCGAAGAGCAGGATCTTCATCCCCGGGAACCCGAACCGGTCGAGAAGTTCCTGGACGGCCGGGGTGTTCGCCCCCAGGTCCTCGGCGACGATGGCGAAGCAGGGGAACCGCCGGGCGAGCGCCTCGAAAAACTCCGCTCCCGGCCCGTCGATCCAGGTGCCGTGCTCGGCCGTCGTATCGCCCGCGGGGACCTCGTAGTAGTCGGCGAACGCCCGGAAGTGGTCGATCCGGAAGAGGTCGTAGAGTTCGCCGGACCGGGCGATCCTGCTCATCCACCAGTCGTATCCCCGTTCCCGGAGTGTGGGCCAGTCGTAGACCGGGTTCCCCCAGAGCTGCCCGGTTTTGCTGAACATATCGGGAGGCACCCCCGCCACTACGGTGGGGCGGCGGTCTTCGTCCAGTTTGAAGATCCCGGGGTTCGCCCAGACGTCGACGCTGTCGTATGCGACGTAGATCGGAATATCGCCGATGACCAGAATGCCCCGGTCGGTGCAGTAGCGGCGGAGGGCCGACCACTGCCGGGCGGCAAGGTACTGGAGGAACTTCTCCTTCCGGACCTTATCGGCGAGGAGCCGGCGCATCTCGTCGAGAGCCTCCGGCTGCCGGGCCCGGACCTCCTCCGGCCACCGGCTCCACGCCTGCCCGCGGAAATGGTCTTTGAGCGCGACGAAGAGCGCGTGGTCGTCGAGCCACCACCCGCTCGTGTCGCAGAACGTTTCATACCCGCGCTCCGGTCCAGAGTAGCGGAACCGCTCGTAAGCAAGCGAGAACACCCTTTCCCGGTACCAGGCGGCCGCCTCGTACGCCACCCGCTCCTCCGGAAAATCGGGCGCCGGCTCCAGGTCGCTCTTCCTCAGGAACCCCTCCCGGACGAGCATCTCCGGGCTGATAAGGAGGGTGTTTGCGGCAAACGCCGACGGGCTGCTGTAGGGTGAGTGGGCGTACTCGATCCGTGTCGGGTTGAGCGGCAGGATCTGCCAGTAGTGCTGCCGGGCTCGCTCAAGCGCCTCGACGAACCGGTATGCCGACGGGCCGAAGTCGCCGATGCCGTACGCCGACGGCAGGGACGTGATGTGCAGGAGTATGCCGCTGCCCCGTGTCTGAATCATGTATAATCTCCCCGGATGCGAGGGTGCGGCGCTACGGCACCGGCGTCTTCCCCGCCGCCGCCAGCCCCGCGAGATACGCCTCGCGCCGGGCGACGTATATCCTTGCCTGATCGCCGAAGGGCACGTACTCCGCGACGGTCCGTCCCTCCCCCGCGAGCCGGAGTTTCGTCTCGTCCGCAAGCCCCATCAGGAACCCGAACTCGACCGCCCCGCCCGCGTCCCGCACCAGCCACGCGACGAGATCCGGGTCATGGGTGCCGGCCGAGAACGGCACGCCCCGGTCGAGAAGTCCTGCTGCAAGTGTGCGAAAGCGCTCCCGGGCCTCGCCGGGGTCGTCCGTATCCGCCCCGTATGCCCCCTTCACCAGGCGGGGCCGGATCCCGTGGCGGACGATGCGTTCGAGGTCGCCCGCAGTGCGGTCGAGGGAGGTCTGGAGGGCGAGCGTCACCGGCAGCCCCTGCCGGGCGGCGCAGGCGACGGCGGCATCGACCGTCGTTTTCACGAGTCCCCGCCCCTCCATATCCACCTCAACACCGATGCCGCGTGCATGCGCCCCGCTACAGAGCCGGAGCAGCGAGTCCCGGGCGGCATCCCGGTCGATGAGCTCACCGAGCGCAGTCATCTTCACGGTGATGGATGCGTCCAGGCCCTGCTCGTCGATCACGGCTACGGCGGCAAAAGAGCGCTCAAGGTTCTCCCGGACCTGCCGCTCGCTCCGGGCATACTCGCCGAGAGCGGCGAGAATACACCGGATGCCCTGGGCGTTCTGCGCCCGGCACCGCCGGACCGCCGCATCGAGGTCGGGCAGCGTCCAGCGCTCAACCCTGCCGGAGGTCGAGGGTGCTATCATTCCTCACCGTGCCTCCTCCTCCTCCCGGATGGCGAAGAGGTCGCGCAGGGAGTCCCTGATGCAGGCCTCGAAGATGTCCCGCACGTGGGTGTGGGCGATCTCCAGCCAGTCGGCCACCCCATCCACCGGGATGCTCTTCTCTTCTGCCAGGAAGTAGTCGATGTTTAAGAGGAACGCATTGTGTTCCGTCGACTCGGGCACGGCGTCGGTGAGCTCCACCCGGCAGTTGTCGCGGTTGTCGTGGAACGAGAACTCGCACCCGGTGATGAACCCCGCCGGCGCCCGCGGGAGTTCCGGCGGGAGGACGGGGTAGAAGGCGAAGTAGTCCGAGAGTGTCACCTCGCTTTCCGGGATCTCGATGAGATTGACGTAGCGGAGGTTCATGGTGCCGATGGCGTCGGCGCTGATGACCTCCCGGAACCGTTCGAACGCCCCGTTGATCCGCTCCGAAAAGGCCTCCCAGTGGACGTACGGCTTCTGGCAGCTCACCGAGAGCAGCCGGGGGCCGACCTGGACCGCACAGCCCTCGTCCTCGGCCAGAAAGATCGACCGTTCGGCGACCAGGAGTTCCTCGCGGAGCCCCTCCGGCCCGAGGAGCATGACCACCTCGCGCACGTAGCGCTGGTCTCTCTTCGGGTAGGCGTCCTTCAGGTGACTGTAGAGTATGCCGGGGTAGGTCATGTCCCAGGCGGTTTCCTCGGGAAACCGGAACTCGCATATCACTTCGGCTGCGGGGGGGTTGACATACTTTCGTATCTCTGCCATCTTCTTCTCCCTCAAGGGGTGTAGGATGGAAGGAGACTACATTAAGGTGACTGCTCGGCGGCGAGCGGCCGGCACCCGCACGATGCTTTATCTGCCGGGGCTGCTATTTGGGTGCGATGGGCGAGACGTTCCGCCGGACGGTCCACCTGCTCATGGGGGTCCTCGGCGCCGTGATCATTCTCCGCCTGGACGATAGTGGGGCATTCGTCTTCGTGAGCGCCGCACTCGTCGCCCTGTTCCTCCTCTGCGACGCCTTCACCCGCGGTTACGACGTCCCGGTCCTCTCCCGGGTGCTGGACGAGTCGGAGCGCACTGAGGAGGTGCCGCTCATGGGAGGCATCGCCTACGCCGCCGGGGCACTCTTCTGCCGAGGGCGCCGTGCGCGAACCGGGCTGAGATGAGCAGGGTTGTTTGACTACGGTCAGCAGAATAAGCAGGGATGCTGAAAAGTCCCGTACACTGTACCGTGGTCGAGCTCCGTTCTTTCGCATTTTCGGTGCTCACGCTTCTGCTCGAAGCCTAGCGGCTTCTCAAGCTCCGGACATTGTCCGTCGCACCCTCCGGCCGGTCGCATTTCGCCCATCGCACTCCCCATCAGCCCCACCCCACGGGCGATACCAGGGTAAAGCCGTGTTCACGTTCTGACCCGGTTTATGGCCCAGATGGCAGAACTTTTGTACATGAGTGTTCCGATCACGGTACATCTAAAGTTTACAGGCCGTTTTGGGGTGTTCTCAGCAGATCTTGATGGCCGTCAGCAGAACGGATTGGGGTGGCGGATTTTTACCCCCTCCGGCAAAGAAATAATGAACTCGTTGTCGGAAATTCCTGAATTGATCGTGAAATTTTTCACTTCAAAACTTGTTTTCATGTTTCCTGCTGCGTCAAAGGCCTGGATTCTGGTTACTATCCAGGCTTCCCGGTCAATCCATATCCGGACGTTTCCGTCCCTGCCTTCACCGAAGTAATCGATATGTCCCGTATTTGTAGCCTTGATAATGTAGGCTTCGCGTCCGTTCACGGTTCCTGTACCCTGATATGATAGATCAAAATCTCCCGAGAACAGCACCGGGGAGGCGAGTCGATTAGGGTCCGCAATCAAGGGAAAACAGGTTTCCGGGTCCTGGATTGCGAGAATGTCGGCGGTCTGCGATTCCGGGTGATACTCGGTAAAAGTCAGGTTATGAACCGACTGACTCCAGATCCTGTCGTCAGGATCATACCGGTGCCTGAGCAGATACTGGTAAGGCCGTTTGTAGATAATCTCAATATGGTGCAAGCCCCCGGGAAGCGTCTGAACAACGGACATTGAGTAATCATCAATCGAGTCGGTTTGAGCTCTGTATTCCTCAACAATCTCGGCGACCGTGTTGGGGGTGCCCGTACAGCCGGCAGATGCCATGATGCTGACGAGAAGTATGAACAACAGAGTCACGGAAAAAAGTAAGAGTGAATCGTATTTCATTCGGGAATATCCACCATCGGGAATGCATTCCATGCCCCGTTGTCCCAGTTATAACCAATCCAGACATAAGGAGGCCAATTAATGCCATCGGGCGATCTGAAATCAAACGACCCGGTGGTATCAAACACTTCGTCCGGGCGTTTCCAGTCCTCATTGATCCTGCACCAGTCGTTCCGCACCTGAGTGCGTGCGTACAACGTGATCGCCCCCAGCGGGATTGTACCAAGCTCTGAGGAGCCCTCGCTGGTTACCAGTTCCGTGGCGGGATTGACAGTATCATTGTAGTCATAATAATACCACAGGTCGTCCCTGACATCCTTCAGCCAGATCTGGTACAGCCCGAGATTCTGACCGGTATTCACAAGGACATACCACTCATAACTCTCCGGGAGCACAGTCACAGTAGCGGGTATGTACGTTCCAGTCCCTCCAAGATGTTCATCGCTGCCGAGACTCTCCCACGGGTAGACAGGATTTGCATCCTCACCGTTATATACTACAGGGAAAATCTTGATTGGGGACCCCGCGAAATCACTGCTGTCGTATTCAGCAATGATTTCAATGGTCACGCCATCATTGTAATAGTTTTCCAGTTCTTGGAATGCCTGGTACCTCTGCCCGGAATAGGTGTATGTCAGCGGAGTAATCGAACCTGTCATATAGGTAATGTCGGGCTCCGTTGCGGCAAATGAAACCCTCCATGCGCATGTTTGTGGTGTGCACCGAATTACCGGATCTGCCAACAACTGCAAGTACAGGGGTATATCGTCTTCGACATCATCCAAAAGCTGTTGTACCTGGGTTTCTGCTCCTGATGTTATGTCCGCTGATGGGAATTCAAACTGCCGGGTGGGAAAAGACAACTTCACCACATCAGGGTCGGGGTTCAGGGCTGCATACATCGATTTCGGAATCCTGAGAGTAACTGTTTTTTCATCCGCTTTCTGCTGCCTGCTCTTATAGTGCCCGTCTCCATTCATCACGAATTCTGAGTTAAATTCCTCTTTTGAGATGGAAATATCAATAAGTTCTGGATCGGTACTGGAATTTTTTTCATTAAGCCATGATTCGGGAATGTCAATGATATACATTTCCGATTCGGGCAGCGGTTTTGCAGGCGGGAGATCTTCCGGGATCTCCAGCGGGAAATCAGCATGGCGCGCATGTGAATTTTTGACAATGTTTGATTCGTCAGGGGTGATTGTCTGAGTGCCCGCACTGACGGGGACAAACACAACGCTCACAAGCAGTAGTGCCATGAGCAGAGAAAAACCCCTGATCCTGAATTTTAGTTTCATCTCTGTTTCCTCCGTTTCTTTCCATTTCACGGAGGCATGATCCAAACCTTCATCATTTCAGAGGTGGATAGTATTATGCCTACGGGTAGGTGCGGGTTCAACGAAGTTTCGTCGCTTGGTGAACCCGTCCTTCTACTTCTCTTGGGACAACCCAGAGTCCCCCACGTGGGTGAATTTAATCTGCATCTATTTATGCTTGTCGACGCCTGTACTCTCATCCGGTGCAGTTTCCATGCCTTCGAATACTTCGGCGGGGCTACATCGAGGAGATCCTGTATGAAAACGCAAAACGGTGATCCTCAAGCGGGTACTCCGTGCTGGCGACCATCAATGAAACCCGAAGGTCGAGAACTCCATTGGGTATCTGAAACGGAATTATCTCCTCCCCTGGTGGTCGTTGCAGGCGTCGCCGGCGTTATCGAGGCCATCTCCCCGGTCGACGACAACGTGGCGGTTCAGGTGGGGGGGTTCTGAGGAGTGAGTCTTTAATGCACGGGGTTGTGCGGGAACCGAGCCCGAGAAGAGCGAGGTTGTTCGACTGCGGCTGACAGAATTAGCTGGGGCGATGAGAAAGCCTGGTACAGTGGACCGTGGGGACTGCGCACCTTCGGTGCTCGAACTCCGCCTGCACCTCCGGTGCACGCGTCGTTTATCGCCATAGGGGGGGTGGGGACAAAGGGGAGTGCGAGCGTAGCGAGCATGAGCACCGATAGGTGCGACCAAAAGAAAGGAGCATGAGCCTTTCAGAATTATCTTACCTGACCGTGCTTGATCCCTCCGGGAAACCCGGCCCTCTCCCCCTTCAGTGCCTGACGCCCCGCTTCTTGAGTTCTTCCGACTTCTTCCTCGAGCACGCCTCGCAGCGGAACTCGGGCGCCGGGTCGTTGGTCCTGTCGTAGTTCTTCGCCCGGACCAGGCGGTAGCCCCGGGCGACCGTGCCGCAGTCCACGCACCGGACCTCCTCCTTGACCTCCCACTGGGCGGCAAGCGTCTCGGAGGTGAAGATGAACCGGTCGACCCAGAAGAAGATGAGGCCGCCGACGAGGTTTGCGATGATGGTTGCGGCGAGCGCCCCAAGGCCCCCGAGCAGCGCAAGCACCCCGGCGAGGATCGGCGTCGAGAGCTGCCACCGGACGAGATAGAGGCCGTAGCGTTTAAAATTTACATCCACGTATAAAATTCGACGGGCCCCCTCATAAATCCGGGGTCGGCATTGTCACGCAAGTACCAGGATCCGGCGGGTCAGGCTCTTGTGCACCCGCTGCTCGTGCTCCTGCAGGACGGTGAAGTGGCGGGCGGCGATATCCGTGATGTTGCGGTGCGTGACGACGACCGCGCGCCTCCCCGGCCGGAGGATGCGCCGGACCTCAGCGAGCGATCCGTCGTAGAGCCGGTCCATGTTCTCCGCCCTGATCCGGACCGACTGGCCGTAGGGGAGGTCGGTCACGACCGCGTCGAGGATATGATCGCAGATCGGGACCGCCGTGGCGTCGGCGATCATCACGTCCGACTCGGGGAGGTTCTGCCGGTAGCCGGCGACCATCGCGGGGTCGAAGTCGCTCCCGAGGATCCGGGCTCCGATCTCCCGGGCCTCGAGGAGGATCCCGCCGGTGCCGCAGAAGGGGTCGAAGACTGTCTCGCCGGGCCGGACCAGGGAGATGTTGACGAGCGCCCGGGCCGTCCGGGGCATCATCACCCCGGGGTGGAAGAACGGCCGGCGCATGGGGTTCCGGGCATCGAACGCGCCCCGGTCGATCTTTAGGATAACCCGGCCGAAGTAGCAGCGGTCCTCCGAAACGACGGCGCGGTACTCTTCGACGGGCTCGCGGAGCGAGACCGGACCGGCGATCAGGCTCCCGATCAGCCGTTCGAGTTCGAGGTGTGCGGCATCCATCCGGCTCCCCCGCATCAGCTTCACCCGGCCCGCAAACGGCTTTTCGGTCCGGATGGCAAGGTCGCGGAGGAGAGTCGCAAACGCCTCCCTGGTTGCCTCGCACTCCCCGAGGTACTCCATCACCGTGTGCGTCAGGGCGAGCCGTCCGGCGGCGCCCGGGTCCGGGCACTCGGCGACCGCAACCTGGGTCCGGGTATCGAGCACGGTGCCCACGCACTCCAGTTCCGCGACCGGGAGGTCGGGGTGCTCGCCGGAGAGTTCGAAGAGCAGCTTCATTCTCAGAATATTGGGGTGCGAGGGGGATAAAGCGGGGGGATGGGGAGTCTAAAAATTGGTATGGATGGATTGGTTAGGGCAGCGACCGCTTGTTGCCGTTTTGGTTGGGCACAATGTAAAGGGGGTTCCACAGTGCATGAGTTCTGGTGTGTTTACACCCCCTGACACGGCTTCCTACCGGGTATCGCCATGTGGGGGAGGGACCGGGGAGGTGCGACCGGAGGGAGCTTGAGAAACTCGAAGAGTTTCGAGCGGGTGTCCCCTTCCCGGCAGAGGCTTTTTGGGATGACCTCACCCGCACCTTAAGCAGGCATACCCCGCCGGATCACCCTCCGATAGCGAGTAAACCACCGGTCAATCGTCGTTGCCGGTAGGGAGTTTCCCTCTCCACGTCCCCCGGGCAGCCCCGTCCCGCACCGATCTCTTAAGAAATGACAACGATGGGCACGATACGGTCGCGAAGACTCCGGGTGCTGTCGCCTCCCTGGGAAAAAGGCAAGAATGACGAGAATAAAACTGGTGTTTGACCCATAAAACTCATAGACGCAGGTCACAATAACCCATGCATGGCGTCAGCAATGAGCAAATGCGTGATCCTTGCCCTGCTGCTCGTCGTTGCCTTCCTTGCCGTCCCCCCGGCGGCGGCAATGGAGGGGGGGCGTATACACAGTTCGCCCTTCGGTATCGGACGACCCGGTGACGACCCAGGGGATCTCCGACAGCATTGAGCAGGACGAAACCAACAGGCACCAGTTTTATGTCTAAAGCGGGATCGCGTATCTTGATGAGGTGTACCCGAACCGGGGCTCGACCTCCGACTCCTTGACGCTGACCGTCTACGCTCCGTTGGGGAGCAAGATGGGTACATTCCGCGACCACGGTCCGACCCTCGCAGAACATCGGGAAAGAACCGGGAACACCCGTTAGCGGGCGAGAGGGTCCAGGAATGCGAACCGGTATCGCTCTGGCTCTTTCTGCTGTGCCTTATTCCCGCATATTGGGTAGTGTGCTAAATGCGTCAGTCATCCTACTGTTATGAAAGGGTTACGGGATTAACCGGTGAAAATCTGCTCTAACTCCCTACCAACACCCTTTCCCGGTACTGCCTCTTCCCCGGATTTACCTGAATTCGTCGCAACAGTTCCGGAAGAGAGCTGCGGTGAAAAACCTTAGGGGATGTGGGACAGAAAGGAGAGGGCGCTCCCCGGTATGAATGCCTTCACGTTTCCCAAAAAGCCCGAAAAAAACCGCCGCCTACTCCGCAAACTCTTCGTAGATCTCCACCACCCCGCCGATGACGATCACCGCCGGGGGCCGGACGCCTGCGGCGCGGGCTTTTCCCGTGATGTCCGCGAGGGTTCCGACCGTCACGCGCTGATCGGGCCGCAGACCCCGCTCGATGATCGCCACCGGGGTTTCGGGGTCCTTGCCGTGCGCGGTGAGGGCTTCTGCGATGGCCGGGAGATTCTTTACCCCCATCAGGATGACGAGGGTTCCTTTCAGACGTGAGAGGACTTCCCAGTCGAGGGCGGACTCGGGTTTAGTGGGGTCCTCGTGACCGGTGATGAAGGTCACCTGCGACGCATACTTCCGGTGGGTGACCGGGATCCCGACCATCTCCGGGACGGCGATGGCGCTTGTGATACCCGGCACCACCTCGACCCTGATGCCGTGCTCCCGGAGCACCTCGATCTCCTCCCCACCGCGGCCGAAGAGGAAGGGGTCGCCTCCTTTCAGGCGCACGACCGTCTTGCCCGCCTTCACCTTCTCGACCATCAGCGCCTCGATCTCGTGCTGCTCCAGGGTGTGGCTGCCGCCGTACTTCCCGCAGTCGATCAGTTCGGCGCTCCCAGGGAGCGTCGCGAGGATCTCCTCGCCGGGGAGCTGATCGTAGAGGATCACGTCCGCTCTGTCGATCACCTCGCGAGCCCTCATCGTCAGGAGGCCGAGCCCGCCCGGGCCGGACCCCACAAGATACGCTTTGCCTGTCATGGTTTCACCCCGAGGGCCGTATAGGCCTCCCGGATCAGGTCGGCCGCCTGCCTGCGAAGCGCCCTCCCGCACTCCCGCGCCTCGTCGATCGTCGCGACGTGCCGCTCGATACGCTCCCACCGGGAACCGTCGAGCGCGAGCACCTCGGCGATCAGGTTGCCGCTCCGGCAGTAGATCCCCTGCGGGGTGAAGCACCCGCCGCCGACCTCCTCCATGACGGCACGCTCGATCTCCACGTCGAGGCGGGTGGGCGCGTGATCGAGCGCTGCGAAGGGGGCGGCAACGACCGGGTCGTCCCGGCAGACGACCGCAACGGTGCCCTGGTTCGGTGACGGGACGAACCGGTCGGTGGGGAGGGGCTCCCCGGCCAGCCGGAGCCCGAGCCGCTGGAGGCCCGCCTCCGCGAGCACGACGGCATCGTACTGCTCCTCGCGGAGTTTCCGTATCCGGGTATCGACGTTCCCGCGGAGCTGCTTCACCTCAAGCGTCGGCTCGTCGCGGAGGAGCTGGGCGCGGCGCCGGGTGCTCGACGACCCGACGACGCGGACCGCGTCGAGGGGGGCCTCGTGCGCAAGGAAGTCGGCGGGTGAGTCCCGTTCGAGAACCGCGCAGCAGGCGAGCCCCGCCGGCCGGGCCGCCGGGATGTCCTTCATGCTGTGCACCGCCGCATCGATCTCGCCGCGGAGGATCGCATCGTCGAGCGCCCGGACGAAGACCCCCTGCCCCCCGATGGCGTGGAGCGGAACCCCCGTCGCGGTGTCGCCCTCGGTCGCGATCGTGACGACCTCAGCCTCGATACCCCGGTCGACGAGCATGCCGACCACCTTGTTCGTTTGCGCAAGCGCGAGAGCGCTTCCCCGTGTGCCTATGCGAAGAGACATAATTCGTATGCGTCCGCTATCTGTTCTATATCCTGCTCTGTGTGTGCGGCGGAGAGGAAGTTCGTTTCGAACTGTGACGGCGGGAGGAAGATCCCTGCCTCAAACATCGCCTTCCAGAACCGCGAAAACGCCTCGGTGTCGCACTCCTTGACCTCGCGGTAGTTTTGCGGCGGCTCGTCCCTGAAGAAGTGCTTGAAGAGCGAGCCCATCCTGACGAACGAGCCTTTGCGCACATCCGCGGCGGCCTCCCCGATCGCCCGCGTGGCGTCGTCGAGCCGCCGGTAGACCTCCGGGTGGTCGTGGAGGTAACGGAGCGTCGCATACCCCGCCGCGAGGCTCGCCGGGTTGCCGCTGAATGTTCCCGCCTGGTAGACCGGTCCCGCGGGGGCGACCAGTTCCATGATATCGCGCCGCCCCCCGAACGCCCCGATGGGAAGGCCGCCGCCGATGATCTTGCCGAACGTGGCGAGGTCGGGCTTGACCCCGTAGAGCACCTCCGCGCCGCCGATACCGACCCGGTAGCCGGTGATCACCTCGTCGAGGATGAGGAGGACGTCGTAGGCGGCGGTGATCTCGCGGACATCGGCGAGGTAGCTGTCGTCCGGGATTACGGGGCCGATGTTTCCCATGACCGGTTCGAGGATGAACGCGGCGACATCATCGTTCCCTGAGAGAAGCGTCTCAAGCGCCTCGGGGTCGTTGTAGGGTACCTGCCGGGTGTGCGCCGTGAGGTCCGCGAGAACGCCCGCGGAGTCGGGCACTCCGAGCGTAGTCGCCCCCGATCCGGCCTTCACCAGGACCGCGTCGTGGGCGCCGTGAAACCCGCCTTCGACCTTGATGATATCCTGCTTGCCTGTGTAGCCGCGGGCGAGCCGGATCGCGGCCATCGTCGCCTCCGAGCCCGACGAGACGAACCGGACCATATCGACCGCAGGGTGGTCGGCGATGATCATCCCCGCAAGATCGAGTTCGAGCGGTGTGGGCGTACCGTAGAGCCATCCCTTCTCTAACTGGCGCTCGATTGCCTCCCGGACAGCCGGGTGGGCGTGGCCGAGGATGAGGGGGCCGTAGCCGAGGCAGCAGTCGACAAGATCGGTCCCATCGACGGTCGAGAGATGCGATCCCGCAGCGCGCTCCACGTAGAACGGGTAGGGCCTGATGGCCCGAACGGGGCTGCTGACCCCGCCCGGCATCAGTGTTTTTGCGCGGGCGAAGAGGTCACTGCTCTTCATCGAGCCACCTCGCTGCGTCTTCTGCAAAGTAGGTGACGATCAGGTCGGCCCCGGCGCGCTTGATGGCGGTGAGGGTCTCGAGGGCGACGGCCCGCTCGTCCAGCCACCCGCGTTCTGCGGCGGCCTTGATCATGGCGTACTCCCCGCTGACCTGGTAGGCCGCCACCGGCAGCCCGAACCCTGTTACGGATGCAAGGATGTCGAGGTAGATCCCGGCCGGCTTGACCATCAGGATATCCGCTCCTTCGGCCACATCCAGTTCCGACTCCATTACCGCCTCCCGGGCGTTGCCCGGGCTGATCTGGTAGGTCGTCCGGTCGCCGAACGAAAACCCCGAATCCGCCGCGTCGCGGAACGGGCCGTAGAGGGCGCTCGCGAACTTCGAGGAGTAGGACATGATCAGGACGTCCGTAAAGCCGGAGGCATCCAGTGCCTGCCGGATCGCCCGCACCATCCCGTCGAGCATGCACGACGGCGCGACGATATCGGCACCGTTCTGTGCATGAGAGACGGCGATCCGCGCCATCAGCGCAAGCGAGGGGTCGTTTAAGAGGTCCGGGCCGTCGGCCGTCTCCCCGACGATGCCGCAGTGGCCGTGGTCGGTGTACTCGCAGGCGCAGACGTCGGTCATGACCACCATCTGCGGCACCCGCTCCTTGATCTTCTGGACGGCCCGCTGGACGACGCCGTCGCTCGCGTAGGCTTCAGTCGCTTCGTTGTCTTTTGCTGCCGGGACCCCGAAGAGGATCGCCGCCCGGATACCGGCGTTCCAGAGGTGTTCGCAGTAGTCGGCGACGCCTTCCACCGGGTGGCGGAACTGCCCCGGCATCGAGGCAATCGGTAGCGGTGCGCTGATCGATTCGTCCACGAAGACCGGCGCAATGAGGTCGGTCTTTCGAAGTTCGGTTTCGCGGAGAAGCGGCTGGACTATCCGCCGCCGCATCCGCCTCATTCGTCGTTCTGGAAACATGGTTCTCCCCGGGTAATCGCCCTCATCAGGGCCTCTGCCGTTGCTACATCACCGCACTCCGCGCTGGCGCGGATGGCTGTCGTCACGTCCGAGAGGAGCTTTTTGGTGAGTGCATGGGTCAGGTCGTCGACGACCTCCGCCGTGCGGTCATCCTTCTGCCCCAGGCGGGCAAGCGCCCGGTCGCGTTCACGGGACCTTATCGACTCCGCCCAGGTGTAGAGGAGGGCGAGCGTCTCGTCGGCCGCCGTCCGGCGGAGGAGACGGATGAAGTGGTCGACCTCCTCATCGATGATCTCCCGGGCCCGGGCCGCCTCGCTCCTCCGGGATTCCATGGCGGCGGCGTTGACGTTTTTGAGGTCGTCGATGGTGAAGAGGTACACGCCTTCGATCGACCGCACCCCCTCCTCGACGTCACGGGGCTGGGCGATGTCGACGAGGACCAGGTGGCGCGGGTGCCGGTCGAGCGGCCAGAGGCGCTCCTCCATCACCTCCCGGACCTCCTCGGTCCGGATGACCGGGTGCGGCGCGGCTGTGCAGGAGATGACGACGTCGGAGAGCGCAACGTAGCGGTAGAGGTCCTTGAAATTGACCGCCCGCCCCCCGATCTTCTCCGCAAGCATAACAGCGCGCTCGTAGGTCCTGTTGGCGACGTAAATGGCCGTGAGCCCCTTCGCGGAGAGCGCCTGCGTCACGAGCACCCCCATCTCTCCGCTCCCGACGACCAGGATGTGCCGGTCGCGCAGGGTGCCGAGGAGGTTTTCTGCAAGCGTCACGGCCGCAGAACCGACGGAGACCGCACCCCTGTTGATCTGCGTCTGGCGCCGGATCCTGACCCCCACGTGCACCGCCTTGTTGATGCAGAGCCCGATGACGCTGCTCGCGGCCCCCGCCTCCTCCGCGGCCGCGAGCGCCCGTTTGAGCTGCCCGAGGATCTGGTCCTCGCCGACGACCAGGGAGTCGATGCCTGCGGCCAGTTCCAGGAGGTGGCGGGGCACGGCCTCGCCCTCGACGACCATGAAGTCGCGTCTGCCCTTCTCCTTCAGGAACCCTTCAAGACTCCGTGCGTCGCCCTGCACCAGCACTTCGACGCGGTTGCAGGTCTGGAGCAGGAGAACGCCCCGGAACCGTTCCCGCGCCTCGCGGAGGAACGCCGCTTCGTCGGGAAACCGGAACGCCTCGAGCGTGGCGATGTCTGCGGTGTGGTGGTTCACGCCCGCGAGCGCGAGCGGTGTCTTGACCGGTTCAGGCATGCAGGTACCTCTCGATTGCCAGTGCGCGTGCCCGGCCGTAGTCGGTGGCGAGCGCCTCCCAGACTTCGTCGTCCGAGAGGATGCTCCAGAGGATGCGGGACCGCTCCGCCTGCACCGGTTCGATCTCCCGGAGCATCGAACGCATCTCGTCCTGCAGGTCGATCATCCGGTCGAGGTCCGCGTACTCAGCCTCGAGCCTCATGCGGAGGTAGCGGGATACGGCAGGGCTCTTTCCGCGGGTGCTGATCGCGACCAGGTAGCGGCTGCCCCGGACGACCGAAGGAACGATGACATCTCCGGGCACTCCGGCGGCGTTGTTGAAGAGGATCCCCGCCCCGGCACAGAGCCTTCCGATACGGTCGTTGAGTGCCGGGTCCGGCGTCGCCCCTACCGCGAGGAACGCGTCCTGCAGAAGGTCACGGAGCGCCTCGTCCGGGAGAGCCGAGAGGTCGGCTTCCTGACGCCGGATCGCGAGCCCCTCAAGGTCCGGTGAGAAAGAACGGCTGATCACCGTCACCTCCGCCTCATGCTCAAAATACGCAGCCTTCCGGGCACCGACATCGCCTCCGCCGAAGATGAGCACCCTCCTGCCCGCCAGGTCAAGCATGAGAGGGATCATTCGTTCTATAGTGTGGTGAACGGACTACATTAAGGTGTTGAAAAACCTGATTCCCCGGGAAGCCGCGGGCATATGCCCGGGAGCCGGGATACTGGAACCGGTTCGCCTGAAGAAGGTTTTAATGACAGAAAGATCCTTTTCTTCATGACTGATATGGCTGAAGAGATGTATGCATTCAGCAGGCTGGACGGCGCCTTCGAGCGCACCAAAAGCCTGCTCTGGCCGATCCGATGGGGCGTCTGGCTCCGCCTGGCCTTGATCGCGCTTCTCGTGGGAGGGGGCGCAAGCTTCCCGAACGCCTCCCAGTACAGTTTTGGAGAAGGCGACCTCCCACCCGGCGTTGCGGAGTCCCTCCCCGGGATCGCGCCGCTCATCATTGCATTCATTGTCATCGTGCTCGTGATCGCCCTCCTCTGGATGCTCATCGGCGCGGCGATGCAGTTCGTCTTCGTCGATATGCTCTCGACCGGGGATATCCACATCAGGCCCTTCTTTGGGGAACGGCTCGGAAAGGGCGTGCGGCTCTTCCTCTTCCAACTAGGCCTCACGCTGATCCTGATCGTCGCCATGGTGGCGCTGATCATCATGCTCTTCGGGCTTTCGGGGGTGGGACCCCGCGTAGGCGTGTCGCTTCTGGTTCTTGTGCTCATTCCGGTCATCCTGATCCTGGCCCTCCTCTTCGGGGTCGTCTTCCTCCTGACCACCGACTTCGTCGTCCCGATCATGATCCGCGAAGACTGCGGCGTCATCGAGGGCTGGCGGCGGCTTATCGGGGTGATATCCGCCCGCTTCTGGCAGACCGTCGTCTACGTCGTCACCAGGCTCGTGCTGGGCCTCATTGCCGCAATCGTGCAGGCGATCGTGGTCATCCTCGCACTGGTGATCATCGCGATACCCTTCATCCTCATCGGGATCGTGCTCCTCGCCGCACTCCAGGCCGGAAATTACGTGCTACTCCTCGCTCTCCTCATCCCCTACCTCATCATCGCCATCCCGGCCGCGCTGCTGATCGCGGTGCCGTTCGTCACGTTCTTCCGGTACTATGGGCTGCTGGTGCTCGCGGGGCTCGCCCCGGAGTACCGCCTCCTCCCCGAATAACCTTTTTTGGCCTGGGAACGAGGGAAAACAGTATTTTCGCCCGTATAAGAGATTACCTCACAGGACAGTCCATTGAAGAGAAAAACTCTTCCTCTATGAAACCATGAACCCAGATCAAGCAATGGTTGACGGCGAGCCGCTGGTAATCCTCGTCCTGGCGCTGGCACCGGGGATATTCTGGGCGTGGTACTTCTACCACAGGGATAAATTCGAGCCCGAGCCGGCGGCCCTGATCGTGAAGATCTTCCTCCTCGGCGTCCTCGTCACGTTTCCCGTGGCCTTCGTCGAGGGGTTCTTCGGCCTTTTCATCGTATCCCCGCTGATCATGGGCGTCGTCATCGCGCCCATCGTCGAGGAGTCCGGAAAGTTCGCGGTCGTGCGCCGGTTCGCCTACCGGGACACCGAGTTCGACGAACCGATGGACGGTATCGTCTACGCCGCCGCCGCCGCTCTCGGGCTCGCATCGATCGAAAACGTCCTCTACGTCTTTTTAGCATACGCAACGTCGCCGTCTCTTGCCCTCGGCACGATCGTCGTCCGCGCGATCTTCTCGGTCCCCGGGCACGCGCTCTTCTCCGGTGTCTGGGGCTACGCCCTCGGCCGGGCCAAGTTCGCGGCCCCCGAACAGCGTTCGGGGATTGTCCTCCGGGGGCTCGCCCTCGCCATGGTGCTGCACGGCATCTTCAACTTCTTGCTCTTCTCCGCCGAGATCGTCGCCTATGCCATGGCTGTTTTCATCCTGATCCTGATACCGGGGCTCTGGATACTTGCAAACCGGAACATCAGGGACGCGCTCGACTACGAGAGACGGTAGGTGCGATCGCCATCCGGGGGGACAATCCTTCCCGCGGGAATTTCACCCGGACACGGGAGAGCCTGCAGGAACGGCGCCACCCGAGCCGGGCCGCGATTCGATAGCCTTATTAGCCAGCAAATCCCATGTTGTAAGGCACACAGTGCAAAAGCACGGGCGTGCGCCGATAGTGTAGTGGTTATCACTAGGCGTTGCCAACGCCTAAACCCGGGTTCGAGTCCCGGTCGGCGCATAGGAGCACCCATCCGGTGTGCTATTTTTCGGTATCTCTCTTACGACGGTTACGTGTCTCCTCTCTTACGGACTGTAATCATCGTAGCCCCGGGACTGACCGTACGTTGCCGTGCGGGCGTATCACGCGAAGGGATGCTTTGCAGTATCTTTCCGGGCGAGCACCTCGTTCATCGCCGGCTCGCCCGTGATCGCCCGGCGGAGGGCAGTCTTTGTCGCCTCGTAGTTCCAGTCATAGATCTTCTTTTTGTCCACTGCATCCCACTCGATGAAAACCGATGCGATGACCAGCAGGTTATCGGCCTCCGACTCGGGGATGGTGCCTTCCGCAACGCTGTCCACCACCGCCTTCGCGACGGCGGCCTGGGCCGGGCCGAAGATCAGGAGAGCCTGGCTCGCGTTCTTGATAGTGACCTTGTTGACCATCAGCGTCGGGGGCTTTGCCGGAATGTTCGGGGTGAGCACGGCAAGGAGCGGCGTGTGGCCACGTTCCGGGGACGCCAGCGCCGTGACGAAGGCCTGTTCCACGCTGCTCCCCTTCTTTCCGATGACCAGATCGATGTGGGCAACCTCCGGCCCTTCGCCGACGAGCGCCTCCCCGATGAGGGCATGTTCGAAGTCAACCATAATCAAATACCTCCTGAACCAGATTACGTCGATATAGGTGTGGGGAGGAAAAATGTTGCGGAGAGTGCGGCCGGCCGATGCCCCACGTAATATGGTCCAGGGTTTTCCGATCGTTCCGGGCGGACTGCTGTACGGGACAAAACGACCATATGCGGCCGGCCGGACCGCAACAGCGACCCCGCAGGGGGAATCCAAAACTCCGTTCGGTGCTGCCGGGCGTGCATCCCCGGCGCTTCTCGAACCATACCCTTATATTTCCCGCTCCATAATATTAATTAAAAACGCAGCTCGGAGAGAGTTGCGTCGTCTTGACCTGTGCCCGGCGCTCCCGTCAGGAGCGGGATGCGTCAGGTGCGTACCGGATCTATCGGGGAGCTGTTGTGGACACGATCAGGATTGCAATTGTGGGCGTCGGGAACTGTGCCTGTTCGCTGCTGCAGGGGGTCGAATACTACCGGAGAAAGAACGAGAGGGATGCAACCGGGCTGATGCACTGGGACCTCTGCGGCTACCGCCCGTCCGACATCGAAGTGGCCGCAGCGTTCGATATCGATGCGCGGAAGGTTGGAAAAGACGTCTCCGAAGCGATATTCTCCCCTCCGAACTGCACCACGGTCTTCTGCCCGGAGATGCCGAGGACCGGTGTGACCGTTCGGATGGGGCGGGTGCTGGACGGCTTTCCCGCGCACATGCAGGGCTACAAGGAGGAGTGCAGGTTCGTGCTCGCCGACGAGGAGGAAGCGTCGCGCGAGGACGTTGTCCGGGCTCTCGAGGATTCGGGCGCCGAGATGCTGCTCAATTACCTCCCCGTGGGCTCGGAGGAGGCCGCACGGTTCTACGCCGGCTGTGCGCTGGAGGCGGGGGTCGGCCTTATCAACAACATGCCGGTCTTCATCGCGAGCGACCCCACCTGGGCGACGAAGTTTCGCGAACGCGGTCTTCCGGTCATCGGAGACGACGTCAAGGCCCAGTTCGGTGCGACGATCACCCACCGGGTTCTCGCCGACCTCTTCCGGCAGCGAGGAGTGAAACTGGACCGGACCTACCAGCTGAACACCGGCGGGAACACGGATTTTCTGAATATGCTCAACCGCGACCGCCTCGCCTCAAAGAGGACGTCAAAGACCGAAGCGGTGCAGTCGGTCCTCGAAGAACCTCTCGACGACGACGATATCCACATCGGCCCGAGCGATTACGTCTGCTGGCAGAAGGACAACAAGGTCTGTTTCCTCAGGATGGAAGGGCGGCTTTTCGGGGACGTTCCCATGCACCTCGACCTCCGCCTCTCCGTCGAGGACTCACCCAACTCAGCGGGAATCGTCATCGACGCCATTCGGTGCTGCAGGCTCGCCCTTGACAGGGGCATCGGCGGTGCGCTCATATCCCCATCCGCCTACTTCATGAAACACCCACCTGTGCAGGTCAGGGACGACGACGCCCACCACATGACCGAGGAGTTCATCCGGGGCTTACGGCGCGACTGAAGGCCGGGGCGTCACTCGATGAGGACGAGCCCTATCGAGGTGATGTTGCCGTGCTCAATCTTGCCGTACTCGAGGTCCCTGCAGGGGATGACGTGCAGATCCCACCCGGCTTTCCGGGCGGTGGCGAAGACGTCGATCCCGGCGCCCTCCATCGTCGGGCGGACGAGATCCATATGCCGACAAAGTCTACGGATACTCTCGTCGACGACTCCCTCGTGCTCTTCGGCGACGCAGTGCAGGTGCTCGCAGTAGATGCAGGGGTATCCCCCGAACCCGAACGCCTTCGGGAAATCGTCGTAAAAAGCCGTCTTTTCGAGGAGGTGCACCGTCGAGTTCACCCAGAGGATGAGGTCGCGGAAGAACGGGTGGAAATCGAGGGGTATCTCTTCGGGTTTGAGGTCCGGGCGCCCCGGGACGCCCTCGAATCGGAGGAGGAGGCCGGTACTGTACTCGGCGAGCAGCCGTTGCGTTTCGGCGGGAGTGGGGGCGTACGGCGGGCAGGACATGTGTTTCCCGTAGCCCTTGCACCCGAACCGGCACTTGAACCGCACCCACTCCGCAACGACGACGTCGTGGGCCGCTATCCGCCGCGCTTCCGCGCCGCGCTCCCGCGCGAGGGAGGAGAGCCTCCCGATCTCTTCCTCAAGTTCGCTTCTCACCGCGCTTCGCCTCAATGAGGGGTATCTGCCGTATCCGGGTATTTATAGGTAGCGTGAGGGAGAGGGGGTTCCGGCGGGGTGTGTATGGTGGATGGGTAGGAAGTGACCGGAAGCATGGGCCCGGCGGGTCTGTGGGCACGAGCGTGAGGAGGCTCCTTTCAATAGCACAAACCCGTAAACGGTTTTCCACCGGATATCGCGATTGGGGGAACGACGCTCCGCAGGAGCGGAGTTCGAGCACCGAAGGTGCGAGGTGGGGTTCAGGGGAGGGGGGAGCATCCCCCCTCCCCTGTCCCCTCCTCCCTGATGGCGATATTCCCACGGTCCAGTGCACGGGCATTTTTGGAAACTCAACCGTTTCCGTAGTCCCCCACGGTTCAGTGTACCGGGCTTTGCCATCGCTTCGGCCAAAAAGCTCCGAAAAAGAAACACCTCTATAACCTGAACCCAAAGACAAACGCCACGAGCGAAAAACCCCTCACTCAAAACTCTCAGGGCGTCTCAAACCCACAGGCTCCCACCCGGCGCAGACGTCCCGTCCGGGGTCGAGCAGCACGTCGTGCGGGAGCCCGATGAGCGAGACCGCCGCGAGCGCCCCGATGACGCCCCGTCCGCCGTGGAGACGGGCACCGAACCGTTCGGCGGTCGCTTCGGCTGTTTCCCGGTCGATCACCGACTCTCTCGCGCTCCTGCCGTAGGCCCGGAGATCACGGGGTATTCCGAACCCCTGCCGGACGGCGATACCCCACTCCCGGGACGCCGCCTCGTCTGCAACGAACCGCACGGCGGACTCCTCGATCTGCGGCACCAGGTCGGGCTCCACCGCGAGCTCGATGTAACTGCAGGAGTTCCCGGCGGTCCGGGCCTCGAGCCGGGGGTTGAGCATCGCCACGCGGTGGCCGATCGGCATGACGCCGTCGAGCTTCGCGAGGTGCTGGAGGAGCGCGAGGGCGAGGGCGAACGTCGCGCCCTCGGTCCCGGTATCGGTGTCGTCGATCCCGATGGCGACGTAGGCGAGCGCCCGGGTGACCACCTCGCCCTCGACCACCGGTCCTTCGCGGTGGACGGTGACACCGCAGACACCCTCCGCAAAGGACATCATATCGGTGAGCGAGTAGGCCGGGCCCCCAATGCACCTGATCTGCTGGCGGATGTAGCCGTCGTCGTGAAAGACGCCGACGATCCCGACCGCCGGCGCGGGGTCGAGCCCCACGGCGACATCCCGCCGCCCGAGGCTCGCCCGCTCCCGGAGCAGGGTCCCGTCCCGGCGGACCGACTGCAGGGCACCGCCGGCACGGGCGTGATGAAACTCGCAGAAGGCGGCGCACCCCCCGCTCATGCACTCGTGGTAGATCTCAACCTGATCGCCGTCGATGGTGGTGAAGACCCGCCGGCAGGCGCTCTCCGGCATCACGCTGCTCGCCGCGTAGCGGGCCGCATGCCGTCCCCGCTGCTCCTCCATGAGTTGGACGCACCCCTCCTTGATGAGACGGTTCACCCAGTCCTGGACGGTGCTCCTGGGGGTATCGGTAGCCGCCGCAATATCTGCCACCGTAAAGGAGCCTCTCTCAAGCGTCGCCCGGCGCATCAGCCGGAGGTAATGTTTTCTCCGTTCAAGAACCCTGGACGTACCGGTCATGGATGTAGAGGAGGTCGCCGATAACGGCACTGGCAGTCTCCGTGGAACCCGCACCCTTCCCGATGAACGTGAGGTCCCCGGCGAGGTCCGTCTCCACGGTGACGGCGTTGAGTGTTCCTTCGACAACGAGCGGGTGCGCTTTTGCGACGATCCTTGGTGAGACGCGGAGCACCCCGGCCTCCGGGATGATCTCGCCGATCAGCCGGATGGTGCAGTCCTGGTCTTCTGCAAGCCGCAGGGCGTCGGGTGTCAGGAGGGTGATCCCCGTCCTCTCCACGTCGTCGAGCGTGGTCTGCATATCGAGGACGGTGTTCGCGAGGATGACCAGCTTGATCGCCGCGTCGATCCCTTCGACATCGTAGGTGGGGTCTGCCTCGGCATACCCGAGTTCCCGGGCCTCGGCAAGGGCCTGTTCGTAGGTGAGGCTATCTTCGGCCATCCGGGTGAGGATGTAGTTGCAGGTGCCGTTGAAGACCCCATAGAGCCGGGAGATTGTGTTCCCGGCGAGCCCCTCCCGTATTGCATGGATGAGCGGGATCGCGCCGCAGACCGTCGCTTCGTAATTCAGGAGAACGCCGTTTGCCTCAGCAAGGGCCCTGAGTTCGGGGTAGGCGAGGGCTATAGGGCCTTTGTTCGAGGTGACAACGTGTTTACGCCGCCGGAGAGCCCCACGGATGTGGCCCAGTGCCGGTTCGGCGGTCTCTACGTTCGTCGGAGTCACCTCGACGAGGACGTCGTAGTCCGCCTTCGCCACCACGTCCGCGGGGCTGACGCCCGGACTGCCGCAGGGGCCGCCGTTTCCTTTCCGGTCAAGCGCCGCTAGAAGGTCGATCCCGCCAGCATCGATGATACCGCCCCTTGAATCGGCAAGCCCGGTGACGGTGATATTGAGGTCTTTTGCAAGGATCGCCCGGGCAATGCCCCGGCCGACCGAGCCGAACCCGAGAAGTGCAATCCGTATCATTATCCGTCCTCCAGGGGCTCGATGATGAGGAGGTCCTTCTGTTCTGCGACTTCGCGCAGGAGTCTGATCGCCTTCTTCATCTCCGCCCGGGTGGTCGAACGGATGATGATGCGGGCCGAAGAAGGGGAGCTGATCGCCGGCATAGCAAGGGAGAGTTCCGTCACCTCCGCAGAGCCGGTCCGATCAATCCTGTCGACGGTGTCGGAGAGGTCCGTGTGCATCAAATGGCCGATCACGATCAGCGTGCATTCATAGAGGAGCCGCTCCTCGCCGATACGCACGACGCTGACACCCTGCTCCCGGAGCAGTTCGAGGAGTTTCTCAAGGCGCCCCTCGGGGAGTTCCAGCACGATCTGGACGTCCAGCACCTCAGCTGCCGTCGAAGTCTCCCTCTGGTGGATAACCGCGATGATGTTCCCCCCGACGGCCGAGATCGGTTGAAGGGCCGCGACCAGCTGTCCGGGCTGGTCCCTCATCTCGAGTTTCATGGATACCTGCAAAAAACCACCTGCTGAATGGTTGACCTGCCGGAGAGATAAGCCTTTTACCCGGGAACCAGTCCTTCGACGGGAGGTGTGCCGTAAAAATAGAGAGGGATGGCAGCCTTGTTACTTCACCGACCCGGGCGCACCGGTGACGATCGTAAGGGACCGGGCAAACTCCGGGAGGATCTCGGCAGGGATGCCCATGACGAGTTCGTCGTTCTCGATCCCGGAGAACCGGCGCGAGCCGTCGCACCCGAGGGAGTAGTTGATCCTGCCGGTGAGGTAGGGCAGCGCGGTCGCGTCCGCACAGACCGACTGGATCCCCGACATCGTGGATTCTATCCGTCCGCCGAGTTGGTAGAGCGCGGCCTGTGCGAGTTTCAGCATCGCCCGCGGGTTTGCAACGATGACGACGACGTGCGGGTCGAACGGCGTCTTCTCGAGCGGCGCGTAGACTGTCGCATAGGTCTCGAGTTCCGGGACGTGCGGCACCTGCCGGATGGTCCGCATGCAGGCGGCCCAGCTCTCGAACTTGCCGAGCTTGTAGTAGAACTCTCCCGAGCGGAGGCTCTGCGTGAGTTCCTTCAGCCCGAGGGCCCAGCCGCCACCCATGCAGACGTGTTTGTCGGCGGTCGCGTAAAAGATCGCGCCGTCCAGCCGGGCCCTGCTGATCATCTGGCAGTGGCGAACCGTCTCCTCGATCGGCCCGACTCCTTCGGGGATGCCCTCGGGGCTCTTTGCAAGTTTGACCGCGACCGGTGAACCCCGCAGGTCGAGGGCTTTCTTGAGCGTCTCTGCGATCTCCGCGTAGGGGATCTCCGTACGCATCTGGTCTTCCATAATCGTGCTCACTCCTCTGTGGAGATAGTCCCCGTGGTCACTCATAAAATCTCTGTTCGGGGTATCGGCAGGGTCAGAGATTGCGCAGTTTGTGGTTCACTTTCTCAAAGAAGGGTTTGCCCGAATGGACAAAGAGGGCAGGCTGATCCGACTTCTTAACCGTGATAGTAGCCTCTTGCTCCAGTTCGAACGAACTCTGCCCGTCGATGACGAGATGCGCCGGCTTTTCGGTCTCAAGGGTGATCTCGAGGTTCCTCCCGGTGCTGATGAGGTGAGGCCGGGACGAGAGCATGTAGGGTGCAAGCGGTACGAGGAGGAAACCTTCGATCTGCGGGTCGACGATCGGCCCTCCTGCGCTCATGGCGTAGGCGGTCGAACCGGTCGGGGTCGATATGAGCAGGCCGTCGGCCCGGAACCGCTCCGCGGCCGTCCCGTCGACGTAGACGCCGAACCGGAGCATCTTCGCCGGCCGGTCGGTGACGACGAGCCCCTCGTTGAGGGCATCGCCGAGCCGCTTCCCGTTGACGGAGAGGCTGACCCGCATCCGGTGCTCGACACGGAACCCATCCGGGTGGGCGGCGAAGAACGCGCGCGCTTCGTCGGGCTCCAGGTCTGCGAGGAACCCCACCTCGCCCCAGTTTATCCCGAGAACCGGCACCTGCTTCTTCATCTGGTGGACGGTGAGGAGGACCGATCCGTCACCGCCGACGACCACGACCAGGTCGCCGCCGATCTTCTCAAACGGGATACCCTCTTTGCCGAGGTGCCTTGCCGTACCCTCTTCGAGAGCGACATCGTGCCCCAGGCCTTCGAGTTCCCGGATGAGCGACGCGGTGTAGCTGAGTGCATCAGCATCGTCGATACGCGATACCAGGACAATCTTCATACTCGGTTCACCTCAGGTACTCGATGACCTTGTTGTGCACGACGCCGTTCGTGGCAACGAGGCTTCGTCCGACGGAGACCTCGTCGGGGAAGAGCAGGGCGCTCCCTTCGAGATCGGAGACAGTTCCTCCGGCCTCCTCGCAGACCAGCATCCCCGCCGCCGCGTCGGTGACGCGGAGCGTCCCCCGCACGTCGACAAACCCGTCGATACGGCCGCACCCGACGTAGCAGAGCTCGAGCGCCGATGCGCCGAGGAGGCGCCACCGCCGGATCTTCCTGCCTATCATCTGGACCCTGGTCGGGTCGAACTTCCGGCCGTAGACGCTCATGGCGCTCTCTTCGAGGAGCGATACCCTCGAGACACGGATGGGATGCCCGTCGAGGAAGGCACCCCGCCCCCGGACGGCGTGGAACGTCTCGCCCGTGGCGAGGTTCTGGACGTATCCCGCCTGCACGACTCCTTCTTCTGCATAAGCGATGGAGAGGGCGTAGAAGGGGATCCCGACAACGGCGTTGTAGGTACCGTCAACCGGGTCGAGGAAGATGGTTCCTTCCTCCCCGCCCATCTCGGCGCACCCGAGTTCCTCGCTGATCAGGCACCGGCAGAACGGGTGGCGCGCGAAGTAGTCCACGACGATGTCTTCTGCGACCTGGTCTATCTTTTTGGTGGGCGTGCCGTCCGCGCCCATCTTAACGTACGCCCCTGCTTCCGGCGTTCCGACCATGCCGGCCACGGCATCTCGAACAGCCCCCGCCACATCGTCACACGCCCGGATAAACTCCATCAACTCTCCTCGTTCCTTCTCTCGTTTTACGGTGTATTTATGTACTGTAATCCAGATACATTAATCACGCGTTTACCGAGTGAGACAATATGAAGGAACAGACAGAAGTTGGGAAACTAAAAGAGGGACGTTACGTCGTCGTAGATGATGAGCCTTGCAGGATTGTCTCCATCGCTACCTCCAAACCCGGGAAGCACGGGGCGGCGAAGTCCCGTATAGACTGTGTCGGCATCTTCGACGGCGTCAAGCGGTCGATCGTCCAGCCCGTCTCGGCAAAGACCTATGTCCCCGTTGTGGAGCGGAAGATGGCTCAGGTCATCTCGATCGCCGGCACAACCGTCCAGCTCATGGACGTCAAGGACTTCGAGATGTTCGAACTCAACCTGACCGAAGAGCAGGCCGGCAGCCTCGAACCCGGAAAGGAGATCCCGTACATATCATCCCTGGGCAAGAAGAAGCTTGAGTGATCTTTTCTGGCTCTCGAAGACGGGCATGCACGAGCTTGCCCACCCCCATTTTGCGGATGCGTCCGCCCCGTATGAGGATGCCCGCTACGCCGTCTTCGGCGTGCCCTACGACGGCACGACTTCATTCAAACCGGGGACGCGGTTCGGTCCCCGGGCCATCAGGGAGGTCTCGTTCAACTTCGAGTCCTACGAGCCTTCGACCGGGATTGATTTCTCCGAAATCCCGGTCACGGACCTCGGCGACCTTGCGGTCTCCAGGCTGCCGGAGGAGGTCGCCCGCCAGGTGGCCGATGTCGCGGGCGATATTATCCGCGACGGAAAGATGCCGGTGATGCTCGGCGGCGAGCACACAGCCACGATCGGCGCGGTCAGGGCCGTCGGGCCGGAGGTCTACGTCGTCTGCGACGCTCACCTGGACCTGCGGGACGAACTCGACGGGACGGCCTACAGCCACGGGTGCGTCACCCGGCGCGTCCTCGATATGGTCGAAGACGTCGTCATCATCGGGGCACGGAGCGGCGACCGCGAACAGTTCGAGGTTGCGGCGGAGAAGACGCGGCTTTACTCCGCCGATACGGTGCGTGAGCTGGGCATCGGCGCCGTCCTCCGGGAAGTCCGGGAGCACGTCGGAGAGAGGAGGATCTACCTTTCGATCGATGCCGACGCGATCGACTGCTGCCTCACCCCGGGCCTCGGGACGCCCGAGCCGTTCGGGATGGCGCCGCTCGAGATCAGGGAGGTCGTGCGGACCCTCGCGCCGCATGCTGCCGGTTTCGATTACGTGGAGGTCGCTCCGTTTGATTCAGGACAGACGGCGGCGGTGGCGGCACAGGTCGTGCGGGAGTTCGTCGCCCGGCACTGGCTCGCCGGGTAATCACCAGGGCGTATATTCTTCCACGCATCCGCACCGGCCCCCGGCAACCCCTCCAACCGCATCCGTCCGGTCAGTTTACATACCCCTCGGGCACCTGGATCTTCAAGTGGTAGGAGCCGATGCGCCGGGTGTTGATGACGAAGTAGTAATCGTGGTAACCCTCGTAGAAGGTGCTCACCCACTGGTCCTTCCTGAGTTCGGGCCTGTCCTTCATCGCCAGGAAGTCGCGGAAGTTGAGGGTGACGATCCGGACGAACCGGTTCGGATCTTCTGCGTCCATGATCTGGCAGTTGAAGAACGGGATCTCGTCGTTCGTGGTCGTGATATCCGAGTAGTCGAGCCGCCACATCGGGAACGGGACCCGGACGATCCCGGTGGTCCCCGACCATTGCCCGTCGATCGTCGCATAGGTCACCCACCGGGTGGTGCCGGGCGCGGTCCCGGCCGAAAGAACGGTCATGTTCACGTGGTTCTCTTCGGTTGAAATCTGGTAGGTTGCCGGGTCGACGAACCCGATGTCACGCGGCTTCCCGTCCCAGGTAGGGACCGGGGTGGGCGTCGGCACCGTGGTTGCGGGGGGAACCGTGGGCGTCCACGCCGGGGTGACCGCCGGCTCCGGCCCCCCGGGCCCCCATAACCCCGGCAGCTCGCCGGTCGCTGCCGGCTTGATGACCAGGGCCAACACGAGGACGACCGCGATTGCCAGAACGACGTAGGTGAAATCCTGTTTCTTCGTCATACCCTGTTCCTTTCCGTTGAAACCTGCCTGTGCGGCACCCCCGGCACCTCGCCCCCCGGCAACGGAAAAATGCAGAATTTTTCCCGCGTTGAAACGTTGTTTCCATAAATCAGGGTCTGACCGCACAGTATTTCGGTTATAGATATCGTTGCACCTCCGGCTACAAATACTTGCCTGAACGCGATCGCGGCCGATAAACGGATGATTAGGCGAACCTGTTACCAGAACAGGCATGTCTCAGATGCCCCTTCAATTGAATAACCTTTTATACAGGTTTGCGCATATACTCCAAAGAACCGAAAAAGTCTGGGTGAGGCGCTCATTCGGACTCCGGTAACAGGAGGAAACGTTTTATGAGTAAATTGGTGAAAAACGAAGATGCATTCACCGGGCTTGAGGCGGCGATCGTCCTGATCGCGTTCATCGTCGTGGCCGCGGTGTTCTCGTACGTGGTGCTCGGCGCCGGCTTCTTCACGACACAGAAGAGCCAGGAGGTCGTTCACACCGGTGTGGCGCAGACGAGTTCGACGCTTGAACTATCCGGGCCGGTCATCGCCCAGGCATCGAGTACAACCGCCCTTGGCGAGGTGAGCTTCTACCTGCAGCTTGCGGCAGGCGGATCTGCGGTCGACATGAAGAAGGTGACCTACACGGTAGCGACAGAAAAGTATGTTTCGACGTTCGTCGATCAGGACTCTGACGATAGCGGAACCTTCCCCACAGTCACCCGGGCGTTCGTTGGACCGCAGGACAACAGTGACAACCTCCTTGACAAGCACGAGATGGTCATGATCACAGTCCCGCTGACCGGCGAATTCGCTGATGCGGTCCGGATCCAGCCCAACGACCGGTTCAACATCGACATCAAGCCTGATATCGGCGCTGCGCTCGGGATGACGAAGACCGCACCTGCAGCGATGACGACGGACCACAACTACGAGTTGTACTAGAGGTGATGAAAGATGAGATCTTTATTCCAGCATGATGATGCATTCACCGGGCTTGAGGCGGCGATCGTCCTGATCGCGTTCATCGTCGTGGCCGCGGTGTTCTCGTACGTGGTGCTCGGCGCCGGCTTCTTCACGACACAGAAGAGCCAGGAGGTCGTTCACACCGGTGTGCAGCAGGCAAGTTCCAGCATGGAGATCATCGGCAACGTCTACGGACTGGCGACGACTGCATCCTCCGGTCTTGAGTACGTCAAGTTCACCGTCGGCAACACCGCCGGCGGCACCGGGCTTGACGTCAGCAAGATGGTTGTTACTTACACCGACGAGCAGACACGCGCTCCTGATGTCGCGTACTCCACGGAAACCGAGGATGATCTGATTTCCGTGTTGCAGGCTGCAGCAGCTGTAGATCCCTATGTAGGGGCATGGGGTATCATTGAGACAATAAACGCAAACGACGACACCCTCCTCGAACCCGGGGAGCAGTTCGTCATCGGCGTCTCGGTCCCAACTGCGACCACGACCGTAAATACGCCGTTCACGGTCAACCTGCAGCCCTCCGTGGGTGCGGTCTTCGCGTTGAAGAAAACGGTTCCGCCGGCGATCAACCCTGTAAACATTCTCTACTAACCTTTTTTCTTTTCCCTGCGCTTCGTTCAATCCCCCGCACCGGGTGATGGTGCTACCCTGCCCAAGACGAACCGCCGGCCGGCCGAGGGGTGACGATCTTCCCACCCGTGTTGTCGCGCATTGATACCCGGGCATGCTCGTCCCGTCCGGAAGGTAGTTTTAAAGGGAGGCATGCTCTCGTCACGGCCGCAGGCTCAACGGTCGAAGGAGCCCGGAGGGGCATCAACTACGGTGGAGTACCTTGGGTCCCGGGATACCTCGAGAGGTCCTGCACGACGGATAAACGGGCGAGAGAAGGTCGAGGTCTTCGGACAGGGACGGAGTATGAGCACCGCGAGATGCTTCTCCTCGCGTATCAAGATTCAAGAGACAATCCCTAATGGGTGCGACGGGGATTCTCCCCTTCCACCCATTGCAGGAACTCCAGGGCGACCGCCACAAAGAAAAAAGGTCGGGTTCAGAGGGTGTCCAGCCCGGAAACCCCGATACAATGTTGGAAAAGCGTTTCAACGAGCGGGATCCAGAGCGGATAGCCGTTGAACTTCGCCACGGAGTAGAGGAAGACCATCATCAGCTGCCACGCGAACGGGACGGCGACGAGGAGGAGCAGGGCCGCCGCGATCCAGGTGTTCGGGATGTTAAACCGTTTCCTTGCCGCGATGAGGACGAGGGTTACGGCAAGCAGCCCGAACGTGATCTGCGTGAAGAACATTGTATAACCGGCATATTGGCCACCATAGGGCTGGATGAGCATCATCGCGATAAGCAGTGTCGGGGCGGAGACCCCGATGACGGCAATCTGCCACAGCATCCTCCGCTTCGGGTCAACGGCGCCGTTCAGGCGCGATATGGCGTAGACCCCGAGCAGCCCTGCGGGCAGGTAGAAGGGAGCAAGGTACCGGATGTCCGGGATAATGCCGTGGCTGGCGTTCAGTCCCGGAAGGCTCCGGGCGTATGCGACCCAGACGGCGCAGGCTACGACGAAAAGGAAAATTACCACCGCAAGGTTGGGCGATCGTTCGCCCCTCCGGTAGTCCAGGTAGAGCACCGGGAGCAGGACGATTGCGAGGGCAATCAGCGGCGAGACTGCGATGAGGCTCATGTTCCCGGACGCGGGAGCAAAGAGGATGCCGAAGATATCGCCGGGCAGGGTCGACCACGACGGTGTGAAGTGGTTGGCGAGGACCGAGAGGAACCCGGCAACCCCCCCCGACGGCGCCGGGACCGACTGGACGACGCCGTTTACGGCCTCGACCGTCCCGACGATCTCCCCTCCCGAGGCACCGGCGAGGAGTCTCCTCTCGTAAACGTAGAACGCAGGCACCAGCGGGTTTCCGGTCACCAGGGCGTTGTTCACGAAGAGCGGCACGGCCCCCACGAGTGTCGCAAGGGGCATGCAGAGCGCCCGGGCCGCCTCCAGCGGGGGCTTTTTGAGGATGCCGCGGTAGACCTGGAGCGCGACATAATAGAGCGCGGCGAAGACAAATACCGTAAACCCGACCTCCGGTCTCGCCCACGCGAGCAGCCCGATGAACGCGAACCCGAGCACGGCATCCCTGAGGGCTCCGTACCGGATGTAGCGCACTAGAAATAGGATAACCGCCGCGACCATCGCTACCACCAGCATGTGGTCCTTCGCATTCGACGCCCAGAAGATGTAGGATGAACAGGAGATACAGGCGATCGTCCCGAAGATCGAGAACCAGGCGTCCTCGAAGATGGTCCTGCATGTGAGATAGATCATCACCGCGAGCACGGCAAAGAGGAGGTGGTTGGTGAAGACCACGGCTGCGGCCTCCACGGGCGCGTCCGGCGCGGTAAACGGCCAGGGGTAGTAGAGGGCCAGGTTCGTGAGCAGCGCGAGGAATGCAGCACCAACGAAAAACCACGTCCACCGGAACCCGCGCCACCGGGCGTATTGCGGCCGATAGGCATCGACCAGCACCGCCATCGCGACCGGGAGGAGCGACCAGAGGAGCACGATGGCCAGCCGGAACTGGTCCCCGAAGAGGCCGAAAAACCAGAGCGCAGGGAGCGAGAGGACGGGGAGCATCATCGTGTAGCCGAGGAGGTTATGCCGCTCCTGGAAGTAGGGGCCCGGCGTACCGTTCAGGAATGTGCCGTATTTTCCCTCGTTCAGGGTTATCTGGTGGCCTTCACCGAGCTGGTGGAGCTGGTTGACGGTGATCCACTCATCGTTCAGGAAGAGCGCCGGGTTCGAGAACGTCATGATGAAGAAGAGCGCGAAGAGGAAGATGAGCACCGGAATGAGGTTTCTGTTCAAGAAAGAGGAGACTGCCCCCTGCTCCGGCCGGTCCCGGGCTTCCTCTGCCCGATCCGGCTGAGGCTTTTTTGTTGACCTTCGTCGTCGTGAACTCATGATAACCGCCCTGATGATGGGTAAAGAGGAGTTGATCTACGAATTAGTAATTTTTAGACTCGTCAATTTTAATATCTTCGTAAAAATTTTTCTCCCCAGAATAGGAAAGCATATATCTGAATTGAGAATAAAAAAGGAGAGTCCCGGCACAACAGCCCAATGCCCCCGAACGGCCCCGGGGGACAACACGCACATCACTCCAGAGCGCTGGAAAACCGGGAGAGCTTATCCCTATATCCGGACACCCATATCGCGCGGCACTCTCCCGAGAGATAATGTCCGGCCACGCCATCTCCCCGATATCGGCATCCCAACTACCGTAACCAGTTTGAATGCGCTATTTTTCATAAACAGAGTACATAAGCACTGCTTTAGAAAGCGATATGGTTATCCGTGACTACAGAAGAATATAAGTAGCGAGTGATGCACCCCGCGGCAGGGCAGCCGCGGCCGGAAAAACACCAACACCAGCCCGGCGGGTGCAGACGGAGCGCTGTCGCCATGTACCGAGAACGCCGGATTGCAGTGGTCGTCCCTGCATACAACGAGGAACTCCTGATCGGGCCGACACTCGAGACCATGCCGGAGTTCGTGGACCGGGTCTATGTCGTGGATGACTGCTCCTCCGACGAGACGTCCGCGAGGATCGGGGAGCGGGCAGCGCAGGACCCACGGATTGTCTCTATCCGGCACGAGACGAACTCCGGCGTCGGGGCCGCGATTGTCACCGGTTATGCGGCGGCACTTGCCGAAGATCCGGATATCGTCGCCGTCATGGCCGGCGATAACCAGATGGACCCGGCGTTTCTCCCGAAGTTATTGGACCCGATCGTCGACGAGAAAGCCGACTATGCGGTTGGGAACCGGCTGATCAATCCCGAATTCCGGAAAGATATGAGCCGGTGGCGTTTTGTCGGCAACGCGGCACTGACCCTGCTCACGAAGATCGCATCGGGCTACTGGCAGCTGGTCGATCCCCAGAACGGCTATACGGCGATCTCACGGCGCGCGCTTGAGACGATCCCGCTCGACGCCGTCTACCCGCGGTACGGCTACTGCAACGACATCCTCGTGCGGCTCAACGTCTACGGGTTCCGCGTGCAGAACGTTCCGCATCCTGCGCGCTACGGGCTTGAGAGATCGAAGATCAAGTACAGCAGTTACATCCTGCGGCTCTCCGGGCTTCTCCTGAAAGATTTTCTCTGGAGGATGAAGACGAAGTACGTCGTCATGGGATTCCACCCACTGGTGTTCTATTACTTCTTCGGTGCGATCTTTACGGTTCTCGGGCTGCTGGTTGGGGTCTACGCTCTGCACTTCAAATTTGTCCAGGGGTACCCCATCTTCGTGCCGGCGGTCATTGCGATTCTGATCTTCGGCCTGGGAGCGCAGTTCCTGCTCTTTGCAATGCTGTTTGATATGCAGGCGGAGAAGAACGGCGGGTGGTACTGACCGTGACATATGCAGAGTACGGGAGAACTCGATGAGAATACTTATCGATATGAGCCATCCGGGTCATGTGCATCTGTTCAAGAACTTTGTCCGGGAGATGAGAGAGCGAGGGCATGAAGTCAAGATCACTGCAAGGGACAAAGAGATCACTTTGAAACTCCTGCACAAATACGGCCTCGATTTTGTACAAGCAGGCAGTGGAAATGGTGGGAACACAAGCCTGGTACTGGAATGGATTTCCCGCGATATAGAGGTGTTCAAAATATCCCACAAATTTTGTCCGGATATTTTGCTTGGCGTCGGGAACCCTTCGATAGCTCACGCCGCAATGACGCTGAGAAAGCCATCTGTGATTTTTACCGACACAGAACATGCAAAATTTGGAAACAGGGTCACATTTCCCTTCGCAAGTGTCATCTGTACTCCCTCATGCTACCGTGATAACATCGGCCCGAAACAGGTCCGCTACAACGGCTATCACGAGCTTGCCTATCTCCACCCAAAATTCTTCACCCCCAACCCCGCCGTCCTCACCGAACTCGGCCTCACCGAGGGCGACCCCCTCATCGTCGTCCGCTTCGTCTCCTGGCAGGCGAGCCATGATACAGGGTATAAAGGTCTTACGCTAGACACCAAGCGAAAAGCGATCTATGAATTTGAAAAATACGGGCGCGTGTTCATCACCTCGGAGAAGCCTTTGCCGGAGGAATTTGAGAAATACCGGATCTTGGTTTCCCCAGAAAAAATGCATGATCTCCTCTACTACGCAACCCTCCTCTACGGTGAGAGCGCAACCATGGCATCAGAGTGCGCTGTTTTAGGAACACACGCGATATTCTGTGACTTCGCCGGTCGTGGCTATACCGATGAAGAAGAGAGAGACTATGAACTCATCTATAATTTCAAGCTGGACGAATCGAGTCAGGAGAGGTCAATTGAAAAGGCAGTGGAATTGCTGCAGGACCCAGAACTCAAAGTGAAAGGACGAGAGAAACGAGATCGTTTATTGGGTGACAAAATCGACGTTACCGCGTTCATGGTCTGGTTCATCGAGAACTACCCTCAGAGTTTTACCGTGATGAAGGAGCACCCCGGGATGCAATATTCCTGTGCTTCGATCTCTGGTGTACCACCATGAACACTATTGCATATACAGGCTCTCTAACCAGTCATCCCTCTGGCCATGCTGCCACGAGACCGCACTGCTTCATCGAGACCTCCGGCGAGATCAACGAGTTCACGAAGATGCACGTCACCAACCTCGCTGAAAAGGGCCTCCAGCAGGTCGGTAAGCGCCTCTACAGGGCAAAGATCGCCGTCATGGGCCTCGTCTACAAGAATATCATCAACGACCCCCTGGAGTCGCCCGCGATCAAGATCATCGAGGAACTTGTCAATCTCGGGGCCGAGATGCGGGTGTACGACCCGTACGTTCCTTCGCTTGCGACAAAAGTCAGGGTGTTTACCTCGGTTAAGAGCGTCGAAGAGGCACTCCGCGGGGCGGAGTGTGCGGTGTTTCTCGTGGACCATGATGCATTTAAAGAAATTGATTTGGAATGTATCGTCAACCAGATGAGTTGCCCTGTTATTATCGATTGCAAGAATCTCTTCCAGAAGAAAAAGGAATAGTTTGTCTCTCTATTGGCAAAGGTGATTGATATGAGAATTCTCGGCGTTCATGATGGACATAATGCTTCAGTATGCTTAATTGAAGACGGGGCTATCACATACTGTATACAAGAGGAAAGATTAACATACCAAAAAAATTGCGCGGGTTTTCCTGAGCATAGTGTAAATTGCATTTTAAAACTTCGAAATCTAAATGTTCATGATATTGATTATTTCGCTTTAGCATCTGATCATACTTCCTTGGATGTAGGCGATGTCCTTTCTTCATATAAAAAGTCTCTCTCTTTCAAATCATCCGTCATAGATGTTGGAACAAAAACACCGTTATATGGCATTTATAAAAATAAAGTTAAAGATAAGAGGATTAAGAGATTAACTGATATCGGCGTCTCTAGAGGGCAAATTCGGTTTGTAGAACATCATCTCTGTCATGCATCTGCTGCTTATTTCGGATCGCCGTGGTGGCGTGATGAAAGTGTATTGGTGCTCACAAATGACGGTTCAGGAGATGGCCTGTGTGCAACTGTTTCCGTAGGGGATGCTGGAAAGTTAAAAAAGATCGCTGAAACTCCTAAGGGTAATTCAATAGGTAACATATATTCACGGGTTACATTTTTGCTTGGACTTGTACCTTGGGAGCACGAGTGGAAAATTATGGGTATGGCCCCATATGCCCCTCCAAAAGGGATAGAAAAAAGTTACAATTGCTTCCGCCGATACCTGAACATAGAAGATGGAGATTTAACATTCACTCGGGGCATTTCGGAGCCTACGTATCGTATATATCCACGTCTCCGGCGTGATCTCGAATTCCATCGATTTGACTGGATTTCAGGGGGCATTCAGAAACTAACAGAAGATCTGCTTTGTAAGTGGGTAGATAACGCTGTGTCGAAGACACAAATCCGGAAAATTGCTCTTTCTGGAGGTGTCTTCATGAATGTAAAAGCGAATAAACGGATAATAGAATTAGATTGTGTCGATGATCTGTTTATTTTCCCCTCCTGTGGCGATGAGTCAAATGCTATTGGGGCTGCTTTTGCGGTATATGCAGACATCTGTCGTGAGACCGGTAAAGAAATCGACATAAAACCGTTAAAAAACATTTATTATGGGCCTTCATTCTCGGACTCAGACGTAGAATCTGCCCTAGAACAAAGAAATGATTTAAACGTTAATCGAATTTCAGATATTGAAAAGGAGGTTGCATCAATTATTACAGAGGGAGGGGTTGTTGCTAGGTGCAAGGATCGTATGGAGTTCGGTGCGCGAGCGCTTGGAAACCGCTCAATTCTGGCGGATCCTTCTAATTATGACTGTGTTCGGACAATTAACATGATGGTTAAGAAAAGGGACTTCTGGATGCCATTTGCACCTGTAATGATGAAGGGGCGAACATCCGAATATATCATCAATCCAAAAAATATTGCGTCTCCTTATATGATGCTTTCATTTGATACGACCGATAAAAGAGGAGAATTTATTGCTGGCGTTCATCAAGCTGATCTTACTGCCCGGGCACAGATTCTTGAAGAGGAATGGAACGTTGGATATTATCACATCTTAAAGGAGTATGAGATACTCACCGGCCGTGGAGTTCTCCTAAACACATCATTTAATTTACATGGTTATCCGATTGTCTACGGGCCCAAGGAGGCTCTTTGGGTATTTGAAAACTCGGAGTTGGAATATGCTGCCCTTGGTAATTATTTGATATCAAAGGAGCAATTTTAGCTTGACAAAAAACCTGATTCGCAGTTGAATAGAGATCGATTAAAAATTGTACCGCAATAGATAGAAACAAATGAACATCATGAGATCTGCAGTAGCTTCATCCTTAACTCATCCTTAAGGCGAATAATGGTGGAAACGCGCTATGGCACTAATAAGAGAGTTTGATAGCCTAAATCTACTTGGAATATGCCATTCCTATCGTGAATTCCAGAAAGATCAAATTGAGTTACTTGCTCCATATTTCTCATCAATAAATGTCCTTGTGAGAACAAATCCTCTTTTTGAAGTCAACAAGTATCTCCATTTACCGCAACTGGATCGTTTTATATCAACATATAAAATTGATAGAGAGAAGGTACCCGTAAATGTAAAAGTACATACAACTCCGATATGCTATTTAACTACTGATAGGGCATACAAAAATTTGGGAGAAAGGCATTACACCTGGGCCAAATCGCTTTTGCAGAGAAGCAGCATAAAATTTGATCTTATCCACTCCCACTTCACTTGGTCCGCAGGTTATGCCGGTGCCCGCCTCAAGGGAAAACACGATGTTCCCTTTGTGATTACTGCACACGGCTACGACATTTACTCTCTCCCCTTCAAAGATGATGAATGGCGGGAGAGGATCGAGTACGTGCTCAACACCGCAGACCACGTCATCACCGTCAGTCAGAGCAATCTTGCGTGCATCAAAAGACTGGATGTCGCGACACCGGTCACGGTCATCCCCAACGGCTTCAGGAGCGACCTCTTCTACCCTCGTGGCTCTTTAGAGTGCAGAAAGGCGCTCAGTCTTCCTCATGAGAAGAAGATCATTCTCACGGTGGGGAATCTGGAGCCTGTTAAGGGCCAGACGTATCTGGTCGAAGCCGTCCAAGAGATCGTTCGGGAAAGAAAGGACATCCTGTGCGTGATCGTCGGCGCCGGGAAGCTCAGTACTGCCCTCAAACGCCAGATCCGCTCACTCGGGCTGGAGGATTACATTCTGCTCGCTGGCGGGAAACCGCACGGCGAGATCCCCCTCTGGGTGAACGCCTGTGATCTCTTTGTCCTGCCGAGTCTCTCGGAGAGCTTCGGAGTCGTTCAGATCGAGGCCATGGCATGTGGAAAGCCCGTTGTTGCGACACGGAATGGTGGGAGCGAGGAGATCGTCACTTCAAGCGAATATGGTATGCTGGTCGAACCCGCCAACCCGGAGGATCTGGCAGAGAAGATCCTGATGGCGCTGGACCGGGAGTGGGATCGTGAGGCGATCCTCACGTATGCGGAACGGTTTACGTGGGAGAATATTGCGAAGGAGATTACAGGGGTGTACGGGCGGATTTTGGGCTGACATTTTATAGCGAATATATTTTTACTTTTATTGTCCTAACTATCTGATAAATAAATGCCGGTAAATATGATATCAGGTACATTACGTATCTCTCTCTGCGCTGATGTTTTGTTTTACATTCACTGATCACTTCTCGGGCAAAGTCTGGCTTCCCTGATTTCAAAGCTCTTCCTGCAACTTTTAACTTAAGTATTTCTATGTATTCTTGCAAATCATTTAAATCAGAAGGGGGCATATTTTTCCCATTATTTTTTATACAGTCATATCCCGTTTTCATGAATGGATGATCAATTTCCACTTTTACCCTTTCGTTTGCCCTATTTGTAACTTCATAATGGTACACTGCACCTGATTCTCTGCTAAATGCGATATAATAGTGTAGAGCAATACGTCCCCACATCTCAGTATCCTCTCCCCACCATTTGCCTACCACGAAAGAACCGAGTTTACTAAATGTAGTTTTAGGGATACAAATGGATGATGAGGTAAGCGGCTCACTTTTTGCAGCCACCTGGAAATATCGTTGGATTATTCCTTCCCATGGTCTCGAAGGTAAGTATTGGATATTAACCTCACGAATGTGACTGTAGTATTGGATATAATACGACGCCGCATACGCCCCTGCCTCCGGGAATTTCTTCCTCAAGCGCATGATAGTCTCCAAAAACCCCGGCAACCATTCATCATCCGCATCCAGAAACGCAACCAACTCCGCCCGGGCAGCCTCGATCCCCTGATTCCTCGCCGCCGACACCCCCCGGTTCTCCTGCTGGATCAGTCGAATCCTTGGGTCATCAAATCCCCTGACAACCGCTGCCCCGTCGTCGGTGGAGCCGTCGTCCACCACGGTCACCTCAAAGTCCTGGAAGGTCTGGGCGAGGACCGAGTTTAAAGCACGGGTGATGTAGGGGCCTTTGTTGTAGAGGGGGATGACGACCGAGACTGCTGGTATTTCGGACATTTTAGTTCACCCTGATGAGGCGTTTCAGTCCCACTCCGGCAGAGAGCGCCGTCCTCTGGACGCCGGGGATCCTTCCCGCCAGATCGTTCCTGATCGCAGCACTCTCGTCCAGCATGGAGGTCATCCGGCTGGCAACCCCTTCAGCATTCAGAGTGCCGGGATCCATACAGTAGTCGGTATGGCCGAAGATGTCCCGGTTGATTCCATGGGCCTTGATGCTGTAGGCGAAACTCAGAGTCGGGACGTCGGAGGAGAGGGCGGCGATCGTCGAGTGCGTCCGTGCCCCGGCAAAGAGCGCCATCCGGCTGATGATCCACTTTGTCTCTGCGGCGTTATACTCAGGAGAGATCAGGGTAATGTTGCCGTTTCGGTCCCTGATCAAGGAGAGTGCCCGCTGCATGAACTCGTAGTCGTTCGAATTCGGGTTGGTCACGTGGGGGATCAGATAGACCGGCAGCCCGGTCTTTTTCGCTATACTTTCGATGATCGACGCCGCTTTGCCGGTCCACGCTTCGAGATCGCCACCGGTGACATACTTTGCCATCAGGGGACTGAGGTTCAGGCCGATCGCCTCCTCATCGAGGTGAAGCACGTCCTCGATCCCCTCCGGTTTGACCGGGTCCATGAGGAACGCCGGATCCGCGACCGGACAGACATTCTCGGTTACACCGATGCCTTTGAGGTAGTCTATCGTGGCGGACTCTCGGGCAAATATTCCGGGAACTTCCCTGAGGTGGTGACGCATATACCGTTCATAATCCGGCATCGTATCAAACGGACCGACAGACGCCCCCCAGATGGCTAGTGGTTTTGCCTTCTCAAGAACGATGTCGTCAAGAGCGGTGAAGAGCCTAGGGACTCCGTAGTCGAGAGAGTAGTTATCCCCACCGACGGAGAGGACCGCAGCCGCGTCATTAAGGTAGGGGAGCATGTCGCGGTATATCTGATATTTGAGTACATCAAAATTGAAGAGGGATCGGTACGCGTATAACCAAGCCTCCGGTTTCCAAAAATTCCGGAAAAACTGCTTCTTATTCATCCGGTTCGAATGAAGGTGACTGATGGCAGGATCGTACTCCTCCAGGCACTGCCTCCTGAACTGCTCCTCGCTCTGAATGTGGCTGAGGCAGATAAAGCGAGGACCCCTGAAGTGCTCCCGCAGGATCTTCGTCGTCCCCCGCACAATCGCCTCGCACCCCCGGTTTGTGTAGGGCCCGTTCCCGGCCAGAATAAACAGCGGTCTCTCATCATCCATGATTCCTGCCCCTGACCTCCCTCCGAATATACCGAAGAGTTTTTATCGGGAACATAATAATCTTTGATAATTGTCTCGCGACCGCCAGTCGCTTCAGATCTTGCCCCATTGCCTCCCGGAGGCGATTGCCGTCCCGTTCCCCGGTGCCCCAGAGATCCCGGCTCAACTCCCGCATCCGGTCTTTTGCGGCAACCTCCTGCCGGAGGAAGAGGTTCAACGGACGAGCTGGCGCCACCCGCTTCTCCGGCACCCCCCGGTGGTCGAGACACAGCCGGTACGCCAGGTGCTGCCGCTTGACCGTCACAACCCCGGCCTGGCTCTGAACCACCTGTTCAACCAGGATGGGTTCGAGGCAGATTCCCCGTCCCCGCTCGACCAACTCCTGCACCGCCGGCGAACGCACTAAGAGGAGGCTTGTCCCCCGGCTGTCCCGTAAAAACCCCGGCAGCCAGGCGTCCATACACGTCACGTCCGCACACTCGGCAAAGATATCGTCGCAGTAGTTGCAGGCCCTGGGGGTGAACCACCGGTTCGTCCAGGCTTCACTGATCCCCTCGTTCCGGAAGATCCTGCGCTCATCACCGTCAGCAGTCGTGAAAGAGAAGTAGAAGTTATTTGCCGGGCGGTCCGGGCTCTTCCCACGGTAGCGCACCCCCGTGACCTCCCCCAGCACCCCGGCGAGGGTGGCGACGTAGTCGGTGAAGTGTTTGCTCTTCAACTGCCCACAGGTAAGACCGACGGTGACGACGATCCGCTCCCGGAGTTTTTTGTTCCTCTGCTGGGCAAGCCGGATCGCCTTGAGGAAGCAAGGGAGGCCGGTGACGGCATACCGCCCCGGCACCGCGAGGACCTGCCTGATGACTGCCGACATCTCCACCGGGTAGTAGGCCGAGCCGGCGCCGGTGCGCACATCTTCAGGGGTATCAAACACGCGGAAAGCAAAGAGTTTGTCGGGATTGCCGGTAGGGGTGACGCAGATGGCATGGTCGACAATGCCTTCATCGAGCAGCGTCTCCAGGAGCCAGGTCGCCATCCCGCCCGAGGCGCTGGTCGGCCGGTGCCTCTCCGAGTAGCCGACGTAGGAGGCAAGGTAGTAGCCGGTCTCGGGGCGGTGCCCGACCCCCGGGACCGCCCCGTAGAGCCGCCCCCCGATCGTATCCTCGTTCTCTCCCGAATCGGCAAAGGGGCAGACCTTCAGGCAGAGGCCACACTCCGTGGTGCAGGGTGACGTTTCCACCGGGTTGTACTCACCGTAGCGGTTCCACTGCATCACAAGGGCGCCCTGTGGACAGAGGGCGGCGCAGAGGCCGCAGCCGATGCAGAGGTCGTGCTCGACGATGTTCGCTATGATGGTCATGTGATGAGTCTCCTGAGCGCTGGCGGCAGGTAGGACTCAAAGAGCCCGCGTTCAAACCCGTTCAGGCCGAACGCCCAGACCCCCGCGAGGTAGACCAGGGCGATGGTCGCACCGACAATGGCGAGCGTAGCCAGGGCGGGAAGTTGCAGAACCGCACCCAGGGTTGCCGTCGCGACCCCGATAAGACCGGTCGCCATGATCCCGGGGAGCATCGACCGGGTAAAGGTGTGGACCCCGACCCCGAGCACCCGCGTCGCGTACCAGGGAGTGAAGAAGGCGTTCTTCAGGGTGAGGACAATCGCACCCGCGGCCGCGACGCCGTAATAGCCCCAGCCGGTCAGGAGCGGGAGGGCGATCGCGAGGCCGAAGTTCCCAACCCCCATGACGAAGGTCACGATCCCCGGCACCCGCACCCGGTTGTAGGCGACGTTGATCGAGAAGAGGGGCAGCACCGCGAGGTTGACCGCGAGATGCGCCGTCAGGAGAACCATCAGAGGGGCGAGGAAAATAAACTCCTCCCCCACCCAGACGGTGAGGAGGTGTGGAGCAAGCCCGCAGACGAGACCGATCGGGAGAGCCATGGCAAGCCCCATCAGTTTGACGGCGCTCTTCGTGACCCGGATCAGGGTCTTGGTCTGGCTCCTGGCATAGCAGGAGAGGATCGTCGGGGTCAGGACACCAGACAGTATCCCGGCAACTGACCGCAGAAGCACCACCCATTGAAGGGCAATCGCATACTCACCAGCCGAAGTCGCCCTGAAGAGCAGGTTCACGACGATGAGGTCGATCTGGAGGAAAAGGAGAGAGCCGATCTGGTTGATGGCCACCCACCATCCCATCCCGCAAAGGTCCCGCACCCTTCCACGATCGAAGGAGCGGATCGAAATCCGGAGGTGCGGGCAGACCTGGCGGGCAAGGACGATCGAGACCACTGATGCCACGGCCGCCCCGGCCAGGTGCGCCCCCCCGATGAGGCCGAGATCCGGGCCGAAAAGGGTGAAAGAAAGGACGATCACTACCGTCTGGACGATGAGGTTTGTGAGGTTGACGAAGTTCTGGAGGTCGAGGCGGTTGTAGGCAAAGAGCTGGACCGTGAAGTTCCCGCTCCAGGACCGAATCAGGAAGGCAGCAGAAACCCCGAGGAGGAGAAGGACCGCGCCGGTCTCCTGCCCGGCCGGGACGTTGAAGATGGAAGGGGCGAACCAGGCAACCGCAACGACGACTGGAACCATCAAGATGATGACCGCAGAAAGTCCTAAAAGAGCGGTGTTGAATGTCTTGTTTGCTGCTGGATAATCCCCACGCTGAAGGTCGACGGTGAGGAACCGGGAAACCGCGAGGTTGAGAGACTGGACGACGAGCGCCACGTACCCGGTGATCGAGGTCGCAAGCGGGATAAGCCCGTAGGCCGCGACCCCGAGCGTATTGATAAAATAGGGCACAAGGAGGACGCCGATGACGACGTTCACCAGGAAGTAAGCAATGTTCGCCGCGAGGTTGTGGGGAAGCTGGGCGGCAAAACGTTGATTTATTCCGGTTTCGGTCTGCATGGTCGGTCCCCAGGTGAATAGGGCAATTAGAACTCTGCTTTGCTTGTGAAAATATGATGTCATTCTTTTAATGCGTACCTGTTTTCGCCGCATCTATTCCGGAAGACATCACCTCAGAATCCCACGAGAACCTGGGCCCCGTCGGAGCACCCGATAAGGGGCAGACCTGGTAAGGAGCCAGGGAACCATCCGGACACTTTCCGGACTCCGTGACGGAGTCGACCTCCTGGAGGTAGAGCATGATGTGCGCCGGTATGAAGCCGTTGATCCGCGGGGGGAAAATGCAAAGAGACTCTTCACCCCCGGACAGGCCTGCCGTCCCGATTGCATGTTCCCTGCGCGACTCAGACTGCCTTGAAGCCCAGAGGTACAAACCTCCGGGGAATCACCCCTGTAGGCGGTCAACCCGGGAGTGTTGCCACCCAGGGATACCCTACCCCACCACCTCACCGCCCCGGTTACCACACCATCCGGCCGCTACCGCAGATATCAACAGCCGTTATCTCGAACAAATCTGGCATAACGTTTAGAAGACGGTATGGCGGCCGGAAAACTGGTATCAACACGAGCAACTTTTATTAACCTTGAGATTGATATGATTTAATATTATGGTGGGGGTAGACCAGGCTCAAATCGATAAAATACTCTCCGGCGCGTCCTCAGAGGACCCGGAGGTCCGTCTCGAGACACTCGAGAAGGAGCTGGACTTCGTCAAGACTTCGATCAAGCGGCTGCTCATCGATCTCCGGGAGCGGATGAACGAACTGGACAACCCGTTCACCACCGCCGCCGCATCCTACGCAGGAAACAGGTCCGAGCCGCCGGAACTTGTCGAGGAGAGTAAGGATGAGGAGGACGATGAAGAGCTCAAACTGGACAGTGCATCAACCGTTGTGAGCGATCCGCAGAAGAACACAGCCCAGAAGAGCCTCGACCGGGACACCGGACTCTTCCCGGCCGACCTTCGAGCGGCACAGTTCTCCCCGGGCGTTCAGCTCCCACCGGGCGACGCACTCCCTCCCGTGCAGGCAAAACCCGCAGGAAAACTCAAACTGCAGAAGGTCCACCGGCTCTTTGAGTGGGTGCACCAGGGGTGCAGGAAGTATGGACACGAGCACATGGCGATCATGGCCGACGCCTACCGGTCCATGGGTTATATCGATGAGGATGTCTCCGACCAGATTCGCGATGTCATGCGGATGGCACCCGAGACGCCGGGGGACTTCCGGGACATCGGCCCGAACGAGTTCGTCTCCGAACTCTACGTCTTAAACCGGATCCTCGACCCCGACGACGCGACGCTCGATCGGGACATGATCGAAGTATTGATGCTCGCCCCTCGTCGCCCCGGGGACCGCAGCGCAGAGAAGACATCATCACAGGAGCAGGACGCCGGTGATACCTGGATCGAGTTGCTGGACAGGATATGATGAATGTCGAGCGAAACCTTCACCACAGCGATGTTCCTTATCGCCGCCATAATATCGGCCGGCGTCCTCATTAACGCAGTATTTCCAGTGATCTACACCCTCTCGGGTACAATTTCGTCATCCTCTCATCAGGTGGATGAACGGTTGAGCACGGACGTGAAGATCGTCACGACCTACGCCAGCGCCGGGAGCGGCACCGCCCGGATCTGGTTAAAAAACATCGGCGCCGGCAGGATCGCCGATGCCAACATACGGCAGGCCGATGTCTTCCTCGGGGGCCAGGGCGATTTCATCCGGTTAACGCAGGCGGCTGTGCTCGCCGACGGAACCTGGACTTACGAGATCCTCGAGGACGCCAACAACTACTGGGACCCCGGCGAGACCCTCTACATCGAGGCACAGACCACAAAGGTCCCCGCCAGGGAAGGAATCGTCTACTTCCAGTTCGTCCTCCCTACAGGGCTCTCACGGTCGACCATCTTCACCGCGAGTGATTAGTCATGAGTGCGGGACCCCTCGTCGCATCCGGAGTCGGCATCCTCCTCCTGGTCGTCACCGCCTATGTCCTGATCGGCGGCACCCTCGCCACCACGGAGGTGGTGGTCGAAGCGCAGAGCAACCTCGCTACCTACCAGGAGGCCAAGATGCGGACGGCGATAGAAATCCAGAACACGACAATCGCCGATGGAGCCCTCTACATCGAGGTGATGAACACCGGGAGCGAACCGGTCGTCGAGATCTCGTCCATCGATGTCTACGTCCAGAGCGGGGGCGTTCCGGTCTACATCCCCTACCAGGCCGGCGCGAACCACTGGGACAGGGTAAGCATAACCCCGGATGAGGTCCACCCCGGCGAGCTCGACCCCGGCGAGACCCTCAACCTCTCCGTCACGTACGAGGAAGACATCGACCCCACGTGGGTTCAGGTCGTCACCGGAAACGGGGTCTCCAGTTCAGCGTACATAAACCCGGGTGTATAACATGGCCACGAGCAAAGACGCAGACAGCGATATCCTCGGAATGCCCGACAGGACAATTCTCTCGACCGGGAACTCCGAGCTCGACAAGAAGATCGCCGACGGCCTCCCCCTCCAGTCGCTCACCCTCATCGAGGGTGAGAACGACACCGGAAAGAGCGTGCTCACCCAGCAGATCGTCTGGGGTGCCCTGAAGCAGGGGTTCAACGTCGACCTCTTCTCGACCGAGAACACGAGCAAGAGTTTCCTCACCCAGATGGAGTCGATGAGCCTCGATATCTCCGACTACTTCGCCTGGGGGTACCTCCGGGTCTTCCCCATGCACGTCGTCGGGTTCGAGTGGACGAAAGAGAAGATGCAGGGAACGCTCGAGCGGATGATCCACTTTATCGAGCAGAGCAGAGCAGACGTGATCGTCATCGACTCGCTCACCCTCTTCACCGAGTACGCAAAGCAGGACACGGTCCTCACGTTCTTCACGAACTGCAAGAACCTCGTCGACCACGGCAAGACCATCCTGATCACCCTGCACACCTACGCTTTCGTCGAGGACTCCCTTGTCCGTATCCGCTCGATCTGCGACGCCCACCTCTTCATGAAGAAGGCGCTCGTCGGCGGCAAGTACGTCATGATGCTCGAGGTAGTCAAGGTCCGCGGCGCACGAAAGACCACCGGGAATATCATCAGTTTCGAGGTTCACCCCGGGTACGGCATCAAGATCATCCCGGTCTCGGTCGCGAAGGTGTGAGAGCAATGGGATCGGCGCTGGAAGCAACGGTAACCCTCCCCTTCGAACCCGAGTTCAACGACGAGGGGAACGACTGCTACAACAACGTAGAGTCCTGCGCTCTCTACCGGATGCTCCCGGCAAACGCCCGGGATTACGTCAAAGCGAGCCCTCACCTCCTCGAGTACCTCCACATCCTGCCGGTCAACACCGTCGGTATCCCGCTCTTCCTCTCGGAGCTGAAGCGGGACCTGAAATCGATGGAGAACCCGAACATCATCTACCCGGTGAATGAGACGACGTTCGTCCACATCTTCCCGGACCCAAACGACGTCCGGAACTGGTACATCCCGATCGAGCCAGCGTTCCTCCACTCCGTCAAAGAGATCCTCCCGGTGATCGAGGAGAAACTGATCGATATGATCGATGCTCTCGAAGAGGAGCCGGTGACCGAAAAGGCGCGTATCGAGGTGCTCAGAAATTTCATCCGGCAGCTGGTGTATGTCCAGCAGCCGGGCGAAGTGATCGACGAGTCCCGGCTCGCCGGCGGGACGTCAAAAGACCTCAAACTCCGGATCAAGACGTTCCTCACCTCGGAGATCGGGGCGTCGGCAAAGCCGCAGGCGTCAGGGCATCCCGCGCTCGCCGACGGGCGGATTATCCTCTCGCAGCAGGAGTACAGGGCGCTCGAGTACATGATAATCCGCGACAAGATCGAGATGGGGACCCTCAAACCGTTCCTCTCCGACCAGTATATCGAGGATATCACCTGCGACGGCGTCGGGCCGATCTTCATCGAGCACAAGATATTCAAGGGACTCAAATCGGTCGTCGGGTTCAAGGACTCAAAAGAGCTCGACGCCTTCGTCATCAAACTCGCCGAGCGGATCAAACGGCCGCTGACCTACAGAAGCCCCATCGTGGACGCAACCCTCCCCGACGGCTCGCGTATCAACATCGTCTACGGGACCGAGATCAGCAAGCACGGGAGCAACTTCACCATCCGTAAGGTGAACGAGGTCCCCCTGAGCATCCTGCAGGTTATCGAGAGCGGGGCATGCAACTACATGATGGCCGCCTACCTCTGGATCTGCCTCGAGTACGGGATGTCGATGTTCGTCTCCGGCGAGACCGCGAGCGGAAAGACGACGACCTTAAACGCCCTGACGACCTTCCTCCCGCCCGAGAACAAGATCGTCACCATCGAGGATACCCCGGAACTGACGGTCCCTCACAGGAACTGGACCCGCGAGGTCGCGAAAGCCAAGGGGAAGGGGGAGGGCGAGGGATCGGAGATCACGATGTTCGACCTCCTGAAAGCTGCGCTGCGTCAGCGCCCGAACCAGATCCTGGTCGGTGAGATCCGTGGTGTGGAAGGGTCCGTCGCCTTCTCCGCGATGCAGACCGGCCACCCGGTGATGAGCACATTCCACGCCGCATCCGTCGAAAAACTGATCCAGCGTCTCTGCGGCGACCCGATCAGTATCCCGAAGACCTACGTCGACAACTTAAACCTGGTCATCATCCAGAGCGCCGTGAAACTACCCCAGGGGGGGACCGTGCGGCGGATGCTCAGCATCAACGAGCTCGTCGGCTACGACCCCGAGACCGAGGGGTTCTCCTTCATGGCGGCGTTCGTCTGGGACCCTGCGACCGACACATTCACCTTCACCGGGAAAGGAAGCAGTTACCTCCTCGAGAACAAGATCGCAACGATGCTCGGTATCCCCGAGAACCGGCGGGCAGACATCTACGACGAAATCGATAAACGCGCCAAAATTCTTGAACGGCTCCATAAGGCAGGGTACACCCAGTTCTGGGATCTCTTCCATATGACCACGAAGATCAAGAAGCAGGGACTGCTCACCATCGAGGTGTGACGTGTTTGAGGATGTGACCGACAGGTTGCGGGAGGCGAATCAGGGGAAAATACCGTTTGAGGAGCAGGCTGCACGCCTCAACGACCTCCGGACCTCCATCCTCGATAACAGGAAGATGGAGCAGGATCTGCTCCTCATGTACACCTACATGGCCGCGATCACCACGGCGGCCGTGACCCGGCCCGAGATCTTCCAGTACACCTCCGAGCGGTTCGAGTACATCCCGTCGCGCTACATCGCAAAGGTGCAGCGCCTGGTCGCCGGGTGGGGTCAGAGTTATGCCGGGGGGCTCCGGGCGGTCGCCGAGCGTTGCAGGAACGAAACCCTCCGGAACATGCTCAACCGCTACGCAAACTCCATCGACTCCGGCGTCCCGGACGACGACTTCATCGCCACGGAGCTCTCGAGCATCCGGAGCATCTACCGGAACACGTTCGAACAGGGGATCGAGCTCCTGAAGAAGTGGGGCGACGCCTACATCGCGATGCTCCTCTCCGCGGCGCTCGTCGCCATCATCATGATGATATCGGTGGCCATCTATGCCCCCGACGGGATCGAGGCGACGCTAAACACCTCCTACGCTATCATCCTCGCCATATCGGTCTTCGGCCTCGTGATCATGTACCGGGCCGTCCCCGACGACCCCCGGACACACGGGCTTGCCGGGGTCTGCTCCAAGGAGCAGGGCATCGTCAGGAGACTGGAATTCCCCGTCGTGCTGGTCACCGCCATGATCGCACTGTTGCTCGTCCTCGTCGGCGTCAACGCCGGAATCATCTTCCTGCTCGTCGGCCTGCTCCTGATGCCGCTCGGGGTCATCGGCTACATCGACGACGCCAACGTCGTCAACCGGGACACCGACTTCTCCACGTTCATCCGGAGCCTCGGGTCGATAATGGGCGGGAAAGGGATCACCACCGGCGATGCGCTCCAGGAGGTGGACCGGAAGTCGCTGGTCCACCTGGAGCCGTTCATCAACTCGGTCTCGTCGAAGCTGAACCTCGGACTCGATGAAGCCGGGAGCTGGCGGAAGTTCATCGGGGAGACCGGCAGTTACCTGATCTACAAATACATGAACATCTTCCGGGACGCGGTGGCCCTCGGCGGGTCTCCCGACGCGATCGGAAAGATCGTCGGCTCGTCGATGCTCGAACAGGTGCTGCTTCGGAGAAAGCGCGACATGATGGTGAAGGGGTTTGTCGTCCTGCTCGTGCCGATGCATGGAGCGATGATCGCCATCTTCGTCTTCCTCTTCGAGATCCTCCTTGCCATGTCCCGTGCCGTAACGGAGGTGATGAGCCACTTTGCAGAGACCTCGGCAGCACTTACGGGGGGAACGTCCTCGCTCGGCGGCACGATGGGGGCATCCTTAAACATCTTCGTAAACTTCCCGGAAGACACGATGCGAACCTACGTGGTGACGATCCTCTTAATGCTGACCGTTGCAAATATATTTGCAGGAAAGATTGTCATGGGCGGCGACCGATACCTGTACTACTTCTTCGCAAGCCTGCTCTGTGTGACGACCGGCGTCATCTACATCGTTGCACCGATCCTCGTGAGCGCATTCTTTACGATTCCAACATTTACGGAGGTGTGATGTGAGAGAAAACTTACGTCGTCCGCTTCTGTTCCTGATCACCGTCGGTACAGGCTCCCTGATCATCGTTTTCGACGCCCCCACAGAGGTAGTCGTCGCAGGCACCGTGCTCGCGGGATTTCTCGCGCTCGTCGTCACCGGGGCGCTCGACCTCGCAGAACTGAAACCCTCAAGGCTGCGCTCTGCGCTGCAGGAGCGAAAGGAGAAGAAAAAGCAGCAGACATCTCAGAAAGCGAAAAACCCGGAGAAAACGACAGAAAAACCGTCCCTCATCCGGAGACGCCCGTTTGCCGGGATCGACCTCTCCAGCCTCTCGGGCATGCTCGGAACCCTCGCGGCATCGGTTCGGGAGACGATCACCCACGCCCGCGCCCCTGAAGGCGAAAAAAAGAGCCAGTTCGTGGAACTCGATGCTATGCTCGATCAGGCGGTCGGCGGCACGGTCCCCGATCCGTCCATAACCCCGGCCCCGCCAAAGGCCGGCGGGGGCGCGGTCGACCCCCTTGCCTCGCTTGCGGACCTCGACCTCGACGCGCTCGAGGACATCGACCTCGATGGCGAAGCGTCCGGTCCCGGGACGATGTTTGAGTCCGACCAGTTCTCCCTCCTCTCCGGGGAAGATGCAGACGCCATATCGGAGATCCTCAAGAGCCACCAGAGCGACCTCGAAGGCCTCGAACTCGATGCCGATCTCGCCGGAGATGCCGATGATTCCGGAACCACCCTTCCGCCGATAGATGCGGACATCCCGGAACTGCCGGCAGGCGACGAGATGTCGGATATGAGCGCACTGAGCGAAGAACTCTCCGCGCTCGACGAGCTGGACCTCGATGAGGACGAGATCGAGATCGAAGGCGAGGAGGAGGAAGAGGAGGAGGTTGACACAGAAGAGCCCGTTCCGGACGAGGAACTCCTTGAGGAGATAGAAGGGGAGACAAAAGAAGATTTCGACATGGTCTCCTTCGCGTCCGGCGGCGCGGTCGACGACGACCTGATCAGCGAACTCAAGTCCGACGCTAAGAAGAAGAAGTTCGTGGAGGATATCAGTCTGGTCCGCGATTTGAAAGGTGAGAAGTACTATGCGAAAGACCTTGTAGCAGAGCTTGAGGACGTCCTCGCGGCGATGAAACCAGAACGATGATGGTCTTTAATGGAAAACAGTAGAGAGGGAGAAGATGAAATCGGTTCCGGTAAAGGTCGAGCACGAAGGTAAGTGGATCCCGACGACGATGGGCATCGGTGAGGACCGTTTCCGCATCAATGCTCCCCTCGAGAGGGAGATACTCTACAAATCCGTGGTCGATCTCGAGGGGAAGAAGAACCAGGTGGTGATCACCGCCGGTGCAGAGGGAGAGTTCATCTACCGTATCGCGTCGGTTGAGAAGGTTCTCTCGGTCTTGAAGAAGTTCATCATCACGCAGGCCAGCGCCTACCGTTTGAACGCTTTCTTCATGTCACCCGCAATCCGCGGGGGGGTGCTCATCCAGAACGCCCAGTGGGAGAAAGGAGCGATCGCCGTCATGAAGACCGGTATCTGGTTCGTCAGCCAGGAGAACCAGGTCTGCATCCCCCTCGAGGAGGTGACCGGCATCGAACTCACATCCCGGGAGATCCAGGAGAAGGATCTCGATGTCGTGAAGATCGATCACTTGAGCGAGAACGAAGTCGTGACGAGTTTCGTCCTCTGCCCGCTGACGACGCTTCAGGTCCTCTACAACTTCCTCAAGGAGGCAACACGCGACACCGAGGTCAGCGAGGAGATCGATCCCCTGGTCGGGCAGGTGGCCATGCTGGTCTACAGCGGGATGGATTCGAGCGCCATCGAGAACATGCTCAAACTCTCGCATAAAGACCTGGATGCCATCTACGAAAAGCTCCTTGCCGTGGGGCTTGCCGAAGTTCTCTACATTAGAAAGGAAGTACAATTAACCCCAAAAGGTGTCAGATATATCTCAGAGACAGTAAAATCCCCAATGGGTTAATAACATTATTTCTTCAAAATAAGAAGACATATATAGCGTTTTTTCTAAATAAACAGTGAGTGGTGTTCGATGGGGAGAATCCTGATTGTCGACGATACGATGTTTATGAGAACGCTGCTGAAGAATATCCTCTTTTCCGGCGGGCATGACATCGTCGGTGAGGCGGCGGACGGAGCGGAGGCTCTTGCCAAATACAGGGAACTCAAGCCGGACCTCGTCACGATGGACGTTGTCATGCCGAATGTGAACGGGATCGAGGCCCTCAAGGCCATCAAGGCTGCCAACCCGGCGGCAAAGGTCATCATGTGCACGGCAGTCGGTCAGGAGCAGATGGTCAAACTCGCTGTCAAGAGCGGTGCGAGAGGCTACATCGTCAAACCGTTCCAGGCTCCAAAGGTTCTCGAAGAAGTCAAGAACGTCCTCAGTGCGTGACCATGATACGGGTTCTGATCGTCGACGATTCGCTCTTTATCCGGACGATCCTCCGGGATCTGCTTAAAGACAGCCCGGATATCGAGGTCGTCGGGACGGCGGTCAACGGGATCGATGCTCTCGGGAAGATATCGGAGCTGAAGCCCGATGTCGTCACCCTCGACATCGAGATGCCCCGTATGGGCGGTCTTGAGGTGCTCGAAGCGCTTCAAAAGGAGAGCACGAGACCGAAGGTGATCGTCCTGAGCACGCTGACATCAAGGCAGGCCGATATGACCCACCGGGCGCTTCGGCTTGGGGCGGACGACTTCATGCTCAAACCGAGGGATGTCCCGAACGTCAGGGGCATCGAGAGAGAACTCGTCCAGAAGATCAGAAACCAGGTTCTGCTCCCGACGATCGTAAGACCCCCTGCGGTCCGCCTGAGCGAGGCGGATGCGGTGGTGTTGATAGGCTCTTCGGCCGGAGGACCGCCGATGCTTGATACGCTCCTCTCTGCGCTTCCGCCGAATCTGCCGGCAGCGGTGATTGTCACCCAGCATATGCCCGAGGGGTTCACCGCATCGCTCGCCGAACGCCTGAGCCGGATCTCGCCCCTGCCGGTGAAAGAGACCGGGAACGGAGAGACCCTGCAGGCCGGGACGGTCCTGGTCTCAAAGGCAGGATTCCACTCCGTTGTCTCGCGGGTCGTTTCAAATACCGGGAGAAACCATGGGCGGGTCGTTCACTCGACCGCCCCCCGCCTGCATGCGGTCCGGCCTGCCGTCGACACGACCTTCACCTCCGCAGCGCACGTCTTCGGTCCGCGTACGGTCTCCGTGCTCCTCTCGGGGATGGGGAACGACGGCGGCGAGGGAACTCTCGCGGTGAAGAACGCGGGCGGTACAACGATGGTATGCGCTGAAGAGGATTGTCTCGTGTACGGGATGGCGCGATCAGCCCTTGCCAGGAACTGCGTCGACCAGGTGGTGCCGCTCGGGAGTCTTGCGCACGCGATCGCGAGTGCAGTCAGTCGGCTCGAGGTGAATTATGTTTGATGAAGAGGGATACCGGAAGCTGTTCGTTGAGGAATCGCGGGAGAACCACGAGAACATCGTGAACCATCTCCTTGCTCTTGAGAACGGGGAAGACCAGCAGACAGCCATCGATGAGATCTTCCGATCCGCACACACGCTCAAGGGGATGTCTGCATCGATGGGCTTTGACGCGATGGAGCACCTCTGTCACTCGATGGAAGACATCTTTTCACTTATTCGCAACGGCCAGCGGGAAGTGACCGCATCTCTTACCGACCTTCTGCTCACCTGCACCGACGCGATCGAGGGGATGCTGGATACAATCGAGGCCGGAGGAACTCCGTCCGACGAACAGTCCGGGAGCCTGGTGCAGGAACTCCGGGCATTCACCGAAGAAGAGGCCCCGGATGAGCCGAAAGCACCTCATGATGCGGCCCCCCCCGAACCGGCAGGAGAGGCCGACGGCCATCCGATCTACACGTTAACGGTAGCCGTCGACCCGTCCAGCACCATGAAGGATATCCGGGCCATGCTGCTCCTGCAGAATCTCCAGGAAATCGGGACGATCCTCTCGACAAACCCTTCGCAGGAACTCCTCGAGGACGGGAAATTCGACGGGCCATTCGAGATTCTCATCGAGAGCGAGGCAGGCGAGGATGCGCTCAGGACCGTCGCTTCCGGCACCGAGATCTCTCTTCTCGATCTCTCCTCCTCGCAAGCGCCGCAGGCAGTCTCCCCGGTGGTGAACGAGGATGCCCAAACGCCCGAACCGGACCTCGAACTGCAGATCGCGGTGCCGTCGCCACAGGCGCAGAGGGTAACGAAGAGCGAGAAGAGTCGGGAGATCAAGAATATCCGCGTCGATATCCAGCGGCTCGACCGGATGATGAACCTGGTGGAAGACCTGGTGATCAACCGCGGACGGCTGGAATTGATCGCGAAGAAGCACGGCATCAAGGAGTTCGACGAGGCGCTCTCCATGGTCGGCCGTTCGGTCTCCGACCTCCAGAACCTCATGATGGGAATCCGGATGATGCCGCTCGAGCGCATCTTCAACCGCCTTCCCCGGGTCGTGCGGGACGTCGCGAACCACGACGGAAAGGAGGTCGAGCTCACCATCGAAGGCGGCGAGACCGAGCTTGACAGGAGTATGATGGACGGGCTCTCCGATCCGCTCCTGCATATCATCAGGAACGCAGTGAACCACGGCATCGAGACGCCGGAGATCCGCGCAGCCAGTGGAAAACCGCCGAAAGGGCTGCTCAGGCTGACGGCAAGGAGGGATAAGGACAACGTCATCATCGAGATCGAAGACGACGGTGCCGGCATCGATCCCGAGAAACTCCGGAAGAAGGCTGTCAGTAAAGGTCTCATGACGCCCGAGGCTGCGGCAAGCGCAACGAAAGACGACCTTGTCAGCCTGCTCTTCGAGCCCGGGTTCAGCACGGCCGAGACGATCACCGACATCAGCGGCAGGGGTGTCGGGCTCGATGTGGTCAAAAAGACGATTGCATCGCTCAAAGGCACGATCAAGGTCGAGACCGAGGTCGGCAGGGGAACGAAGTTCGAGCTGGTGCTGCCCCCGACGATGGCCATCATCGACGTCATGATGGTCCACATCAACGGGATGCGGTGTGCCATCCCGGTCAGCAACGTCGTCGAGGTGGCGCAGACAAAGGCGGACGCGATCCACCGGATCGGCAACAGCGAGGCGATCCTGCTCAGGGACCAGACCCTTCCCCTGCACCGCCTGGAGGATATGTTCGGCCGGGCAGAGAAGAGCGACACGCTGGTCGTGCTGCAGAACAACGGCAGAAGATGCTGTATTACCGTCGATACCGTGGACGGCCAGCAGGAGGTGGTGGTGAAACCGCTCTCCAGGATTGCAGGCAACTGCCGTGGGATCAGCGGGATCACCATCCCCGGGGATGGCGATGTTGTACCGGTACTCGATGTAAATACAATGGTTTAGGAGAGATTTTCATGGAACTGGATCCGATTCAGAAGGATGCACTGGCAGAGTTTGGAAATATCGGTGCAGCACATGCGGCAACGACTCTATCGCAGATTTTGATGAGCCCGATTGAGATGACGGTGCCGGAGGTGCAGGCGGTCGATATCGCCGAGCTGCATAACTACATCAGCAACGAGATATCGGCCATGGTCGTCTTCCAGATTCAGGGGGAGGTCGCGGACGGGGGGTATATCGTCGTCAGCATGCCCCGGGAGACCGTCATCCAGCTGACGAACCAGATGCTCGGCACCACGGATATCGACCGTGAGATCAACGAGATGGACCAGAGCGCCGCAATCGAGATCGGGAACATCATGATATCGGCATTCCTCGATGCGACCGCCGAACTGCTGGGTATCGTCATGCTGCCGTCTCCTCCGGCGCTGGCCATCGATATGGCGCACGCCGCTTTCGAATCCATCATCGCGCAGATGGCCGGCGACGTTAACGACGTCCTGATCTTCAACACCGAGCTCACGAGCCTGGCGCCGCCCGTCTACGGGGGTATCTACCTGCTTCCGAACGCCGAACTCATGCGACAGTTATTCCACATGCTGGAACGCCTGATGGAGCCACTCCCATAGCCAGCCTCCGGGATATCATGGAGAACAATTTTTTTGGTGAAGAAACAGCCGTAATCCTTGGCATGAGCGAACTCATGGTCGGGAAATGCCCGATGGGGACAATCGGGCTTGGTTCCTGCATCGCGCTCATCCTGCACGACCAGCGGAAATCTCTTGCAGGGCTCGCACATATCATGCTCCCTGAAAGCCGCGGGAACACCGATCGTCCCGGCAAGTTTGCCGATACTGCCCTGAGCGCCCTCCTCGATGAGATGGGGAAGTTCGGGAGCACGAAGTTCTCGATCACCGCAATCGTCGTCGGCGGTGCAAGCATGTTTGAGTATTCGGCGAGTTCCCTGAATATCGGCGAACGAAACGCTGCCGCAGTAAAGGGCCTGCTCAACGATCAGGGCATCCGGATCGAGCATGAGGAAACCGGCGGAAAGGTCGGGCGGTCCGTGTATTACTGGCCAGAGAAGAAGGGTCGCCTGATCATCAAGAGGGCGGACGGGACATGCAGCGTGCTCTGATCCTCTTTGTGACCGCTGCATCTCTTTTCATCCCCCTTTCGTCGGCTCTTTACGTCGAAGTACCCGATTATGATTCAGGCATCGCATCCGCCGGAGTGATGGAGGCGATCAACGGCCGGTACGGAGATGTCATCTTTGCGACCGACAGCGGCATCTCCGTGTACACGGCAAACGGCACCTGGTACTCGGTCAATCCGAGGCACCCGGAAGAGACGGCCTACGGCATGCTCGCGCCCCTCGATGCCATGGCGACCGCGGTCGCCCTCGACGCGGAAGGCCATCTCTGGATAGGGTATCCGGGCGGGCTGCAGATCGGAGACGGAACGGGCTACCGGACCATCCAGGACCAGCAGTTCCTCAAGAACCGCAACATCAACTGCATGGTGCGGTGGGGGGACGAAATGTGGATTGCCACCGGGCGGGCAGGCCTCCACCGCTACCATGACGGTGACTGGACGTGGTACAAGCCGCTCGGGCCCGAAGGCCTCGGGAGTTATACCGTTGTGAGCATGGCGGTCGATGCCGCGAGCGATGCGCTCGTCATCGGGTCGGAGAGCGACGGAGTTCGGGTGCTCAAAGATCGGACCGGGGAGGTCCGCTTCGAGCAGGTCACCTACCGCGATGATTCACTCCGCGGGATCTCCGGGGTGCGAGTCGATCCGTTCGGGGGCGTGTACCTCTTCAACCGCACGACGGTCCTCCGGTATACCCCTGACGGGGGGGTTACCCCGGTCCTCGGCGCCGGGAACCTGAGCACGTTCCCGGTCGCGATCAACGATCTCGTGGCAACGCCCGGGGGGATGCTGCTTATCGCATCAGATAACGGGATATACGGGTGGAACACATCGGGTGTCGCCCTGCATATCGCGTCGGGAGACGGCCTTCGCTCGAACTTTGTCAAGAAACTCTTCGTCGATGCCGCCGGCCGGTGCTGGTTCGTCGTTCCCGGGAACGTGGGCTATATCCCGCCGATGACGGGGTCCGCCACCCTCGATCTCTCCGCCGTCCCGGTGCCGACACCGGTGGTGACCGAGACGCCCCTGCCTCTGACCCCGGTGTCGGTGGAGACACCCAAAGAGAGTGCCGGGCTGTTTGACGGGGTTTGGGCTTTCTTTGAGGGGTTGTTCGGCGCGGTGAGCCGTGGGTGAACGGAGAGGCGGGGGTTTGAGACAGGCGGCGGAGACCGATCAGTCACACATTCCGGGCACGGATTTCCAGTGGATATCGCCACGCACTGCCCCCGCCCCCCCAAGGGGGCGCGGGGGAGGAGCGCGAAGCGCGGGTGGGGTGGGGGTTACAGGCGCCTACAATGAGGTAGAGACAGGGGAGGGGGGGTGCCCCCCCTCCCCGTCAGCCCCTCCCCCAATGGCGATACCCCCACGGTCCACTGTACCGGGCTTTTACCCCGCTCTAAAGTTTCGTCGATCTTGTCAAAAGAGGATAAGTAGCGACCACAAAAACCTCGTGCCGGCCCCGAAGTCCCTAAAAACGGAATTACTTGGCCCCTCACTTTACGACTTCGAGATATCCGCGTAGTAGTATTCCCCGGCCGCGACCTGTTCCCGGTCCAGGAACGAGCCCGGTTTGTTGATCCGCGGCCTCCCGCTCTTGTCCCGCCGGAAGGTGATCCTGAGCGCCTCGAGGAATCGGTTCATGCCCGGCGCCATATCGAACGGACCGGCGGCCTTGCCGTGCAAACCCGGCTCGCCCTCGAAGACCAGGATCCGGTCGCTGATCATGTCGATCACGTAGATGTCGTGGTCGATCACGAGCGTGCTCGCGTCCCGCCCTTCGGCGTGCTTGCGGATCATCCGGGAGATCTTCACACGCTGCTCCACGTCGAGGTGCGCGCTCGGTTCGTCCAGGATGTAGAGGTCGGCATCGCGCGAGAGGCAGATCGCGATCGCCACGCGCTGGAGTTCGCCGCCGGAGAGCGTGTTCACCGGCGCCTGGAGGAACTGCGAGAGCGAGAGGGGCTCCAGGATTTCGTGCTGGTAGTATGAAGTATCGAACTTCGTCGTCGTCTGCCGGAGAATCTCCTCGACGGTCGCCTCCGAGTCGCCTTTGAGGTACTGCGGCTTGTAGGAGATCCGCACCCGGGTATCCATCGCCCCGGTGTCGGGTTCGAGCACCCCGGCGAGGAGTTGGGCGAACGTACTCTTCCCGATACCGTTCGCCCCGAGGACCCCGAGAACCTCACCGCTCCGGATCTCCCCGCCGTCGACGGTGAGCGAAAATTGCGTAAAGCGTTTCGTCATCGCCGGGAACTCGAGCAGCACCTCCCGGTTCACGTCGGCAGCGTGGGCCCTGGTATCGAACGTCACCGCATACGTCCTGAACCTGACGTTCTCCTCCGGGAGGAAGCCCTCCAGGTACTGGTTGATTCCCACCCGGACGCCCTTCGGGTGGGTGATGACACCGAAGACCGCCGGTTCTCCGTAGGCGATATGTACGGTATCGGCAAGCATATCGAGGATAGCGAGGTCGTGCTCGACGATCACGACCGGCCGCTCCAGGGCGAGTTCCCGGATAAGGTTCGCGGCGGCCATCCGCTGGTAGACGTCGAGGTAGGGCGTGATCTCGTCGAGGAAGTAGAAGTCGGCGTCACGCGAAAGACAGGCGGTGATCGCCACCCGCTGCAGCTCGCCGCCGGAGAGGGTCGCGATCGGCCGGTCGACGACCGCCTCAAGCGATAGCCGATCGATGTAGTAGTCGAGTTTGCCGCGCTCGTCGGTGGTCGCAAGGAGGTCGTGCACCGACCCAACAAAGACCTTCGGGATCTGGTCGATGTACTGCGGCTTCACGGCGACCTTCACGTTCTTCTGCGAGAGCAACTGGAGGTAGTCGAAGAGCTCGGTCCCCTGGTAGAGGTCGAGAACCTCCTTCCAGGAGACCCCGGCGTCGGTCCTCCCCAGGTTCGGGACGAGCGTGCCCGAGAGGATCTTCACCGACGTGCTCTTGCCGATACCGTTTGGCCCGAGGATACCCGTGACCTTCCCCTCGACGGGGATCGGGAGGCCGTAGAGGACGAAGCCGTTCTGGCCGTAGCGGTGGGTCGGCTGGTCGAGCTGTTCGGGGAGGTTGACGATATCGAGGGCCTCGAACGGGCACTTCTTCACGCAGATGCCGCAGCCCACGCAGAGCTCCTCGGATATGACGACCTTCTGGTCCTCGCCGATGACGACGGTTTCATCGCCGGTCCGGACGCGCGGGCAGTAGAGGATGCACTCGGTGCCGCACTTGACGGGGTGACACCGATCACGGTGTACGACAGCAATACGCATGGGAGATCACAGGACGGTAGTGGTCAGGAGGATCGTCCAGGTCATGAACCAGAGTGCGAACGTCATGAAACTCTGGTAGAACCAGTCCTTGCTGGTCAGTTCCATGTAGTCGACCCCAAGGAGCATGAAGATGTGTTTCTGGAAGACGACGCCAGCCATCAGGAGGAGGATGCCGATGATGGCGTTTTGCTGGAGCCCGCTCACCGGGTCGGGGGTGCCGGAGAGATAGAACGAGAGTCCTCCGGTGAGGATGCCCATGAAACAGGCTACAAGCGTCCGCTTCATCCGATTTCTGTGCTCGACCTGTTTCTCGGCACGTGTCCGCGGCCGTGTCTTTTCAACCTCTGCTGCTACAGCATTATCGCTCATCGTGACACCAGTGTTACGCCATTCCTGAAAGGGTAGTTTCTTCGGGACGGCGGCCCGGCGGAGAAAACAGGCTCCCGGCCACTCCCAGGATTGACGGAATTACTACATTATAGGGTGTTCTCCGGTTATAAAGGTAGGTACCCTCAACCCGGCGGAACCGGAGGTCCGGCAGAGCGGGGTGATCCGTGATTGTTCTTCACGTGGGGGATGTATCAGGAGAGGTGAGGGCGTGCAGAGGAGGATTTTTCGGCTGCTAGGAGTCCCGGTCTGGGTCACGCTCAAATCTCGCGCCTTATCTGCCCCATTTCAAAGATCGAGGAATTTTTATGCTCCTGCTGTCGCGCATCCCCGGATACGGATTCCGAGGGGATATCGCCACGCACTACCCCCGCCCCTAGGGGCGGGGGAGGAGGCCGGAGGCCGGGCGGGGTGGGGGTTGCAGGTATAGCCTTACAGGGTAGAGACAGGGGAGGGGGGATGCTCCCCCTCCCCGTCAGCCCCTCCCCCGCGTGGCGATATCCCCACGGTCCACTGTACGGGGCTTTGTCCTTGATTGAGACCGTTCTGTCACGTAAATCGCACTAACGGGGCTCAAACTCCCGGAACGAAAATTCCCCAGGCGTCACTCGATCCTGTACCGCAAAAGCGCCGCAGCGCCGCCGATGGCCGCGAGGCGTTCTCCCGGCTCGAACTCGGTGCTCATCACCACGACCGTTGCGTTGACCTGTTCGGCCTGTTCGATGACGCCCGTAGCCTCTTCTTCCCGGAGCAGGGTGTCGGAGACCAGCACCGTCTCCGCCGCGCCGTAGGCGATTGCTTTGCGGACTTCGTCGATGCCGTAGGCGACGGCACCTTCGGTAGCGATCCGGTGCAGGACTTCGTCCATCAGCCTGACCTCCCGCGCAAGGTGGAGGTCGCCGAGCAGCCGCTCGAGGATTCCCTGCCCGATGACCTCCTGCACGGCGCCCCGTCCGATACGCTGTGTCTCGACGGCGACCATCCGTTCCGCGAGGTCAGATGCACGGGCTTTCACGTACTCCGCGAACTCGTCTTTCACGAACCCCGGGCCTGCGACGACCAGGGGTCCGGTGACCGCGGCGAGTGTTTCAAGCGTCCTCTCGAAGAGCACCGACCGGGTGCCGGCGTCGGCACCCTTGCTGCTCCCGACCGCAACAGTGGTCACCCACTCCGGGCCGAACTGGCGCAGGCGGTAGACCTGCGCCTCCCCTTCCTCGACGCTCACTATATGAACCACGCCGTATGCGGAGGCGTCGACGGCCCGCCGTATCCGTTCGCAGTCGACGGACCGCCAGCGTTTGACGACCGAGATCTCGAACCCCGCTTCGACGTTCAGGGTGTGATGCGCGGTGACGTCCACCCCGCTCTCGATGACGCCGGCGATGCGGAGGCGGTTCGTGTGCTGGTGGAACTCTACCTTCTCGACCCGGATCCCGAGCCGGACCGGTCGCTTCTCTGTCTTTTCCGGCCGGAGTTTATCGGTTGCCGCCTCCACGCTCCGGAAGGTCGTCGCAAAGACGAGATCTCCCGCCACGACCAGGTGGGAGAGGTGCCAGAGATCGTCGAGCGTCTCCGGGAAGAGACGTATCTCGCCGAACTGTTTCTTCATCTCCCGGACTTCAGCCTTCATGATCCCACGATATCGGAGCCCCCCGGCGGGACGAATGCGGCGACCGCCTCGGTGTTCAGGGCGTTCTTGAGCCCTTTCCACTCGTCCTCCGAGAGTTTCTCCCTGAGTGCCCGGACAACCTTCTTCGCGGTGTCGTTCTGCTCGAACTGCCCGGGACGGAGTTCCACCCATACCTTCGTACGCCCGGTGACGGCCCCGGGGGGACCGCCGATGACGGCGACCTCGGGCGCCGTCGCAAGACCGATCGCCACCCCGAGCGGGACGTTCCTGAAATACTGCCGCTCGCCCCGGACGATGAAGGCGCCTCTCGCCACGTATTCGCCGGACTCGGCCGTCTTGCTCACCTGGTCGGGACGGGCGGCGTAGACGTCCGCCGTGAAGTGCCCGGCCTTCCAGGCGTTGGAGTAGGATGCGGCGAACTGCACGGCCTCGTCCAGGTGTTCGGTCGTGCCCTTCACGATGACGACGCTCCCGCCGTGGACGTCGGCGTGGACGAAGAGGTCCCCGCCCTCCATGTACTTCTTGACGAGCTCCTCGTTCTGCGACGCGTCCCGGCCGCCGATGACGAGGGTCCCGTCGGTGGTGGCGAACCAGCGGAACCGGTGATACCACCGTTTCTTTAGGAAGGCAAGGCTCTGTTTCCGCCGGGGCTTCTCGGGGATCATCCGCTCCATGGCCGCGAGTGCGCCTGTCTTCTTCTTCTTGAACTTCTTGATCTGGTCGTAGTAGCGACCGATGTTCTGCTCGATCGTCTCGTGGACGTAGACCTTCACCCGCTCGCCCGCGAGATCGAGCTCCACCGCCGCCTCGGCAGGGTGGACCGCACGGACCATCTTTGCCGCCGGATTCTCGCTGTTCGATTTGAGGATCTGCTCGATCTCCTGCCAGGATCGGGTCTTGCTCGCTTCATCGAGCGTCGTTATGATCCCGGCAACAGGCGTGTAGTTCTCGTAGAGCACCTCCACGATCCGCTCGTATCGCTCGATCTTCTTCTCAAATCCCTTGATAGCCTCCGTCTGGCGCCGGCGGATCACCTCCGCCTGGGAGAGGCGGGGTTTCCCGGCCGCAGCCTCTTCCTTCCCGCCCGCCACCTTCGGGTAGAACGCATCCAGGCCCTCACTGAAAGTCGCAAACCGCGCGCGAACCTCCTCGCCGGCAAACACCACCGGCCAGCACCCGGACGGCGTTATGACCGGCTCCCGGCGCCCCTCGACACCGGCCATCAACCGTTCGAACGCTTCCCGGATCGCTTCTGCGTCCACCTCCGCGGCGGCGGCGCTCTTCTCGACGCCCGCCGTCCGGCAGACTTCCTCGGCATACGCGCCGCCGAGCATGCACCCGACGGCGAGCGTCCGGACGATGTCGCGGTCGGACTGTGCAAGCGTTGTCCGGAACTCAACAGGAGGAAGCGCCGAGCAGTCGGACCCCTCGAAGGCGTAGACCGCGCCCGGGACCACCTCCCGTGTCTTGAACCGGTGGTGCCAGAGGGGCTTGATGATCGTATACCCTTCGTCGCAGAGGACCGCGTTCCCTTCGTCGAAGAGTTCGAAGATGAGGTGATAGGTCGTGTCCCGCTTCCCGATATCGATGCTCACGGTGCGCTCGAGCCCGAGCTGGCGGATGCCGAGCACCTTCCCGCCCTCGAGGTGCTTTCGAAGCAGCATCGCAAAACTCGGCGGGTTCTTCGGGGGGGTGGGGAACTCCGCGGTGAAGTGGGCGCGCCGTCCCGTCTCGACGAGGAACAGGTATTTTGCCCGGTCTTCACCGTTCAGCCTGATACCGAGGGTCTTCGCGTCGAACTGGTAGATCTTGCCGACCCAGAGCGGGAGGCGATCGGCAGCCTCCGCTACCAGCGCCCGAAGATCAACCCCGCTCATTCCCTGTAGTGTCGCCATTGGTTCCAGAATACATTCGGCCCGGTACCTAAAGAAGGGCACTGCCAGCGGTGGACCACCGGTTTTGGTGCGCGACGGTTCGTTAGAAACGACTGTCCGCAGGATGCGATGGCCCGCAGGCCGGAGCTTGAGATACCCACAGGGTTTCAGACGGGAGTTCGAGCACCGTCAGGTGCGAGAACCGGAGCGTGAGCACCGGAGGTGCGAAAGATTGGGCGGGGGGGCTGTGCCGGAGATGGGGGTCCGGGGTTGTCGCACTCGATAGCCTGCAGACAGCCCTCCGGAATTCTCAAGACGCTTCAACTGCATCCTTCATAACCAGTTGCTCATGTTCACACTGCTTGCACTCCGAAGACCAACGGGGCGTTTGGTTGTGACCGGTGGGAGTGAACGTAGTGCTAGGTGTTCAAACACCGAAAGCGCGAATTGCACAAGACGGTGCATTGAAGGCGTGGGAAAAACCCGGTACAGTGGACCGTGGGAGTATCGCCCTTAGGGGGGTGGGGACAAAGGGGAGTGCGAGCGTAAGCGGAGCATGAGAAACTCGAAGAGTTTCGAGGGGGGATGCTCCCCCCTCCCCACCTAGCGGTGGTCGAGCTCCGGTTCTACGAACCGTCGCACTCCCCGTCAGCCCCTCCCCTGCGTGGCGATATCCACTGGAAATCCGTGTTCGGGGATGTGCAACAGCAGGAGCATAGAAGTCCGGACCGGGCTGCCGCACGCCTCACAGCATCCCAAAGATATCCGCCGGCGTGAAAAAATCTCAAAAAAGCAAATCGAAAGACCGAAGAGGATTACTCTTCGGACTCTTTCGTCTCTTCCGTCTCAGCGGTCTCTTCAGTTTCGGGGGCTTCGGTAATCTCAGGCGCCGCCTCCGGCGTGGCCGGGCGGGAGATCGTCTCCTTCATGACGACGTCGTTGATATCGGGATAGTATTCGAATATCTCGCGGACCAGGGTGCCCCGCCAGACCATCCAGCGCCGGTCGTACGTGATCGCGGGAGGCAGCTCCAGTTCGGCCGTCCCGTCGGCGATGCTGATCCCGATGTCGGTCCTGCCCGAAAAGAGCTTGATGAGGCCCTTGATCTGCTCCGCCGGGTCCTCGACCTTCTCGAGGATCGCGTAGGAGTAGTTCAGGGTTTTGCCGGCAAGCGGGTGGTTGAAGTCGACGACCGCACGCCGTCCGATGACGTCGACGACGACGCCCTCGCGGCCTTCAACCTCGATCCGCGTTCCCCGCTTCGGTTTCTCGCGGAACTGCGTGACCGGGACGGACTTCATGCCCTCTTCCTCGTGTGCCCCGAACGCCTTCTCGGGCGGGACGTCGACCTCTCCCTCGGCGCCGACCTCTTTACCGATCAGCTCGTCCTCAAGGCCGACGATGATGTGGTGGCTCCCCAGGCGGACGGTGACCGGACCGTACTCCGCCCGCGGGTTGTAGATTCCCTCTTCCTTTGCGTTCTCCTCATCCGTGGTATCGAAGATATCCTCACCGACGCGGCCGGTGTATCTGAGCCTGATAAAATCTCCTTCCTGAAGTGCCATTCCATTCACCTTGGATAGCAGATGCATTACGGCTCCGGTACGCCTCCCGCACCGGCCTGCCCCATGCCTGCACCTTCGTTGTCCCACTTTATTTGGATGGAATGGTATTTATACTGTCTACCGCCTGCCCCGGCGGGCAGGCACTCCCGCTGAAGGCCGGGGGGTCGCGAGAAACCAGGATCCGGCCGGACGTTCTTCCGGGAGACCCCCCAAACGTTGAAGTCTGCTCAAGGCCTGAGTGTGGGCGGGCAGGATCATGGATGAGGTGCAGCAGCAGGTAGAGGGCGTCTCGTATGCCCCCACTCCCCCGGAGGAGTTCTGCGGCAGACAGGAAGAACTTGAACGGATTTCTGCCGCTCTCTCGCGAGCAAGAGAGCACGGACAGGCGGTGATGATCTCCGGCCCGTCCGGCATCGGGAAGAGCTCTCTCTTGAACCGGCTCGCGTACGAGGTGCAGGAATGCCCCGGCGGGCTGCAGCCGCCCGTCCTCAGGGCGGAGGTCTTCGACCTTCCGGGGATGATCTTTTTTGCGTTCCGGGAACTGTTGAAGGACCTGCGGCGATCTGCCGCATCCACGAGGTCCGGGGAGACCCCTGGTGCCGAAGGCATGAAAGAGGCGATCCGGTACGCCGACGACGTCTTCGAGAAGTATGCCGCCCCGGTGGAGCCGGTCGGCCTGCTCTCGAAGACCGGCGAGGAGATCATCGGCGTCTTCGCCCGGTCGCCCGAGGTCGGGTACGACCGGGTATACCAGGCGTTCGAGGAACTGCTCAGGGAACTCGGGAGGCTGACGGCCGGGACCGGCCGTGTTGCGGCGGTCCTGCTCGACGACGTCCATCTCGCCTCGAGCCTCGACCGGCGCCTCCTCCGGGACGTCGTGCACGATCTCCCGCCCGGCATCCTCCTCGCCTTCACCTGCCGGGGGGAGGATGGGGCCGGCTCCGGATACGCAACGATGCGGGAGGAACTCCGGGATTCCGGTGTACCGGAAGTGCCGCTCTCCGGGATGCAGCGGCACGAGATCCAGGAGATGGGGGAGAAACGGTTCGGCTTCTCCATCGACGACGCAGCCGCCGGCCTCCTCGAGGAGACCTCGGGCGATCCGTTCAGCCTCATGGCCTGCTTCAACGTCCTGCGCCACCGGCGCCTCGCACCGTCCCGGGTAAACATCGCGGACGTGCTCGCCGGGCCGGAGGATCCGGCAGGGCTTGCCTTTGCTGCGCTCCCCGGGTCCGCAAGAGCGTGGGCGGAGGAACTCTGCGTCTTAAACCCCCCGTTCCCGGTGCCGGTCATGGCCTGCATGCTCGATCTCCAGGGGGCTGGCGTGACGCTGATGGCGGACCGGATGCAGGAGAGCGGCATGTTCCGGAGGCTCCCGGGCGGGGAGTACGCGTTCGCGCACCCGCTCCTGCAGGAGCACTGCAGGCGGGAACTCACCGCCGACGCAAGAGTGGCGCTCAACGCCCGTGCCGCGGATTGCTTCGAACGCTCCATACACCGCCTCTCCGGCAGACTGCACGTCCTCCTCTCGCTTGCCTGCCACTTCTTCCACGCGCGGGAGTACGGGAAAGCCGCGGACCTGAACCTGGAGCTCGGGGTCCGGTTCTACCACCGTGAGGATTACGACACGGCCCTGATGCTCACCGAGCGCGCGATCGTCTCTCGCGAGCGTCTCGGGGACGACGCGCTCCTCGCCGCAGCACGGCAGCAGAGGGACCTCGTCCGGCAGAAGGTCGCCGGGCCGGGCCGGGCCGCGCAGTGAGGATTTATCGTCGCTCGTGAGAGACGATCTGACGCGAATGACATGCTCGAGGTAGAAGCAAAATTTGCGGTCGGAGACCAGGAGGACGTCAGGGCCCGGCTCAACCGGAAGGGAGTGCAGATGGGCTCTAGACAGCAGGAACGCGACGTCTACTACAACGCCCCCCACCGTGATTTCGGGAGGACCGACGAGGCATTAAGGGTCAGGTACGACGATGTCGGGTTTACCGTGACCTACAAAGGCCCGAAGGTCCGGGTCGGGAGCGCAAAGGCCCGCGAGGAGTTCAACCTCCCGGTGGCCTCGGGGGAGACCCTCGAGGAGATCCTCTCCCGTCTCGGGTTCCGCCGGGCTGCCACGGTCTCAAAAGTTCGGGAGTTCTACGAGATGGGGGACGTGACGGTTACGCTCGACGACGTCGAGGGGCTCGGGACGTTCATCGAGATCGAGATCCTGACTGAGGACGATAAAGAGGACGCTGCCGACCGGATCGGAGCGATTGCAAAAGAATTAGGTGTAGACGGTCCACCGATCTACACCTCGTATCTTGAGATGCTGTTGTCTAAACAGCAATAAGCTCGATATGGATATCTTTCGGCTCCTTCCCGAAGTGGATGAGGGCGCCGTAGCCTTCTGAGGCGGGTCCGGGGTTGACGACGGTGACGCCGTCGACCTCGGTGATGCCCCGTGCCTCGTGGATATGGGCACAGCAGACCAGGTCGAACCGGGTCATGTGCTTCCTGATGCTCCTGCTCCCGACGTGACCCTCGCCGACGGCATCCAGCGCCTCGTACGGCGGGGCGTGGCTGAGCAGGACGTTGTGAACGTTTTTGTCCATGTGGCTGGCAATCCGGGTGAGTTCTTTATCGATCTCTTCTTCCGTCAGCTCGAACGGCGTGTCGAACGGGGTCTTGTTCGAACCCCCGAGACCTGCGAGCGTGATCTTGCCAAGGGCGATCCACGAGTTGTGCAGGCAGACCGCGTCTGAGCGCTCGAGCACGTCGATGATCTCGCGGGGATCGCAGTTGCCGGGGATTGCGAAACACGGTACTTCAAAGTTGGAGAGTACCGAATCTACAGGCTCAAGTGGACCGAAATTGGTGATGTCGCCTGCAATGATGACTGCATCGTAGTCGTAGCCGAGAAAAGCGTCAAGCTTTCCGTAGTTACCGTGCAGATCTGCTAGGAGTAGCACATCCGTCATGCTCTATAGATGAGAAGTGTGTCTAAAAAACCTTATCTCATGATCCATCCACGAGCCGGTTATTCTGCCGTCGAGCGCCAGTTTGCCAAGAACCTTTTTTGTCTCGGCAAGGAGCGGGCGGGGCCGGTCGTTTTGGAGCGGAGTCCCGGGCAGCGGCATGAAATAGTGGATGTGCGCCTTCCCGCCCCGGGTGACCAGCCTCACTAGGTCGAGCGTCGCGCGCTGGTCGTCGTCGCTCTCGAACGGCAGCCCAAGGATAAAATCAACGATCGGGACGAGCCCGTACTCCCGGCAGAGGTCGACGGCACGGACGACGTCTTCCACGGTGTGCCCCCGGTGCAGGCGGCGAAGCACCCCGTCGCTGCCGGACTGGGCCCCGAAGTGCAGGCGGGTATTGGCGCAGTGGTCGAGAACGAGTTCGACGGACTGCCGCGAGACGCACTCCGGGCGCACCTCGCCGGGGAAGGTGCCGAAGTAGATCCTTCCGTCGAGATTTCGGAGAAGCCGCTCAACTTTGTCGAGCCGGAGGTGGACGCCGTCCGAGCCGTAGGCGAGGGCGTTCGGGGTGACGAACCGGATGTCCCGGTAGCGGGAGGCATAGCGAACGATCTCGTCTATGGAGCGGTGACGCATGCACCGCCCGAAGAGGCGGGGCGTCTGGCAGTACCCGCAGGAGAACGGGCATCCGCGGGTGATCTCGACGAACCCTTTGATCTGCGTAAAGGGTGGGTGACCGTCGAGGAGGACTGTGTGGCGGGCAGGCGTGTAACCGGCGGCGGTGGCGACGCCGGGAGGCGGGTCCCTCCCCGCTTCGATGGCGGATAGAAGCGCCGGGAGGGTGTACTCGCCTTCCCCGACGACGACATAGTCGGCATACTCCGCCACCTCACGGTAACAGGCGGAGGCGTGGGGCCCTCCGACAATCGTTATGCAGTCGGTCCCCGCGATCTCGTCACGGTACATGCGCTCGTTGATGGAGTTTATGCTGTAGATGGTGATGTCGGGGTGCGGTTCGTCGGTGACCTCAAGGTGGTAGCCGTAACCCTCGCATGCCGCAAAGAGGGCGGCGAGAGTGTTGTTCGCCTGGGGTATGGCTCGCCAGTTGACATTCATGAGTGTAAAGAAAATTCTTGCCTGCTGCCCGGTCCCGGGGATCGGGGCCGGCAGGAACGGTCCCGGTGCAGGCTCTTCGGCGCAGCCAAAAAACGATCGGCTCCGCAGAATATTCAGTATATCGTCTTTACAAAGAACAAGATTAATCTGACGCTACCGACGAAATATGAGTAGGTACATGAAAATCACCGATTTCATGAGGATCTTTTCGAGTGAGCGCCGGATCGAGGTTCTGGACGCACTTCTGCGGGAGGAGCCCAAAGATGAGATTAAAAGGCATATACCCTCCTCAACCTACGCTTTTACCGTCAGTTACCTCAAGAAGGTGGGGTTCGTCAGGGAGGCCGACGGCGAGGTCTCGTTGACCGATAGGGGGCACGCCAACCTCATCGTCTTCGAGCGGTTCAAGGAGAGCATCAACGCCCTCCATATGCTTTATGAAGCCTTTCCGGACCATGTCATCGTATTCCCGGACGAGTTTGCTCTCCGCCTTTGCGAGATCCGCGATGCTCAGGTTATCGCCTCGGAGCCATCCGATATCCTGAAACCGCACCGCATATTTACCGACCATCTAAGAAACATTCGGGAGATTTACGGCGTCTCCCCGATTCTTTTCCCTGATTACCCCGATTCCTTCAAGAGCCTGGCAGAGAGCATCGATAAGATCTCTCTCGTGGTCACACAGGAGGTCCTCAACATAATCTCGGCTTATCCGGTCGAGAACTACGATAATATTGAGATCTACCTCGCCCCGGGAGCCCCCGGGATCGCTGCCACCGTCACGGACACCTTCCTCTCGATCGGGTTCTTCTATAAGTCTGGAAGTTACGATTTCACGCGGGATCTCATCGCAACGTCTCCGGAAGCAATAAAATTTGGAAAGGATCTTATCCATCACTACAGGACACAATCGCGGAGAATCGTATAGCCGGTATAGAGTATCCATTCCCCGTCGACGAGCGCGTTCCTAAACATCTCGAACCGGTTGCAGTAGGCGACGATGTAGAAGGTGCTGTGAACCAGACTGATGAGCAGAACGTCGATGCCGGCGATAATGCCTGAAAAATATGCACCGAAGACAGCTACGTGGGCGGCCAGGCTGAGACCGAGCAGCAGGGTGGTGACCTGCATCCGGGAGAGGACTGTCGGGATCGTCAGGATACCTGCCGTCCTGTCTTTATCGACATCGCGGACGTCATAAATGACGGTATTGACAAAACTTTTACAGAAGAAGAAGAGGCAGACCAGCATGACCGGCAGGTTGAAGGTGCCGAGGAATATCAGGATGCCGAGCGACCAGGTGAGAGCGACGATACAGTTCTTTATTCCCCTGCTCCCCTTCAGCCTGTACCCCCCGATGCCCTTCGCATAGAGATACGCAACGAGGAACGGCACGAGAAGGGCGGGGTTCGGGTAGAGGGCGAATGCACCGACCGTGGCGATGAGCGCCGTCGCCAGGAGTGTGTTCCGAAATCGGCTTCCCCGTTTCTCATCCTCCTTGTTCTCCACACCCCGATCGAACGCATAGGCTGCATATGCAATGAGTGCCGCGGCGGCAAATTCAGCGATCGGTACGTGGTTGCCGAGGAACCCGTACGCGAATTGCAGTTTGAGGGCTCCCGAAAGCGTAACCACGAGAATCGAGATGATGAGGTCCTGTGCTTGCATAGTGTATACGATCGAGGGTAGGGAAATATTACATTCTGACCGAAACGGTACAGTACTATTGGACAAATCCAATGATGTTATAATTTTGCAAACTGCTTGCGTTTGTTCGGCGAAACCGTAAGAAAGCCATTTATACAGGTTATTTTTAATGTATATCTCGGGGATCAGATGCATTACTCCGGGGCGACGGGTATGAGCTGTCACAGGACCGGTAAACAGAAATCGGAACAGGAGCAGGTAGCCGAGGCGCTGCTTTACCGCGGAAACTGCTACGCACAGGATGATTTCCACACTGCTGTATCTACCCGGAACCTCCTGGCACTGCTGGTTGACCGCCAGGAGGATGGAATCGTGCTGATCGGCCCGGATCAGACTGTCGCCTGGATGAACAAAGCCATGGAGAGGCTCTTTGGAATGAGCGGGTACGAAACAATCGGCATGAATGCCGTAGAGTTCATCTCCTTCTGCATCTCCCCGAATCTACTGGACGGCGAAGATCTAAAAGAAGACTTCATCGTATCCTGCTTCTTTTGCGAGAATATTCCGGCAAGGCGATACTGCATGTCCCGTGCTCCGGCTAGAAGGGCCTGGGTGGAGTACTCGAGCACCGTAATCCCCGCCGGGCCGGCCCGGGGTGCGCGCCTGGATACCTACCACATCAGCCAGGATTCCGACCGGGCGGAGACGAGCCTTCAGGAGTACCGGCAACGATATGACTTCCTGAAAGCCTTCTCTTCCGACCTGGTCATATCCCTCGATCCCGGCCTTACGATAACATCGGTGAGCCCCTCGGTGAAGGGGCTCCTCGGGCATAACCCTGATGATCTGGCAGGAAAACACCTCTCTTCCATAATGATCCGGGATTCTGTTGCCGATTTCCAGAAAGCCTGCTTCCTGGATCGCGTCTCCAGGGGATCGGCGGGGAGCTCCGATCCGGCCGGAGGGGGGCGCGGGATGGAAGCAGTTCTCATGGACGCGCAGAATCAACCGGTTGCCGTGACCTTCGGATTTTCACCAGTCGACGACGGTGAGGGCAGCTTCACCGGGATCATCGCGGTTGCGCATCAAAAGACCGATGAACACCTGTGGCAGGAAGCCTGTTCGCAGCTCGACCGGAACACTGAGCAATTCGCATGCCTTGGCGATCGCATCAGGAACCCGCTCGCCGTCATCGTCGGTCTTGCCGACATGCAGGGCGGGGAGGTCACCCGGAAGATCTCCGAACAGGCGCGGATCATCAACGGAATCGTTACGGACCTGGACCGGGATTACGTCGCATCGCTGAGCATCAGGCAGTACCTGAGAAAGCACTATCACCTGGGAGACGGCGCTCAGGCGCAGGCCCCACCCCCCACGTCCGGTTCGGCCGATTGTACGCCGTGCCGGCCCGATTCGCCCACGGGCACCTGAAACATTTTTATACTGGCCGAGGCACACCCGGGCACACTGGAACGGGTGAGAGTATGCCGTATTATGCAAGCAATACCTGCCCCGGCCGGTGAGGGAACTGCTTCCCGAGCACGGTCGGGAGATCTATCGTGAAGCGTTCAACAGTGCCTGGGAGCAGTATGCCGACCCCTCGGAACGGCGAAACCCGGAAGAGTCTCGCGAGGAGGTTGCCCACAAAGTCGCCTGGGCGGCGGTGGAGCAGGTCTACGAGAAGGGGCCGGGGGCGAGTGGAGGAGGAAGGAAGAGGCGAAGCAGTAGGTTCTGCTCCGGGCGCAATGCCGCCTCCGGCTGCCCATCCCGGAGAGCGACTCTTTTTATTCTTGAATTATTATAGTTAGCAAGAATTAAATACTGCGCGGCCTGTATGACCCCCCTGCCGTGGGACGGCATGTTCCACAATCCTGGAGATGTGATACATATGAGAGGATCTGCCACAGCGATGGGAACACGGAATATTATGCGGGGAAAGGATATTGCGGATTATACGGTCAGGAACCCGCGGGGTGAAGACCTCGGAAGCATCAAGGACGTCGTGATCGATACCAGCGAAGGTTGCATCGCCTACGCCGCCCTCTCGTTCGGGGGCATCATGGGCCTCGGCGACAAACTCTTCGCCATCCCCTGGGAGGCACTTCAGTACAACGCGACCGATGATTCATTTGTCCTGAACATGCCCAAAGAGCGGTTGGAGAACGCTCCGGGCTTTGACAAGGACAACTGGCCGATGACCGCCGAGCGCGAGTGGCTCACCGGGATGTACAACCACTACGGTTACACGCCCTACTGGGAGCGCCGCATGGAGCGGTGAGACGGTCGGAAGAGCAGGAATCAGACCGGCCGCCGGCCCTGGCTCCCAGCACGGGCCGGCGACAATTTTTAGGGGGACCGGAGGATGTCCGCAAGGGTCGGAGCCCCGGCAGCCGGGCCGCACCCGGCGGTAACAGGGGGATCCTCCGCCGGGATGCCGCGGCGAACACTATATATGCCTGGGCACGCATGCACGAGGCACCGTAATTCAGCGGGGAACAGCCAAAAGACTGCAGGAGGCCGGACGGGGCGGTGCAGCCGCCCGTGTACCCGGCACAGGAACTCCGCCGTTCTCCGCTGCTCCGGGGGTATGCAGGTATGCAGAACGTGCTAGCAAGACGGAAGAAGACCGTCCGGGAGATTGACGTGAGGGACAAAAGGGTGCTCGTTCGTGCCGATTTCAACGTGCCGCTCGACAAGGACGGCGGCATCGCCGACGATACCCGCATCCGGGCCAGCCTGCCGACGATACGCTACCTCTGCGAGCGGGACGCACGGGTCATCCTCTGCTCACACCTGGGCCGGCCGCAGGGTAGGGTCGTGGAGAGGTTACGCCTCGTTCTCGTGGCAAACCGGCTCTCCGCGCTGCTCGACCGGCCGGTCGTTGCGCTCCGGGACTGCGTCGGACCGGAGGTGGAGAGCGCGGTCGCGGCAATGAGCGACGGGGATATCGTTCTCCTCGAAAACCTCCGATTCCACCCGGAGGAGAAGAAAGACGACCCGGCTTTTGCGGAGGAACTCGCCAGCCTCGCGGAGATCTACGTCAACGACGCCTTCGGAGCCTCCCACAGGGCCCATGCGTCGGTTGTGGGCGTTCCGAAGCACCTGCCGGCGGTTGCCGGGCTCCTGCTGGAGAAGGAGATCGGCACGTTTACGCGCGTCCTACAAGCCCCCGAGCGACCGTTCGCCGCCGTGATCGGCGGGGCCAAGGTGAGCGACAAACTGGAGGTTCTCGAGAACACCATCTCCCGTGTGGACGCACTCATTATCGGAGGAGGTATGGCAGCGACGTTCCTTGCGAGCCAGGGGTACGGGACCGGCACATCGTACGTCGAGACCGACAGCCTGGACGCCGTCAGGAAGATCGCCGAGACAGCGATGAGGCGCGGCGTCCGCCTCCTCCTGCCCCGGGATGTCGTCGTCACGGAGAGGCTGGAAGCGGGCGTCCCGACACGGGTTGTGTCCGCGACAGAGATCCCGGACGGCCAGATCATCGCGGATATCGGGCCCGGGGCTGCCGACGATTTCTCTCAAGAACTCGAGCGTGCCCGGACCGTCGTCTGGAACGGGCCTATGGGCGTCTTTGAGATCCCGGAGTTTGCGGAGGGAACACGCCGGGTCGCCGCGGCCCTCGCCAACCTCCGTGGTACCACCGTTATCGGCGGCGGTTCGACCACGGATGCGGTGGTGCGGTTCGGGCTTGACGGCCAGATGACCCACGTCTCGACGGGCGGCGGGGCCGCGCTGACGATGCTTGCGGGAAAGCCGCTCCCGGGTGTTGCGGCGCTCGACGATGCAGGGACGCCATGAGGCGCATCGGCATCCTGACGAGCGGCGGCGACGCCCCGGGCATGAACGCCTGCATCCGGGCAGCGGTGCGGACCGCGCTCGCACACGACCTTGCCGTCGTCGGGATACGCCGGGGGTATACCGGGCTCATTGCCGGCGACGCGGTGCCGCTCGACCGGAGAGCGATCCGAAACACCATCCACCTGGGCGGCACCATCCTCGAGACCTCCCGGAACCCCGACTTCTACACCAGGGACGGGAGGCTCAGGGCGGCAGCGGCCATTGACCGGATGGGGCTTGACGGCATCGTCCTGATCGGGGGCGAGGGGACGTTCCACGGCGCAAGCCTGCTTGCCGCCGATGCGGATACGGCGGCGCTTGTGGGCGTGCCGGGGAGCATCGACAACGACGTCTACGGGACCGACTACTGCGTCGGGTTCGATACGGCGGCAAACTGTGCGGTCGAGGCGATCGACCGCATCCGCGACACGGCCCGGTCGCACGAGCGCCTCTTCTTCATCGAGGTGATGGGGCGGACGGCCGGGTTTCTGGCGCTCGAGAGCGGCATCGCCGGCGGCGCCGAGGAGCTGGTCATCCCGGAGGAGGAGGTCTCGATCGCCCGGATCAGCGAGCGCATACGGGAAGGATTCACCATCGGGAAGAAGAGCGCGATCGTGGTGGTGGCGGAGGGGGAGACGCCGGGCATCTCCTTTAAGATTGCCCGGGAAGTCAGTAAGCGCCTCAACTTCGAATCCCGCGTCGTCGTCCTCGGGCACCTCCAGCGGGGCGGTCCCCCGACGCTGCGCGACCGGGTGCTCGGGAGCCTTCTCGGTGTCGCCGCCATCGAGGCGCTGATGGAGGGCCGGAGCGAATGCATGGTGGGAGAGGTCGGCGGGAACCTCGCGTGCACGCCGCTCGAGGAGACCTGGCAGAAGAAGAAACCGCTCGATGAGAACTTACGGCGGATATTCCCGTTCCTCTCGGAGTAGGCGGAGAGGGGACCGGGAAAACCCCCTCAAGCACGCCCTCCAAAAAAGGTCAGATGGATTGCTCCCAGCCCTGGCCCATATCGACGAGGGGCCGCACTTCACCGACCTCGAACGTCACCGCGGCGTGGATCATCGCCGCCGCATCCTCGCCCGCGACCCCGGCGATCTGTTTCCGGTAGTTGTCCAGCATCTCTCCGGAGGTCGCATACTCCTTCATCATCAGGTAGACCCGGAGCCCTTTCCAGTCCATGATCGTCTCTCCACTCTCCACGATCGTGAAGACGGCGTTCGGGTTCTCCTGCAGGTAGGCAGACGTGCGGTTCTTCCCGAGCCCCATGACGACGGTCTTCTCGTCGACCATCATTGGCGAGCCGAAGACTGCGGCATCGACCTTCCCCTCCTTGTTTGCGGTGCTCAGGACGCCGAGTCTCGGTTGCTTGTTGAAGTAGTCCATCAGCCTGGATGCCATGATTCTTTCCTCCAATCGAACCCAGCCTTATCGCCTCTCCTTAAAATTGTATGGGTGACGGTGTCCTCAGGGAGGAGAGACTACAGGGGCCGCGGCCTCAGACTGCCAGGAACTCTCCGGGAGCGAGGCTGGTTGCGAGCATCGCCGCATTGATCTCCCTGTTTTGCAGCCAGGTGCCGGCTTCCCGGTTCTTTGGGTCCATCCAGAAGCGTTCTATCTCGTCGGCGAGCGGCACGTACCGCATGAGGGCGTTCGCCCGCCGGGAGAGGGCCGGGTTCTCTCGTATCAGTTCCGCGAAGATACCGACCCCACGGAGCCCGATCGAGAGCCCGAGCTCCCGGAAGGCGAGGCGGTATTCCGCGGGGTAGCGGAGCGTCCTGCCCCCGGCAAAGCGTACGAGGCCTGTCTGGGCTGCATCGAGGACACAAGCCAGCAGGCCTTCGTGTGCAGACCCTTGCCGGCCCGCGAGCTGCGCTATCCTTCCGGGCACCTCCGGGTCCTGCTCGATCCTTCCGGAGGCCTCCAGGATCCGCAGGATCCTTCCGGATCCCTCCGGGTCCTGCTCGATCCTTCCGGATCCCTCCGGGTCCTGCTCGATCCTTCCGGATCCCTCCGGGTCCTGCTCGATCCTTCCGGATCCCTCCGGGTCCTGCTCGATCCTTCCGGATCCC